>NZ_KQ948378.1:58489-107110 GCF_001514055.1 Streptomyces corchorusii | reverse complement strand
CCCCCTCGAAGTAGGGGGCCGTCCCTGCCGGGCACACCTCCACACTCCGCCACCCCCCACCCCGGGCGGAAGAGACAAGTTCCTGCCCGGGAAAGATCCTGCCCCCTCACACATGTGCCGTCGTCGAGGTGGGGGTGTGACACTGGAGAACATGAATTCGGCATCCCATTCCCACCTCGGCGCCTTCCTCAGGGCCCGTCGGGCGCAGCTGACGCCGCAGGAGTGCGGCCTGCCCGAGACGGACTCCGCCCGCAGGGTCGCCGGGCTGCGCCGCGAGGAGGTCGCCCAGCTCGCCGCGATCAGCGTGGACTACTACACCCGCCTGGAGCAGGGCCGCGTCCGTGCCTCCGCCCCCGTGCTGGTCACCCTGGTCCGCGCGCTGCGCCTCGACGACGACCAGAAGCGGTATCTGTACGGTCTCGCCGGGCGGAGCGAGGACCGGCCGCGCCGGCGCCGGCCCGCCCAACCCGTACGGCCGCCCATGCGCCGCCTGCTCGACCAGCTCACCCACACCCCCGCCCTCGTCCTCGGCAAACGCCTGGACATCCTGGCCTGGAACCCCGCCGCCACGGCCCTCTACACCGACTTCGCCGCCCTCCCCCCGGCCCGCCGCAACCACATCCGCCTGCTGTTCACCGACCCGGCCCTCCGAGCCATGCACCGCGACTGGGACCACGACGCCCGCGACGCGGTGGCCGCCCTGCGCATGGAAGCCGCGGCCGACCCCGACGACCCCGAACTCGCCCGCCTGGTCGGCGAGTTGTCCCTCCGGGACACGGACTTCTGCACCTGGTGGGCCGAGCACCGTGTCAGCACCGCCGGCTACGGCACCAAGCGCTACCGGCACCCGCTGGTCGGCGACCTCACCCTGGACTGCGACACCTGGGCCAGCCCCGACGGCTCCGGGCAACGCCTGATGGCGCTGACCGCCGAACCCGGCAGCCCCTCCCACGACGCCCTGCGCATCCTCGCCTCCTGGACCGCCGCGGAGCCCAGCACCGACCGGACCGAGGATGTGACCCGATGACCGCTTGGACAGCCGAGGACCAGGCCCTGCTCGCCGAGACCTACGCCCTCACCCTGACCGCCGGGGACGACGGCCACGACGGCGTGGAGATCGGCATGGTGGTCGTCGACGGCGAACTGTACGTCCGCGCCTACCGGGGAGTCCGCTCCCGCTGGTACCAGGCGGCGCGGGACCGCGGCCACGGACGGATCCAGGTGGCCGGCGTCACCCGGGACGTCCTCCTCCACACCCGTGACCTGGATCTGTCCGCCGGGCTCGACGCCGCCTTCCGCGCCAAGTACGGCCCGCTCGCCGACGCCCTCGTCGCGAGTCCGCAGGCGCGGGCCGCGACGATCCGGATCGACCCGGCGCCCGCGCCGGATTCCGGCACGGCCCCGGCCCGCTGAAGGCACGGCCCGCGTCCGGAACACGTGGTCGTCGCCACCGAGGGGCGGTCTCGCCGCAGCCGCCCCGGCCCCCGGTGGCCGGACGCGTCGGCGGCACCGCGCGGCCCTTCGGCCGCGCTCACCCTCCGGTGGCGACGACCGGGCTCACAGGGCCAGGACCGCCTTGCCGATGTTCTCGCCCGTGAAGAGCCCGAGCAGTGCCTGGGGGAACCGCTCGACGCCACCGGTGATCACATGGGTGCGTTCCCTCAGCCGCCCGGAGCGCAGCCAGTCGGCGAGTTCGGCGCGGGCCTCGCCGTAGCGCGCCGCGTAGTCGAAGATGACGAAGCCCGTCATGGAGGCCCGGTTGACGAGCAGTTGCATGTAGTTCGCCGGTCCCCGGAAACCCCGCTCGGAGTTGTACTGCGAAACGGCACCGCTGATGACCACCCGGGCGCCGTGGGCGAGCGTGGTGAGGACGTCGTCGAGGATGTCGCCGCCGACGTTGTCGAAGAACACGTCCACGCCGTCCGGCGCGAGGTCCCTCACCTGTGCCCGCACGTTCCCGGCCTTGTAGTCCACGGCCCCGTCGAAGCCGAGTTCCTCCACCAGGAAGCGGCACTTGTCGGGACCCCCGCGACACCGATCGCGCGGCACCCCTTGATCCGGGCGATCTGCCCGGTCAGCGCGCCGACGGAACCGGCCGCCGCGGAGACGACCACCGTCTGGCCGGGCTCGGGCCGGCCGATGCCGAGCAGACCGAAGTACGCGGTCAGTCCGCTGTAACCGAGCGCGCCGAGGTGGACCGGCGCCTCGCCCAGGGACAGGTCGACCGGGGCGACGTCCTTGCCGTCGCTGAGCGCGTACCGCTGGACGCCGAAGGTACCGCTCACCACCTCGCCCACCGGGTGTGCGGGGTGCCGGGACTCGACGACGCGGCCGATGCCGGCCGCGCGCATGACCTGGTAGTCGACCTGTACGAGGAACTCCCCCTCGCCCGGCCGCGGGGCCGGTTCCTCGGCGTACCGGAAGTCGGAGGTCGCGGGCAGGCCGACGGGGCGTGCCACGAGGCGGTACTGGGCGTTGGTCCGGGTCATGCGGCTGTCCTTCCCGCTCGCGGTGCTGTGGTCGGGGGGCAGGGCATCGGGGGTCACTTGCCCGGTCGGACGGCCAGACGGCCCCGGACCGCGCCGCGACGGATGCGGTCCAGGCCTTCGCCCAGGTCGGCGAACGGGATCTCCTCGACGACCGGTTCGATGCGGCCCTGGGCGATGAAGTCGAGCACCTGCCGGTACTCGTCCTTGCTCGCGCCGTACGAGCCGCGCAGTTCCACGCTCTTGCGGACCAGGTTGCCGGTGGAGAAGCCCGTGGTCCTCGTGCCGAGCCCCACGACGACCACCCGGCCGCGGCGGCGTACGACGTCGACCGCGGCGGACGTCGTGGACCCCACGCCCGCGAAGTCGACGACGGCGTCGGGCCGCAGGTCGGCGAGTGCGGCGACGTCGGTGAAGCAGTCGCTCGCCCCCGCGGCGCGGGCCGCGTCGAAGGTGTCCGGGTTGATGTCCACACCGTAGACCGTGGCTCCCGCGAGCACTCCGGTTCGGACCCCGTTCAGGCCGAGGCCCCCCAGTCCGACGACGGCGATCACCTCCCCCGGTCTGGCGCGGGCCTCGGTGCGGACGGCGTGGTAGGCGGTGACGACCGAGTCCGTGGCGACGGCCGCGTGGACCGTGGAGACGCCGTCGGGTATGCGGACGAGGGTGGAGGCGTGGGCCACCAGGCGCTCGGCGTAGCCGCCGTCGACACCGATGCCCGGCGCGTAGTGGGCCTGGACCTCGGGGTGCGCGATGATCGCGACGGCGACGCGGTCGCCCACCTCGTACTCCCGCACGCCCTCGCCGAGGGCGGACACGGTGCCCGCGACCTCGTGGCCGAGGGTGAAGGGCGGGCGCCTGCTCAGCTCGATCGTGCCGTCGAGGGCGTGGACGTCGGAGTGGCACAGACCGGCGGCCTCGACGTCCACCACCACCCAGCCGGCGTCCGGCACCGGGTCCGGCACGTCCATCAACCGTAGGGGCGTGCCCTGGGCCACGTAGCGGAAGGCCTTCATCGACGAACTCCAAACCTCGGTCCGAGCGGACCGGCGCGGTGCGGCACCGCGCCGGTTCTCCTACATGAGGTGTACGGTCCGAAGGCCCCGGATGGTTCGACCGGTCCGGCCCCCGCGGAGTACGGGGCATGTCACCGGGCCCGGACAGGGACCGAAGTGACCGTCCGTCCGATGGACGTCGACGGCGCCTGCCGCGAGGTACGGTCCCCGGTGGCCACGCCGTCGTCAGGGCGCACGGTCGGGACCGTGAGCGGCGGTGCCGGGCCGGGTGCGGCCGTGGTGCGGGCCCCGGGGCGCGGGGACGCCACGCTGACTTACGTCATGTCCGCCGCGGCCCGTCCGGCACACTCCGACGCCCGCCGCCGGCCCCCTCTCGCCGACCGTCAACTGACAGATGTGCGGGTTGCCTTCCGGGCGAAGAGTAGGAGCACGCAGGCTTCGTCCCACGGAGGGGAACTCCCGTCATGCACCGTGATCAGTCACCGCCCCGGGCGCGTTCGGCGCCCGAGCTCGTCCCTTCACTGGTCGTGGACCTCGACCAGATGCTCGATGAGTTCACCCGGCTGCCCCTTCAGGCCGAGTTCAGCTTCGATCCGGAGATGCCGGCGTTGATCACGGTCGAGTTCCTGGCGGAGCGCGGGCCGGGTCTCGTCTGGCGGATCGGCCGTGAGCTGCTGCACCACGGTCTGACCGCGATGAGCGGGTCCGGCGATGTGCGGATGTGGCCGACGCTGCCCGGGGATCAGCCGTCGTCCTGGCTGCTGCTGGAGTCCGAGGAGGTGGAGGCGCTGTTCGAGGTCCCCACGTCGGCGCTGGCCGAGTGGCTGGAGGCCACGTACCGGGTCGCCTCGGCCGAGGCGGAGCTGGCGGGCCTGAACTGGGACGGGTTCCTGCGGGAACTGCTCGACGGACCGGCCGCGCCGTCCGCGTGAGGGTGGCCGGCGGTGGGTGTGTGCCCCGGGCACACATGGCTAGTATGAGCGGCCACAGACATACCGATGCGACCCTCACACCTGTCGCCACCTTGCGACCTACGGTGGAGCAAGGAGTATGAACGGGTGAGCACAGCTTCCATGGCGGCCCCGGGCCCGGGGCGCACCCGGGCGTTCCTGCGCCTGGTGATGATCGAGCACTCCGTGTTCGCGCTGCCCTTCGCGTACATCGCCGCCCTCACCGCCATGTACGAGCGGGACCGCGCCGTCCGGTGGGTGACCCTGCTGCTGGTGACCGTGGCGATGGTGGCCCTGCGCACCTTCGCGATGGCCGCGAACCGGATCATCGACCGGGAGATCGACGCCCGCAACCCGCGCACCGCCGGCCGTGAGCTGGTGACCGGCGCCGTGTCCGTGCGCAACGCGCGGACCGGCGCGCTGATCGCCGCCGTGGTCTTCCTCGCTGCCGCGGCCCTGTTGAACCCCCTGTGCCTGGCGCTGGCACCCGTCGCCGTGGTGCCGATGGTGGTCTACCCCTACGCCAAGCGCTTCACGAACTTCCCGCAGGCCTTCCTCGCCCTGGCCCAGTCGATGGGGCCGATCGGAGCCTGGCTGGCCGTGACCGGTGCCTGGAGCTGGGACGCGGTGATCCTCGGCGGCGCGGTGGGTGTGTGGATCGGCGGCTTCGATCTCGTCTACGCCTGCCAGGACGTCGACACCGACCGCGCGATCGGTGTGAAGTCGGTGCCGGCGCGATTCGGCGTCCCGGCCGCCGTCTGGGGGGCGCGGGCCTGCCACACCATCACGACGGCCCTGTTCGTCTGGTTCGCCCTCGCCACCCACGGCGGCCCGCTGCTGTGGCTGGGGCTGCTGATCGTGGCCGGGGCCTTCGGCTATGAGCACACCCTGGTCCGCCCGCACGACCTGTCCCGCCTCAAGCGCGCTTTCTTCCAGGTGAACGGCTTCATCGGCATCGCCCTGTTCGTGTGCGCGCTGCTCGACCTGCTGGTGCGGGGCCTCTCCCTCGGCTGAGCCGGGGTGCTGCCCCTCGCGGAAGCCGTGCCGGTCGGGCTGCGGCGCCCGTTGCCGCCCTGAGCCGCGCCGCCCGCGAAGGCGCCGCGCTCGGAGCGAACAGGTCTCAGTCGCTGTTGCCCCGGCGAGCGGCAGCGGCCAGGGCCCGGAACTCGTCCCAGCGCACCTTGGGCCGGGGCAGCGCGCGCCGTTCGAGATAGCGCTCGGTGGCCCGCTTCGTACGGCGCAGCACGCCCAGGGCGTCAGCGGCGCGCCCGGAGCCCATCGGTTCCACGACCTTCTGCGGAACCAGCAGCAGTCGGTCGCCGGCCGTCTCCAGCCGGCCGCGGACCAGCGCGTTGTGCATGTTGTTCATCGACTCGTCGTGGCGGTGCACCAGCAGCGAGGCGGGTCCGGGGACCGCGCCGCAGTCGGCGGGCACATCCATGACGTAGCCGCCGTCGGCGGGCGCCGGCCGGGTACGGGCGAGGACGGGTGCTCCGGACGCGTCGCGGGCCGCCAGCACCGCGTCGGCGTACCGGGACAGCTGCTCGGCGCCCGGCAGCGGGCTCGGGCCGGCGTCCGGCCGGCTCTCCCGCGGCCCGGGCGCGGTGAACGGCGGCCTGACGACGACCTGTTCGGGCGTCACCGTGATGAGCAGGCGCAGGTAGTACCAGTCCATTGTCCACCGCGCGGGGGCGGAGACGTACGACCGGCTGTGCGGCTGCCGTTCGAAGAGCATCCGCCAGTAGTCCTCGGCTCCGTCGGGGCCCGTCATGATCTCGTCGGGGCATTCCGCCCTGCCGCCCACGAAGATCTGCGGCGCGTCGGTGAGACCGCTGCCCGTGGGGTCGGAGAAGAGCAGGCCGACGCGTCCGTCGCGGCGGATGTTCAGTGCCTTCTGCGCGAAGGCGAGTGAGGTGGTCAGCAACAGGGTGCCGTTGTCGTTCCGGCGTACGGCCGTCGGCCAGGCGGCCGGGGTGCCGTCGCGTCCGAGGGTGGCGAACTCGCAGGTCCGGTAGGCGTCCAGGACGTCGAGAGGGGCTTCGTCGAGAGGTGTCACGGTTCTTCTCTCCGGTGAGCAGGCGTGGCAGACGGCGGTGCGGCATCACCCGGGGCCGTCGAGCAGAAGCGCCGGCTCCCGTTCATCGGGAGACATGTGTTCATGGCTGCGGTGGGCAACTGCCGCTCGTCAAGTGTTCGTTCGGCACCCGGGGCCGCCCGCTGCGGGCAGGCTACCAGTGCGAACCCCGTGCAGGGCCGTGCGTGTTCGGGAGTCGGCCCGTTCCTCCTCCGCGGTGGGCGCGGTGCTGTGTCCGTGGACCTGCGGTCCGGTGGTCCCGGGCAAGGTGTGGCGGCTGCCCGTCGGCGGTCCGAGCGGCGGCATCTCCGGGTACGGCGGCAAATGCGTCTACCTCTCCGGGCCGGGTGCCACCAACGCCGCCGCCACCGCGCTCGTTCCCGCCTCCCCGGAGCGGGCCCTGTGGCCGGACACACATGTGCGGGTGACCGGATCTGCACTCCCCTGTACATGTTTGAATATGCAAGGATCTGCTCGGTCGGCCGCGTTTCGACCGAATGGGAGCGCCGTTGCCGCTACCGGCTGCGGCGCACGACGAAAGGGCGGATTGCATGTCCACCACCAGGATGCAGGTGCAGCTTCGTAGCACTGCCGCTGCCGCGGCCATGGCGGCGGCCCTCATCGGCCTCGGTGCCGGGGCCGCGAACGCCGCCGGCTGGCCTCCGCTCCAGGAGGGCGCCTACCTCTACTCGGGCACCACCGGGACGGGATCGGTGACGAAGGTCGACCTCGGCGACCTCGGAACGTGCCACACGCTGTCCCAGGCGGCGCGGTCGATCCAGATCGCCAACGGCTCGGCGTCCGTCGAGCTGTACTCCTCGGCCGACTGCGGCAGCGCCACGGCGTGGCGCAGCGGCTCGCTGGCCCAGACCGACCTGCCCCGTCCGATGCTGAGCTACCGGGTGGTCCCCGCGTAGCGGAAACCGCCCCGTGCCCGGGCCGGCGCCTTCGATGGCGTAGGCCCGGGCATTTGTGTTTTCTCGCGCCGGAGCTCCGCCCCGCCGGACGGCGACCGCGCCCGTGACTTAGGTGAACCGGGGACCGCCCATGCCGCCGGGACCGGCAGTCAAACGACGGTCGCCCGTCGGCGGGCCGCGGGACGAGACTGAGAAACGTCCCGTTGATACGTATGTCGGGCGAGACGCCCCGTGTGCAGGCGTCTTGTGCGGTCCTGCGTGCCTTGCTCGGGATGCCTTACTCGCACAGAGTCATCTCATTTGAGCCATCTCATTTGCCGATCAAACGGATAGAGGACACACATGGTGAGCACATGGCTGATCACGGGCGCGTCCCGAGGGTTCGGACGCGCACTGGCGGAAGCGGTTCTGGCGGCCGGTGACCGGCTGGTGGCGACGGCGCGACGTCCGGAGCAGCTCGCGGACCTGGTCTCCCGCTACGGCGACCAGGTGCGCGCGGTGGCCCTCGACGTCACCGACACCGTCGCCGCCCGGGACGCGGTGCGGACGGCCGTCGACGCCTTCGGCGGTCTGGACGTGGTGGTGAACAACGCCGGGTACGCCAACAGCGCCCCCATCGAGGAGATGGCGGAGGACGACTTCCGCGCCCAGTTCGAGGCGAACTTCTTCGGGGTCGTCAACGTCACCCGGGCCGCCCTTCCGGTGCTGCGCGCACAGCGCTCGGGCACGTTCGTGCAGTTCTCCTCGCTGGGCGGCCGGGTCGGCGGCACCCCGGGCATGGGCGCCTACCAGAGCGCCAAGTTCGCCGTGGAGGGCTTCTCCGAGGTCCTGGCGGGCGAGGTCGCCCCGTTCGGGGTGAAGGTCGTCATCGTGGAACCGGGCGCCTTCCGCACGGACTGGCAGGGCTCGTCGATGGAACTGCACGCCGTGGGGCCCGACTACGAGGAGACGGTCGGCGCCATGAACAGGTACCGGGCAAAGAACAGCGGCAACCAGCCCGGCGACCCGGTCCGTGCCGCCCAGGTCCTCATCGACGTCGTACGCGATGACGACCCGCCGCGCCGGCTCCTGCTCGGCGCCCAGGCCGTGACCATGGCCCTGGAAGCGGGTGAGGCCCGCGCCGCGGAGACCCGGAAGTGGGCCGCGGCCAGCCGCGCGGCGGACTTCCCGGCCGGGGAGTAGGCACACCGCACGGGACGCGCACCCGTCGTCCCGGACCCCTTCCCCCTACCCCTCCGCTCCTCTCCCTTCCCTACCTCCCCCCGACACCCTGCTCAGACGGAACCAAGGAGATCACCTCATGTCTCGCAAGACCTGGCTCATCACCGGGGCGTCCAGCGGCCTCGGCAAGGCCCTGGCCGAACACGTGCTGGCCCACGGCGACCAGGTGGTGGCGACCGCCAGCTCGACGCGCGCCACCACCGAACTGGCCGCGCGCTATCCGGAGACCGCGCTGGCGGTCAAACTCGACGTCACCGAACCCGCCGACCGCGAAGCCGCGGTACGTGCCGCCGAGGAGCGCTTCGGCGGCATCGACGTCCTCGTCAACAACGCCGCCATCGACTTCGTCGGCGCCCTTGAGGAGCAGGAGGAGAGCGACTACCGCCGGCTGTTCGAGGTCAACTTCTTCGGCGCGGTCGCCCTCACCCGGGCGGTCCTGCCCGGGATGCGCAGCCGGCGCAACGGCACCGTCGTCAACGTCTCCTCCATGGACGGCCTGGCGAGCCTGCCCGCCAACGGCTACTACTCCGCGAGCAAGTTCGCGCTGGAGGGTTTCACGGAGGCCCTGTGGCAGGAGATCGAGCCCATCGGCCTGCACGCGATGATCATCCAGCCGGGTTCGTTCCGCACCGGCATCGAGAACCGGACGAAGGTGTCCGGCGAGGCTATCGAGGACTACGCCGCCACGGCCGGCGCCTTCCGCGCGATGATGGGCAGCCTCACGCCGGAGATGTTCCCCGGTGACCCGGAGCGCGCCGCCGAGGCGGTCTACGAGTCCGTCAACGCGCCGCAGCCGGCCCACTGGGTCGTCCTGGGCAGCGACGCCCAGCGGCGCATCGGCGTGAAGCTCGACCAACTGCGGGCCGAGTTCGAGGCCGGCCGCGAGCTGGCCTTCAGCACGGACTTCCCGGGTGCCGCCGACAACGCGGTGCTCTGACCTCTCCGAAAGGCATACGGCCTCCCGGGCCGACGCCGGCGGAGTTCTCCTCCCCGGGCGAGCGGTTCGGGGGCCGGTGCGCTGGGATGTCGGCCACGGTGCTGATCGGGGCTCAGTGGAAATCGTCGCCGGGGCAGGGGGTCAACAGGGCCAGGGGAATCCCGGCACGCGGGTCCCGGACCGCCGTCTTCCGCCCGCCCCGGCGCCCGCACTGCGGCCCGGGGCAGGAGCAGCCCCACCAGCGCCGGGGCCGGCTGCCGGACTCGTCGGCCGACCGCGGCCTGCCCGTGGGGGCGAGCGCCGCGCGTCAGTCACGTGACGGCGGGGCGCCGGGTGTGTCCGGGACCCCGACGGGCGGTCACGGCAGCTCGAACCCCAGCACCTCGGCGGCCGTCTCGGCAGTGGGCTGCGACCAGTGCGCCGCGACCGCCTGATCGGTCGACAGCGACCGCGGTTCGGCCACGTCCAGGTAGAGCGTGCCGTTCAGGTGGTCGGTCTCGTGCTGCACGATACGGGCGGCCCAGCCTGTGAACACCTCGTCGACGGCCTGGCCGCGCTCGTCCTGCCCGCGCAGCCGCACCCGGGCGTACCGGGCCGTCACCGCCTGCCAGCCCGGCACGCTCAAGCATCCCTCGAAGAAGGCGGCCCTGGCCTCACCCTCGGGCTCGTACACGGGGTTGACCAGCACCCGGAAGGGCAGCGGAGCCCGGTCCCGCGCCTGAAGCGCCTCCTTCCGCCCGCGCGCCTTGTCCTCGATCACGGCGATGCTCAGCGGGACGCCGACCTGGGGCGCGGCCAGTCCGACGCCCGGAGCCGCGTGCATCGTCTCGCGCAGCGCGGCCACGAACCGGTCGAGCAGCGCGTCGTCGAGCTGGCCGTCGTACGGTTCGGCGATCCGGCGCAGCACCGGGTCGCCCGCGGCGACGATGGGCAACGGGCCGTCGTGCTGGAGGAGTTCCTCCACCTGCCGGGTGAGGAGGGCGGGTGTCGGCTGCGGAGAGGACATGGGTTCTGCTTCCCGGGTAGGCGCGGGGACAGGTGCGTTGTACACGTGTCCGGATCGTCTTCCACACGTATGCGAGGGGTCCGCCGGTTCACCCGGCCGGGCACGGCTCCGTTCGGCAACGGCGGTGTCGTCTCGGCCGCCGAACCCGCCGCCTCGCCGCGGAGCGACCCCCGGGTGCAGGCGCACCACCTCCACCGGGGGGAACGCTCCGTCACCGCCCGGATCAGGCGGGCAGGACGTTGTGGTTGAAGCGGAAGACGTTGGTCGGGTCGTACTGCTTCTTCACCGCGGTGAGCCGCTCGAACCGCTCCGGCCCGTACACCTCGCGCACTCCCTCGGCGTCGGTCGCCTCGTCCGGGGAGAGGAAGTTCACCATGTTGCGCCCCGCCGCCCAGGGGCTCAGCCCGTCGACCACCTTCGCGAGGCCGGCCCGCAGCGCCTCCTCCTGGCCCGGCGCCCCCACCGCGAAACCGAAGACGACGTACGGGAGGCCACGGCTGGACACCGCGTTGGGGACGGCCGGCTCCCGGTCGAAGGCACCGCCGAGGGCCCGGATCTCGACGTTCGCCAGCGTGCACCCGGACTCCGGGCCGACCAGTTCCACCAGCGCCCGTTCCGTCTCCTCGGAGAACTCCGTGAGGCAGGCACTGCGGTCGCAGTAGGGCATCGGGTCGACCGGGTCCATGTGGATCTCCCCGATGGCGGAGAACGGCTTCTCCCCCACCAGATCGATCAGCGCCGGTGCCGCCGCGCGCAGCGGCGCGATCAGGTCGGCGCCGTCGGCGGCCGATCCCAGGTAGCCGATCCGCAGGCTGACGACGAAGGCGCCGCGGAGCGGCTCGGGCAGCACCGGGAGGTCGGGCAGTCGCTGGACGGCCACGGAGGAGGTCATGTCCTCCCCGACCGTGGGCAGCCAGGCGCGCCAGGCGCTGAGCACCTCGGCCAGGTGCTCGCCGGGGAAGTAGACGCAGCCGCCGTAGAAGCGGGAGACCGGGAACACCTCGAACTCGATCTCGGTCACCACACCGAAGTTGCCCTTGCCGCCGAGCACGGCCCAGAACAGGTCGGGTTCGGTGCGCGGGGTCACCTCGCGCAGTTCTCCGTCCGCGGTGACCATGGTCAGCCGGCGGACGTGGTCGGCCGCGTAACCCAGGCTCCGCCCCAGCAGCGGGCTCTGGCCGCCGCCCAGGGTGTAGCCGACGACGCCGACGCCGGGGGCGGAGCCCACGAGGGGGGCCAGGCCGAACTCGGCGGTGCGCGGCAGCACGTCGTTCCACCGGACACCCGCCTCGACCCGCACGAGGCGTTCCGGCGCGTCGACGACGATGCCCCGCATCCGCCGCGTCGAGATCAGCAGGCCGCCCTCGGCCGACGAGACCACCTGGTGGGCCGCGGACTTCACCGCGACGGGCAGGCCGTGCCGCACGGCGAACCGGACGGCGGCACGCACGTCGGAGGCGTCGGTCGCCCCGACCACCACGGCCGGACGGAGGGCGCAGATCAGGTTGAACGTGGCGCACTCCTCCTCGTACCCCTCGGCTCCCGGCTCCAGGACGGGCCCGCGCACGGACTCACGCAGGTCCGCCAGGTCCTCCGGCCGGAAATTGACACTCGCCACGCTGATCACAACCTCACTGCACACATACGGAGCGTCCCGTCGGCCATCCGTGCCCGAACACGCGGGACGCACAGGGACACACCCTGACGTCACTGGAACGAGCCGGACACACCCGACCGTTCATTCGGGCAGGGCCGTCTCACATACTGGCGAAATACACACGTGTGCCGCGTGTGGATACCGGCCCGTCCGCTGTGCCGAGGCTGCCGGGCCTTGTCCCCGTGTCGTCCGTGTCTAGGCAGCCCGTTCGCCGGTCCGGGGGCGGGTGTTGGTCAGGACGACGTTGTCGAGTTGCTCGCCCCGTGCGTAGCGGTGCAGCTGGCGGCGCAGGAAGTCCGTGCTCGCCGGGGAGAAGGCGTCGCCGAACCCGGCATCGGGAGTGATCAGGGCACCGGGCAGCTGCCGCAGGGGATGACCGGGTGGCAGTTGCCACGGGTCGGTGGCGTCGAGTGCGACGCGCAGCCGCCCCGCCCGCACCTGCCGTACGAGCGCCTGCGTGTCCATCGGGTCGTCCGGGGCGACGTGCACCAGCAGCGCACCGTCCTTCAGCAGCTCCAGCGTGTTCGCCCCCCACATGCCGCCCGGCAGGCCGGTGAGCGACGCACACACCACGACCGCGTCCGCCGTGGGCAGCAGCACGGGCAGGTCCTGCGCCCCGTACACCCGCCCCGCCGGGGTGGTGCGGGCCGTGCGGGCCACCACGACCGTCTCACAGCGGAACGCGCCGAGCCGGGCGGCGACGTCCGCGCCGACGGCGCCGTAGCCGATGACCAGGACGCGCTTGCCGACCAGGGTGGTGTACGGCTGTGGCCGCCACTCCTCCGGGGACGGGTGGCCCGCGCACCGGTCGAGTCCCCGGCACAGGGCCCGCAGCAGCGTGACCGCGCGTTCGGCGGTGGCCACGCGGCGCACCTCGCAGCCGGTGGCCAGCCGGGTGCCGGCCGGCATCGTGTGAAGCAACGGCATCACGTGGTCGTAGCCGGAGCCGAGCAGTTGGAGCATCTCCAGGTTGCGCATCCCCGGCAGGACGTGACCCAGGAGGTGTTCGGCGCCGGGCACCGGCGGGCCGACGAGGAAGCGGACCTCGGCCGGGTCCCCGGGCAGCGGACCCGTTCCGTCCCAGTACCCGTAGGAGAGCCCTTCGGGCAGGCCCGGAATCCGGTTCCTCCGGTACGGGAGCCACACCGTCGCGCCGTCCTTCATCGCTGCCTCAGTTTCTTCCCGCGTGATCGTTTCATTCCGTTGAGTGGACGTATGCCCCGGCGGCACGAGTTCACGTGAGACTCACCACCCGCGGACGGGAACGGGGCGTGACGCACGGCCGGCCGCGGTGAGCAAGCCGCTGGATCCGGGCCATGTGCTCCGGATCCAGCACAGCATGCCGGGCGGATGTCTTTCAGGAACACAAGAAACATTTCGGCCATACCGCGTGACGGAAACCCCCGGGGGCATCTAGGCTGCTGTGCGGGTGGGGTGGGGCGGGTGGCACGGACGCCACCGACCCGGCCGCCGTCCGCGAGCGGATCGCACGCGCCGCCGGCCCGGATCCGGAGACGGACGGCCACGGCGGCCGTCGCCGCGACGGAGCGGACACGGCGGCGTAGCCTCGCACTGCGCCCGGCACACCCGTGCGCACAGGTGTGCCGGTCCGCACCGGGTGTGAGGTCAGCGGGGAAGGGAGTGGGGGACGGTGGAACCGATACTCGCAGCGATAGTCGGACGCGAACACGAGCAGGAGGTGCTGTCCGCGTTCGTGGCCGCCTCCGAGGGCCGGTCCCTCGTCCTGAGGGGCGACACGGGTGTCGGCAAGAGCGCCCTGCTGGACCACGTCGCCGACCTCGCGGCGCACGAGAAGCACCGGGTGATCCGGGCCGCCGGGGTCGAGGCCGAGTCCGAGCTGCCCTTCGCCGGCCTGCACCAGTTCCTGTACCCGCTGCTCTCCTACATCGACCGGCTCGACGACACCCACCGAGGCGTCTTCGACGTCGTCTTCGGCAGGAGCGAGGGAACACCTCCGTCCGTCATGACCCTCGGCATCGCCGTCCTCGACCTGCTCTCCCTCGCGGCGTCGCAGAAGCCCCTCCTGCTGGTGCTGGACGACGGCCAGTGGCTGGACGCCTCCAGCATCGAGGTGTGCGGATTCGTGGGCCGCCGGCTCACCGGCAGCTCGGTGAAGCTCGCCGTCGGCCTGCGCTCTGACCTCGCCTCCGGCTTCGACACGGCCGCGCTGCCGCACCTGCCGGTGACCACCCTGTCCGAGAAGGCCTCCGAGCAACTCCTCGACATGCACCACCCCGGCCTGGACCCCCGGATCCGCCGTCTCGTCCTGGACGAGGCCCAGGGCAACCCGCTGGCCCTGCTGGAACTGCCGCCCTATGTGCGCGGCAACCGCTCGGCCCGCGGCTCCGGGGAGTCGTTCGGCTACAACGGGGTCGCGCTGCCCCTGCGGCTCCAGCACGTCTACGGCGCTCGTATCGAGGGCCTGGGGGAGGCCGTACGCGCGGAGCTGCTGCGCGGCGCCCTGGACGGTGTGGCGGCGGGCACGACGGCCGGCGCCGTCCGTGGCGCGCGCTACCGGATGAAGGACGCCGACGAGGCCGCCGCCTGCGGTCTGCTGGACATCGACCCGCTCAACGGCGACTTCGTGTTCCGGCACCCCCTGGTCCGGTCGACCGCCGTGCAGATCGCCACCCCGAACGAGCGGCGCGCGGCGCACGCGTCCCTCGCGCGGGTGCACCGCGACGACGTGGAACGGCGGGCGTACCACCTCGGGGCCTCGACGGTCGACCCGGACGACGAGGTCGCCGCCGCGCTGGAGGCGGCGGCGGAATCGGCCACCCGGCGGGGCGGCGCGCAGACCGCCGTCGCCTGGCTGACCCGGGCCGCGGAGCTGAGCGAGAGCCACGAGGAGCGGTCCCGCAGACTCGGCGACGCTGCGTTCATCGCCGGGCACGCCGGCCGGCTCGACCAGGCCCAGCAGCTGATCGGCGCCGACTCGACGGCGGGAAGGACCGACTCCCCCGCCTCGGTGGTGGCGTCGGCCTACGTGGCGCTCTACGAGGACGGAGACGTCCGGTCCTCCCAGCACCAGGTGCTGGCGGCCATCGAGAGCCTCCGTGACGGCGGGGGGCCGAACGAGGTCCTCACCCGGCTGGTGAACCTGCTGCTGGCCATCAACCAGTACGCCGGCGACGCGACGTCCTGGGAGCGGGCGCATGGGCTCATCGACTCGCTCGGCGACCTGGTGTCCCCGCACTCGCGCATCTACCAGGACGCCTGGGGCGATGTGGTGCGTCGGGGAGCGGGTGTGCACGAGCGGGTGGAGCGGGCCTTCGCCGACCTCGGCGCGCTGGACCCCTGGGACATCAGCAGGCTGTCGGTCGCCGCCTACCACGTGGACACGCTCAGTCAGTACCGGCCGCATCTCCAGCGCATCGTGGACCGCGAACTGGAGACCGGGGCCCTGGTCTCCGGCATGACCATGCTGCACCTGATCATGCTGGACCAGATCGCCGTCGGTGAGTGGGACGAGGCGGACCGCACCGGACGGCGCGGGCTGGAGCTGATGACATCCCATCAGCACACGTTGTTCGCCCACCACAGCAAGGCGTATCTCGGTCTGCTCGCGGCGATGCGCGGCGAGGTCGAACGGGCACGGGAACTGCAAGCCTCCGTCGACGCCTGGGCCCGTCCCCGGGGCATCGGCTTCCTCACCCAGATCGCCGACGCCATCGGCACCGCCGCGGCCCTCAGCGAGGGCGACTACGAAGCCGCCTACCTCCACGCGATCGGCATCACACCGCCCAGCGCCTTCGAGCCCTACGCCCACCAGGCGTCCCGCACCCTGCTCGACCTCGTCGAGGCCGCCCTGCACACCGGCCGCTCCGAGCAGGCACGCGGTCACGCCCTGGCCGCCCAGCAGGCGGGACTCCCCGAGATCTCCCCCCGCCTCGCCCTCGTCACCTACGGCGCCCTCGCCATGACCGCCACCGACCCCGCCGAGGCCGACCGGTGCTACGACCGGGTCGAGAACCACCCCGCCGGGACCCGCTTCCCCTTCGAGCTGGCCCGGATCCGTCTCGCCCACGGCATCCGGCTGCGCCACACCCAGGGGCGCAAGGCCGCGCGTCCGCCCCTGACCCTGGCGGCGGAGGCGTTCGAACGCCTCGGCGCCACCACGTGGACCGAACGGGCCCGTGCCGAACTCAGGACCACCGGCACCCCCGCCCAGGCGTCCACCGCCCACCTCGCCGCGTTGACCTGGCAGGAACGCCGGATCGCCGACCTCGCCGCCGGCGGCCTGACCAACAAGGAGATCGGCCAGCGGATGCACCTGTCGCCGCGCACGGTCAGCTCCCACCTCTACCGGGTCTTCCCCAAACTGGGCATCAGCTCGCGGGCCGCGCTCCGTGACGCGCTGGGCAAGCTCCGCGACGAGCAGAGCGTGTGAGGGACCGGCCGGGACGGCGGGTGACCGCGCCGCGCAGGTGCGGTGTCGGTCTCCGGCCGAACGCGCGGACGTCCTGGCCGCCGAGCCGGCCGAGACGGCACGGGTGACGGCGCCGGGTACCAGCCGGTCCTCCCGCCCGGAGATGAACAGGAGCGGGCCGCGGCCGGCCCGGGCGACGTCGACGCCAGCGCACCCGAGGTCGGCGAGCAGCCGGCGTGGTGCGGGCATCGCGTAACGCTCGAAGATCCGGCCGGACTCCTCCGCCGGCGCGGTGTCGGCGAACACCGCGCGGAACCGTTCGGGGGACAGGGACACCAGCCGGTCCCCGGGGTCCGCGTGGTCCGGCGTCCACGGCCGGGCCGGGCAGTGGGGCAGCGGGACGTCGTTGATCGGCGCGGGCGCGATCGACACCGCGGCCCGGCCCCATCCGACGGCGAGGAGGTGCTGGGCGATGAGGCCGCCGACCGAGTGTCCGACGATCACCGGCGGGGTGTCGAAGGCCCGCACGATCCCGCCGTAGTGGTCCGTCAGGGTGTCCGGACCGAGGCCGCCGAGTGCCTCGGGAAGCGCCCGCGTCGCGCGGACGGTGGCCGCCTCGCCCGGCCATCCGGGGGCGACGGCGAGGAACCCTCTGCCGGCGAAGCGGTCCGCCCACGACTCGAAGGACAGCGCGTGCAGCCACGCGCCATGGAGGAAGACGACGGGAGTGCGGTTCACGGCTGGTTCCTCCGAGCAAGACGATCACCGGCACCGGTCCCCGGCACGGGGCCGGAGAAGGCCGCCGGGAGAGCGGGTGGACGTCCTTTTGACGGACGGCCGCCACGGACCGACTCAGCGGTCGGGTGCACGAGAACCGTCAAGTTACCTATGTACGACGCACCCGGGACGGCGACAGTAGGTGGGGTCACCCTCCCCCACAGCGAAGGATCCACGCGTCATGAGCGGCAAGCACCCAGGGGTACGGACCCGTCGAGCGGCATCGCACGACTGTCACGAGCTGGCGCTGGACATCGAGCGCGTGCTGGACGTGGCGACCCGGCAGGCCGTCAGAGCGGAGTTCCGGTTCGACCCGCGGTCCCCTTGGGTCGTGGCCGTGGAGTTCCTCGTCGAAGGCGGGCCGCGGGCCTCGTGGCGCATCGGGCGGGACGTCCTTCAGCAGGGTCTGTACGCGCTGAGCGGACTCGGCGACGTCCGGATGTGGCCTTCGAAGCCGCAGGCCCGGGCGACCGCCTGGCTCCAGCTTGCCTCCGGCGACATGGCGGCCCTGTTCGAGCTGCCGGCGCCCGCGCTGGCGGAGTGGCTGGAGCACACCTATGAGCTGGTTCCGGCGCAGCACGAGCTGGCCGGGGTCGACTGGGACCTCGCCCACGCCGGTCTGTGACCCCGCGCCGACCGGCATGAGCGGAGACCGGGCCACCCGCCGGATCGCCCGCTCCCCGTCATGGTGACGCCCACGAGACCGCCGTCACCGCGGTCGCCTCGGTGACGGCGGTGAGCCGGTCGTAGTCGAGCGTCCCCGGCACGTCCGTGGACCGGTGATAGTGCGGATTCCGGAAGTTCGCGGTGTCCGTGAGCATGAGCGCGGGAACACCCCGGTTCCAGAACGGCGCGTGATCACTGCGTCCCAGGTGGTTGGCCGGCGGCACGGCGAGTCCGATCAGCAGTCCGAGCAGTCCGTCGGGGCGCGGGTCGCGCAGCAGCAGTCCGCTGACGGACGGGGAGGCCGCCGCGGCGGCCCGCTTCCAGGTCTCGGCGGCGGCGGCCGAGGAACGGCGGTGCACCACCAGGGTGAAGTCGCCCCGGTAGCCCTCGGCGCGGGTCGCGGCGGACGCCTCGGGGAAGATCCGTGCGAAGCCGGCGGGCAGACGCTGCGTCCCCGGGTCGCCGGCGAAGTAGCCGACCGACTCCAGACAGATCATCCCGCGCACACCGCCGTCGCGGACCAGCTCCCGGGCGGCCTGGCGGGCGCCGATGAGACCGAGCTCCTCCATGTCGAACACCGCCAGGACGACGCGCGGGGCGACGGGCGAGGCGGCCAGCAGCCGTGCCGTCTCCAGGACCACCGCGACACCCGAGGCGTTGTCGTCCGCGCCCGGACTGCCGCTGACGCTGTCCAGGTGCGCGCCGATCACCACGGCCGGCCCGGCGCCGCGGCCGGGCAGCTCGGCGATGAGGTTCGCGCCGCGCAGCCGCGGATGGAGCCGGGGTTTGAGGGCGAGGGCCCGATGTCCGTGCCGGTCGGTCGCGCCGACCTGCCAGCGCACGTCGAACGGCTGTCGCCGCACCAGCCAGCCCGCCGCGGTCAGTTCGTCGTGCACGTACGCCTCGGCGCGTTCCATCATGTCCGGCGCCCGAAGCCGGCTGCGCGGCTCGGCGGCGAGGAACTCCACGTGCCGCCGGAGCCTGCCGGCATCCGGTCGGGGGTCCCGGCGGGGCACCGCCGTCGGGTCGTTCGTCATCCGGTACTCCGATCACCGCGGGGATCGAGGAGGGCGCGGCGGCCGGGAGCCGGGCACCCGGCCGCCGGGACGAGGGACGGGAGGGAAACGCTCCGGGCGCAATTTCGTCCCCCGATCCGTGAACCCGCGCCGCTCGCAAGTCCGTTCATCCAGAGAAGGACTCCTGTGGCCGGTGTGTTCATCGGCTGGCCCGGCCGCAGGAAAGGAGCGGCCGTCCCCACGTTCTTCCCTGACGTGGGGACGGCTGCTCCACCCACGCCCGCCCCTCGGAAGCCTTTCGTGACGTCGACGTGATCACTTCGCAGTCGTCCGCCCGCGCGGAGGACACCACGGCCGGCGGGCCGGACGGCGGCGGGGCGGTCCTGCGGGCACGGAGGTCGGTCCACGCCCCCAGGGTGCGCACGACGGCCACTTCCTCCCCGCTCTCCCGAGCGAAGCGGTGTTCGAACCGCCACCGTGCCCCCCCTCCTCGCCAGACCGACGACGCGCGAGCCGACCACGACCCTTGCGAGCGGGAAGACCTCGCGCGGACAGCGGACCTCCTCGCCGGGCGAGACGGCCGCGACCCCGGCCTTCGCCGGCTCCTTGGGCCCCCGTCCGGAGCCGGTCAGGAAGCCGAGCCATGCCGTGGCGGCGTACTCCAGGCATCTCGTGTTCCGCGGACGGCCGTTCAGGTCGATGTCGTCCCAGCGGACCTCGAAGGACCTCGTCGGTTCCTCGGACATGTCACGGGCCAGCCTTTCCGTACGCCACGGCCACCGGCCGATGCCACACCCTATCCTCACACGTGTCAGTCGGGGGCGAGGAAACGGGCGGACACGCTCTTCGGAACGTTAGAGTCGAAGGGACTCAGGTGCCTCGGTGTGAAGGACAAGGTATGGGTGGGTTGCGGGAGGACGCCGGGGCGTGGGAAGACGCAGCCCTGACCCGGGCCGCGCAGGCGGGCGATGTGTCGGCCCTGGCCCTGCTGCTGGAGCGGCACCGGCCCAGGATGCGCGCGGTGGCACTCAGCCTGCTGGGGCCGGGACCCGACGTGGACGACGTCATGCAGGAGGCGGCGCTGGTGGCGCTCCGGCGGATCGTGGACGTACGCGATCCCGAAGCCGTGGGACCGTGGCTGCGCATGGTCGTACGCAACCACTGCCGCGGCCTGCTGCGGGCCTCCTGGCGGACGCGGTCCCTGGACGAGGTGCCGCCGGACGAGGTGCCGCTGCCGCAGGACGGCGGCACTCCCGAGCAGGTGCTGGAGAGCCATGCGCTGCGGGACTGGATCTGGGAGGCGGTCGAGTCGCTGTCCCCCACCCTGCGGCTGCCGGTGGTCCTGCGCTACTTCTCCACCGGGATCACTTCCTACCAGCAGATCGCCGAGGCCTGTGCGGTGCCGGTGCGTACCGTGCGCAGCCGCCTGCACCAGGCCCGCGCCGCACTGGCCCGGACCCTGGCGGACACGGTGGACTGTGGGCACGAAGACGTGCTGCGCCGTACGGCGGAGAGCTGGCGCGAGGCGCACGACACGCTCGCGGCAGCGGAGCGCGGCGAGTTCGGCAAGGTGGTCAGGGACCGCTACTCCTCCGGGGTCGCGCTGCTGGTGGGCGGGGAACGGCTCGGCGGTGCCGACCTGCTGCTGGCGGGCATGGACTGCGACCTGTCGGCGGGGGTGCGCCAGCGGCCTCGTCACATCGTGGCCGGCCGCTCCCTGGTGGTGTGGGAGATGGACCTGATCAGCCCGGCGGACGACCCGGACCACTGCCCGCCCGGAGTCGCCTGGATCATGACGCTGGACGCGGGACGCGTCGACCGGGTCTCCCTGTACCACAGCCCCCGCCCGGAGACGCCCGCCGAGCCCGTGGCGGCCTGAACCGCACCCCTCCGGTCATGTGGCCCGGATCACATCAGCACGATCCAACTTTCCCGTCCGGGCGGCGTCGTGTCGGTGCGATCCCGCATTCACAGGCTCATGGAGGCCCCGATGACCGCGTCCAACGCCCACCACGACGGCATGACCCCCGACACCGACCCCCTCTCCCCCGGCACGCACACCTACGAGCTGGCCGGAGTGGTACAGCGCTATCACGTCCACGGCACCGGCCCGGTGTGCGTGGCCCACTCGGGCGGGCCCGGCATCTTCTGGGAGTACCTGCGGATGCCCGCCCTGGAGGACCACCTGACCATGGTGTACGTCGAGCCCGTGGGCACCGCCGAGGACAGCCGTCTGCCCTCGCACCCGCACGGCTACACCCGGGAGCGCTACAGCAGCTTCCTGGAGGCACTGATCAACCGGCTCGGGGTGCCCGAGGTGCACCTGCTGGGACACTCGCACGGCGCCTTCGTGGCCGCCTACCACGCCCTGCACCGCCCCGGACAGCTGGCGGGAGTCGTGCTCTACGAGGGCGCTCCCGTCACGGGGCCCGAACACGGCGCGGAGGCGGCCCGCATGGTGGAGGCGTTCGTGGCCAAGCACGCCGGCCACCCGGGGCTGCCCGACGTGCTGGCCGCGTTCGAGGCGATGTCCGGCATGTCCAGCGACGAGGACACCGTGGCGGTCGCCCGGGGCGTGCTGCCGTCCTACTTCGCCGACTACTGGGGCGACGAGGAGAAGTTCGCGCCCTTCCGGGACGCGGTCCGGGCCACCTACATCTCGGGCCTGGACGAGAACCTCACCCCCGACGTCGTCGACGACCGGGCCGCGCTCAAGGAGCTGACCGTACCGTCCCTGGTCGTCGTGGGCCGACACGACGTGATCTGCGGACTGCGCTGGGGTCTGGAACTGGACGACCTGATCCCCGACTCCCGGCTGCTGGTGCTGGAGAACAGCGGTCACATGGGGCACATCGAGGAGCCCGAGAGGTTCGCGGACGCGGTCCGCGACTTCGTCAGGGAGACGGCGCCGCGGGGCCAGGCCGCATAGCACCGCGTCCCCCGACGCGCCGTGCGCCGGCCCGCCCCGGCCGGCGCACGGGTACCTCGGCGGGGGCGCGCTCCGCGGTGCCGGGTTCGCGGAGCGGAGTGGGGCCGTGGCCGTCCTCCGCGCCTTGACACGACACCCGGCCGGGCGCGTCCGCTCCGGGGCGGGGTCCGCTGGGCTCTCGCCCGGCCACGGACCGGCACGGCATGATCGTGCGCCGGGCAGGTCAGGTGCCGTCGGTCAGGCTGATGCTGTTCGGAAGGCCGGACAGGGCGGCACTCGTCGCCTCGGGGACCGGGGTGCGCGAGCGGCCGGCAGGTGCCCACGGCGTCAGGTGTGCCGCTCACACACGTGCCGCGGGCCGGCCGTGACAGGGGCTGGGACGCGAGGAACGCCACCGGTCCCCCGCGCGCGTCGTCGACGGACACGGCGTACCACCCTCGCGGCAGTGTGACCTCAACGGCCCGTGCCGGCCCGAGCAGACGCACCGGTGCGCCGGGGCCGCGCCTTCCGCCGGATGCCGGCCATCCGCTCGGACGAGGGGCGGAGCGCCGGAACCGCGGCCTGAAGGAGGCTGCGGACCGCGCGCTCCGTCTCGTCCCACTGCTCCTCATCGGGCTCGGCGGCCATACTGATCCCCTTCCCTACCCCGGGCACGGTGTCCAGTTCCGCTCACAGCGTCTTCAGCGCCTTGGCCGCCTGGCTTCACGGTGCCCGGGTGACAGCCCAGCACGTGCGCGGTCTCCTGCACGCTCAGTTCCCCGAAGTACCGCAGGACCACCACCGCCCGCTGCCGCGCCGGCAACCGCCGGACGCCGCGCTCATTCCGCTCCTGTTCCCGAAGGTGGCTTCACACCTGTCACATGTGAGGACGCGGTACAACCCGCCCCGCCTCCCGCCTTGTCGAGGCAGTCGAACGTGATGCGCGGTACCCGCGCCGGTCCGGACACACCTGGTGATCACACATGACTCGCACGGACGGCAGCCGCGAGGGGTACGAGCCGCAGAGGTCGGAGTGAGCCTGGCCGGCGTCCGGCTGGGCGCCCTCCGCGCGACGAGGCACCGGACTCGGACGTCGTGCTCCGACTCGACTCGGTCGGCCGGGTCTTCGACGCCGACCCCCGGTGCACGCCCTGCGGGAGGTGGACCCGACGGTCCGTCGCGGGGAGCGCCTGTCGGTCATGCAGCCGTATCGGATTCGTCTCCCAGTCCTTCCCCCTGCCGCCGTACCGGACCGTGGACGAGAACGTGATGCTCGCCGAGGCTTCGACGTGCTCCGTGCGCAGGGCAGGCGCTGCTGGTGATCATGGCGATCCCCTGCGCGGCAGGTCCCGGACCCGCCCGGCACAGGACACATCCGGCCACCGGCGCCCCACGCCGGTGGCCGCCCTGCGCTCTCCCCCGTACCGCTCCGCCTTCAGAAGTACAGGGCGCGGTGGTTGCGGTAGGCGAACGCGTCGCCGGAGCTGAGTATGGCCACGATGTCCTCGCAGAAGCGCCGGTAGTCCGTCTCCTGCTCGGCCGACAGCGTCACCGAGACGACCGGCTCCAGGGCACCGGCCTGCCGCAGGGTGTCCAGCAGCCCGTCCGACGGCGACAGCAGCAGTACGTCCAGGACCCGCCGGAGAGCGTCGGGGAGGACCTGCTCCCGTCCCGGCGGTGGGGCAGGTGTCCCGGTGCCGGCCTCGCTCGCCGCCGCGCTCCGCGTCTGGTCGGCCGCGGCGAACAGTTCCAGGCAGGCGATCAGGTTCCCGAGGTCGGCCGCCGCGACCTCCACCGGGTACAGGCTCGTCAGCTGGTCGCCGCCCGGACCGTACAGCACGTACCTTGTCTGGGCCCGGTCACCCGGCGTGGGGCCGGCGGACCGGCTCGTGGCGTACCACTCGAACCACAGCGGCAGCTGCACCAGTACGTGCACCCAACTGTCGTAGGCGTCCGAGATGACGTCCTCGTCGTCGGTCTCAAGCCCCTCGCTGTGCAGTCGGTGGAGGTGCCGGAGGAGCGGCTCCTCAAGGCTCTCGAACTTCGCGAAGAACACCGGATCGTCGGGGATGAGAACGTGCAAGGGGCCCCTCCTCTCACCAGCTCGTCGCCTCGTGAAGGCGAGCGGGTCGATCGTGCCGCGCCGGACCGGCCCGCCGGTGACGCGGGCCTCGGGGAGCGGTCGCCCGGCGGGCCGGAGCCCGCCATGAGGATGAACGGATGAGCCTTACGCGGAGTTCACCCGTCCGTTACTCGGTCACATGTATCCTGGCACACATATCGCCCTGCGAAGAAGTGCCGCCGCCCTCCGCCGGCGAGCACCCTGCCGTCACGACGGCCTTCCGAACGGACCCACGTGTCCGGCAACGTTGTCATACGGCCGGCAGGTCCGACGCGGGAGCGGCGCGCGGTCCGTCGGCACACCTACCGGGCATTTTCCTGTTCAGGAGCCGACTCATGCGGGTAGAAGACGTCGGCATCACTTTTCCACCCGAAGGCACAGTGAACATGCCCGGCGAACCATTCGGCGTTGACACTTTCCCGCACAGGGCCTCCGGCGTGGGTACCATGCGCAACGTCATCCATATCGAGGAGTGAATGGTCTTGACCACACAGTCAGCCGCCACACTCCGATCGCGGTACGTGGAACAAGCCGCATCGGACCTGGAGGAGAACCGCCGACGGCAGCAGGAGCTGGCGTCCAAGATCGAGGTGTTGAAGCAGGAGGAGGCACTCCTGGCCGACATCCTGAACCTCACCGAGCGGTACGAGGGCTTCGCGGACGCATCGCGTCTGCCGGAGCAGCTACAGGACGAGCCGGCCGTCGGGAAGCCGAAGCGCGCTCCTGGTGCAGGCGCGGCGCAGGCTGGCGCGAAGGGGAAGTCGCGCCAGCCTCTGCTCGGTGACCTGCTCACGGATCTGCTCAGCCACCACGACGAGCCGCGGCTGGCGAAGGAACTGCGGGACGAGCTGATGGCGAAGTACCCGGACCGCGCCCCCACCCCGCAGGTGGTGCGCAACACCCTTGAGTCGCTGGTCGCCAAGGGTCGCATCCAGCGTCACAAGCAGCAGCGTTCGGTCATGTACACCCTGCTGACGCCCGACGCCTGACCTCCGCCCTCGTCCCGCGAGCGGGCTGTCCACCAGCCGGACACCGCCGCGTTCGCGGGACGAGTGGGCCGCCCCTCGTACAGCCGTGCCCCCGATCGATGTGCTTGACGGCCGTGTGGAGCAAGGCGAGTTGAGGACGCCCGAGTTCCCTCCAGACCGGCCGGACGGTCGACGGCGACAGCGACGCCGACGGCGGGCCGGTTCACCAGCTCGGTCCGTCTCGCCCCTTCGTGGGCCGCGCCGGGCGGGCCGGTGGTCGATCAGTGCGCAGGGGTCGGCCGTCACCGCCGCGACCGCACCCGGGCGGCCCGCGTCGGGTGCGGTGTGTACAGCCTGCCGTCGACGGAACAGCAGTGTCCGATTCGTTATCCGAGCACCCGGCACCTGAGCGCCTTCGGATACGTGTGAAGGGTGGGTGCTCCGCCCGGCCCCTGACGACCATGCCCGGCGGAGCCCCCGCGACCGATCACGGAAGGACAGATCTTGAGGAAACCGCTTCCCACCTCCCGCGCGGGACGCGCACTCACGGTGGGTGCCGCACTGCTCTTCGCCAGGGCCGCTCTCGCCCCGGCCGGAACGGCCGCGGCGAGCACGGTGACGGCGGGCCGGACCACGGTGGACTACGTCGCTCTCGGCGACTCGTACGCCTCCGCGCCGCTCGTCCCCACCCAGGTCGACGCCACCTGCCTGCGCTCCAGCCAGAACTACCCCTCGCTGATCGCGCAGTCCAGGAGCGCGACGCTGACGGACGTCAGCTGCTCGGGCGCCACCACCGCCGACCTGACGGCCCCTCAGGCCGACGGCGTGCCGGCCCAACTCGACGCCGTCAACCGGAGAACCGACCTGGTCACCCTGACGATCGGCGGCAACGACATCGGCTTCTCGACCGTGCTGGGCACCTGCGCCCAGCTCACGGCCACCGATCCGGCCGGCACCCCCTGCCGGACCCACTTCACGGGCACCGGGGCGGACCGGATCTCGGACGCGATCGCCCGGACCGGGCCCAAGGTCGCCCAGGTGCTGCGTGGCATCCACCAGCGTGCGCCGCACGCCCGGGTCGTGGTGGTCGGCTACCCCGACCTCTTCCCCGACGACGGCGTGGGCTGCACCAGCAAGACGGTGCCGCTCGCCATGGGTGACTTCGCCTGGCTTCGCGACAAGGAGAAGGAACTCAACGCGATGCTGGCCCGTCAGGCCGTCAAGGGCGGGGCGCGGTACGTGAACACGTACACGCCGACCGTCGGTCACGACCTCTGCGAGCCGACCGGTGAGCGGTGGATCGAGACCTTCGCCCCCGAGACGCCGGCGGCGCCGGTGCACCCGAACGCCACGGGTGAGCGCGTGATGGCCTCGGCCGTAGAGACCGCCCTCCCACGTCACTCCTGGCACCGCTGACCCCACGCGGAGGCCGGTCCGGTACCTCGTTGTACCGGACCGGCCTCCGCTGTGCGTGGGGCGCGCGCCGCCCGCTGTCTTGAGACAGGCGAACGGCCCGGGGCCGGTACGCCGGTCCGGCCCGAGGTGCCGGCGAACGCCTGCCACGCCGTCGTCCCGGCCCGCGTGCTTCCGTCACACCGTCCGGGGAGTCGGGAGGAGTGCCCGAGCGGGGACCGGCACCCAGTCGGTGCCCGCCAGGCGTCCGAAGGCCTGGTCGCCGAAGTGGAACGCGAAGCCGAGCGTTCCCGGCCGCTCAAGTTCCGCCGCGATGCGCTTGCGTGCGGCCATCACCCCGCCCTGGTCCACGTCGGGCCGCGACGGCCACTCGGGATGCGCCAGCTGCGCCGGCGTGTGGAACACGTCGCCGAGCACGACCAGCCGCTCGCTGCCGGCGGTGATGACGTACGAGGTGTGTCCCGGGGAATGGCCCGGAGTGACCAGCGCACGCACCCCGGGAAAGACCTCTTCGCCGTCGTCGATGGGGGTGTGGGCCGCACCGATGAGGGTGAGGATGTCCGCCGCCGGGGCGCCCGGGACGGTCGTGCCACAGCTGTGCGGGGCCCATTCCCGGGCGGCGACGAGGTAGCGGGCCTTCGGGAAGGTCTTCCCCGGTGTGAACGCCCAGCCGGTGTGATCGACGTGCAGGTGGGTGAAGGCCACCGCCTCGATATCCTCGGGTGTGTGCCCGAGCGCGGCGAGCACCTGGAGGAGCGCACCGCAGTCGCTGTGTCCCACCGGTTCGCCGGAGACGTGGACCGGCCCGCGTACGGGCCCCATGCCGGCGTCGATGAGCAGGCGGCGGCCGTCGCGTTCGACCAGCAGGCCGCCCGCCGACATGGCCACCCGGCCCTCCTCGTCGAGGAGCTCCGGGTGGGCGTCCCAGTAGTCCTCGGCGAAACCTGGGAAGAAACCCGACGGCAGCATGGCCATCGCGCCGTCCACGACATAGGTCAGACGTACGTCACCCAGTACGAGCGACCGGACGGCGGACTGCCGGTTCAGCGTTCCGATGTGCATGTCGTTTCCCCTCCTTGTGCGGGTCATCGGCTCCGCCCTCCCGTGCCGGGCCGCGACGGGGCCGCACCGAGGTCAGTGGACGGATGCGCCCGTCAGGGCCTGCTGCCGCTCGCTGGCGGCGAGTTGGGTGAGGGCGTCGAGCACCGCGCGCAGCAGCTGCTGGGCCGGGGAGTCCTCCGGCAGGCGGCCGTCGTCGTCGAACTGCTGGTGGGCCTGGAAGAGGAGGAACTCGGGCTGCTGCACGACGCGGGCGTTCATCTTGTGCAGCACCTGGCGCAGGGCCAGCTGCGCCCGGACGGTGCCGAAAGGACCGGGGGAAGCCCCGACGACGGCGACCGGCTTCAGCGCGAGCGCCGGGCCGTCGTCACCGGCCGGGCGGGAGAGCCAGTCGAGGGCGTTCTTCAGCGCTCCGGGTACCGAGGCGTTGTATTCGGGTGAGGCGATCAGCACCGCGTCCGCCTCCTGGACGCGGCGGCGCAGGTCGCTGACGGCGGACGGCGCGGGGTGTTCCTCGTCCTCGTTGAAGTGGGGCAGACGGCCGAGCCCGTCGTAGTGGTCGAAGCGGTGGTGCGGGCCCAGACGCTCGGCCTCCCGCAGCAGGGTGGTGTTCAGGGAGTCGCGGCGCAGGCTCCCCGAGATGGCGAGGACGTTGAGGGGGGTCACGGTGTCTCCTTCGCGGTTCGGGCCGTCCGCGGCCGCAACGGGGGTCACCTCGTGGCCGTGTCCGGGGGCCGGGAGGTGCCGGGTGTGCCGCGGCGGGGACGGATGGTCGGTGGTGTGCGGGCCCATCGGCCTGCGCGTGATCCATCCTCGACGGCACGGCGATACAACGCCAGAACCGGCCTTCGAAATTCATATGGGGCGCCAAGTAGGCCGTATAGAATGCCGATTGTGCGCCAGAGCCTGGATGAGACGGATCAGCGGATCGCCGCCGCTCTGATCGCTTCACCGCGTGCCTCCTGGCGGGCCGTCGCCGCGTGCCTGGGGCTGTCCGAACGCACCGTGGTCCGCCGCGCCGGCCCGCTGTACGCCGATGGCACGCTGCGCGCCACCGCGGAGCGCAATCCGATCCGCTTCCCCCACCTGGTGCCCATGGCCCTGCGCATCCGCTGCCGCCCCGAGCGCATCAGAACGGTCGCCTCGACCCTGGCGCGCCGCACCGACACCCTCTGGGTCGACATCCTCGACGGCGGCGACGAGATCAGCACCATCGTCTTCCTGGACGGGACCGAGGCACGCAATCGCCTCCTGCTGCGCGACCTGCCGGCCACCGACGCCGTCCACGGCTGGACCTCCCACACCCTGCTGCGGGTCTTCCCCGCCTCCCTCAACTGGGGTGCCCGACTGCTGGACGACGAGGAGGCCGCGCGCCTCGGAGTGCGGCCGTTCCCGCTGAGCTCCCCGCCACCGGCTCCTCTGCCCTCCGCGGACCTGGCCCTGATCCAGGCCCTGACCGAGAACGCCCGTGCCGACTACGCCACGCTCGCGGAGCGGTCCGGCACCACACCACGCACCGCACGGCGCCGCCTGGAAGCACTGCTGGACGACGGCACGGTCCGGCTGGTCACCGAGACCGACCTGGCCCTGCTCGGACTGCGCACCAAGGCCCAACTGTGGCTGTCCGTCGAACCCAGCGCCCTCCAGGCCGCCGGCGAGCAGCTCAGCCGCGAACCCGCCGTCCGCTTCACCGCCGCGACCACCGGACCCGCCAATCTCCTGGTCATGGTCACCACCACCGACCTGGACGCGCTCTACCGCTTCCTCACCGACACCATCGGAGCGATGAAGCAGATCACCTCGGTCGACACCACCCCGGTCCTGGCCACCGTCAAACGCACCGGCCTGACCCGCCCGGGCTTCTGAGCCCGCTCGGGGAAGCCGAGGGGGAGCCGAGGGGGAGCCGTGGGCGAAGGGCGGTCGGCGCGCGGTCGGTTCAGCGGCTCGGGTCGAGCAGCAGCTTGCCGGAGGTGCGCCGCGATTCGATGTCCGCGTGTGCCTGGGCGGCGGCGCCCAGCCGGTAGCGCTCGCTGATGTCGATCCGCAGCTTGCCCTCACGGATCTTGTCGAAGAGGTCCCCGGTGTGCCGGAGCAGCAGCTCCCGGTTGTGGATGTGGTCCGCGTACACCGCGTAGGTGATCCTGACGCTCTTGGGAAGGTCGAGCATGCGCACGGTGGGGATGTCGCCGATCAGCGGGCCGTAGTAGACCAGGGTGCCCACCCTGCGCAGCACCTCCAGCGAGGGACGGAACGTGGTGGCGCCACCGCCGTCGAAGACCGCGTGCACTCCCTCGCCGTCCGTCAGGTCCTTGACCCGGTCCACGAAGTCGCCGCCGGAGGAGACGAGCACCTCGTCCGCGCCGGCCGCCTTCGCGGCAGCGACCTTCTCCTCCCGCGAGACCAGGCCGATCACCCGTGCGCCGCGCAGTGCGAGCAGTTGGGTGACGATGCCTCCCACACCGCCGGCGGCGGAGTGGACCAGCGCGGTCTCGCCCTCGGCCAGGGGCGCGGACTCCGTGACGAAGTGGTGCGCGGTGAGTCCCTGCATCATCGTGGCGGCGGCGATGTCGCTCGGGATGTCGTCCGGGACGGGAACGGCCAGGTCGGCAGGGACGGCGATCTTCTCGGCGTAGCTGCCGTAGACCGAGACCCAGGCCACCCGGTCGCCGATCGCGAACCCGCTGACGCCCTCTCCGATGGCGCTGACCCGGCCGGCGCCCTCGACCCCGGGAACGAAGGGCGGCTCGCCGGGCACCGAGAAGCCGGCGCGGGTGCCGGTGTCCATGAAGTTGATGCCGGCGAAGTCGATGTCCACCACCAGTTCACCCCGCTCGGGCACGGGGTCGGGCCACTCCTTCAACCGGAGCACTTCCGGCCCGCCCAGCTCTTCCACCACCACAGCCCGCATGGTGCTCACCTCTTTCCGTGGGTACGCTCGCCGGTCGGCGGTCGAGCGTGTCGGAGGGCCCCTGGAATCCGCCGATCGGACGGGGCCTCGTTGTCTCGGGGTCGTGAGCGAAGAGGGCGGTCCCGCCGCGTCTTCGCCGCGGCGGCCCGCCTGCATCACGGATGTGAGCGTAGAGAGCACTTTTTGGACCGGCAAGTCCAGGATTTGCCGGGCGTCCCGATACCGAACCCCGGGGAATGGAACAGCCGGTCCATCGTGCCGGTGCGTTCGCGGATCAGTCCGCCAGCAGGTGGGCACGGCCGAACAGGGCGGCTGCCGCCCGCGCGGTCGGCGTTCCGGAGTCCAGGTCCGCGCCGGCCTGCCGCAGTACCCCCACGACGTCGTCCGCGCCTTTGAACAGGGCGCCGGCGATGGGTGACTGGTCGCGGGCGTTGCGCAGGTCCGGGTCGGCACCGAGCGCGATCAGGGCCCGTACGGTGTCGGCGTGGCCGTGATAGGCGGCGAGCATCAGAAGGGTGTTGCCGGCCTCGTCGCGGGCGTCCACCGGGAGCCCGTGCTCCACGAACTCCACCAGTGTTCCGGTGCTGCCCTCCCGGGCCAGGTCCATGGCGATGGCCATGACGCGTCGCGTCTGCTCAGGAGTCAGTCCACCGCTGGTCATGTACCCCTTCTCCGGATCGTGCGGTCCCGGCGGTTCCCCTCATGCCCCGGCCCGGCGTGAGCGTGTTCCGTGCTCGCACCGGGCCGGGGGGGGCGATGTCTGGGGCGCAGGGGTCAGAGGTCGCCGGCGGCCAGCGCCTCGATGGCCTTGCGGACCCCTTCGCCGTAGGCCGGGTCGGCCTGGGTGCAGTTGGCGATGTGCCGTTCGACGGTCGGCCGGGACGCGCCGTTGATCGCGCGGGCCGTGTTCTCGAAGAGGGCCTGCCGCTGCTCGGGGCTCATCAGGCGGAACAGGTCGCCGGGCTGCTCGAAGTAGTTGGCGTCGTCCGCGCGGAAGTCGAAGCGGTCGGCCACGGCGCCCACAGCCTGGCTCGGCTCACGGTAGGCGGGCTGTTCCTGCCAGCGTCCGTAGGAGTTGGGCTCGATGCCCGGCGTCGCTCCCTGGTTGCCGTCGACGCGCATGCCGCCGTCGCGGTGGTAGGAGTTCACCGGGTTCTTCGGGGCGTTGACGGGGATCTGGTGGTGGTTCACGCCGAGGCGGTAGCGCTGGGCGTCACCGTAGGAGAAGAGACGGCCCTGAAGCATCCGGTCGGGGGAGAAGCCGATGCCCGGAACCACGTTCGCCGGGCTGAAGGCGGCCTGCTCGACGTCCGCGAAGTAGTTGTCGGGGTTGCGGTTGAGCTCCCACTCGCCGACCTCGATCAACGGGTAGTCCTTCTTCGACCAGACCTTGGTGAGGTCGAAGGGGTGGAAGCGGTAGCTCTCCGCGTCGGCCTCCGGCATGACCTGGATGAACAGCTTCCACTTCGGGAAGTCGCCCCTCTCGATCGCGTCGAAGAGGTCACGCTGGTGCGACTCGCGGTCCTTGCCGATGAGGGCTTCGGCCTCGGCGTCGGTGAGGTTCTTGATGCCCTGCTGGGTGCGGTGGTGGAACTTGACCCAGAACCGCTCGCCCTCGGCGTTGACCAGGCTGTAGGTGTGGGAGCCGAAGCCGTGCATGTGCCGGTACGAGGCGGGGATGCCCCGGTCGGACATCACGATCGTGACCTGGTGCAGGGATTCGGGGAGGTTGGTCCAGAAGTCCCAGTTGTTCTCGGGGTCCCGGAGGTTGGTGCGCGGGTCGCGCTTGACCGCGTGGTTGAGGTCGGGGAACTTCAGCGGGTCGCGGAAGAAGAACACCGGGGTGTTGTTCCCGACCAGGTCCCAGTTGCCTTCGTCCGTGTAGAACTTCAGGGCGAAGCCGCGGATGTCACGCTCGGCGTCGGCCGCGCCGCGCTCGCCCGCGACGGTGGAGAAGCGGGCGAACAGCGGGGTCTTCTTGCCGACCTCGGAGAAGATCTTCGCGCTCGTGTACCGCGTGATGTCGTGGGTCACCGTGAAGGTCCCGAACGCGCCGGAGCCCTTGGCATGCATACGGCGCTCCGGAATGACCTCGCGGTCGAAGTGAGCGAGCTTCTCCAGGAACCACACGTCCTGGAGGAGCATGGGGCCACGCGGACCGGACGTCAGGGAGTTCTGGTTGTCGGGAACCGGTGCGCCGGCAGCCGTGGTCAACGGCCTCTGGTTGTTCTCGGGCAAAGCTCGCTCCTCGCTGAGTGGTCCCTCACGTGTGTTCTACGCGTGGCGCCAGGCCGGGCCATTCCGCGCGAGCCGCCCTGAAGCGTGCACCGACACACATCCTATGTTGGAACATATCTGCGTCAAGGTGATCCAGTGGCATAGGTGTTTCGGACATCCCTGCTCGTGACGGCGGCGAGAAATCGTCCGCGCCGCCCGGCGCGGGCGCCTCGGAACGCCTCGTCCGCGGTCCGACGCCCTGACGGACAGGGAGCGTGCAGGCATCGCCGGAGCACATGTTCGGTCGCCGCCGCCAAACTTCTGCTTATGATCGGCGCATGCTGGACTCCCGACGCCTCCGCACCTTCCACGAGGTGGTCACCACCGGTTCGTTCACCGCCGCCGCACGCTCCCTCGGCTACACCCAGCCCGCTGTCACACAGCAGATCCGGGCGCTCGAACGGGAGGCGGGCGTACCGCTCTTCACCCGCAAGGGCCGCCGGATGTACGTCACCGAGGCCGGGCGGACGCTGGCCCGTCACACGGAGGAGATCCTGGGCAGACTGCGCGACGCCGAGCAGCAGCTCCAGGCACTGGCGCGACTGCGTGCCGGCCGCGTCCGCGTCTGCGCCTTCCCCAGCGCCAACGCGACACTGATCCCGGAAACGGTGGCCGGGTTGCTGGCGGACCACCCCGCCGTACGGGTGGAGTTGCAGGAGGCCGAGCCGCCCGAGTCCCTGCACCGGGTGCTGTCCGGCGCCTGCGACATCGCCCTGTCCTTCAGCTATCCGGGGCTGCGCCCCGAAGTCCCGCCCGAGCTGGCGGAGATCGACCTCCTGGAGGACCGGCTGGTGGTCCTGCTGCCGGTCGGCCACCCGCTGGCCCGCCGGCGTGCCGTGCGCCTCGCCGAGCTGGCCCAGGCGCGCTGGGTGGCGGGGTGCTCCCGGTGCCGGGCGAACTTACTGCAGATCTGCGCCGAGGAAGGGTTCGAACCGGACGTCGTCTTCACCACCGACGACAATCTCGCGTTGCAGAGCCTGGTGGCTGCCGGGGTGGGCATCGCGGTCGTCCCCTCGTTGGTGCTCTCCTTCCTCAACCTCCGCCAGGTGACCGGCCGGTTGGTCGAGCCGAACGTGTTCCGCCGGGTCAGTGCCTACGCGCTGCGCGAGCATGTGCAGTTGCCGGCCGCCGAGTTGGTGCTGGAGCACATACGCTCGGCCGCCGCCGCCCGGAACGGCTGCTGACCCCACCAGGCACCTCTCCGCCGGGAACGGCCGCTGACCCCACCAGGCACCCCTCCGCCGGGAATGGCCGCTGACCCCACCACGACGACCGTCCGCCCGGCCGGCGTATGACCGGCTCGGCGCCCGCCACCTCCCGGCTCGCATAAGCGGTGGTTGGGACGAGCGAAGAAACGCTGCTTGGACGCCGGTGCGCGACGGCCCCGAAGCTGCCGTACATGACAACAACCACCGCTCACACGACCGGCAGTGCGCGCATCACCGAGACGGCGGCGGCCCTGACGGCGGACATCCGGGCCGTGGTGGCGCGTGGCCTGAGTCCCGCGCGGTCCGCCGGCCTGGCCGCCCGGGCGCTGCGCGGCTACCTGGCGGATCCCGGACTGCTCACCGCCGAACAGTGCGTCGGTTCGCCCGAGCGCTACACGCAGCACGTGCTGCACGCCGAACCGGACGGCAGCTTCTCGGTGGTGGCGCTCGTCTGGCTGCCCGGTCAGCGCACCCCGGTCCACGACCACGTCTCCTGGTGCGTGACGGGTGTCCACCAGGGGACGGAGAGCGAGCAGCGCTACCGCCTCGTGCCCGAGGGCGCGGGCGCCCGCCTGGTCGCCACGGAGGTGGTGACCAACCCGGTGGGCTCCGTCTGCGGCTTCGCCCCGCCCGGTGACATCCACGAGGTGCACAACTGCGGAACCGGCACGGCGATCTCCCTCCACGTCTACGGCGCCGACGTGGTGCGTCTGGGCAGCAGTGTGCGACGCGTGTACGAGCGCCCTGCCGGCGAGCGCGACTGACGCCGTGAGCGGAATCCACGACAGATCGTTCATCCCGTACGTGTGCGGCAAGTGGTCCCGGCATCGCGCCGTGCCCGGTCTGGCGCTGGCGGCGGCCGGGGTGCTGCTGGCGACGGCGCTGCACGGGGCGCTGCCCGCCGTACCGACGCTCACCATCGCGGTGGTGCTCGGTGTCGCGGCCGGCCAGTTGCCCGGGATCCGGGTCTTCGTCCGGACGTCGGCCAAGGCCGGACTGGCCGTGGCGGCGAAGCGGTTGATGCGGGTCGGTGTGGTCCTGCTGGGGCTCCAGCTCTCGCTCGCCGATGTGGCGGGGCTCGGGCTGCCGACGCTGGGAATGGTGGTGTGCGTCGTCATCGCCACCTTCTGCGGTACCTACTGGCTGGGCCGGCGGCTGGACCTGCCCGGCGATGTCCCGCTGCTGGTGGCCGCCGGTTACGCGATCTGCGGTGCCTCGGCCATCGGCGCGGTGGGCCAGGTGGCCAGGAGCGAGGAGGACGACGTCGCCGGCGCGGTCGCGCTGGTCACGTTGTGCGGCACACTCGCGATCGCGGTACTGCCCGTGCTGCACACCGTCCTCGGCATGGACCCCGTGCGGTTCGGCCGGTGGGCGGGGGCCAGTGTCCACGATGTCGGCCAGGTGGTCGCCACCGCGCAGACCGCCGGTCCGCTCGCCCTGCGCGACGCCGTCCTGGTCAAGCTGATGAGGGTGGTCCTGCTCGCCCCGCTGACCGCGGGCACGGCCGTCGTCCTGCGCCGGTCCCGGGGCGCGGGGGCGGACGCGGGCGGCGAGCGGCCTCCGGCGCTCCCCCTGTTCGTGGCCGGCTTCCTGGCGATGATCCTGCTGCGCAGCACCGGGCTGCTCGGCGCCGCGGTGCTCGAACACGCCGCCGCGGTGCAGCACTTCGTGCTGGCCTCGGCTCTCTTCGGCCTCGGCGCGGCGGTGAACCCGAGCACCCTCGCGAGCACGTCCGGCCGGCGCATGCTGGTGCTCGGGGCGGCGTCCTGGGTCGTGGTGGCCGGGTTGTCGTACGCGGGCGTCCTGCTGACCACCGGCTGAGTCCGGTACGCCCGTCGCGCCCGTCCCGTCACCGTACGGTCGTACGGGCCCCTCAGTCGGCGTCGTCCAGGTCGAGACCGGCCAGGGCGTCGCGCAGCGCGGCTCGGGAGTTGATCCCGAGTTTGGGGTAGATCTGGTACAGGTGCGTGCCTATGGTGCGATGCGACAGGAAAAGCCGTTCGGCGATCTGCTTGTTGGTCAGCCCGGTGGCCGCCAGGGTGGCGATCTCCCACTCCTGGGCGGTCAGTGCGCCCTTCCCCGGCTGCGCGGTGGCCGACGCGCCAGGGCCCCCGGCACGCAGTTCGGCCGTGGCACGGGCCACCCAGGGGGCCGCGCCCAGCTTCTCGAACGCCCGCAACGCCTGGGCCAGTTGCTCGCGGGCCTCCTTCGTGAAGCGCCGGCGTCGAAGGCGCTCGCCGAGGAAGAGGCGTATCCGTGCGACGTCGAACGGCCAGGCGCCGGGTTCGGCCCGGCGCAGCGCCTGGTCGAACAGGTCGAAGGCGTGGTCGCCGGGCGTGGTCAGGGCCTCGCAGGCGAGCACGAGCATGGCGAGGCGCGGCGCCAGGTCCGCCATCGCCGACTCCCGCACGGCCGCGGCGTGGGCGGCGGCTTCGGCGGGGCGCCCGGTCCTGATGGCCGCCTCCACCAGGTCCAGGGTGACGGCCATGGCCTGCGGGAGGTAGGGAGGGAGGGTTCCGGGCGGGCCGAGGGCGGTGGCGTGCCGGTAGGCGGCCTCGAAGTCGCCGGCGCCGAGCGCGGTCAGCGCCCGGGTGTGGAAGGCGAGGACCTGTACACCATGGGCGCCGCGCGGGACGGCCCAGCCGACGACCTCCTCGGACAGGGCCGTGCTCGTCTCCGTGTCGCCGCGTGCCCCGGCCACCAGTGCCTGCACGTACTGGAACTTGCGGGCGAAGAAGCGATAGCCGTGCTGCTCACACAGGACGAGGCCCTCACTGGCCAGGTGTACGGCCTCGTCCCAGCGGCCCGTGCGGTAGTGGTCCGTGCACAGGTGCAGCAGGGCCGCCAGGTGCCGGCGGGCGGGTGCGGTGCCGGCCCGGCCCTGTTCGACCAGGCGTTGGCACGCCTCCCGCACGTCCGCCAGCCGCTCCGGGTACGTCGCGCAGGTGCCGATGCGGGTGACGCGGGTCGCGTTCTCGCCGACGTCCGCCAGCAGCGCGTCGAGCGCCTCCAGCGCCCGGTGCCCGGTGCGAGCGGGGTCCGCCACGGTCTGGGCGCACACCCACAGCAGGTCGGGGGGTCCGGGAGTGAGCCGGTCGAGGGCCCGGAACAGGGGCCGCCACTTCTGCGGGTCGCCGCTGGACCAGCACAGGGTGATCAGGGTGAACAGGGCCTCGACGAGGGCGCCGTCGGACGCGTCCCAGCCGTGTCCCCCCGTCTCGATCGCGCCGACCAGCAGCCGGTGCGCGGTGTCGATGTCGCCCTCCTTGTTGATCAGCAGGAGTGCGAACGCCGCTGCCGCGTACAGCGATTCCCCGGCGCTGGGATCGGCCCGCCGGGCTCCGGCCAGCAGGCGTGAGGCGTCCGCCAGCTCGCCGCCGGAGTCGGCGCCGATGTAGGCGGCCTGGGCCAGCCGGCGGCTTTCGTCGGCCGGCGCGGGGCTGAGCCCCGCGGCGCGGGTGAGCGCCGCTACCGCGCCCAGTGCGTCCCCGCGCGCCAGGCGCAGCAGGGCGGCCTGTTCCAGCAGGCCGGCGACCGTCTCGTCCGGGCCGGTCGCCGCTTCTCCGAGGTGGCAGGCGCGGCGCTCCGGCTGGTCGGTGAGCACGGCGGCGAGCGCCCGGTGCGCCCGGCGGCGGTCCGCGGCTGTCGCCTGTGCCACCACCGCCGCACCGATCAGCGGATGCCGGAAGGACAGCCGCCGGGAGGGGGCGGAGATCGTGATCAGCCGGTCGCGTTCGGCGGGTTCGAGGTCGTCGATCACGGCACGTCCGGTCCCGGCGGCCTCGATCACGGCCAGGTCGCCCGTGCCTTCGAGCGCCGCGATCAGCAGCAACTCCCGGCTCGGCTCCGGCAGATCGGCCACGCGCGCGGCGAACAGGGTCTGGAGGCGCTCGCTGAGGGGCAGGACGGAGGGCACCGCCGTCGGTGCCGTGCGCTGTTCGGCCTCCAGGGCGGCGGACAGCTCCAGCAGCGCGAGGGGGTTGCCGTGTGCCGCCGCCGCGACGCGACGCCTCACCGCGAGGGACATCTCGGGGTGCGTGCGATGGAGCAGCTCGGCCGACGACGCCTCGTCCAGTGGCTGGAGCCGGTGTTCGGTGAGGCCGCTCGACTCGAAGAAGCTGTCGGAGGTGACGCGGGAGGCCGCCAGGAAGCTGATGCAGCTGCCGATGAGCCGCCGTGCCACGAAGCCCAGTACCGAGGTGGTGGCCCGGTCCAGCCAGGGCAGGTCGTCGACGACGATCAGCAACGGCGTGTCGTCGGCGATCCGGCGCAGCAGCATCAGGGCCGCGGTGGACGTGAGCAGGCGGTTGGGGGGCGGGCCGCTGCCGATGCCCACGGCGACCCGCAGGGCGTCGCGGTGGGCGCTGTCCAGCAGGTCGAAGGAGTCGAAGAGCGGCACGAGCAGCTGGTTGAGACCGGCGTAGCCGATGTCCGCCTCGAACTGCACGCCGCTCGCCCGCAGTACGCGGGTGCCCAGCTGCCTGGCTTCCGCCGCCACCGCGTCGAGGAGTGCCGTCTTGCCTATGCCCGCCTCGCCCGACAGCAGCAGGGACGCGCCGTGGACCGCGGAACCGTTGAGGTGGGACCGGATGAACTCCAGGTCCCGGTCCCGCCCGATCAGCCGTCCTGCGGCGGGAGCGGCCGGGTGGTCCAGGTCGCTCATCGGGCTGCTGTCTCCAAGGGTCGCGAGGAAGAGGGAAGCCCCGTGTTGTACATCGGTTCACTCAGTGTAAACATGCGGCCCGACAGCGTAGCCGATCATCCGGCCCCGTGTGTCCGCTTGGCGACCTGACGTATCGGTATGTCGCCGGTGACGCGGGCCGGGTGTGTGCGGCCGTGTCCTCGCCGACGCGGCGGGCGACGCGGTGGCGCGCCGACCGTCGCTTCGGTGGGGGGCCGCTCCCGGGGAGGGCACTGGGACCGGTCTACAGCCCCAGGTCGAACGCGAGGCACGAGTAGTACTGCCACGAGCCCTCGGGGTTGTACGAGTTGGCCCCGCTGTCCTTCTCGACCTCCACCTCCTGGGTCATGTCCTCGAAGCGGATGCGCTCGGGAAGCCGGCCGAAACGGGCTTGCCGCACCGCCGCGGCGGCGGCATCGCTGGTGAGTTCCTTGTTCATGACCGTGCTCCACTTCGTCGATCGTGGATGTCGTCCTCGTTCCTGCCGGGGACGACTATCAGCGTGCACCGCCTCCCGTCACCTGTCAAGGCGGTGACGCATGTGCCGCCGGTCACCTCATGGCGTCGACCTCCAGGACCGCGGCGGTGAACGCCTCGGGCCGCTCCTGGGGCAGGTTGTGGCCGGCGCCCGGGACGACGTGGTGCGTCCAGGGGCCCGTGAAGTGGGCGGCGTAGCCGCTGCCGTCGGTCGCCGGGATGACGCCGTCGGCCTGCCCGTCCAGGGTGACCGTGGGGACGGTGATCTTCGGCTGGTCCAGCAGCCTGCGCTCCAGTTCGGCGTACCGGGGGTCGCCCGGGGCGTCGGCCAGGCGGTGCCGGTAGCTGTGGATCACCACGTCGACGTAGTCGGGGTTGGTCCACAGCTCGGCCGCCTGCGCGAACTCCGCCTCGGTGAACTGCCATTCGGGCGAGTTGCGGTGCCAGACGACGCGGGCGAGGTCCTCCCGGTTGCGCAGGAGCCCCTTCCGCCCCCGCTTGGTGAGGAAGTAGAAGAAGTACCAGTAGCCCGACTCGATCGAGGGGGCCAGCGGCTCCTCGGCGACGGCGAGGTTCTGGACGAGGTAGCCGTTCACGGAGACCAGGCCGGTGCAGCGCCCCGGCCACAGCGCGGCGGCGACGTCGGCGGCCCGTCCGCCCCAGTCGTACCCGGCGTACAGGGCCCGCGGGATGCGCAGCGCGTCCATGAAGGCGACGAGGTCCGCGCCGAGCGCGGCCTGCTCACCGGACCGGAAGGTGTCGTCGTGCAGGAACCGGGTCTCTCCGTGGCCGCGCAGGTAGGGGATGTAGCAGCGGTATCCGCGCCGGGCGAGCGCGGGGGCCACCTCGGCGTAGGAGCCGACGGGGCTGAACGGCCAGCCGTGCAGGAGGATCACCGGCTTCCCGTGGGCCGGGCCGACCGCGTGATAGGCGATGTCCAGGACGTCGGTGCGCACGGTGCGCACCGGTCCCAGGCCGTCCGCGGTCGGTCCGGTCGACGCCTTGACGGCTGCCGTGCCCGTGTCCGCCGATGCCTGGCCGGCCCCGGCGAGACCGGCGGCCCCCGTCGCCGCTGCCGCTGTCATGGCCTGGGTCAGTCTCCGCCTGCTGATCATGTCGCTTCCTCGCGTTCGGTCCGGAGCGTGCGAGACACATGTGCACACCTGCCATGCGTCACCGCTCTAAGTGGTAACGAGGATCTCCACGTCAGACCCCGCTGTCAAGGAACCGCCGGGCGGTGAGGGAGGGTTGGCCGTGCCGTACACCGCCGGCCGTCCATGTGTGCACCACAGGGTGTGTGGGCCGCGGAACGCGGTCCGCGGCGACCGGACCAAGGACCTCCAGGGCCCGGTCCGCCGTGACTTCGCCGACCGTGAGGGCTGCGTCGAGAACCACGGCCTGACGAGGCGCTACCGGGCCCCCGCCGGGCGTCGGTAGGCGCCGTGCCACCAGATGCGGGCGAGTTCGCGGGCGAAGACGGCGTCGCCGCTGCCGTCGTCGACACGGATGTGGTGCGCGATGGCCTGAGCGCCTCCCCAGACGATGATCCGGCTCGCGGCGACGGCGTCGAGGTCGGCCGGCGTCGCGCCCGCGGCCTGTTCGGACAGCAGGGTCCTCAGCACCGCCTCGTCGAAGCCTTCGAGATCGGCGGTGTAGAAATCGCCCACCGCGGAGTCGTAGGACGCCGCCTCGCGGACCGCGGTGAGCACACCCTGATGGGCGCGGTGGATCTTGATCACTTCCTCGAAGAACCGGGCGAACCGGTCCGCACCGGCGCCCGGGTCCCACTGCCGTGCCAGCGTCAGCAGCGACTCCCGCAGTTCGTCGGTGAGCCGCACCAGGACGTCCGACTTGCTCTGGAAGTGCGCGTAGAACGTGGCCCGGGACACGCCCGCCTCCTCCAGGATCCGCTGGACGCTGATCTCGGAGAAGGCCTCGCCGGAATCGAGCAGCCGCTCCAGGGTGGACATCACCTGCGCCCGGGTGGCGGCCGACCGCGCGGCATGGTGGTCGGCCTGGCGGCGGGTCACGGGTCTCATCGGGCACCTTCCGTCATCGTGCGGTTCCGCGGCTCGGCAGGCCGCTCCAGCACCCTATGCCGGGCCGCCGTGCGCGATCCGTTCCAGGAGATCAGCCGGATTTCCGGGCAGGGAGAGCAGCGGGGTGTGGCCGCTGGGGAGGTGGTGGACGGCACCGGCCCGCTCGGCGAACGGTTCCTGGTAGGACGGAGGGAGGCTGCGGTCGTCGTCGCAGAGGACGTAGCCGGTGGGAACGGTCTTCCAGCCGGCCCGGCTCACCGGCTCGGCGAAGGAGAGCGCGCTCTGGGGCAGCAGCCGGGCCGCAGCGGCCTTCCTCTTGTCCTCGGGCACGTCGTGGTGGAGCGTCTCCGCCGGGTCCTCCCGGACGGGGATGACGCCCTCCACCGCGGCGAGGTCCGGCTGCTCGCCGCCGAAGCACGTCATCAGGCTCTCCCCCTCGTCCAGACCGGGGAGCCTCCCGCCGGACCCCTCCGGGACGACGCTCGGCAGGTCGGCCGTGTGGCTGGTCCAGCCCCGGTCGGCGAGGACGTCCTGAAGCTCCCGCCAGCACCATGAGCCGTGCCATGCCCCGCGCGCCAGGAGGAGCCGGGGGCGTCCCGCGGTTTCCTTCATCTCGTTCCTCCGGTCCACGCGGCCGTGGGGGTCCGGCCCGCGTCGTCGACAGGGGTAGGTCGACAGGGGTCGCGGGGGTCAGCTCACCACGGTGAGGGCGAGGTCCCACAGCCGGTCCGCGGCGGCAGGGTCGACCGACCACTTGGCGACGCCCGCCATCACGTCGGGGCCCCCGTCGACGACCTCCGATTCCTGGTTGTCCTCGAAGTACCGCCCGGTCACACCGTCGAGGAGCGGGGACGCGGCCAGCAGCACCGTGGTGGCGGCACCCTGGGCCGGGGTCTTGTAGTAGTCGGGGGTGAGGAGGTTTCCGTCCGCGTCCATGGCACCGAAAGCCCGCATGGTCGCCGCGTCGAGGTGGCGTGTCAGGTTGGTGTGGATCCACCCCGGCGCGCAGGCGTTGGCGGCAATGCCGTGTTCGGCCCACCGACGGCTGATTCCGACGGCGAGCAGCACGTCGGCGGTCTTCGACTGCGCGTAGGCGACGAACGGGTCGTAGGGGCGTCGCTCGAACTGCGGGTCGTCGAAGTCGAACCCCGCCCGCAGTTGGGCGCCGGAGCTGACCACGGCCACGCGCGGCTTCTCGGCCGCCTGGAGCGCGGTGCGCAGGCCGACGGCCAGGGCGAAGTGGCCGAGGTAGTTGATGGCGAGCTGCATCTCCCAGCCCTGTGCGTTGACCTCGCGGGTCGGGAGCATCATCACGCCGGCGTTGGCGACGAGGCCGTCGACCGGCCCGCTCCAGGCGTCGCAGAAGGCACGGACGGAAGCCAGGTCGGCGAGGTCTAGCGCGACGGCCCGCGTGCCCGGGAACTCCTTGACCAGCGGCTCGGCGTCGGCGGGGTTCCGGGTGGCGACGGTCACCTGCGCACCGGCCCCGGCGAGCGCGCGCACCGTCTCGACACCGAGACCGGAGGACCCTCCGGTGACGATCATCCGGCGCCCGCCGAGATCGACTCCGTTGAGTACCTCCGCGGCGGTGGCGCGCATTCCGAACGGAGTGGTTGTCAGCGTCATACCTGTGCCCTGCTTTCAGAAGGGTGGTCTCGCTTGGCGTGCGTCGCACACGTGGCCTGAGTCGCACACGTGCCGCTTCCGCCAAGACATCTGCGGGCAACCATACAGTGTGTTCAGACAGGATGGTCGGCGCCATGGGGACACTCGACGCGGGAGAACGTGTGCGGGTGGCGGAGAGGTCCCGTACGGGCGCCTGCCGAGCAGGAGAGTGTGCGTGTTTTGCGGGCACGCCCGGCAGTTGCTAGCCTCGTCGACGTGCTGATCGAAGTCGACAGAGCCTAGCCTGAGCCCACCGCCCATCGGCGCCGGTCCAGGCTTCACGCTGGTTACCAGCGGTTGAGGACAGCCCAGCCGCTTCGCACACCTCGCCCGCGTCGCGGGTTTCCCCCACTGGTGGCGGACGGCCGAAACCCTGTCAGGACCCGGCCATGGCGGACGCGCGCTCACTCGCCCACGCCCGGCGGGCTCACTGTGCCCGCGCCCAGCGGCTCTGACCTTCACCGGCCCCTGCTCCCACGAGCCTTCGCGCCACCTCAGGACAACGTGTCCGATCAGGACACCTGAGGAACATGTGTGCGCGGCCCGTCGGATTCCGGCGTGCCCTGCCCGGTCAGAGCGATGACACACGGAATCGGACCATCGCCCATGATGCACAAGAAGTCCCGCGCACGGACACGTCACCGCCGAGCCCACTGGAAGGCGGCTTCGCCGGTGCTCGTGAAGTGCGCCAACTCCGCCTGCGGACTGCCGACCCCACCGCACGCCGCCTGCCGGCACTGCGGAACCTACCGGGGCCGTCAGGTACTGCCCCCGGCCTGACCCGCGCCGCGCTTTCGGGCCCGCCCCAACGGAAGCGGTCACGGCCTCCGGCGACCGGCAGGTGGCCACCGCGCCACCCGGCGGTCACGGCCCCCGGCGACCGACAGGTGGCCCCGCGCCACCCGGAACAGCCCGCAGACCTGAGGCGTTCGCAGGCAACCGCAAACGCCGCGCCGGCGGCAGGTGGCCGGATCCACCTGCCGCCGCCGGCGGTCGTTTACGTGGTTCGTCCGTGGTCCGTGGCTCGTCCGCCGGCGGTTTCCGCCGTCGTCGGGGCCGTACGACCGGAGTCAGACGGTGATGGTCTTGTACTCGGTGTAGGTGCCGAGGCCGACCGCGCCGTACTCGCGGCCGATGCCGCTGGCCTTGAAGCCGCCGAACGGGCCGTCGAAGGCGACGGAGGCGCCGTTGACCGTGATGGTGCCGGTGCGGATCCGGCGGGCGACCGCCAGGGCGTGTTCCTCGTCGGAGGACCAGACGCCGCCGGAGAGGCCGTACTCGGAGTCGTTGGCGATGCGGACGGCGTCGTCCTCGTCGTCGTAGGCGATGACCACCAGGACCGGGCCGAAGATCTCCTCCTGCGCGATCCGCATGGAGTTGTCGACGTCGGCGAAGACGGTGGGCGTGACGTAGTTGCCCTTCTCCAGGCCCTGGGGGATCTGCGGGCCGCCGGTGACCAGACGGGCGCCTTCCTCGATGCCGAGCTGGATGTAGTCGCGCACCCGCTGCTGCTGGTCGGGGCGGATCATAGGGCCGATGAAGGTGTCGGGGTCGTTCGGGTCGCCGACCTTCAGGGACTCCACCAGCTCCTTCAGCGCGGTCACGACCTCCTCGTACTTCTCGCGGGGGGCCAGCACGCGGGTCTGGGCGATGCAGGACTCCGCGTTGTTGAGCAGGGAGGCGAACTTCAGGCCCGCGACCGCCTTCTCGATGTCGGCGTCCGGCAGGATGATGGCGGCGGACTTGCCGCCCAGCTCCAGGCTGACCCGCTTGAGCTGCTCACCGGCGATCGAGGCGATGCGGCGCCCGGCCCGCGTCGAGCCGGTGAAGGCGATCTTGTCGACGTCCTGGTGCGAGACCAGGTACTCGCTGGTCTCCCGGTCCGCGGGCAGGACGCTGATCACGCCCTCGGGCAGGCCCACCCGCTCCAGCAGCTCGGCCAGGAAGCCCATGCTCAGCGAGTTCTCCGGGGAGACCTTGAGGACCACGGAGTTGCCCGCGACCAACGCGGGGATGATCTTGGAGGTGGCCGAGGAGAACGGCGAGTTCCACGGGATCACCGCGGCCACGACGCCGACCGCCTCACGGCGCACCACGCTGCGCACCGGGGACGCCGGGTCGGAGGGGACGAGCGTCTCCTCCCAGCCGAACTCCTCCGCCGCCTTCAGGTAGGCGTTCGCCTGCCTGGTCAGGCCGGGCTGTCCGGCGCGGGTGAACCAGCCGGCCGAACCGTTCTCCAGCGAGATCAGCTGTGCGATCTTCTCCGCGTTCTCCTCGCGCAGCGCGTTGAAGCGCCGCAGGACCGCGATCCGCTCCGCCGGCGGGGTCAGACGCCACTCGCCCGCGTCGAACGACTTCCGTGCCGCGGCCACCGCACGGTCGATGTCCGCCGGCCGCGCCTGGGCGGCACGGCCGACCACCGACTGGTCGTGCGGCGAGGCGATGTCGAGCAGCTCCGGGCTGCTCGGCTCGACCCAGGAGCCTGCGATGAAAAGCCGGTCGTAGGTGATCATGCGATTTCTCTCTTCCGTGCTCTCGGTTCGTTCGGACCTCTCGTCCAACCGCCACTTCAATGTAGCACTTGTCTTGGTTAGCTGCACATAAGCGTGGTGACATAGTTCCGATTGGCCTCACTGGAGATACTCTTAGGGGATGAGAGCCGACGCTGCACGCAACCTGGAAGCCGTTCTGACCACCGGAGCCCGCATGCTCGCCGCCGACCCCGGCGCCAGCATCGCGAGCATCGCCGCCGAGGCGGGCGTGGACCGGCGCACCGTCTACCGGCGCTTCGCCTGCCGCGAGGATCTCCTCGCCGCCATCTACGAGTCGCGCGTCACCGCCATCGAGCGGGCCATCGAGGACGCCCGGCTGCGCGAGGCACCCGTCGCCGTCGCCCTGCACCGCTACGTCGAGAACATCATCGCCGTCAACCGCACCTGGCCCGTCGACCTCGCCCGCATGCTCGCCGACGACACCATCCGCCGGCGCCGGGACGCCTGTATCGCAGAGGTCGACGCCTTTCTGCGCCGGGCCACCGACGAAGGGCTCCTGCGCCGGGACCAGCCGGAAGGATGGGCGGGGCCGCTGCTGCCCGAACTGGTGAACCTGGTGGCGCACCAGCAGAAGCACCTGGCACCCGGGAAGGCCGCCGACGTGGTGGTCGACACGTTCCTGCACGGCGTGGGAGCGTCCTGAGGCGGAGGTCCGGACGGTGACATGGCTCGGGCCCGGCGTCCGCCGAAGGAGGTGCGGATCAGACAGGGAGTTTCCAGAGCTGGTTGGCGGAGGCTTGCCGTTGTAACCCGCGATACGACCCGGCGGGCCCGACACCGCATCCGACGGAACCTGCCCTCGCCGTTGTTGCAGGCCCAGATGATCAGCGGATTGCCGTCCGCCGTGCCGCCGTTGGAGTTCTCCGGGCACAGGCCGGACGCGGCGTTCACGAGGTAGCCGTTGCTCGCGTCGGCCGTCCACTGCCGGCCCTCGGACCCGACCTGTCGGTGGCCGACAACGTACGGCAGCCCGCTGCCGTCCCACCGCTCCCACGTCATCCCCATACAGTCGCTCACACCATCGCGTCACACTCGCTCACGCGATCCGCGCCTACGTATTTCCGTTCTCTTCACCAGGAGAGCAGGACTGTTCGCCGTGAGATCAGGACTGTGCACACATAGGCTCGGAAAGTGAACGCACGAGGCGGGTCCGGTGGGAAAGGGAGTGGGGCGCCGTGGAGTCGCTCGTAACGATGATCGGCCGGGACGACGAGCTGCGGCAGCTGTCCGCGTTCGTGACGGCCGCGGAGAGGCAGGCCCTCGTCCTCAGAGGGGAGACGGGGGTGGGCAAGAGCGCCCTGCTCGACCATGTCGCCAAGCTGGCATCGGGGGCGGGACACGGAGTGATCCGGGCCGCGGGGGTCGAGGCGGAGTCCGGTCTGCCGTTCGCGGGCCTGCACCAGCTGGTCCATCCCCTGCTTCCCTCCGTCGACGGCCTTGACCAGGTGCACCGCGACGTGTTCGCCACCGTCTACGGGCGCAGTGGTGGAAAGCCACCGTCCGTGATGTCGCTCGGCATCGCCGTCCTCGACCTGCTGTCCCTGGTCTCCTCGGCGAAGCCGCTGCTGCTGCTCCTCGACGACGGCCAGTGGCTGGACGCCTCCAGTGTCGCGGTGATCGGGTTCGTGGGGCGCCGGCTCAACGGCGGCTCGGTGAAGCTCCTCGTCGGCCTGCGCTCGGACGTGGCGTCGGGTTTCGACACCGCCGCCCTGCCCGTACTGCCGGTCGGCTCCCTCCCTGACGAGGCCGCGCGACGCCTGCTCGACCTGCGCCGCCCGGGCCTGGACACACACGTCCGCCGTCTGGTGCTGGACCAGGCCCGGGGCAACCCACTGGCACTGCTCGAACTCTCCGCCGACATCGACGGCGACCGCACCGGAGGCGGGGCCGCGCGGCTCCTCGGCTCGCCCGATGCCTCGGTACGGCTGCCGGTGCCCCGGCGTCTGCAACACGTGTACGGCACCCGGATCAAAGCCCTCGGTGACGACGTGCGTCAGGAACTGCTGCGCGGCGCCCTCGACGGTGTCGGAGCGACGCCGGGAACCGCGCTCGCGCCCGGTTCGAGGCGCTACCGCATGCGCGACGCCGAAGAGGCGTTGGCGGCGGGCCTGTTGAGCATCGACCCGGTCAGCGGCGACTTCGTCTTCCGGCATCCCCTGGTGCGCTCGACGGTCGTCCAGACGGCGACGCCCAACGAGCGCCGGGCCGCCCACGCGGCCCTCGCACGTGTGCACCGCGACGACGTCGAGAGGAGCGCCACGCACCTGGCCGCCGCGACGGTCGACCCGGACGAGGAGGTGGCGGCGGCGCTGGAGGCGGCGGCCGAATCCGCGACCCGGCGCGGCAGCGCCGTGGCCGCCGTGGCCTGGCTGACCCGGGCCGCGGAGCTGAGCGAGAACCGCGAGGACCGGTCCCGCAGGCTCGGTGACGCGGCCTTCGCCGCCGGGCACGCCGGGCTCTTCGAACAGGCGCAGCGCCTCGTCCGCTCCGATCACGCGGCGGGCACGGACGAGCCCCCCGCCTCCGTGGTCACCTCGGCCTATCTGGCGTTCTTCGAGGACGGGGACGTACGGCACTCGCACCGGCAGGTGGTGACGGCGATCGAGAACCTGGGCGAGCGGGAGCCGGGGAAGGCGTCCGACGTACTCACCCGGCTGGTGAACCTGCTGCTCGCGATCGACCAGTACGCGGGCGATCCCGCCCAGTGGGAGGAGACCCGGGCGTTGCTCGGCTCACTGGGCGATCCGGTTCCCGCCCGCTCGCTGATCTACCAGGACGCGTGGGGGGACGTGGTCCGGCACGGTGCGGGTGTGGCGGAGCGGGTGGAACGTGAGTTCACCGATCTGTCGGCCATGGAGCCCTGGGACATCACACGTCTGTCGGTCGCCGCCTACCACGTGGACACCCTCAGCCACTACCGGCCGCACCTCCAGCGCACCGTCGACCGCGAGGCCGAGACGGGTTTCGTCCGCAACAGCATGACCATGCTGCACCTGATCATGCTCGACCAGATGGCGGTCGGCGAGTGGGACGAGGCCGAGCGGACCGGACAGCGCGACCTGGAGCTGACGTCGTCCCACGGATACGCGCTGCTCGCCCATCACACCCGGGCCTATCTCGGCCTGCTCGCGGCGATGCGCGGCCAGGTCGAACGGGCACGCGAACTCCAGGCCACCGTCGACGCCTGGGCCCGCCCCCGCGGCGTCGGCTTCCTCACCCAGATCACCGACA
>NZ_KQ948378.1:26229-58464 GCF_001514055.1 Streptomyces corchorusii | reverse complement strand
CTCCAGGAGCGCCCGCCCGCTCCTCGTCCAGGCCGCGGAGACGTTCGAACGGCTCGGCGCGCCCACCTGGGCCGAACGGGCACGGGCGGAACTCAGGGCGTCGGGACTTGCCACCCGCGTGACCTCCGCCCAGCTCGCCGAGCTGACCTGGCAGGAACGTCAGATCGCCGATCTCGCCGCCGGCGGCCTGACCAACAAGGAGATCGGCCAGCGGATGCACCTGTCGCCGCGCACGGTCAGCTCCCACCTCTACCGGGTCTTCCCCAAACTCGGGATCACCTCCCGCGCCGCCCTGCGCGACGCCCTGGCCAAGCTGGAGGAGGGCAGCTGAGATGAGGAAGTGTGCGACCGGGCGAGGGCCGTGGGTGCCGTCTCAGTCGAATGACTCAAACCCCCGGGTTCCGGGCCGCCGACGAGGTGGGGGGCGGACGGGGCCGCACGGGCTCGCCACCTGCGCCGCCGTGGCGGGGCCCCGGGCATTCGTGGGAGGCACGTCGTACGCCCGGCCCCGTCACCGCATCGGACCGTCATGTGACTGATGTGTCCGGATTCGCGACAGACGAGAGTATGTGCCGCCGGTCCGGCCGCGGAAGGGAGGAGGTCTCCCACTCCTTCCCGACCACCGGGAACATCCCCGCGTCACCTGTTTGACAGGTGACGGAGCGTGTGCGAGGGTCATCGCGCCAGCAGTCGCAGTGATCCCGTACCGCCGATGCGAGCGAAGGTTCCCCGGGCACGGACGGGTCATCGAACACGCACGACGGAGGGTTTCAGATGATCAACAGGCGTACTTTCAGCAAGGCCGCCGGCCTGGGCGCCGGCGCAGCCGCCATCTCCCTGTCCGGCCTCCAGAACCAGGCGTCCGCCGCCACCTCGCACCGCACGAGCGGCGGCCCCGTCCCCACCGTGCCCACCATCACCCCCGGCACGCACACCACGTTCCCCACGCTGAAGCAGGTCAAGGCGGGCGTCCTCGACATCGGCTACGCCGAGGCCGGCCCCGCCCACGGCCCGGTGGTCATCCTCCTGCACGGCTGGCCCTACGACATCCACAGCTACGTCGACGTCGCCCCGCTCCTCGCCGACCTGGGCTACCGCGTCATCGTTCCCTACCTGCGCGGTCACGGCAGCACCCGCTTCCTGTCCAGCCGCACCCCGCGCAACGCCGAGCAGTCCGCCATCGCCCTCGACATCATCGCCCTGATGGACGCGCTCAAGATCCACCGCGCGGTCTTCGCCGGCTTCGACTGGGGTTCGCGCACCGCCGACATCATCGCCGCCCTGTGGCCCGAGCGCGTCAAGGCCCTGGTGTCCACCAGCGGTTACGTCATCACCAACGTCAAGTCGCAGCTGACGCCCGCCGCCCCGGCCGTCGAGCACAACTGGTGGTACCAGTGGTACTTCGCCACCGACCGCGGCAAGCAGGCCATGGAGAACCCCGAGGAGCGCGTCGCGCTCTGCCGCTACGTGTGGACCCTCGTCTCCCCCAACTGGAACTTCTCCGACGCCACCTTCGACCGCACCGCCCAGGCCTTCCTCAACCCCGACTACGCCGCCATCGTGCTCTACAACTACCGCTGGCGCATCGGCCTCATCGAGGGCGAACCCCGCTACGACCGCTACGAGAAGCTGCTCGCCGCCCAGCCCCCCATCCACGTCCCCACCATCACCCTCGACCCGGCCCTGGACCCCTTCACCCCGCCCGGCGACGGCACCGCCTACCGCGGCCACTTCACGGGCAAGTACGAGCACCGGACCATCGCGAACATCGGCCACAACCTGCCGCAGGAGGCGCCCACCACCTTCGCCCAGGCAGTCGTCGACGCCGACCACCTCTGAGCCCCGCGCCGGCCACCGGCCCGGTAACCCGCACCCCCCACCGGTCACTCCCAGGAGGAGTCACAGATGAGCGAAGTCCAGTGGAACCGTCTGACCGCCGCGCAGATACGTGCCCTCGCCGCCCAGGACGCGGTCGTGCTGCTGCCCGTGGGGGCCACCGAGCAGCACGGGCCTCATCTGCCCACCGGCGTGGACGACTTCCTGGCCGCGGAGGTGTGCCGGAGGGCGGCGCTGCTGGCGTCCGAGCACACCGGTGTGGTGGTGACGCCCTCGATCCCGACGGGGCTGTCGGAGCACCACATGGCGTTCGGCGGCACCCTCACACTCTCCCTGCCCACCCTGCACGCGCTGCTGCGTGACATCTGCCGTTCCGTGATCCGGGCGGGTTTCTCCCGCATCCTGATCGTCAACGGGCACGGCGGGAACATGACGGCCCTCAACGCCCTCACGACCGAACTGACCGCCGAGTTGTCGACGCCGATCGCGTTCGCCAGTTACTTCGGCGCCGGACGGGAGGTGGTGCGGGACACCCTGGAGACCCAGGACGGTCTCATGCACGCGTGTGAGGGGGAGACGTCCATGATGATGGCCGCCTACCCCGAGCTGATCCACGGCGAACACCTGGCCGAGGCGCACGGACCGCACATCACCCTGCCCGCGGAGTCCACCGAGCCGGTGTACATGGCCGTGTCCTTCGACCGGATCACGAAGTCCGGGGTCGCGGGTGACGCCCGGGTGGCGAGCCCGCAAAAGGGGGAGACGATGCTCTCCGGCTGCGCGAGGGCCCTGGCGGACATCATCCTGCGGGATCCCTGGGCGCGGTAGAGCACCGCGGACGGACCAGCGCGAACGGCGCGGCGCGGGTCGGCGCGGACGGCGTGACGAACCGGGTACGGCGTCCCCGTCGCGCCTGCCGAACCGCTCGGGCCGGTGACACATGTGCGCCTGGCCACGGGTATGCGGCCGGGTGGGGCAATGCCCTGCCCGGCCGTTCTGCGTTCAGGCCCGCCGCACCTGGCCAATCGCCCGATCCGGGCGGGCCACACAACGTCGTCACCGGCTTGACAGGTGACGACGGGCATGACAGATTCATCACCAGTCAGGGCGGTGACGCAACCGGCGAAGCCGGACCGCCCATTACCGGAACACCTGAAAGGGGTCAGTCGTGGTGAGCATCAAGGGTGGGCGCAAGCGAGCGGTGACGGGTGTGGTCTCGACGCTCACGGCGGGTCTCGCGCTCGGCGCGTTCGCCCTCAGCGGCACCGCCAACGGAGCGACCGAGACCGCCGAGGCCGCCGGAGCCGGCAAGCACGTCAAGCCGACCATCGTCCTGGAACACGGCGCCTTCGCCGACGGCTCCAGCTGGAACGGCGTCATCGCGGACCTGCGCGCCGACGGCTACCCCGTCGTGGCCGCCGCCAACCCGCTGCGCGGCCCCGCCTCCGACGCCGCGGCCCTGCGCACCGTCCTCGACCACGTCAAGGGCCCGAAGATCCTCGTCGGCCACTCCTACGGCGGCAACGTCATCAGCGAGGCCGCCACCGACGATCCCGAGGTCAAGGCCCTCGTCTACGTGGCCGCCTTCCTCCCGGCGCCCGGGGAGAGCGCCCTGGAGCTGACCAACAAGTACCCGGGCTCCACCCTCCCCGACGCCCTGGACCCCGTCACCTACAAGCAGGCCGACGGCACCACCGCCACCGACCTGTACATCCAGCAGGACAAGTTCCGCCACCAGTTCGCCGCCGACGTCCCCGCCGGCCAGGCCGCCCTCATGGCCGCCGAACAGCGCCCCATCGCGCAGGCCGCCCTGGAGGAGAAGGCCACCAGCGCCGCCTGGAAGACCAAGCCCAGCTGGGACATCGTCACCACCCAGGACCTCAACATCCCCGCCGCCGTCCAGCGCTTCATGGCCAAGCGTGCCCACGCCCACACCACCGAGGTGGCCGCCTCGCACTCCGTCGCCGTCTCCCACCCGCACCTCGTCGCCGACGTGATCGAGCGGGCCGCCCGCGCCACCGTCCGCTGACCCCCGCGGCGCCGGACCGCCCGGACGGGTCCCCCCAGCCCGGTACCGCCAGGAACGGCGGTACCGGGCACGGCCGCATCCGGCACCCGCGTGTCCGGCCCACTCCGTGAGAATGGATGACATGAATCCACATCCCGACTCCCGTCGGCTGGGGGACTTTCTCAGGGCCCGTCGGGCGCAGCTGACGCCGCAGGAGTGCGGCCTGCCCGAGACGGACTCCGCCCGCAGGGTCGCCGGGCTGCGCCGCGAGGAGGTCGCCCGGCTCGCCGCGATCAGCGTGGACTACTACACCCGCCTCGAACAGGGCCGCGTCCGTGCCTCCGCCCCCGTCCTCGCCACCCTGGTCCGCGCCCTGCGCCTCGACGACGACCAGCAGAAATACCTCTACGAACTCGCCGGCCGCAACGACGACCGGCCGCGCCGGCGCCGGCCCGCCCAACCCGTACGGCCGCCCATGCGCCGCTTGCTGGACCAGCTCACCCACACCCCCGCGCTCGTCCTCGGCAAACGCCTGGACATCCTGGCCTGGAACTCCGCCGCCACGGCCCTCTACACCGACTTCGCCGCTCTCCCGCCGGCCCGCCGCAACTACATCCGCCTGCTGTTCACCGACCCGGCCATCCGAGCCATGCACCGGGACTGGAACCACGACGCCCGCGACGCGGTGGCCGCCCTGCGCATGGAGGCCGCGGCCGACCCCGACGACCCCGAACTCACCCGCCTGGTCCGCGAACTGTCCGCCCAGGACCCCGACTTCCGCACCTGGTGGGCCGAGCACCGCGTCATCACCGCCGGCTACGGCACCAAGCACTACCGGCACCCCCTGGTCGGCGACCTCACCCTCGACTGCGACACCTGGGCCAGCCCCGACGGCTCCGGGCAACGCCTGATGGCACTGACCGCCGAACCCGGCAGCCCCTCCCACGACGCCCTGCGCATCCTCACCTCCTGGACCACGGCGCAGACGGACCCGAACCCGGCGCGGGACAGGACTTCCTAGGCCCGACCGCGTCCCCGGACCGGTGAACCCGCGTGCCGTCCCCTCTCGTGCTCGTAGCGGAAGTGTGAGAAGGGGGGACACGTGCTCGCGTACGACATCCGGGGCAGCGGGCCCGGTCTGGTACTCCTGCACGGCATCGGGAACACCGCGGCCGAGACCTGGGGAACCCTGGTGGACAGCCTCGCCGCCACGCACACCGTCGTGCTAGCCGACCTCCCGGGGTCGGGGCGCAGCCCGCTGCCCGGCGGCCCGCTGGCGGCCGACACCGTGGCGGACCAGGTGGTGGAAACGGCCCTGGGGGCCGGGCTGAGCGACTTCGTGATCGCGGGGGCCTCGCTGGGCGCGGCCGTGGCCGTCAAGGCCGCCGCCCGCCATCCCGGCCGGGTCCGCGGACTGTTCACGCTCGCCGGCTTCGCCCGGCCCCGCACCACGCTGTGGCTCAATCTGGAGCTGTGGGCGTCGCTGCACGCCCGTCGCGACGAGGGGCTGAGCGCCCTGCTGACCTCGCTGTCCTTCTCCGAGGAGTACCTGACCCTCCTCACCCCGCAGCGCGTCCGGCAGCTCACCGCCGCATTCGCGGGGTCCGCCCCCGGCACCGCCGAGCAGATCGCCTTCGCCTTGGGCATCGACGTCCGTGGCGACCTCCGCGCGGTCACCGCCCCCGCCCTGGTGGTGGCGAGCCCGGGCGACCGGATGGTGGCCCCGGAGCACTCGCTGGAACTGGCGGAAGGCATACCCGGCGCACGGCTGGCCGCGGTCGGGGGCGGACACGCGGCGGCCATCGAGGAGCCGGGACGGACCCTGGAGATCCTCACCGGCTTCCTCCGCGACATCTGACGCCGGAACGGGTCACGGACGCGCGGAACGTGTGAAATCCGCGCCGGCGGCTGAAGCACACGTGTGCGGTCGCGGCGGGTATGGCAGCGCCGCCCCGAGGTCGCGGTCATCGGCTACGGCAGCCAGGGCCGCGCCCGCGCCCTGTCACCGCGTGACTTCGGGTGGGGACGTGCGTACCGGTCCGCACGAAGAGACGTAAGCCTCACCGTACGGCCCGCCGGCCGCCGGCCGTCAGTCGGCCAGACGGTCCAGGACCACCGTCGCGAGGCGGAGCGCGGCGTGCAGCTCCGTCACCTCGGCGACGGTGGGACGGACGACGCCCGACCACTCACCGCGCAGGCCGGGCCAGACCGCGAGCAGGACCTGGGTCCCCGCGAGGCCCAGCTGCGCCGTGACGTCCGTCCGGTCCTCGCCCGCGGGCGTCCAGGACAGCAGGACACGGCCCTGCGGGACCCGGGAGGGTGCGTCCAGGGGCATCCAGGTGGCCATGAGCCTGCCGTCCACCGGCGTCACGATCGCGCCCCGGACGTCGGCCGGCATGGGCTCGCGCGTCACCGTGGACAGTTCGACGGTCCGTCGGGGCTCCGAGTCCCGCACCAGGGTGAGGAGGGGCCCGCCCGCGCGGACTCTCCTGGACCGCCGGCCGGACGCCGACGGCCTGACCGGTGCGTGATCACAGCAGGGCCGGCCGCACCTGTGGTACCTCGTCATGTTCTCTCCCCCTTCGAGCCCGGTGTGTGTTTCACGGCATTCAGTCTCGCGCGGGCGGAGTGCCGGACACATCCGTCATCTGACTGTGCGGGACACCGGTCGCCCCGGCCGGGTGGGAGTCTCGTCGCCGGCGCCATCAGGGCCGGTCGCCCGCGGGGGCGCCCTGTGCCACCCGCTCCAGCAGGCGCGCGCCGGCGGACAGCGCGGGTTCGGCGTCCGGCGCCGGCTGCGCGGTCACCGTACACAGCTGGGCGAGGAGCCGGGCCAGCCGGCCGCCACCGGCGTACGGCAGGGCGACGCTGCCCTCCCAGAGGGTCTCGCGCAGCCGGGCCGGGGTGAACTGCCCGTCCCCGGCGCAGACCACGAGCAGGCGGGACGCCAGGGTCCGTTCCAGCGCCGCCGGGGCCCACCTGCCCTCGTCGAGGTCCTCGGCAAGGGCGGCGGTCAGCTCGCCGAGCCGCTCCACCGCCGACGTGTGCCGCCGCAGGGCGGTGACGGGAGCGACTGCGTCATGGGACATGGGTATCGATGGCCTTCTGCTCGGTGCGGGAGGTGTGTGTACTGCACGCCGGACGGCGCGCCCGCGCGGGTGGTCCGCCCGTCGGGACGACGGCCGCGGAGTGTAGATTTCCCCCCAGGATATGTGTCTCGCAGGTGTGCGTGGCACCGGCTCGACGAGTGCCGGGCTCTCACCACTGGAGTGTCGAGGTACCCCAGCCATGTGTGCGGCACGTCAACACGCTGCCCAGCGGGCGCGGCCCGAGCCCGCCCGACGGCATCACCACGGAGAAAAGACCGGAGCATCGATGAGATCGGACGCACGCTCCAACCGGCTGCGCATCCTCGAAGCGGCGGCGGAGGCGCTCGCCGCGCCCGGCGACACCTCCTTGAAGTCCATCGCGCGCAGAGCGGGCGTGGGCCAGGGGACGCTCTACCGCCACTTCCCGACCCGCGAGTCCCTGATGCTCCAGGTGTACGGGGCGGAGGTGGACGAGCTGGTCACCGCTGTGCCCGCGCTCCTGACGACCCTGAGCCCGCCGCACGCGCTGCGGGTGTGGCTGGAACGCCTGCTGAGCCTCGGGCAGGGCACACCCGAGTTCTCGGAGGCGATGCGGGGGGCCACCGCCGCGATGACCGAGCAGTGCCGTGAGCCGTACCGTCCGCTGCTGGAGGCCCTGACGGCGCTGGTGCGCGCCAACGAGGCCGCCGGAACCATCCTGCCCGGAACGACGGCCGACGACGTGCTCGTGCTGCTGGGCCCCCTGTGGCACGTCGGCCCTCAGGACGAGGAGCACACCCGGGCCGCACGACTGTTCGACGTGCTCATCCGGGGGCTGTGCCCTTCGTCCGCCGTGCGGGACGCCACGGACCCCGGCGAGACCCGGCGCGGGGCGTGAACCTCCCCGGGGACCGTCGACAACATGGTGCTCGGCCTGTGCACCGTCCTGCTGTACTACCTGGTCACCGCTCACCTGGTGCGCGACGCCCGGCCACGGCGACGCGGGGGCCTGCTCGCGCTCGGTGCCCTGTTCACGGCCGGCGCGTACCTGTACGCCCTGAGCCTCGGCGACCACGAGGTCACCAACTACCTGCACGGGCGGTTCTGCTCCGAGAGCCTGCCCCCGATCTGCCGTGTCGTCGCCCTCAACGACGACGTGTTCTCCGACGCCGTCTTCCTCGCCGGGTTCACGTTGCTGAACACCACGGTCATGCTCGCCCAGTTCCTCTTCCCGACCGACCGTGCGCCGCGCGCCTGGGACAACGTCCTGATCACCGTGAACGCCCTGTTCATCGGCGCGGGCATCACCGCCAACGTGGCCTTCGAGAAGGCCGCCGGCCGCGGTGCGCTCAGTACAGTTCCTCGCCCGGGAAGAGGGTGAGCAGCCGCGCGGTCTCCACGTACACCCACACCAGGGTCAGCGTGAGCCCGAACACGGCCGGCCAGGACTGGTCACGGGACGCGCCGTACGTGATGCCGTTCTCGACCTGCCGGAAGTGCAGGGGCAGGAAGGACACCCCGAGGGCGACGCCCACGACACCCATGACGATGCCGAGGCCGAGGGGGCGCAGGCCCAGACCGTCCGCGCCCATGAGGGGCAGGAGGATCCAGTCCGCCAGGCCGAGGAGGCCCAGTGCGAGCAGCGCGGCGCCGGCGACACCGTAGAGCCGGCGGTTCACCCGCATCCAGTGCAGTGCGCGGGCGAGGAGGAGCGCTGCGGAGGCCGCCATCGTGCCGAGCACGGTCTGCACGAAGAGGCCCGGTGACAGGTGGCTGGAGGCCGTCGTCGAGAACACGCCGAGGAACACGCCCTGGAGCGCCGCGAACGCCAGGGCCGGGGACGCGGACGGCGGGTTCCTGCGGCGCTGGACCACCACCAGCGCCGCGGCGAGCAGTCCGGCACCGGCGGCGACGCCGTACGACGCGGCCGCACCGAGCGCGGCGAGCGGCAGCAGGGTCCACGACAGCACGGCGGTGAGGGCCGTGACCGCGAGCGCCGCCGCCGCACGGGGCAGGACGCCGTCCATCGTCAGCAGGTCGCCGACCAGGACCGGCAGCGGGGCGGCCTCGTCGGCGTCGGCCCGCTCCCAGTCGTTGCCGGCCCTGATGCGGTCTCTTACGACGGCGATCCCGGCCCGCGGGTCGCGGGCCGCCGTCTTCTGTCCGCCCCGCCGTCCGAACTGCGGGCGGGAGAGTATCGGGTTGCTGCTCGTCAGCGAAATCCGCTGTTCGACCGGTGTCACGCCAGGTCCTCTTCTCCGTGTCGGACGTACCGCTCCCGGCGGTCGTGTGTGATCCCGGATGCCGACGGGCTCGCCGGAGCGTCGGCCTGTTCCAGCCTGGCGCACGGGACAAACCGCGCGCATCAGTCACTTGACGGTGGAAGGCGTCCGAGTCGGCCCGGTGGCGCGGGCACCCTCGACGACGGACACGGCAGCTGAATACGTGTACCGCCTATGGAACACACGTCCCGACCGGTAGGCATGAGCGGTTCCCGTCTCCCGGCGTCCGGACGTGGCTCCGGTGCGGCGATACATGTGTTTACGGAGCACTGATCTGTATCAGTGATACCGTCTGTCGCGGATCGTTGATTCAGCCAGAACGGAACCAGCATGTCTTCACTCGAACCCGCCTATGACGTCGTCATCGTCGGCGGCGGAACGGCCGGCTGCGTGCTCGCCGCACGTCTGACCCAGGACCCCGACCGCCAGGTGCTGTTGCTGGAGGCCGGCCCGGCCAGGCTTCCGGACGCGGTGGCCCATCCCCCGGCCTGGCCCTCGCTCGCCGCCTCGGAGGCCGGCTGGGGCGACACGACCGTGGTCCAGGAGGTCTCCGGTGCCCCCGTGCCGCTGCCGCGGGGCCGGGGCCTGGGCGGTTCCTCCGCCATCAACGCCATGGTCTTCGCCCGCGGCCACCGCACCGGTTACGACAGCTGGAGCGACCACGGCGCCAAGGGCTGGAGCTTCGACGACCTGCTCCCCTACTTCCAGCGCAGCGAGACCGCCCTCGGCGCCGCCCCCGGCCGCGGCACCTCCGGCCCGCTCACCGTGGCGCCGGCCCAGCGGCTCAACGAGGTCCTGCTGGCCTGCCTCGAAGGCGCCGTCGAAATCGGACACCGCCGCGCCCGCGACATCAGCGGCGGCCTGGAGGAGGGCTTCGCCCCCGTCGACCTCAACATCGTCGACGGACGCCGGCAGAGCGCGGCCGACGCCTACCTCACCCCGGCGCTGGACCGCCCCAACCTCCGGGTGCTCACCGGGGCCGCGGCGCACCGGCTGCTCTTCGACGGACACCGCTGCGTCGGAGTGGAGTACGGCGCGGACGGACGCACCCACACCGTGCGGGCGACCGGAGAGGTGGTGCTGACGGCGGGGAGCATCGGGTCGGCGCTGATCCTCCAGCGCTCCGGCATCGGTGCGGAGGACGATCTGCGGCAGGCCGGGGTCGAGGTCTTCCACGCGCTGCCCGGCGTGGGGCACAACCTGCACGACCACCCGCGGGCCAACCTCGTCTACCGGACCCAGCGGCCGGTGCCCACGGCACTCAACAACCACGGCGAGATCCTGGGGCTGCTGCGCAGCACTCCCGACGCCGAGGGTCCCGACGTGCAGATCATCTTCATCGACATACCGGTGCCCAACCCGGTCGCCCCGGTGCGGAACGGCTTCACCATCGGCATCTCGCCGATGCGGCCGGCGAGTCGCGGCACCGTGCGGATCACCTCGGCGGATCCGTACGCGCCGCCGGCGATCGACCCCCGCTACTTCACCGAGGAGGCGGACGTCCGGGCGGTGCTGTCGGGCATCAGGACGGCACGCGGGATCGCCTGGTCCTCCGCGCTCGCCGAGTGGGGGATCGAGGAGGTCAGTCCGGGGCTCGCCGCGGTGGACGAGGAGTCCATCGCCGACCACGCCCGCAAGTACTTCAGCTCGTACTGCCACCCCGTGGGCACCTGCATGATGGGCGAGGACGACGAGGCCGTCGTCGACTCCTCGCTGCGCGTGCACGGGCTGGACGGCCTGCGTGTCGCCGACGCCTCCGTCATGCCGTCCATCCCCTCGAACAACACCAACGCCACCGTGTACGCGATCGCCGAGCGCGCCGCCGACCTGCTGCGCCGCTCCTGACCCCGTGGGGCGGCGCACGCCGGGAACGGGAGGGCCCGCACCCCTTCCGGCCAGCGCGTCACCCCGCGCCCGTCGCCCAAGGCCCCACCGGCTCCCGCTATTACGCCGTAATAGGTGCAGCTCCGCCGGGGAGCCGACCCCGCCCCGGCCGCGAGGTGAGCGGCGGACGGCAGCGCGAAGGGAATGGCCGATTATGGACGTCCTTTGGACTCCAGTGATTGCATGGGCCGCACGGAGCCGGGTGCAGGCACAGCCAGGTCGGCACGGAACACTGGACCTCCGTACGACGGCCGTTGGAGGCAGCCCGATGAATGACCTGGACCCGACCGTCTGCCCAGCCTCGACACGGCTGGTCGGACGCGAGGCGGACCTCTCGTTCATCCAGTCCTTCTTCGCCAACTCCCAGGTCCAGGGAGCGGCTCTGCTGCTCTCGGGCGAGGCCGGGGTGGGCAAGAGCGCCGTGCTCGACGCGGTGGCGACGGGCGCCGTGCACAACGGCGTCCGTGTGCTGCGCGCGGCCGGCGTGCAGTTCGAGGCGGACATCAGTTACGCGGGCCTCAACCAGCTCCTCGTCCCCCTCTTCGACTACTTGGACGTCCTGGACAACCCGCACCGCGACGCCCTGCGGGTCGCCGTCGGCATCGGCAGCGGACCGGTTCCCGACCGCCTCCTGACCTCGACCGCGGTACTGCTGCTGTTGCGGCTGATCTCCGCCGAGACACCGCTGCTGATCGTCGTGGACGACCTGCCGTGGCTGGACCGGGCGACCAACGCCGTCCTCGGTTTCGTGGCCCGGCGGCTCGTCGGCAGCAGCATCGGCTTCCTCGCGGCCTCCCGTGAGGGCTCCGACAGCTTCTTCGAGTCGAGCGGCTTGACCGAGCACCGGCTCAAGCCACTGGACGACGCCTCGTCGGCCGAGCTCCTCGCCCTCGCCCACCCCGACATATCCCCCGCGGTACGGCGCCGCATCGCCGCCGAGGCACGCGGCAACCCGCTGGCGCTGGTGGAGCTGCCGGTGGCGCTCTCCACCGAGCAGCGCGCGACCCTGGCGGCGGTGCCCACCGTGCTGCCCCTGACCGACCGCCTGCAAAGCATGTTCGCCTCGCGGGTGGCCGCGCTGCCCGACCGCAGCCGGGAACTGCTGCTGATCGCCGCCCTCGACGGCACCGGCGACCTGGCCGCGATCGAGGCCGCCGCGGCCGGCCGGGCCGGCGTCGACGACCTCGTCCCCGCCGAACGCGACCGGCTGGTGGCGATCTCGGCGGACAACCGGCGGCTGACCTTCCGGCACCCGCTGATCGGCTCCGCGGTGGTGGAGCTGGCGACCGCCTCGGAACGCAGACGAGCCCATCGGGCGCTCGCCGACGTGCTCGGCGAGCAACTGGAGCGCCGCGCCTGGCACCTGGGCGAGGCGGCCGTGGGCCCGGACGAGACCGTCGCGGCCCTGCTGGAGGAGGCCGCGCGCCGCCGGCTGCGGCGCGGGGACGCCCTCGGCGCGGTGACGGCGCTGACCCGGGCCGCCGGGCTGAGCCCCACGGCGGCCGACGAGAGCCGGCGGCTGGCCGAGGCGGCCTACGTCGGCGTGGACTCCAGCGGTGAACTGGAGGACGCCTCGCGGCTGCTCGCCGGGGCCCGGCTCGTCCATCCCGGCACCGGGCAGCAATCGCTGCACGCGGCGGCCGCGTCCGCGTTCCTGCTGATCAACCGGGACGGTGACATCGACACCGCGTACCGGCTGCTGGTCGGGGCGATCGAGTCCGGGGACCACGGCTGGGACGCCTCCGACGACGCCCTGATCGAGGCCCTGCACCTCCTGGTGCTGCTGTGCTGGTACGGCGGTGCCCCCGAGCTGTGGCAGCCGCTGTTCACCTTCATGGACCGGCTGACCCCCGAACCGCCCGAGCTGCTCCGGGTCATCTCCCAGACCTTCGGCGACCCTGCACGCACCGGTCCCCCGGCTCTGCCCCGCCTGGCGGAGCTGATCGCCACCGTCGGGGACGACCCCACCCGCGTGGTGCGCGTCGGCACCGCGTCGGTCTTCCCCGACCGGCTCGGGGACTTCCGGTGGGCGACGCGCCGGCTGATCGAGCAGGGCCGCGCCGGCACCGCGCCCGTGCGCCGGCACCTGGGCGCGCTGATGCACCTGGGCCTGGACTACTACCACCTGGGCCGCTGGGACGACGCCGCGCACCTGGCCGCCGAGGGGCTCACCCTGTGCACCAACCACGACTACCGCTTCTTCGCGTGGTACTTCCACTACATCCAGGCCGTCGTGGCCGCGGCGCAGGGCGACGCGGAGACCGCCGCGGCGCTGACGGAGGAGATCGTCCGGTGGGCGACGCCCCGCGGCGCCCACGGCGCCCGGTACTTCGCCTGCCACGCCAGGGCGCTGGCCGCCCTCGGCAACGGCGACTACGAGACCGCCTACCAGCACGCCTGCGCGCTCAGCCCGCCCGGGACCGTGGCCCCCTACGTGCCGATCGCCATGTGGGGCACGATGGACCTGGTCGAGGCTGCCGTACGCACCGGCCGGGAGGAGGAGGCCGCCGCCCACGCGGCGGCGATGCGCGCGTCCTCGATGGCCGGGCTGTCGCCCCGGCTGGAGCTGCTGGTCCTGGCCTGCGAGGCGCTGACCGCCCCGGGTGAGGAGTCCGTCGCCCTGTTCGAGCGGGCGCTGTCCCTGCCGGGGCCGGAGCGCTGGCCCTTCGACGCCGCACGGGTGCGGCTCTTCCACGGCGAACGCCTCAGGCGCCTGCGTGCCACCGTGGAGGCCAGGGAACAGCTGACCCAGGCGCTGGAGGTCTTCCAGCGCCTGGGCGCCAAGCCCTGGGTGGCCCGTACGGCGGCCGAGCTGCGCGCGAGCGGCCTGTCCGCGCCGACCGCCACCAGGCCGGGGCCCGTGACGCTGACCGCGCAGGAACTACAGATCGCCACGCTCGCGGCGACGGGACTGACCAACAAACAGATCGCGGAGCGGCTGTTCCTGTCCCACCGGACGATCGGCACGCACCTCTACCAGATCTATCCCAAGCTGGGCATCACCTCGCGGGCCGCGCTGAGGGACGCGCTGTCCGATCTCGACCTCGACCGGGAGGACTGACGTCCGCCGCCGAAGGCCGACGACGGGCCGTCCGCTCAGTCATTTGACGTATGCCGGTCCACCGGCAGCCGCGCAGAGTGGACGCGGGAACGGCCTGTTCGGGCTGTCCTCCCACGGTGGCCGTACCTGAGCCGCCGGGCCACGCGAGAGGGGAACCGGATGCTTGAGGCGTCGGACAGCCATCCGGACATCCACTGGCCGTCGGGCTTCTCGCCCGACCAGGCCCACAGCTTCTGCCAGGCGCAGGCCGTGGTGCACGCCCCGCCCGCCGCGGCCTTCGCCCTGCTCGCCGATGTGACGCGGTGGCCGGACTGGGTTCCGGGCATCACCGGGGCGTGGGCCGGACCGCTCCCCCGGAGCTTCGAGGTGGTCTTCCACGGGCAGCGCTTCGAGATCTTCGTGGGAGAGCACGAACCGTCCCGTCGGCTCGGCTGGTCGGGCGTCGGCGAGAATGTGCAGCTGTACCAGGCCTGGCTGTTCACCGCCGTCGCGGGCGGCACCCATGTGGTGACCGAGAACGTGGTGCGCGGTCCCGCCGCCAAGTCCCTCGACGCGTTGTCCCCCGTGTGGGCGCGGCGCCTGAACACCCTGTGGGTCGCGCAGCTCAAGCGGCTCTCCGAGAGCGCCCCGGACCAGGGGTGACGCGTAACCCGGCGCCACCGGACGGCCACGGGTCCCGGCACGCCGACGGCCGGCACCCGGTGGGGGTGTCGGCCGTTCGGGGGCGTGCCGCCGGTGGGGCTCAGGCGGCCTTGGCGGTGTCGTCGGTGGTGAGGCGGGCGTCGTCGGCGGCGGGGGCGGCGGTGTCCGCGTCCGCGTCGTCCTGTCCGGCCTTGCGGGCGGGGCGGAGGAAGGCGGCGAGGAGCAGGCCGACGGCGAGGGTGGGGGCGATCCAGAGGTAGCCGGTGGCCGTGGCGTGGGCGAAGGCGTCCAGTGCGGTCTCGCGCAGGGCGGTGGGCAGCCGGTCGATGGTGTCGGGGCGGGCGGCGTCGAAGCCGCCGCCGGCAGGCAGGGCGTGGGTGCGCTCGGCGAAGCCGGTGTTGAGCAGGGTGCCGAAGACGGCGACGCCGAAGGCCGCGCCGATGGAGCGGGCGAAGGTGACCACGGCGCTGGCGGCGCCGAGGTCGGTGGCGGGCACGCTGTTCTGGACGGTGGTCAGCACGACCATGGGCACCATGCCGATGCCGATGCCGGTGATCAGGAAGTAGACGCTCAGCACCAGGGTGTTGGTGCCGGCCCCGAGGGTGCCCAGCAGCAGCAGTCCGGCGAGGTTGGCGGCCAGACCCGCGAGCAGGATCACCCGCAGCCGTTCGACGTGCGCGGCCCAGCGTCCGGCCAGGGACTGGCTGATGACCAGGCCGGCGACCAGCGGCAGCATGGAGATGCCGGACAGGGTGGCCGAGACGCCGTGGACGATCTGGAGGTAGGTCGGCAGGTAGACCAGCACGGCGAACATCGCGGCGTTGGCGAAGAACCCGATCAGCGAGGAGAAGACCACGGTCCGCGAGCCCAGCATGGCCGGCGGCAGGACCGGGGCGGCGGCGCGGCGCTCGACCGGCACCAGCAGCGCGGCGAGGGCGACGGTGGCGACGATCAGCCCGACGATGGCCGGTGAGCCCCAGCCCCAGCGTTCACCGAACGAGGTGACCAGGACGAGGCCGGTGGCGATGGCGGCCAGGACGGTGGCGCCGGCGTAGTCGATGCGGGCCCTGGTGCCCCGGGTGGCGGCGGGCAGCGCACGGGCGGCGACGGCGAGGGCCACGATGCCGACGGGCAGGTTGATCAGGAAGGCCCACCGCCAGGACAGCTGGTCGGTGAAGACACCGCCCAGCAGGGGGCCGACGATGCTGGCGACGCCGTAGACCGAACCGAACATGCCCTGGTAGCGACCGCGCTCGGCGGGCGCGACGATGTCACCGACCAGGGCGAAGGTCAGCACGATCATGCCGCCGCCGCCCACGCCCTGGAGTACGCGGGCGCCGATCAGCTCGGGCAGGTTCTGCGCCAGGCCGCAGGCCACCGACGCGACCAGGAAGACCGAGGTCGAGGCCAGGTACAGGCGCTTGCGGCCGAACATGTCGCCGAGCTTGCCCCACAACGGGGTGACCGCCGTCGAGGCGAGCAGGTAGGCGGCGCTGACCCACGCGATGTCGTCGAACCCGTTCAGGTCTTCGGCTATCCGGGGCAACGCGGTCGAGACGATCGTCTGGTCGAGGGCCGCCAACAGGACCGCCAGGATCAACGCGCTCATCGCGGCGGCCACCCCACCCGCCCGGGGTGAGGAGGACTGTGTCTTCGGCATCGAAGGTGCCTTTCTGGAAGTGGTGGGCGGGCGCGCCGGCCGTGGCACAGAGCAAAAGCCTCAGCATGTCCGCAGTACCCTGCCTATCTGTCACTTCAATGTAGCAGTTACTCGACGCACTTTCACACTCCAGTGGCCATAGCTGTGCGAGGCTCCACATTTCCTGGCTAGACTCGGTGCGGTGAGAGCCGACGCAGCACGCAACCTGGAAGCCGTCCTGACCACCGGAGCCCGCATGCTCGCCGCCGACCCCGGCGCCAGCATCGCGAGCATCGCCGCCGAGGCGGGCGTGGACCGGCGCACCGTCTACCGGCGCTTCGCCTCCCGGGAGGAACTCCTCGCCGCCATCTACGAAGCCCGGCTGACAGCCATCGAAGAGGCCATCGAGGACGCCCGGCTGCGCGAGGCACCCGTCGCCGTCGCCCTGCACCGCTACGTCGAGAACATCATCGCCGTCAACCGCACCTGGCCCGTCGACCTGACCCGCATGCTCGCCGACGACGCCGTGCGCCGGCGCCGGGACGCGGCCGTCGAGGAGGTCGACGCCTTCCTCGCCCGCGCCACCGACGAGGGCGTGCTGCGCCCCGGGCTTCCGCAGGGGTGGGCCGGCGCACTGCTGCCCCAGCTCATGCACCTGGTGTCCCGGCAGCTGCCCGACCTGAACCCCGGACAGGCCGCCGATCTCGTCGTCGACACCCTGCTCAACGGCCTCGGGGCCTCCTGACACGCCGACGGGCCCCCGGTGACACATGTGCCCATGTGTCACCGGGGGCCCGTCGGCCTTCGTCGCGGCGGTGGTCGTCCGCCGCCGCTCATCTCATTCCACGGACTGGCCGGCCGCGTCCTGGCCGGAGGCCTCCTGCGTCTCCTCGTCACGGGGGCGCCGGGGCACCGCCGACGAGGGCGAGGCCACGGTTCCGGGGAGGCGGACGCGACGGAGTCGGGGCGGCTCGTTGGCGGAGTCGGTGCGCTCCAAGGCTTCTCCCATCGATGCGTTCGACCTGCCGTACCCCCCGGCGCGCACGGCGCCGACGGGCGGACGGGGTGGGTGTACAGGGAAACCAGCGAGGGCGCGCACACATTCCGGGCCGGACCGGCCACACCGGCCGGCTCCACGTGTCCACTTTGCGTCACGGCGCAACCGCGCCAGAGCGCGGTGACATGTGCGCAGGCCGGCTGTCGAATGATTCCGGCATCCCGTACCCCCGTCCGACGAAGGGACCCCTCGTGCCGCCTCTGCCTCGGCGCAGGCGCGGGTGGACGACGTTGTGCACCGTGTTCGCGGTGCTGGCGGCGTCACCCGTCCCGGCCTTCCCGGCCAGCGAACCACCCGCCCCACCGCCCGCCGCCTCCACCACCCCGGCGGCGGTCCCGCCCGACGCACCCCGGGTGACCCTGGTGACCGGCGACACGGTCACCGTCGTACGGGCCCCCGACGGCACGCTGAGCCACCTGGTACAAGACCCCGAAGGCCGCTACACGGGTTTCGAGACCCACCGCAGCGGACGCGACACCTACGTCTATCCCCGCGACGCGCTGCCGTACGTCGCCGACGGCTCGCTGGACCGCGAACTGTTCGACGTCACCCGGCTGTTGGCCGACGGCTACGACGACGCGCACCGCGACCGGCTGCCCCTGATCGTCACCTACACGGACGCGGGCCGGCACTCCGGCCGCCAGACGCCACCGCGGGGCGCCCGCACGACGCGCACGCTGGAGAGCATCGGGGGCGCGGCGCTGGCCGTGGACCGTTCGGCGGCGTTCTGGACGTCGGTCACCGGCGGCGCCGCCGCACGGGACGCGAACCAGCGGCCCCGGCTGCGCGGCGGCATCGCCAAGATCTGGCTGGACGGCAAGGTGAAGGCCGCCCTCGCCGAGAGTACCGCGCAGGTGGGGGCACCGCGGGTGTGGGCCTCCGGCGACACCGGTGAGGGCGTGGACGTCGCGGTCCTCGACACCGGTGTGGACGCCGGGCACCCCGACCTCGCCGGCAGGATCGCCGCCACCGCGGGCTTCGTGCCCGGTGAGTCCGTGACCGACGCGAACGGCCACGGCACGCACGTGGCCTCCACCATCGCCGGAACGGGTGCCGCGTCCGGCGGCCGGGAGAAGGGTGTCGCGCCGGGCGCGCGGCTGCACATCGGCAAGGTGCTCTCCGACGACGGCACGGGCCAGGACTCCTGGGTGCTGGCCGGCATGGAGTGGGCGGCCCGCGACCAGCACGCGAAGGTCATCAGCATGAGCCTGGGCGGTCCGTCCACCGACGGCTCCGACCCGCTGAGCATGGCCGTCGACCGGCTCAGCGAGGAGACCGGGGCGCTGTTCACGGTGGCCGCGGGCAACTCCGGGCCCGACGGCTACACCGTGGGCGCCCCCGGAGTGGCCGATGCCGCCCTGACCGTGGGCGCCGTCGACGGCTCCGACACGCTCGCGGACTTCTCCAGCCGGGGCCCGCGCCCCGGCGACCGGGGCGTCAAGCCGGACCTCACCGCCCCCGGCGTCGACATCCTCGCCGCGCGCTCCCAGTACGCGCCGGAAGGCTCGGGCCCCTACCAGACCCTGAGCGGCACCTCGATGGCCACGCCGTACGTCGCCGGCGCCGCGGCCCTGCTGGCCGCCAGGCACCCCGGCTTCAGCGGCCGTCAGCTCAAGGACGCTCTCGTCAGCACGACCGCGGCGACACCCCGGTACACCCCCTTCGAGGCCGGCGCCGGCCGTCTGGACATCGCCGCCACCGCAACGGCGACCGTGTTCGCCTCCGGCGGCGCCGACTTCGGCTTCCACGCCTGGCCGACCCCGGCCGGCACGACCGCCGAGCGGACGGTGACGTACACCAACACCGCCGGCAGCCCCATCGCCCTGCGCCTGACGACCGACGGTCCGTTCACCCTCTCCGCCGACCGGCTGTCCGTCCCGGCACACGGCACCGCCGCGGTCACCGTGACCGCGCACTACGACCAGGTCCCCGCCGACCGGGCGTCGGCCGCCTTCCTGACGGCCACCGACGACTCGGGCACCGTCCGCGCCCGTACGTCCCTGAGCGCGGCCAAGGAGGGCGAGCGGCACCGGCTCACCCTGAAGGCGAAGGACCGCGCCGGCCGGCCGGCCGCCGGCACGGTCGTCCTCACGGCGAAGAAGTTCTGGCTGCCCCTGGCGCTCGACGACTCCGGGACCACGGACCTGCGGCTGCCGCCGGGTTCCTACACCGCGTGGCTGGACACGCCGCTGGAGGGCGCCCACGGCCCGCACTCGATCGGACAGGGCCTGCTGGCCGTCACCGACATCGACCTGGGACGGGACCGTACGGCGGTCTTCGACGGCACCAAGGCCCGCCAGGTACGGACCGTGGCGCCGGACCCGAGCACACCCGACGGCTCCCGCGTGGACCTCTACCGCGGCTTCGCCGCCGACGACTGGTCCTCGTCCTCCCGCTGGACCGACGCCGCCTACGACAGCGTCTGGGCCCTGCCCACCGGACGCGAGGTGGCGGAGGGGGAGTTCGTGTTCGGCACCCGGTGGCGGCTGCGGCAGCCGGCTCTGACGGTGGCCTCCGGCGACGGAGCCTTCGACGATCTGCGCGTCGCGCCGGGAGCGACCCCGCTGCCCGAAGGCCGGCGCCGCCTCGACGCGGTCTTCGCCGGCGACGGCGCCCCCGCCGCGTACAACTCCCTCGACGTCCGCGGGAAGGCCGCCGTGGTACGCCGCGACGACACCGTGCCCGTGCCCGAGCAGGCCGCCGCGGCGACCGCCGCGGGCGCCCGGCTGCTGCTGGTCGTCAACGACGGCGACGGCCGCCTGCAAGCGTGGGACGACTCCCCCTGGCTGCCGGCGGATCCACCGCCGCTGACCGTCGCCACGCTCACCCGTGACGAGGGCGAACGGCTCATCACCCGGACGTCCGGCCACGCCCGCACCCGGCTCTCCGTCACCTCGCACCCCGTCACCGAGTACGTCTACGACCTCGTCCACGACTACCGGGGCGCCGTCCCCGCCGACCCCGTCCACCGGGCCGACCGGCGCGAACTCGCCCGCGTCGACGTCTCGTTCCGCAACTACCGTGCCGGGCGGGCACTGGAGAACCGCGACGACGTCACACCGGTCGGCGGCAGCGCCCTGAACCCCTCGGACGCCCCGGCCCTGGGCGAGCGCACGGACTGGGTCACGGCGGGCGAGCCCTGGTCGGACCGGGCCCAGATCCCGGGCGAGCAGCAGCAGTACGCCCCGGCCGTCACCTACCGCGCCGGATCCGCCGACCGGGTCAGCTGGTTCGGGCCGGTCCAGCGGCCACGGCTCCTCGACGGCGACGCACCGGTCCGCCAGGACGACAGGCTGTACGTGTCCGTCCCCGGCTGGGGCGACTCGGGAACCGGTCATCTGGGCGGTACGTACGGCAACTTCGACGTCGACAACCGGGTGCGGCTCTACCAGGGCGACGAACTCGTCCGTGAGATGGGCCGCTACCAGCTCACCATGACCGTGTCCGGTCTGAGCCCGGCCCCGCTCCCCTACCGTCTGGTCTCGGAGAACTCCCGTGACGCCTGGGCGGCGCCCTACTCCACCGCCACCCGGACCGAGTGGGGGTTCACCTCACGGGCGGGAGCCGCGGGCGAGCAGGCCCAACTGCCGCTGATCCAGCTCGACTACGGGATCGCCACCGACGTCTCCGGGCGGGCCGGGCGGCACGTCGGCCTGACGGTGACCGCCTCGCACCTGCCGGGGTCCACCGGCACCGCAGCGATCGGACAGGTCGGCCTGGAGATCTCGTACGACGACGGGGTCACCTGGCACAGCACGACGCTACGGCACTCGGGCACCGGGTGGCGGACGCGGCTCGACGCCCCCCGCACCGCCCGGTTCGTCAGCCTGCGCGTGGACGCGCGTGACGCCCGCGGCAACAGCGTGCGGCAGAGCATCGTGCGGGCCTTCGGGCTCAGGTAGCGGATGCCGGGGCGGCCGAACCGGCCGCCCCGGCAGCGCGTCAGCGATCGCGGCATCGCGATCACGCCGCAGTGACCCGGCTCCACCCGGTGCCGGGTCATCCGTGGTGCCGGAGGTCCGGATGACCGTCAGCGGCGGGTGCGGCGGGCAGCGCGTCGCGTGCGGGTGAACTCCGGCCGGTCGCACAGCGGTAGAGCGACCGCGGACCCGGCCTTGGCGTTCCGCCGTTCACGCGCGGTGGGCCGTCAGCCCGCGCGGACCCCTTCGAGGAAGCGGCCGGCCAGGTCGACACGTTCGGCGAGGGTGGCGTGCGTCTGCCCGAAGTCCACGAACAGTTCGTGCACCCCTGCCTCCGCCGCGGCCCGCGCGTAGTCGATGTACTGGTCCAGCGTGCCCGCCCCGGGCATCTCGTCCGGGCCGGTCCTCGTGTCGGTCAGCTCGGAGTTGACGCGTAGCGCGATGTGCAGGGCGGACGGGTCCCGGTCCGCCTCCACCGCCTCCTTGACGACGGTGTCCCACATGCCCATGAGGTGCGCGAGCGGCATCGCGACGGGCAACCAGCCGTCGAGCCTGCGCCCGATCCGCCGCAGGCCCGCAGGGGTGAACGCCGCGAGCAGCACGGGCGGCTTGGGGCGCTGGCGCGGCTTGAGCCCCACCACGGTCTCCGGGATGGTGAACAGCGGCCCCTCGTGGGCGAAGACGTCCTCGGCCCAGTACCCCTCCAGGACGTCCAGCGTCTCGTCGAGCCGCGCGCCCCGGCCCTGCCACGGTATGGAGACCGCGGTGTACTCGTCGGGCATCCAGCCCAGGCCGAGACCCACGGTGAGCCGTCCCTGGCTGAGGACGTCGAGGGTGGTCAGCGACCGGGCCAGCATGATCGGCGGCTGCCACAGGCCGTTGAGCGTGCTCGTGCCCAGGCGGACGCGGCTCGTGTGCGACGCGGCGAAGGTGAGCGCCACCACGGGGTCCAGGTGGTTCTCGTAGACGCGCGGCATCGCGCCGTCACGGCTCGGGTACGGCGCGCTCGGAACGTGGGGGGCGAGGACCCGGTCGCCCGTCCACAAGGAGTCGTATCCCATCTCCTCCGCGGTGCGGCAGACACGGAGAACGCCTTCCGGCGTGGCGTCGGGACCGAAGGTGGGAAGGGCCAGGCCCAGTCGCATGCGAGTCTCCTCATGGGGTCGTGCGCTCGGGACGCGCGCCCGTCAGCGCGACGCCCAGCAGGTTTTCCAGGGCGGCGACCGTCCGTGCGGGCTCCACCGCGTGGACGGTGGTGAAGCCGAGTTCGGCCGCGGGAGGGAGGTACTGCTCGGTGTCGTCGACGAAGACGCACTCCTCGGCCGGCAGGTCGAGCCGCTCCAGCACGAGCCGGAAGATCTCCCGCTCGGGCTTGCGCGTCCCGTGGACTTCGGACAGCACCACGGCGTCGTAGAGTTCGTCCACCTCGTAGCCGTCGTACAGGTTCCACGGGGTCAGGCCGACGGAGTTCGAGAGGATGCCGACCTTCACCCCGGCCCGGCGCGCGGCGGCGGCTGCGGCGATCACCGAGGTCTCGGGACGCAGGTCGGCGAAGATCCGGCCCATCAGGCTGTCCGGCGCGATGCCGAGCAGCCGTCCGGCCGCTTCGTTCCACTGCGTCTGGGTGAGTGTGCCGCGCTCCAGTTCCTCGGTGAGCCGGATCCCCTCGGGGTTCAGGTAGAGGCCGGTGAGCAGCGTCCCCTCGGCCAGTCCCGCGCGCCTTTCGAAGGCGAGCGCGGCGGGCAGCAGAGGTGTCGTCAGCACACCACCGAAGTCGAGGACGAGGCCCTTGCGGTGCTGGGTCATACGCACACCTTAGAAGGCCGGCCGGTCCGGGGCCTCCACCGGGTCGCCATGTTTCTCGTCGGGCGGGTACATGTGTGCAGGCCGCGGCTCGGCGTCCGGGACACCTCGCGCGTGTTCACCGGTCATGTGTGCCGATCCTCGCCGCTGCGCCGGGGACGCCGCCGCGCACCCGCACGGCCGTGAACCCTGCCGGGGGGTCGCTGCGTTGTCCTGGTGAAGGGGTTCTTCGCCGCCCCGGCGACGGCGGCGGAGGCCCCGGTTCACCGGCGGCCGGTGACGACGGTCGCGGCCGGCGGCCCGTGCGGTCAGGAACACCCGTCCTCCCTGACCGCTCGGGTCGCCCGCGACCACCCGCGACGGTTCAGCCCTTCAGCCGGTGCGGGTGTGCGGGGTACACACCCAGGATGCGCACCTCGGAGGAGAAGAAGCGCAGCTCGTGCAGGGCGAGGGCGACGCGCTCGTCGTCGGGGTGGCCCTCGATCTCGACGTAGAAGCGGCTGGCGTTGAGCCCCGCGCCCATCTGGTAGCTCTCGATCTTGGTGAGGTTCACGCCGCTGGTGGCGAACCCGCCGAGTGTCTTGTACAGCGCGCTGGGGATGTTGCGCACGCTGAAGAACAGGCTCGTCATCGTCGGCTCCCCGGTGTCGGGGGCGGGGGCGGCGTCCCGGGACAGCACGACGAACCGCGTGGTGTTGTCCGGGTCGTCCTCGACGCCCGCGCGCAGCACCTCCAGGCCGTGCAGCCCGGCCGCGGCGGGCGGGGCGAGCGCGGCGTGCCGCGGGTCGCCCAGCTCGGCCACCTCGCGCGCCGCTCCGGCCGTGTCGTCGCTGACGAGGGTGCGCCAGCCGCCCTCCCGCAGCAGTTTGCGGCACTGCCCCAGGGCGTGGACGTGGCTGCGTACGCACTCCACCTGGTCCAGGGTCGCGCCGGGCACCCCCATCAGGTCGAAGCGGATGGCGAGGAAGTACTCGGCGGTGATGAACAGACCGGACTCGGGCAGCAGGTGGTGCACGTCCGCGACGCGCCCTGCCGCGGAGTTGTCCACCGGGATCACGGCGACGTCGGCGGTGCCGAGTGTCACCGCCTCCAGCGCCTGCTCGAAGCTCGTGCAGGGCAGTTCAGCGCTTCCGGGGTACAGGGCGCGTGCGGCGGTCGCGGAGTTGGAGCCAGGTTCACCCTGATATGTGACGGTTGTCACCGATTTGCACCTTTCCAGGAGGTCCCGTCGTCGGGCGGCAGAAGCTGCGTCGCGTACCGCACCTGCTGAAGTATCGGTGCACTGGCTTCCATGAGATGCACCAGGGGGTGCTCACCGGCGTACCCGTACGACGCCAGTGCGTGGTCGAGTGCCGACGCGACCACCTGGTGGACGGCGTTCCCGGCCCGCTCGACGCGCGCGGCGAGCCGCTCCTCGGCGGACGACGGCAGGCCCAGCCGCGCGGAGGGCGCGCCGTGCAGGGCCGCCGCCAGGCTCAGCCGCTCGTCGTGCAGCACGGCGGCGAGTTCGGCGGCCACGGCGGCGGAGGGCACCGGCCCCCGGGCCGCGCCGGGCACCGTGTCCACGGCGGCCAGTGCCCCGGTGATGCGCCGGGCCGCTCCCAGGGCCTGGGCCGCGACCGCCGTCCACAGGAACGGCGCGTCCCCGGCGCGCAGCGCTGTGGCCGCCGTGTGCGTGGCGAACCCCGTGGGCACGTGCACGCCCGTCAGCCGGAACGCGGGTCCGGGCCCGACGGCGTCGCCCGTGACGGCACGGACCGCGCTCCGCAGCACCTTGGAGGGCACCGCGAACAGATCCGGGCCGCCGGGCGTTGCCCTGCCCGGGCGGAACGGCCGCTCGCCGCCGGTCAGCGGCAGCGCCAGCCAGGGTCCGGTTCCGTCGTGCGCCGGCAGGTGCCACAGTCCGGCCAGGGTGAAGCCGCCGGCGACGGCCGGCCGCACCACCGGCCTGTCCCGGACGTCCGCGCCGGGTACGGCAGTGGTCAGCGGCGCGGCCCAGTTCCAGGCGGTGGTGAACGCCTGCCAGGCGGCGGACGGGTCGCCATGGGCGTGGTCCTCGTAGAACGCGAACACCTGCGCGAGGCCGGTGCCGGGTCCGAGCACCCGCAGGTGGTCACCGTGCGTGGATGTCGTCATGGCTCACGCCGCCCGTACGGCATCGCCGGCCGCGGTCGTCGTCAGGACCACGTTGTGCAGTTCCTCGCCCCGTGCGTAGCGGTGCAGTTGCCGGCGCGGGAAGTCCTCGGTCATCGCCGGGAACGCGTCGGTGAAGGCCGCCACGTGCGGGGTGACGAGGACGCCGGGCAGGTGCCACAGCGGATGGCCCGGCGGCAGCGGTTCCGGATCGGTGACGTCGAGCCCGGCCCGGAGCCGGCCCGCCCGCACCTCCCGGACCAGCGCGCCGGTGTCCACCAGCTCTCCCCGGGCGACGTTCACCAGCAGGGCACCGTCCCTCATGAGTGCCGGCGCCTGCGCACCGAACATGCCGCGCGTCTGCCCGGTCAGCGGCGCGCACAGCACGACCGCGTCCGCCGTGGGCAACAGTCCGCGTAGTTCCGGCGCCCCGTGCACGCGTCCGGCCGGTGTGGTGCGCGCGGCGCGGGCCACGAAGAGCGTCTCGCACCGGAACGCGCCGAGCCGGGCGGCGACGGCCGCGCCGACGGCGCCGTGGCCGACGACCAGGACGCGCTCGCCGACCAGCGAGGTGCGGAACTCGGGCTGCCACGTCCCCTCGGCCCGCCGGGCACCGAACACGTCGAGCCCCCGGGACAGGGCCGGCAGCAGGGTGACCGCCGGCTCGGCGGTGGCCTCGCGGTGCACGCCGTGCCCGGTGCTCAGCCGGGTTCCGGGCGGCATCGCGTCCAGCAGCGGCAGCATGTGGTCGTAGCCGGAGCTGAAGAGCTGGAGCACCTCCAGGTTGCGCATCCGCGGCAGGACGGGGCGCAGCACCCGGTCGGCGCCGGGGGCCGGTGGGCCGGCGAGGAAGCGGACCTCTGCGGGGTCACCCGGCAACGGGCCGGACCCGTCCCAGTACGCGTAGGTGAACTCGTCCGGCAGTCCGGGGATCCGGCTTCGGTGGTACGGGAGCCAGACGGTCGTGCCGTCCTTCATCGTGCATCAGCTTCTTCCCGCTCAGGTGCGGCGTGGGGCCGGCACCGACGTGCGGCCGTTCGTGAAGCGGTGGGGTGTTCGCGCCGGACCGCGCCCCCGCGGAGCCTGTCCACGCGGCGGACGATGTCCGGACCGCCTCGGTCGGCATGGAGTCGTTTCCTCACTTGTGAGGACGTGTGTGTCACGGGCGGAGGTTCACGTGAGGCTCGTCACTCGGAGGTGTGTCCGGCCGCCCGGACGACATACGTGTCGACGCGCGGCCGTGCCCGGCGGGGAGGTACCGGCGACGTGCCCGTCGGCACACCGGGCGCGGCGGGGCAGCGGCGCCGCCCGGGCACGACTGCCTGCCCGGGCGGCGGGCGGGCCCGCTCACCGCGGGTGGGACGGCGGCCCCGGTACCAGCTCGCGGTAGCGCCCGCGGTGGAAGACCAGCGGTTCACGAGCGGGGTCCGCGCCGAGCGCCACGACCCGGCCGACGACCAGGGTGTGGTCACCGGCGTCGTACTCGTTCCACAGCTCGCACGAGAGGAACGCGCACACACCGTCCAGCCGTGGCGCGCCGCCCGGGCCCGGCGACCATCCGACCCCGTGGAACCTGCCTTGGCCGGGGCGGGCGAACGCGGCGCTGACGTCCGCCTGGCCGGCGGCCAGGACGTTGACCCCGAAGGTGCCCGCCGTACGGATGAGGGGCCAGGTCCGCGAGGTCCGGGCCGGGGAGAAGGAGACGAGCAGGGGGTCGAGGGAGAGGGACACGAAGGACTGGCAGGTGAAGCCGAGCGGGCCGGCCGGCCCGCCGGCCGTGATGACGGTGACGCCCGTCGCGAAGTGCCCGAGCACCTCGCGCACGGTTCCTCCGGTGGCCTCCGACGCGCTGAGGTCGAACATGTGCCTTCTGTTCTTTCTCGCCCGCCGCGACGGACTTGAGCCCGCCCGGCGGGCGTGGGAGCGGATACGGCGGGCGTGGGAGCGGATACGGCGGGCGTGGGAGCGGATACGGCGGGCGGTGCCTCAGACCATCGGGCTGACCGGCCGCCCGTCGCCCACCAGCGCACGGCCGTACATCTCCTTGGCGAGCCCGGGGTTGAGCGTGGGATGCCGCGACGCGGTCTCCAGATCGCGCCAGTGCCGCTGCAAGGTCCCGGTGAGCGAGAAGCTGCCCGCTCCGCTGACGGTCAGCAGGGCCTGCATCGCCTGGCGCAGGCACGTGGAGGCGTGTCCCGCGTCCATCCGCACCCGCGCCCGTTCGACCAGCGTGGGGGTGCTCCCGGAGGCCGCCGCCGCGGCGATGAACTCCGCCGAGCGCCGCAGGTGCAGGTGGGCGGAGTCGATGAGGATGGCCGCCTCGGCGAGCGCGGCCTGCACGCTCGGCGAGTCGGCGAGCCGGGCGTGCAGGGACATGGCCATCGGCTTGCCGCCCTCGACGGTCTCCAGGGTGAGCTGGAGGGCCGCCCTCCCGATGCCCAGCAGCGGTCCCATGGAGACGACCGTCATGGATCCCGGCGGAATCCGGTACAACGACTCCTCGGGCAGTCCCCGTCCCTGGACGACGTCGGAGAACCGCCGGAGCCGGTGGTACGGGACGAAGACCTCGTCGGCGACCAGGGTGTCACTGCCCGTGCCGCGCATGCCCGCCATGTCCCAGGTCTTCTCGATGGCGAGGGCGGAGGCGGGCACGAGCGCCAGTCCCCGTTCGGTCCCGGCGCCCGACTCCCCCGGCAGCGGGACGCCGAGCAGGGCCCAGTCGGCGTGGTGGCTGCCGGACGCCCAGGCCCAGGAGCCGGAGACGAGCAGCCCGCCCTCGACGGGCGCCGAGACGACTCCCGTGCTGCCGAACACCCCGCACATGGGGACGTCGGGGCCGCCGCCCCACAGGTCCTGGCGCCCCTGCTCGCCGAAAGAGGCGGCGATCTGCTGTGCCACGTACGAGACCATCACCACCCAGGCGCTCGACGGGCAGGCCAGTGCCACTTCGGCCGTCACTTCCATGCTGTCGGCGGGCGCCAGCTCCGCACCGCCCCAGCGCTTCGGCACGCCGAGGCGGAACAGGCCCGCCTCCCGCAGCGCCCGCTCGGCCTCGGGCGTCAGCCGGCTGTCGCGCTCGGCCGCGTCCGCGGTGCGGCGCAGCACGGGGGCGATCTCTTGGACAGCCGCCATGAGCCGGCGGGTGGGTTCGGTGAGCGGGGCGCGCTCGCCGCTGATCGATGCGGTCATCACCACTCCAGGAACAGCAGGATTCGGACCCACGGGTCCGTTTGCTGTGGCCAGCATAACCGGACTCCGGGGTCCGATTGTCTCGCGGTCCTTGCCCCGAACCACGGCAGGCACAATGAACGGGTGAATCCGGTGCAGACGACTCCGCAGCAGAACCGGCTCGACGCCCCCCGCAGACGGGCCGACGCCCGGCGCAACCACGAGCGGGTCTTCGCCGCGGCACTGGAGGTCTTCGAGGAGTTCGGGCTCCAGGGCACCGTGCCGCAGGTCGCCGAGCGTGCCGACGTGGGGAAGGCCACGGTGTACCGCAGCTACCCGACGAAGGAAGACCTGGTGGAAGCGGTCGTGGAGCATCGGCTGGCGGAACTGGAGCGGATCACCGCGCCCGCTCTGGCCGAGGCCGAGCCGACGCGGACCTTCGACACCTACGTGCTCCTGCTCTTCGAGAACCTCGCCCGGGACCGCCTGCTGTCGGAGGTGCTCGCGGAGGGGCGGTCGACGGCGTACACCGGTCCCTTGCTCGACCGACTGGCCGCTCTGATGGAGGAGGCCAGAACCGCCGGCCGGATCCGTCCGGACGCCAACCCGCTGGACCTGCGCGTGGTGCTGTGCGGCATGTGCCTGCAACTGGTCAATCTCGCGGAGCGGGATCCGGCGTTGTGGCGCAGGTACGGCCAGCTGACCCTCCAGGCGCTGCGGCCCTGAACCCGCCGCGGTCTCAGCGGTCGAGCCCCGCCGGCGCCGTGCCCGGCCGCCGCCCGCGTGCCGGGACGGGCCGGTACGGCGTCCGGTCCCCCGCCCGGGATGCGTCGCGGTCCACGGCCGGGGCCACGCCACGGCGGGCGGCGACCGGGGCCGGGTCGGGGTGCGCGGCAGCCGCGCGGAAGATCTCCGCCCAGGACGTCACGGCCGGCCGGCGGCGCAGCAGCGCCCGGCGCTCCCGCTCCGTCATCGCGCCCCACACGCCGTACTCCTCGCGGTGGTCGAGGGCGTAGGCCAGGCAGTCGAGCCGGACCGGGCAGGCGGCGCAGACGGCCTTGGCCTCGTTCTGCGCGGCACCTTCGGCGAACATCCGGTCCGGCTGCGCCCGGCACAGCCCTTGGTCGACCCAGTCCATGCCCGCCTCGCTCCCCTGCGGCGTCCCGGCCGGGCCGCCTGCTGCGTCCGTACACACGTATCGGAAGACGCCTCCGACACTAGCTCACATGTTCCGCGGTCGGCGTACCGGATCGAGCCAGGCCGGGCCGTACGCGCGCGCCGCCCGGACCTCGCTGTCCGGGGCGACGATACGTGTCTCGAAGGGCAAGGTACAGCTCATACGGGGTGCGGGCCGCCCGTCCGGAGCCGTCAGTCATGGTGCAAGCCGTGCAGCAAGAACATTTTCGGCCATACCAGGTGACGAACTTCCTGAGGTGCATCTAGTCTTTCGACTCAAGGCGGCTCGCAGGGCGGCGAGCCCCCCGTGGAACACAACCGCTGCTCAGGAGGCCGCCCGGAGCATGTGCACGCGCCGTCCCGGCGCCCCGAAGGGGAGCCGCGGGAAGAAACGCCGCACCGCGCAGGAGCGACGAGGACGTACCCTCGCCTCTGCGCTTGGCGCGATCCGTGCGCACGGGCGCGGCAGCGTTCGGCCGGGCCGGTTCAGCGGGGAAGGGAGTGGGGGACGGTGGAGTCGATCGACAGGACGATGGTCGGCCGCGAACGCGAGCAGGAGGTACTGTCCGGCTTCGTGACGGCCCCGGGGGGCCAGGCTCTCGTCCTGCGCGGCGACACCGGTGTGGGCAAGAGCGCCCTGCTGGACCACGTCGCCGACCTCGCGGCGCACGAGAAGCACCGCGTGATCCGGGCCGCCGGGGTCGAGGCCGAATCGGAGCTGCCCTTCGCCGGCCTGCACCAGTTCCTCTACCCGCTGCTGCCCTACATCGACCGGCTCGACGACACCCACCGAGGCGTCTTCGACGTCGTCTTCGGCAGGAGCCAGGGCCCGCCCCCCTCGGTCATGACCCTCGGCATCGCCGTCCTCGACCTGCTCTCCCTCGCGGCGTCGCAGAAGCCCCTCCTGCTGGTACTCGACGACGGCCAGTGGCTGGACACCTCCAGCACCGAGGTGTGCGGATTCGTGGGCCGCCGGCTCACCGGCAGCTCGGTCAAGCTCGCGGTCGGCCTGCGCTCCGACCTCGCCTCCGGCTTCGACACGGCCGCGCTGCCGCACCTGCCGGTGACCACGCTGTCCGAGAAGGCCTCCGAGCAGCTCCTCGACATGCACCACCCCGGCCTGGACCCCCGGATCCGCCGTCTCGTCCTGGACGAGGCACTGGGCAACCCGCTGGCCCTGCTGGAACTGCCGCCCCATGTGCTGCGCAGCGGCCGGGCGGCGGGCAACCGGGAGGACCTGGTCGGGTACACCGGCGTCCCGCTGCCCCTGCGCCTGCGGCACGTCTACGGCGCCCGCATCGAGGCCCTCGGTGACGCCGTACGCGCGGAACTGCTGCGCGGCGCCCTGGACGGCGTCGGAGCGGGCACGGCGGCAGGCCGTGCCCGCGGCACGCGCTACCGCATGCGCGACACCGAAGAGGCGCTGGCGGCAGGCCTGCTGGGCATCGACCCGCTCAGCGGCGACTTCGTCTTCCGGCACCCGCTGGTGCGCTCGACGGTCGTCCAGACGGCGACGCCCAACGAGCGCCGCGCGGCCCACGCGGTGCTCGCGCACGTGCACCGCGACGACGTGGAACGGCGTGCCATGCACCTGGCGGCCTCGACGGTCGACCCGGACGAGGCGGTGGCGGCGGCGCTGGAGGCGGCGGCCGACTCCGCCACCCGGCGCGGCGGCTCACAGGCCGCCGTGACCTGGCTGACCCGGGCCGCGGAACTGAGCGAGGGCCGCGAGGAGCGGTCCCGGCGACTGGGCAGCGCGGCGTTCATCGCCGGTCACGCCGGCCTGCTGGACCGGGCCCAGCAACTGGTCGGCTCCGACACCACGCCCGGTGGGAACGACTCCCCGGCCTCCGTGGTCGCGTCGGCCTATGGCGCGCTGTACGACGACGGGGACGTCCGCACCTCGCACCGCCAGGTCACGGCGGCGATCGAGAGCATCCGTGACAGCGGCGCGACAGAGCCGAACGAGGTGCTCACCCGGCTGGTGAACTTGCTGCTCGCAATCGACCAGTACGCGAGCGACGAGACGTCGTGGGAACGGACGCACGATCTCCTCGGCTCCCTGGGGGACCTGGTGTCCCCCCTCTCCCGTGTCTACGAGGACGCGTGGGGGGACATCGTCCGGCGCGGCGCGGGTGTGGCGGAGCGGGTGGAACGCGCCTTCGCCGACCTCCGCGCGCTCGAACCGTGGGACATCAGCCGGCTGTCGGTCGCCGCCTACCACGTGGACACCCTCAGCCACTACCGGCCGCATCTCCAGCGCACCGTCGACCGCGAGGTGGAGACGGGTGCCGCGGTGTCCGGCATCACCATGCTGCACCTGATCATGCTCGACCAGCTCGCGGTCGGGGAATGGGACGAGGCCGAGCGGACCGGACAGCGTGGCCTGGAACTGGCGGCGTCACACCACCACGCGCTGTTCGCCCATCACACCCGGGCGTATCTCGGTCTGCTCGCGGCGATGCGCGGCCAGGTCGAACGGGCACGGGAACTCCAGGCTACCGTCGACGCCTGGGCCCGACCCCGCGGCGTCGGCTTCCTCACCCAGATCACCGACG
>NZ_KQ948378.1:10111-25581 GCF_001514055.1 Streptomyces corchorusii | reverse complement strand
AAGGAAGGCGGCGCGCCTGTCGCTGACCCTGGCCGCGGAGACGTTCGAACGGCTCGGCGCGCCCACCTGGGCCGAACGGGCACGGGCCGAGCTACGCGCCACCGGTGCGGCCACCGTCGCCTCCTCGGCGCACCTCGCGACGCTGACCTGGCAGGAACGCCGGATCGCCGATCTCGCCGCCGGCGGCCTGACCAACAAGGAGATCGGCGCGCGGATGCACCTGTCACCGCGCACGGTCAGCTCCCACCTCTACCGGGTCTTCCCCAAACTCGGCATCACCTCCCGCGCCGCCCTGCGCGACGCCCTGGGCAAGCTGCCCGGCGGCCAGGACGTGTGAGGGCGGCATGTGACCGTGCGGTCCGCCGGCGCGGTACGGCGGTTCTCGCCCGTCGGCCGCGGCGCGGTCAGCCCTCAGGGGGATGGGCGCGGATGCCGTGCCCGTCCAGCCAGCCGAGCACGTAGTCGGCGACGAAGCGCCATCCGCTGTCGATGACCAGCGAGTGGGCCCGGTCCGCGAACTGCTTCAGGTCGGTCACGGCGGTGGTGTCGCCGTACTGCTTGTACACCGCGCGGGTGGCCGCGTCCGGGACGAGTCTGTCCTCCTGTCCGGAGATCAGCAGCAGCGGGCCGCGCTCCGGGTTGGCCACGTCCGCCACGGCGCGCGGGCTGCGGGGCGCGCCCGTGCAACCGACGTCGACGAGCAGGCGGCGCGGTGCCGGCACCGCGTAGCGGTCGAAGAGCCGGTCGGACTCCTCCGCCTCCACCGTGTTGGCGAAGACGCGGTGGAACTGCTCCGGCGACAGGGACACCAGTTGCTCGGCGGGATCGCCCTCGGCGCAGGACGGCAGTCCGGCAGGGGACTCGGACTCGCGCAGCGGTACGCCGTTGATCGGGGCGGGGGCGATGGCCACCGCGGCGCGGCCGACATCGGCGGTGATGAGGTGCTGCGCGATGAGCCCGCCGACCGAGTGTCCGACGATCACCGGCGCGGTCTCGAAGGACCGCACGATCTCGGCGTAGTGGTCGGTCAGCGCGTCCAGACCGATCCGGCCGAGCAGTTCCGGGGACTTGCGCAGGTCCGGTGGGGCCGCGGCCTCCCCCGGCCATCCGGGCGCGAGCGCGAGGAACCCCCGGCTGGCGAAGCGCTCCGCCCACGACTCCCAGGAAAGCGCGTGCAGCCACGCGCCATGGATGAAGACGACGGGAGTACGTTCCACGGCTGGCTCCTCCGAGCATGACGACCATCCGGCACCGGTACACCGGCGACTGTTTCAGCATCGTTCAGGCGCGGATCAAGGGCGACAGTCGAATGACTTAATGTTGGCGCCCATGGCACGCGGGCCCCGACCGGCCCCGTGGTCCGGCCGGTCCCCGGGCAGGACTCCTGGAGGCGGACAGCGGTCCGCCTGGCGGACGGCCGTCACGGCGTTCACCGTCACGGCAGCGGGTGTTCGACGGTCAAGTTACTTATGTACGGCGACCCGGGGCGTACGAGAGTGGGTCGGGCCAGCTTCCGCAACAGGGAAGGATCTACCCGTCATGAGCGGCTACCAGCCAGGTGTACAGGCCAGCCGAACGGCACCGCACGGTCGTCCTCGGCTGACCTTGGACATCGAACGTGTGCTGGACGTCTCCGCCCGGCAGGCGATCAGGGCCGAGTTCAGCTACGACCCGGAGCGTCCCCTGATCGTGTGCGTGGAGTTCCTCATCGCAGGCGGTCCGCGTGTCCTGTGGCGGATCGGCCGCGACCTCCTCCAGCAGGGGATGTACTCGATGAGCGGCTTCGGTGACGTCCAGGTCTGGCCGACGAACCTGGAGGAGCGGGCCACAGCTCGGCTCCAGCTCGCCTCCGGTGACATGGCGGCGCTGTTCGAACTGCCCGTGCCACCGCTCGCGGAGTGGCTGGAACACACCTACCAGCTCGTTCCCGCCGGTCACGAGCTGGCCGAAATGGACTGGGACGTGACCGCCGCGGGCCTGCTCGACGGCCGGAGGGCGGCATCCGACTGATCACGCGGGGCGCTTAGGGCCCGCGGGGCGTCGGGCGGCGACGAGGACGGGGCCGCCCGGAACCGTGGGAAAGGTCCTCGTCTCCTCCAGCCCGAGGGCGACGAGTTCCTCACTCATGCGGGCCGTGTCGAAGGAGTTGCCGCCGCCACGCGTCGCGGTCCACCGGCCGACCGAGCGGCGCAGCGCGTCGTCGGCGGCGGGGTTGGTCCCCGCCACCAGCCACGCGCCCGGCAGAAGGGCCGCGGCCAGGCGCGGGAGAGCGGCCCGCAGTGCCTCCTCCGAGAGGAACGGCGCGGGCAGCCAGATCAGCTCGTAACGCTCCTCCTCCGACAACTCCGCCGCGTTCTCCCGGCGCAGGAAGACCCGAGCGGTCACGGCCGGATCCGCTGCGGAAAGCTCCGCTCCCGCCAGGTCCAGCGCCCGCTCCAGGACGTCGATCCCCTCGACCCGGACCTCGGGGAAGCTCGCGGCCAGCACCACGGCCAGCGCACCGACGCCGGTGCCCACGTCGAGGACGCGGCTGCCCTGCACCCGAAGCCGCTCGGCACACCCGGGCAACGCCGGCACGACCTTCCCGGCGAGCGCACGGCCGGTCGCGGCGGAGGCCCGCCCCTGGCTGAGGAGCACCTCGTCGCCCTGGGCGCCCCACCCGAGTCCGGCTGCCTCCGCGTCCGAGGCGGCGGCGGAGACGGCTTGGCGCAGCGAGCTGAGCTTCGCCTCCACCGCGCTGCGTGCGGTCAGGGCGTCCGCCTGGACGAGCGAGGGGTGCACGGCGAAACCGTCGGCGTCCCTGCGGACCAGGCCGACGCTCTCCAGCACCGCCGTACGCTCCGCATCCGCCGCGAGCACGTCCTCCAGGGGCTCCGACAGCGCCTGCCGCTGGGTGCTCACGACGGCGGCCATGACCCACACGGCCGCCTCCAGGGTGGCCACCGGGTCCTCGCCGAACGGCAGGGCACCGCCCACGGCGGGGCCGACGAGTTCAGGCGGAGTGGACACGGAAGCCTCCGGGGAGCACTGTGTTGCGGCACATGTCCTCATGCCGGTACGCACACATGTTGCGGCAGACAGAAACACATACTGCCAGACCCAGGTGTTTTCCGCTCCATTTCCGCCGAGCCCCGGCGGTCAGTGCGCGATGTGAACTTCCACACCTTCTTCACCAACCGTTGCGCCGCGTGCCCAAGCACGGCAGAGTGCTTCGCTGCCGCATGCGCCAGGCGGGACCCGTGCCTGCCCGGGCTCGGCGTCACGGACGAACCGGAAGGAACACGCGTGAGCACGATCTCGGTCCGGGGATTAGCGGTGGCCGCGGCCACCACGGTCACCGCTGTCGGAAGCGTCGTCGGCATCGCCTCGGGCAGCACCGCCCAGACCAACGACGCCGAGGCGACGGCAGCCGACACCACGCTCCTCGCCGACATCCCCGCGGGTCAGCAGGCACAGGTGCAGACCGCGTCCCTGACGCAGCAGGCCGACGCACAGGCCATCGCCGCGGACGTCAGCGCCAAGAAGGACGCCGAGGAAGCGGCCCGCAAGGCCGCCGCCGAGACCGCGATCGCCAAGAAGGAGCTCGCCGAGAAGACGGCCAAGGAGGCGGCTGAGAAGGCGGCCAAGGAGGCGAAGGAGGCGAAGGAGCGCGCCGAGGCGAAGACCGCGGCCAGCCGCGGGACCGACGTCCGCGACTCCTCCAGCTTCCCGGTGCAGAGCAGCTACACCGTGGCGCAGATCCAGGCGATGGCACGCCAGATGGTGAGCGGCAGCCAGCTCCAGTGCTTCAGCAACATCGTGGACCACGAGTCCAGCTGGAACTACCGCGCGGTGAACGCCTCCTCCGGTGCCTACGGTCTCTTCCAGGCCCTGCCCGGCTCCAAGATGTCCTCCGTGGGCGCCGACTGGCAGACCAACCCGGCCACCCAGATCAAGTGGGGCCTCAACTACATGAACACCTCCTACGGCAGCCCGTGCCAGGCCTGGACGTTCTGGCAGGCCAACCACTGGTACTGAGGCCCGTCGGTCTCCCGGAGCGGTCACGGACCGCTCCTCTCCCCGGGTTCCGCTGCCGGCCGGCCCCCTCTCCCCCGGCACGCACACCTACGGGCCGGCCGGAGTGGCCCAGCACCCTCACGTCCACGGCAGCGGCCCGGTGCCGTGGACCACTCGGGCGGACCCGGCATCTTCCGGGAGTACGTGCGGATGCCCGCCCTGGAAGAAGCACCTGACCGCCGGCCACCCGGGACGAGCCGACCCCGGCTCCCGGCTGCTGCGGACGGTACGGCACCTCACGCGCGTCGGCCCTCCCCGGGCGGACGCACGTGATTCCGCAAGACCCTTCGCTTCGTTCCCAGGAGCGGAGGAAAACCCCGCCCGCGCCGGTCGGGGAGCCCTGCCTCAGGGCGTCGACGTCGCTATGGCCACGGAACCGGACTGGGACCTGGGGGTCTTCGCTCCGGGCTTCTTCGGGGCGATCGTGCGCGGGTCGACCGCTTCTCCCGGCGCTCCCTCGCGGTACAGGCCGTCGGGCAGGCTGTCACGGTCGTGCGGCAGCAGGAAGAACACCCGGCGCTTGTACAGGCCGCTGTCCGGGTCCGGGGAGGCGTCCTCGTCCAGCAGCGCGTACCCGACCATGCGCCCGTCGCGCGCGTACGGCGGCTTGGTGTTGCGCCGCCTGGTCTTGTCCAGCGCCTGACGGACGTAGTCGAGCCGTTCGAGGTTCTCCAGCCACACCACCTCGGCCTCGTGGATGAGGTCGCTCTCGGTCAACAGCGAACTCATGGCTGCAGCCTCTCCTTCGTCGGCGTGCTCCCCGGCCATGGGACATGGCCGGGCATCTGTCCGTGTCGCTCCGGTCCGCCCATCGCCTCGGGACGGGCCGCTTCTCGGGGGCTCACCGCATCCGGGGCCCGCATACCATCGTAGAGCGCACTCCGACGACCGTGTAGGCCACGTGGTGGAGAGAGCAGACATACGGAGGCCGTCATGAGTGCTCCAATAGGGCGATGCCAGGATAGTATTTCCGGCCATTTGACTTAATCATGTCGGTGGGTGAGGCCACGCCCACCTCCTGGCGGACGCGGTTGGCGAAGGCCCGGGGCGTCGCCGGCCGGATCCCCTCTCCGGCGTTGCACCACGAGCTGTACTCCGAGTAGAGCAGCCCCTGCTCCACCCTCAGGTCCTTGCCCTCGCCGTCACGCGTGCAGCATTCGGCGAGGAAACGGCCGATGTGGTCCTCGGTGGTGGCGTAGGCCGTCGTGGCGATACGCACCCTGTCAGGGCCCTCCAGCGGGTCCCTGGTGCGCAGGTAGCGCTGGGCCCCCTCGATGAGCCAATGGAGGATTCCCGGCCCCTCGTCGCGGACCAGCTCGAAGGCGAGGTTGTCGATCCTGCGGTGCGCCGGAACCGTCCGGGTGAAGGGCAGCAGCCGGATGCGCCGCCAGAACGCGAAGCCGCCCGTGGAGACCTCCGGGCGGTGGTTGCCCAGCAGCCACAGGTGGTGCGTGGGGGTGAACGAGAAGTAGTCCTGCCGCATACGACGGGCCTTGATCTTGTCGCCGCCCGTCAGGAGCCGGACGCGTGCCTCGTCGAACTTGTCGTTGGGCTTCAGCTCGCTGCACACCACCAGGCGGCGCCCGTGCAGTTCGGTCAGCTCGGTGGAGTGCTCCGAGAACGCGCCACGGTCCATCAGGAAGCCCGGCGGAGCCGCGTCCGCGTAGTCGCCGAGGATCTGGATCATGATGTCGAGCAGCACGGACTTGCCGTTCTTGCCCTCACCGTGCAGGAAGGGCAGCACCTGCGCGCCCACGTCGCCGGTGATGGAGTAGCCGAGCAGCAGGTGCAGGAAGTCGATCATCTCCCGGCCCTCGTCGTCCTCACCGAAGGTGTCGGCGAGGAACCGGTGCCAGCGAGGGGTCTCCATGGCCTGCGGGGCGACGCTGGTGGCACGGGAGTGGAAGTCCCGGGTGGGATCGGGCTTGCGCAGGTGCCCGCTGTGCAGGTCGACCACTCCGACGGGGGTGCACAGGGCGTAGGGGTCCCCGTCCAGCCTGTCGGGGGCAACGGAGATGTCCGGTGAGGCCTTCGCCTGGGTGAGGAGGGCCTTCAGGCCGGTGGTGGACAGCGTACGCCGCTTGTGGTTCGCGAGTTCGCGGTCGCTGAAGACCCCTCGCGGGTCGGTGGTCGGCATGTCCTCCGCCATCTCCCCCGCGGCCCACAGGGCGGCCTTCTCCCCTCCCCCGCGCTTCCACCGGTAGCCGTCCCAGGCGAACCAGCCCAGTCCCTCCACGTGCCGGAACTGATCGCGGTGTGTCTGCACGAAGAGGCGGGCGTTGCCCCGGTCCGAGAGGGAAGGAGGCAACAAGGGAGCCGAGGAGGCGGCTCCGCTGCCGAACGAGGCCACAGGGGCGTTCACGAAGCCCTGCGCGGGCAGACGGGCGGGCGCGGCCACCACTTCCACCGTCTCCAGGTCAAGCATCTGCTGAGCGGCGGCCTGCGGATCGAAACGCGGTGAGCCTTCGGCGCTGCTGCTCATGGACGTCCTTTGAGGTGAAGAGGGCGGACGGACCCTACGGCAAGGGCGTCGTCGACGATCTTTTCATTCCTGGTCTGCTGCCACGGCCGGGCGTAGGAAGCGACACGGACAAGTCGGTCACGAATGGTGGCGTGGTCGAGATGCCCCGCCCCGACCAGCCCGCCGGCCGTGTAGGCGGCACGGTTGAGCTTCTCGGTGAACCCTGTCCCCTCGGGGGCAGCGGCGCACTCCGCGACACTGGCGATCAAAGGATCGATCAGCCGCTCCGCCGAGGCGGCTCGCCGCTGTCTGCGCGCCACCGGGACCGGGACAGCGGAGACGGGAACCGTGCCGGCTCCAGGCCGTTCGGGTCCGAGCACGTGCCCCGTACGACGCAACTCCCGCTGGAGCCATTCCGGCAGTACGGCCGGACGGCGGGCCGTACCCTCCGCGCGGTAGACACCCTGCGGCGTACGGGTGCCGGGGGCGACGATGTAGCCGCCCTCGGCCCGTACGTCGACCTGCCAGGCGAGCGCCGCATGACGGCCGGACCCGGTCGAACACCTGTACCGCGTCAACGTGTCGGGATTGCGGTACCAGACGTGCAGACCACCTGAGGGAGTACGTACGCGCAATGTGTTCTCGTCCTCGGCAGGGGAGGTTTCACCTCGATAGGCGGCCAGGAGAGCCAGCGTGTCGAAACCTGAGGCCAGGCCGGCGAGCTGCACCTGGTCGGGGATGGGGATGCCGGGGAGGAGCCGTCCCCGGTCCGGCACGGGGGCCTGGTGGGCATCGATGTCAATCACGACGAGGCCGGCGGGGCCGCAGGCGACTCCGACGCCCGCGGCGGGCGTGTCGGCCCACCAGCGGTCGACCAAGCCGGGATCCGTCGTGGCGGCGTGGAAGCCATGACACGGGCGTCCTGCGGACAGGCAGGGGCACGAGGCCGGTTCATGCCGGCGGCCCGAGCAGTCGGAACAGTTCCCGACAGGGGTCTTGCGTCCCGGTGTCAGGGGGTGCACCGGCCAGCCCTGGGCCGCACACCACCGCGCGACGGCTCGCGGCGACCCGTGCGCAACTCCGGCTGCACTACGGCTGCTCTCGTCTTCGCGGCGCACGGGAATCGTCCTCGTCACTTCTGTCTGCCCGATCACTTCACACACCTGGCGTGGGACGTTGCCCCCGCCAGGGACCGAAGGGACTCTGATGCCAAACGAGTGTAAGGCCCGCCTACCGAAAAGGGAGTGTCTGTCTGACCCGCGTGCCGTTCTATCAGTTTCGTGGGTCCCTTGGGTCCCTGAGGAGGTGTTCCACTCCCACCCTAGGGGCTGAAGGGACTGAACAGCACGGTGAACTCCGCCCGCTGTTTCGGGGGAGGGAGCCGGGGACCCCGGTCCCTGGGCAGGGACGAGGGACCAGAGGGTCCAGGGACCAACGGCGAGGGGCTGGAAAATCCGGCAGTCCCTGCGGGGGCGGGGGGTATCACCGCAGGTCAGCGGCCTGACCCCGGACAGGGCAGGGACTGTAGGGACTCAATCTCGCAATTATGAGCTGTACTTGAGACTTGTGTTGTATGCGCGCGCGCGTACGAACACATCTCTTGTCTACGTCATAATTGCGTTTTTCGGTCCCTACAGTCCCTCCCAGGCCCTGTGCTAACCGTCTGACCTGCGCAAACGTGAGGGACGAAAGCCCAGGGACCGAAACAAACGCAGTCCCTCCGCCCCTGCGGTCAGGCCCTGTGGGCCCTGCCGCGCCCTGCCGGTCCCTGCGGACCGTTCAGCCCCTCCGCCTCCTGGGTCCCTTGCCCGCGACGAAGTGCCCTGCCCGACGAGGGGCACCGCCCGGCCGACTGTGAGGCAGGGACTGAATCTCTCCGGTCCCTGCTTGCCGTTACTTCCATGGGAGGCGCAACGTTTCTCCAGGCCCCTGCGCGGGCCACCCCTCTTAGGCATCCCCATGCCCCCCGGCCCAGGCGAAGACACTTGGCCCCTTTTAACAGGTTTTTACCGGAAGGGCGGATTTGCTGCCCCGTAGGGTGCGTGTCGCGGGTGTTCCCTTGGGGGCCGCCGGAGGTTGCACTCCCTCGTCGGTGCGGCGCGGCCACTCATGCCTTCGGCCTCTCGGCCCTGGGCCGTGCGCGTGGGCTCCCCCGGGAAGAGCCTAACGAGCTTGTGCACGGTAGGCGGAGTGCCATCGAGTCTTTTCGGCGGGATCAGTGTTCGATGCCGCGCTCGACACGGATGCGCCGCGAGGCGTGCGCTTGCGCTGTCGCTCGTACATCTCCTCGTCCCACTCCGGAGCGTCCTTCTTGAACCTGCGGTGCGGTGGCGTGGTCACGTGCCCGTCAGTCTGCACGCCCAGGCCCTGGTAGCCGGCGCCGGCGAGGGTCCGCAAGCGCCCACCGGGACTGACGTGCAGGCGCGCTCCGCGAGCAGGAGCCGCAGCTCGCCGATGGCACGGGTGATGGTGGAGCGGTTCACGTCGTCCCAGCAGGCCGGTACGGCGTGAGTGACCCCGTGGCGGAGATGGACGAGCGTAGCCAGGAGCCGGTCGGTGAACACATCAATCGATGCTTCGCACCGGCGCCCACGGCCCGCTTCAGCCGTCGCGAGACAAGTCTGTTGGCGTGTGAGGGCTGAGTGGGTGCTGCTGGTGGCGGTCTACTGTCCCACAAACCTCACCATGCGCTGGCTCACGCGGCCTTACGCGGGTCGCGTCGCCCACTGCGTGCAGGGTAATCCGATGGCTTGGCCCGCCGCTCGCTTGAGCTCGTCCGGATGCCGTAGCTGAGGTCGAACACCCCTCGCCCGAGTGAAGCACTGGAAGATCCTCCGCAACTGCCGCCAAGCGCGGCGGCCTCCCCTACGTCGTCCAGGCGTTGGCCACTGCGCCCCGCTCGCGGAGGTGCTTTCGGTACTGGGTGGCACTTGTCGAACCCCTTCTTCCAGACCGAAGTGACGCCGGTGCACTACGCGGCTGCCGACGGAGACGCGAATGCCTTGAAGGTGCTTTTGGCCGAGGGTGCCACTCCTGGGGAAGCCGATACCGCAGGCTGGACGACGCTGCATCTCTGCGGCGCGGGCGCAGGCTCCAGCGGCCGTCGAGGTTCTGCTTGCCGCAGGCGCGTGGATTGATACTGCGGACCGTCATGGCTGCCGGCCGGTTAGAGCAATCCCTGATGGAGATCCGCGCAGCGCTCGTAGCGGATGCGGAGTCGTTCGAACTGGTGTAACCAGGCGGAGGCTCGCTCGACCACCCAACGGACCTTGCCCAGTCCGGAGCCGAGGGCCACGCCGTCTCGGGCGATCAGGGGTTTGATGCCGCGTTCCACAGCAGGCGGCGGTACTTGTCGAAGTCGTAGCCCCGGTCGGCGTAACCCCGCCGGGGCTTGTGGCGGGGCGTCCCCGCAGACCCCGCATCGATGGGATCGCGTCCAGCAGTGGCAGGAGCTGGGTGACGGCGAGCGGGGTTCCGTGGCGATCGACGATCAGATGGTGCCTGGAGCCGGGGCGAGCGCGTTCAACGGGCGAGGGGCCGACGTGATCCCCCCTAATCCAGTGCGTAAGCAGACGATCCGCGACCACGCAACGGCCCGGATAGCTGCTCGCACGGGACAGCGAATGCCTGGATCCTCCCTGGCCGTCAAGGCCTCCTCAAAGAGCGGCATCGCTGTCCGGTTGCGGGGCTCGCGGTGATGACGCGGGCGCCGGGCTGATGCCTCCGTTTCTCCAGGCCCATGAGGCCTCTGTCAAGAGCGGCGCAGCCCGCCGCCTCCGTGTTCACCGCGAAGCCCGCGGGGACTACTCGGACGTTAATCGTCACGGCGCGAGCCGCTCCGGGGTCGACCTCTTGTTCATCCGCGAGCCCGCGAGCTCTGCGGAAAGATCGAGCCCCTGGAGTGCGCTGGTGTCGCGGACGGCTACTGAGATGGCGGACCAACGAGTCCTTGGATTCGGGCGCCGCGTGACCTGCATGTGCTTGTGCCTTGCATGGATGGAACTGGGAGGACAGCTTGACCGTGTTCTGCGGCATCGACTGGGCGACGCGACCGGCTACCACCAGCTTCTGCACCTCCTTGCCGAGCACGGTGACAGCCCAGACGCTCCGATACCGGTGGCCATCGAGACCAGCCACGGCCTCCTGGTCGCGAGCCTGCGCACTGACCGTCGTCAGGTCTTCGCGATCAATCCGCTCGCCGCTGCCCGCTACCGGGACCGTCACGGCGTCAGTTGAAAGAAGTCCGACCCGGGCGATGCCTTGGTCCTGGCAAACATCCTGCGCACCGACATGCACGCCCACCGGCCCCTGCCGGCCGACTCCGAACTCGCCCAGGCCATCACCGTCCTGGCCCGAGCACAGCAGGACGCCGTCTGGACCCGGCAGCAGATCGCCAATCAGGTCCGCTCGCGCCTGCGCGAGTACCACGCCGCTGCTCTGCTGGCCTTCCAGGGCAAGCAAGGCGGTCTGATCAGGGCTGACGCCCGCGTCAGCCTCACTCTGGCCCCGACCCCGGCCAAGGCCGCGAAGCTCCCCCTCGCCCAGCTGCGGGCTGCCCTCAAACGCAGTGGCCGCCTCCGCGGCTGCGACGCAGAGGCCGAGCGGCTGCGGGCCGTCTTCCGCGTCGAGTACGCCCACCAGCTCCCCAGCGTCGAGGACGCTTTCAACCACCAGCTCCTGGCCCTGCTCAAGCAGCTGGACGCCACCTGCCAGGCCGCGGACGATCTCGCGGAGCGGCCACAGCCGCGCTTTTCACCAGCACGCCGACAGCGAGATCCTGCTCAGCTTCCCAGGCCTGGGGCCCATGCTGGGCGCCCGTGTGCTCGCCGAGCTGGGCGACGACCGGGCACGGTTCGCCGATGCCCGGGCGCTGAAGTCGTACGCCGGATCCGCCCCCATCACCCAAGTCTCCGGCAAGAAGCGCTTCGTCGGCCGCCGCTTCGTCAAGAACAACCGCCTCATCAACGTCGGCTTCCTCTGGGCCTTCGCCGCCTTCACCGCCTCACCGGGTGCGAACGCGCACTACCGGCGCCGACGCGAGCACGGAGACTGGCATGCCGCCGCACAACGGCACTTGCTGAACCGCTTCCTTGGCCAGCTCCACCACTGCCTCAAGACCGCCAGCAGTTTGACGAACAGCATGCCTTCGCACCGCTCCTGTCACCACCGATTGAGCAGGCGGCTTGGCGGAGCTCGCTGAGCAGGGGGGCATGCAGGCGGGGCCAGACTCCGGCCTCGGTCCACTCCCGCAGCCGCCGCCAGGCGGTCACCCCGGAGCAACCGACCGTCTCCGCAGGGACGTCACCCCAGGCGACGCCCGCCCGTCCGCAGCACGTACAGGACGCCGGCAAGTGCCGTCCGGTCCGGAACACGCAACCGTCCCGGATAGCGGCGGCGCCGCTCGGGAGCGGGTGGCAGCAGCGGAGCTACCCGCTCCCACAGATCGTCAGGAACAAGATCAACACGCACCCGAGGCAGCAGCCTGCCGCCCAAGACCTTCGAGCAGAAGACCCGCAGCTCAACTTATTCGGGCTGCTCCCAGTAGTTCCTCCGACCAGCTCATCCCCCCGCAACCACCAGTGACAGAGCCCCGGTCGACCACGAGCCGGAAAGCCATGCTGGACCCGAGGCCGGGGCTCCCGCGTTCGTAATGTCTGTCCTCTCCGCGTCTCCTGGTGTGGGCGAACCGCCAGAGCTATTACGCCGTAATAGCTCCGCCCTCATGACTCCCTCCGCACCGAGAGTCCGCCCAAAAGATGATTCACAGTCTGTGAAACGGCGTTCGGCGGGGCAGGATGTCAGCATGAAGAAGCGCGCGCGAAGTGCGATCCGTCCTACAAGACCGCTGGTCAAGGCCCCGATGCGGATCGGTTCCCTAGATGCTCCGGCCGTCGTCGGTGAACTGCGCAAGATCCACGAGGACGCGGAAGACCCAGACGTGGAGCGCATGCCTGCTGATGACGAACTGTTCGGTGCGCTCGTGTATGCCGAGAAGCACGTGCAGGCGCTGCGCAGCCAACCACCTGAAGTGCAGCGTGCGGCGGCGCTGAAGCGCGTGCAGCTGTGGGAGTACCTCCGTGAGCAGACCGAGATCCACCAGGTGCGAGCAGTGGACGACGCCCGCCGAGCGGGAGCTCAGTGGATCGAGTTGGCTCCCGCCTTGGCTGTCGGCGCACCCAACGCTGCCTATAACAAGGCGAAGCGACTGAAGGCCGTCCAGCTCATCGATGAGACGCCTCAAGCACACCCCGTACGTCGGACACCCGAGGCAGTCCTCAGTGCCGAGCGACGGATTGCCTTGGAGCAGGCTACCGAGCGTTGCGCCCAGGAGGCGGCGCAGCGGCGGCATGAGCTGTTGGTGCCAGTGGCAACCCGTCTGCTGGAGCAGCGCGAGTCCTTGCAGTGCGATGAGGACGCAGACTACTGGCTGGAGGAGATCGAGGCGGTACTCCCCCATTGCCAGACTCCGCTGCAAATGCTGAGCCTGAACCGCTATCTCGACGCAGCCCTGCGGGCTCTGCTCAAACTGGAGAAACGTACGGGCCGTTCACCGGCGTTGACCGAGGAGGCCCGGCTGGCCTTGGCCGCTGCTGTGGAACTGCAACAGGGACCGGGGGCTAGTCATGAGCCCGACTCCCCCGACTCTCCCGACGCCATGGCGTGTGGCGCGTGACTGTCGCTTCGTTCAGGGCGAGGTCGGCAGATGGCGTGATGCGGAGTGCGGTCGGAAGGCACGAGGGTCTCTGGGCTATTACGCCGTAATAGCCCAGAGACCCTCAACGCTCCGACTACGCCCCCACGAACCGCCGCTAGTCGAGGTCGTGCGCGGCAAGCAGATGTAGCCGGAGGAAACGGCAGCGGCAGGTCCGACCGTCCCGGACCGCTGCAACACGCTCGACCACCCAACGCACTTAGCTGAGACCGGACCCGGGTGCGCCGCCCCCCGCAGCGCGGGTGCGGATGCCCGGCTCCAGTCGAGGTCTCCGAGTTCGTTGCCTGTGTTCGGGTCGTTGCCGCGGCGGGATCAGCGTCGGTTGGGCGCGTGTTATCTGCGGGGACTGATGTTGGACGGCCGGCGGAAGTCGGTCCAGCCGATGGCCAAGCGACTGCCGAACGGGAACATGCAGGCTCTGCCGCAGTTCGTGAACCAGTCGCCGTGGGATCCGCTGCCGGTGCGGCGGCGGATCGCCGAGCGTTTGTGCGAGGTGATCCGGCACGAGGAATGGGCCGCTGATCACCACAGGCGTCGGCGGGCCGGGATCCCTGACGAGGTCGGGCATGCTTCCAAGACCTGTGTGGCTCTGGGGTTGCTGGACCGTCTGGCCGCGCAGGACCTGGCGGTGCCGGCGATCGTGGCGGATGCCGGCTATGGCCGCAGCGTCTCCCTACGGCTCGCGCCTGGAGGAACGAGGCTGCTCCTATGTCGTGGCCGTCGACCCGAAGAAGATCGTGCGGTCTGCCGACGCCGAGCCGTATCAGCCCTCATATGGCGGCCTGGGAACGCCGACGCTGCCTCGCTATCGCCAGGCGCCCCGGCCGCTGCCACGCTTGGTTGAAGAGGCCGCCGTGTCGAGGACGTCACGTGTCGGCAGGGCAGCATAGGCACGATGACCGCGCGTTTCGCTGTGGTTCAGGTGCGGCCGTCGAGCGAGGAAGCCAGCCGCACGGCCCAGGAACAAGCAAGCGGACGCAGTCGGCGGGACGGTGTGCTGCCGCTGCGGACTCCTCTGGTCGAGCAGCCCGAAGAAGCCGACGGGCCGACTGGCTACTGGACGGCCAACCTGCCTGCCCCTACGCCACCCTCGTCACCGCCACCCAGGCCCTCCTCACCCTGCGGCGGCTCGACCTAAAGGCCCAGATGCCGGCCTGACTCTCTACCAGGACCAGACCCAGAACCTAACGAAACACTGCTAGGGCTCTCACGTGTGCTCGGTCTACCGCGCAGTCGGCGCCAAGCCGTCGCCCTGGAATAACCCACGACCTCACATTGCATGCCTGCCGAGGCACGGCGTGCTCCAGTGGGCGATGCGCAGCAGGCGCTGCCTCGGTATGGGCCGGGCGTGTCCGGCCTGTTCGACCGGCCGCCAGGAGTCTTACGTTCCGCGCCGGGCAGTAGCCCGAGCAGATGGGGGCGGGCGATGGCCCTGGGGTCACCCTTGGCGGAACCCGCCCACGATGCGGGGTGCAGCCTGTCCAAGACCCTGACTGCAACTTGGTGGCGTCTGGCGTGGAAGTCAGCCAGGCTGGCGCGCATGGTTTCGGTGGTACAGAACGTGGCGATTGACTGTGCGGATGCCTATGAGCTGGCCGAGTTTTGGAGCAGGGTGACTGGCCGTCCGCTGCACCCGGAGGCCAAACCGGGTGACCGGGAGACTCAGGTGCCGCTGGCCGAGGGGCCAGCGCTGTACTTCAACCAGGTGCCCGAGCCTAAGAGAACCAAGAACCGGATCCATCTGTGCTTGCGCCCTGAGACCTCGCGTGAGCAGGAGGTGGAACGGCTGCTGGGGCTCGGTGCCACCCTTGTTGCTGACCGCCGGAATCCGGACGGCTCCGGCTGGGCAGTGCTGGCCGACCTCGAAGGCAACGAGTTCTGCGTGCTTCGCAGCGAGTCCGACCGAGCCGTAATGAATGACTGAAGCGCGTCTGCTGTCGGAGCTATTACGCCGTAATAGCTCCGACAGCAGACGTCACTCACAGTCGGAGCGGCGGTTGGAGCCCTAGTTCCATACGTCGCTGCCATCTGCCCAGACCTAAGAGCCAACGTCACAGTGACGACGACGCATGTCGCAGGCCGTCACGTGGGTCCTCGCTCCATGTGGGCTAGGCGGTCTCGTTTGGATCAGCGGGCGGACCAGAGGTAGATGCCCGCGATGTGGTGGAGTCCGGCGAGGTAGATGGCCGCGGTCTTCTCGTAGCCGGTGGCGATGCCTCGCCACTGCTTGAGGCGGTTGAC
>NZ_KQ948378.1:0-9436 GCF_001514055.1 Streptomyces corchorusii | reverse complement strand
GGCCGTCGGCCGCGAGGTGGATCTTCGTGGTCAGTCCGCCGCGGGACCGGCCGATGGCGTGATCGGTGGGTTCACCGGCCGGGGCCCCTTTTTGCGGCCCCGGCAGCGTGCTGGTGAGCGCGCACGATGGTGGAGTCCACGGACACGGCCCAGTTGAGGTCCCCGTCTGCGTCGGCCTGGGCCACCAGGGCGGTGAACACCCGCTCCCACGTGCCGTCGACGGCCCACATCCGCAGCCGGTTGTAGACGCCCCGCCAGTTGCCGTACTTCTCCAGCAGGTGCACCCACTGGGTACCGGTCTGGAACTTGTAGGCGATCGCGTCGATCACCTCACGGTGGTCTCGCCAGCGGCCACCCCGCTTCGGTGTCCGGTCCGGGAGCAACGGCTCGATCCGCGCCCACTGCGCGTCAGTCAACGGCACAGCCGGACCAACGACCGGCTGATCCAAACAAAACGGCCTAGCGAGGTGAAGCCACGACGTCGGCACACCCCGGGGCCGGTTGCGCTCGTAGACGCTGACCGCGCACGGCCAGTCGCAGCGGTACACGAGTGGACGGTTGCCCTCGGTCAGGGAGGCGAGTCCACTGTTGGGGCCGAAGCCTTCGTTGGGCTCGCTGCCGTATGGCTCGGTTATCCATGCAACAGGAACGTCCGCTGTGTCGAAGCGCCGGCCCGGGTTCCACGCGCGAACCCGCAGCTTCTCGATCAGCAGCTTGCCGTTCCTCTCCCCCGTCTTGGGCTCAGAAAGGGGTCGAGCTGTGACTGCATGCCGGAGCTGGCGGAGGCAGAGCATGCCGCAGCGACCAGTCCCACAGACGACACAGTGGCAGTCGCCCGTGGCCGGGCTATTACGCCGTAATAGGTCGGCGGTGACGCGGGCGTTGGCTCAAGGGTGTTGCAGAAGGCTTGGTGGCGGCCTGTATGGGTGAGGTGTTGAAGGCTGAGCCGGTGCGGCAGCGGCGCCGGTGGTGGTCGGCCGTGGTGTCTTCCGCTGGCTGAGTGGGTGCTGTTGGTGGCCATGTATTACCGCACGAACCTCACCATGCGCAGCTCGCGCTGCTCTTCGGCTCCTCACCTGCCATCGTCTGCCGGGCCATCCAGTGTCTGCGGCCGTTGCTTGCGCTGGGGCCGGCGCTCAGTCCGGTGCCGGGGTCGACCGGTTATGGATCGTGGACGGCACCCTGATCCCGGTCCGTGACCGTAAGGTGGCGGCCTCCTCACGCACCTACCGGTTCTCGGCGGGTGTGCAGGTCATCGTCGATGCCGACACCCGCCTGGTGGTGGCATCCGCCCGGCCGGCACTGTTTTGAAAGTCGGTTCTGTTCCTCGTCCCGCACCGCGATCATCGCGGTGCGGGACGAGGAAATCCTTCTGAGGGCAGTGGGCTGTGCTGGAGCCGTTGTTGCCGGTCGCGGTGCTGGGGCGGCCGTCATTGGGCCGGCGGAATCCGATAGACGGGATCCGGTGGCGGGTGCGGACCGGTGCTCCGTCGCGGGATCTGCCGTCGGAGTACGGGCCTTGGCAGACGGTCTACGGACTCATTCGCCGCTGGCAGCGCGACTGCTCTGGCCCGAACTGCTGACTCGGTTGCAGGTCCGGGTGGACGCGGACGGGTTGATCACGTGGGAGGTCAGCGTCGACTCCACGATCTGCCGGGCCCATCAGCACGCCGCAGGCTCCCGCCACGACCGCCAGGTCCAGAAGGAACCGCCGGGCGGAACCCGCACCGAGCCCGAGGATCATGGCCTGGGCCGGTCACGAGGAGGCTTCACCACCAAGATCCACCTGGAAGACATCCGGGTACCCCGCACCGGACCGGGCCGTCCCCGTGTCCGGCCGCTGCCAGTGCGAGCGACGAGGCGTACTCCTCCCGCGCCAACCGGGCCTACCTGCGCAAGCCGAATTCGCTGCACGATCCCGGAGCCCGCCTACCAGGCCGCCCACCGCAAGCGGCCGGGGGAGGGGAAGGCTGGCGGGCCGCCTCCTGCATTCGATCGCGAGGAGTACACGGCCCGGCACGCGGTCGAGTGCGGGATCAACCGGCTCAAGCGCAACTGCGCGGTCGCCACCCGGTTCGACAAACTCGCCGACCTCATCGAAGCCACCGTCCTGATCGCCTCGATCGACGAATGGCGGTGACCGGTCCTGAGCTGCCGGTTCCTCATGCCATCCTGACCGCGACCCGGATCGACAGCGAGGGGGAGCAAACGATGGGGGCTCAGTACTACGGCGCCAACAGCGAGAACGGCGACCGTATCGACGACCCCTCTGAGGACGCGCTGTTCATGATGATCAGCGACCTCAACGACTCCGACAACACCCTCGTGGTCATCCAGCCCGACGAGGACGACCCCGTCTGGTTCGCCTCAGTGCCGTCCTCGATGAAGGCGGCTACGAGATCGTCCGCCATGACACCGCCCGCAACGAGCACGAAGTCACCATGGCGACCAGCATCGACGACATCGCCCGCGACCTCACCAGGTGGATGGCCGCCCGCGACTTCCCCGGACGGCCAACCAGGCACGTCAGCGAGTTCTGAAACACGGCTTGGTCCACTGCGCCTTGAGGTCGTTCGGAGCTGACATCGCACCTCTACGGGCGTGAGTACCTGGCACCTCATCGCCGGCTTCACATGGGAGGAAGCCGTCACTGGCTTCGGAACGTTGGCCTCTGCCCGTTGGGGCCAACGTGGCTCTGCTGCCTGGGCGCGTGCACGGTCCGGTGGGGTGAGGTCTCCAGCTTCTCGCCGTGGGCGGCCGGGGGTGTCCCCGACGTGGCGCCTGAGGCAGCGTCAACCGCTGCCTGCCGTACTGGCTTCCCGGAATTCATGACGTGGCTGAGCCGAGTGGGGGGCTGATGGAGACATACGCGCGCCTGATCGTGCCCGCACCGGTACGTCGTGGCTGACTTTCTGTGGTGCGGGAGCAGTGGGGGAGAGGGGAGTACGCGATGGGAGTCACTGCACCGGTCACGGACCTGAGCCGAGGGCGGAAACCCCGTACGGCGCTGAGTTGTAGATGAAGAGAGCGACGCCTCCAAAAGGGCTCTGACCTGCGCAAACAGAGCTCTGTACCCAGATCCTGTGAACTGCCAGGCAGTTCCTGTGGCAGCAGAGGCGGATCCGTGGAACCGGGTGCCCAGTTCCACGGATCGTGGCAGTCAGTTCCCCTGGACCGCTACCACGGTTGGGCGAACCGCCAGGCAGTTCACAGGGACTGGCAGGCAGTTCTCAGGAACTGCCACCACGTCCACAGGAACTGAGTACCGCTGTTCTACAGCAGCGGTAGATTGACGTCACGTACATCTCTCACGTAGAGGCAGTCGGTGTCAGGAAGGTCGCGGAGGGATCCGTGACGGCAGGCGACACGGCCGACAGGCGGAGTTGATTGACTTCTTGCTCATGTACGTTAGGTTCATGAGGGCGGCTCGAAGGCCGCCCTCAAAGGAACGGTGCGGCAATGACCCATGCACGGAGGGCCTGTTGGGAGCAGCACGCAGACTGGTTGACGCCGACACGGGCGAGCCAGTCCTCTATGCGCCATATGCCTTCTCCGGCAGGCACACCCAGGTGGACAAGGCCAGAGTCGAGGCCATCACGGAGTCGAAGGCGTTCACACCCAGCCAGAAGTTCCTGGTGCTGTGGTGGATCGGCGTCTCTCCGGAGGGGATGGAGCCATTGAGGGCCACGGGGGCCGACATCGCCAAACGAGTGGGCATGTCGACCGACGCCGTGGGGAAAATCAATAGGAAGCTGACCAAGCACCGCATCCTGGTAGTGCGTGGACGTATCGGAAATTACAACCTTTACCGCATCAGTCCTTACATCGCTTTCCACGGCACAGGCTTGGAGCAGCGTGAAGCGGTGAGATCATGTAATCCGCCAGACATCCCGGGCTTCGACGAGAACACGCCAGCACGGTGGGAGGCAAAGTGACCAGCGACGACAGGCAGCAAAACCTCAGGTTGCTGGAGGCCACGGCCGGCATGACCGCCAACCAGCGCCTCGTCGTCATGCTCTACGCTCTGCACCCGACTGATCGTTCAGGCGCCGTCCTGGAAACCGCCGCCCAGCTGGCCAAGCTGGTCGGCATGGCGCCGCCCGTCTTCTCCAGAACACGTAAGCAGGTCATCGAACTCGGCTGGCTGGAGCAGACGGAGAAGATCGGTCACATCAAGTACTACCGGTTGACCCCGGGACAGCTGGGGGAGCGGGTCGTGGTCCCGTTCCGGCGGGCCACCTGAGGCGCTCTGTGGATCGCGCTAAATGTACTTCACGTCAATGAGGCGCGATCCGTAGGACGTCTTTGTCTGTCGTCCCGGCAATGGTCTGGTCCGTTGTCGGGACGATGTCGCGTCCGGTCCCTGTTACCGCGGGGAGGGGTGGTCGGTCCCTGCGAGGAGCGCCAGAGGTGTACAAGCGGGGCAAGTCACCTCATATCGGATCGACTTTCGAACAGTTCGATTCTTCGCTCAGAACGATTCTCCCGTAGCCGCCTCCGATGCGCCGGAGACGGTTTTGCGTTGAGGGCCGTCCCACAGCGGCCGTCGGCACGGATTTTCCGGGCGCTGATGACGGTCTCCACCCGTGCGTCGGTGAACCGTTCTCTCCCAGTGCGGTCACGCGCCGCCCGTTGGATGCCTCCGTTCTTCCATGGTCCGGTAATGCGCCTCGGTCACACATGTGTGTCGGGACGCCGAGGCGGCGGTGTCTCGGGATACGTATCTCTGTACTGACGACGTGACCCACGTCGCATGCCGGAGAACGCGCCTGTGTCTCTTCCTCAAGCCATCCGAAGCTGGAGAAGCCGGATCCCCTGGGCATCGTCGAGGCCGGCGATTCCGTCCTTCGGCAGAAGACGGTTTCCTGCGACGGGCAGCTCGGTGACGATGTGCTCCAGCGGCTGGTCGGCAGGATGCGCGGGCCGATGGAGAAGACCCACAACGCCGTCGGACTCGCCGCACCCCAGGTCGGGCTTCCGCTGCGGCTCGCGGAGCTGGCGACGTCCGAGGCGCTGACGAGACGGGACGGCGCCTCGTGGGGGAGCACGCGGGGCTCGGGGCACTGATCGTGCAGCATGAGACCGACCACCTCGACGGGGTGCTCTACCTCGACCGTGTCGAGCTGCGTTCCCTGTCCACCATGGAGCAGGTGGTGAAGCGGTGGGGCCCCGCCGGAGCGGCGGCCACCGCTGAGCAGCTCGGCTTCCCGATGCCGTAACGGACCTTCTGTGTAAGGAAGTTGGCGGGTTTGGGCCCCCGTAAGCAGTAGAGACAGCAGTTTTCCGTCGGCCGGTGACAGTGACGGTGACGGGTGCGTACCGCTGTCGTCCGTGGCCGGCTCGACCTTGTCGGAACAGCAGCGCGTGGTGGCGGATGCCTCGGGAGACGGCCTCCCGCGCCGAGTCCAGCGCGTCGGCGGTGCGTTTGATGCGGGAAATGGAACGACACGTCCGGGGGCACCGCCCGGTATATCCGAGGTGTGCCGCCGGTGTGCCTGGCCGGCCTCTGGCACACCGGGGCACCGGGGATTCCAGCACACGTGTGTCTCAGTATGGCTCACACTTGTGCGCCGGGTGCGGTCTTCGTCGTACATGGCGCAGGCAGCCGTCGGGGACACGTCACCGGCAAGCCGCCGAAAGATGCAGTCACCGCCTTGACGGGTGACGCGCAGTCCTGCCATGATTGCGTCACCACCTCAACCGGTGACATGAAATGTGTCCAGGCAGGAGGTGGCCGAATACCTTTCGATCCAGATGGGGAGCACCAGTCATGGCAGTCAGCTACACCGCCGTTGTCGACGTCGACGGAGAAGGCCGGAACGGCGGTCACGTCCGCTCCTCCGACGGTCTGCTGGAGACCAGCCTCGCCCTCCCCAAGGAGCTGGGCGGTGCCGGCACCGCGACCAACCCCGAGCAGCTCCTCGCCGCCGGCTGGGCCGCCTGCTTCCTCGGCGCCCTGCGCCGCGCCGCCACCACTCGCAAGATCCGGCTGACCAGCACCACCATCACCGCCGAGATCACCCTCACCCACGGCGACGACGGCGAGTTCTCCCTCTCCGCGGTCCTCAGCCCCGTCCTCGGCGGCGTGGACCAGGCCACCGCCGAGGAACTCGCGCACGCCGCCCACCAGATCTGCCCGTACTCCAAGGCCACGCGCGACAACATCCCGGTCACCATCAACGCCGGTGCCGCCGCCTGATCCACCAGACCGCGGGTCCCGTGCCCCTTCCCCCGGCACGGGGCCCGCTCCCTTGCCGCACCCGCACCGTCTTCCCGGGAACGAGGGCATGACATGGCCGCCATGACGTTCACACTCCGACGGAGGGCCGCACACCGTCGTTTCGTCGGCGACCAGATCTCCGCCGTCTGCGACGAGCAACCGTCCTGGCGCGCCGGAAGCTCCACGGAGCGGGCGTGGTCCGACGACACGCAGGTGTGGAACTGGGCGGAGAGCGCGGTGCTGTCGGGGTACGGCCCGACGGCTGCGAGCTTCGCGTGACGACCTGGTGGGAGATCCACCGCGCCTGGCGGACCGGCGTCCTCTTCAGCTCCTTCACACGTACTCCGGGCTGGACTGCTTAGGACATCAGGCAGCGGGGTCGGCCGGGACACACCGTCAGGTGACTGACGCGGGACATGCCGGTGCCGGACGACAGTGAGAACGAACGCGGCGAGCGCCGGCACGGGGACACGTGCTCGGCACATCCGCCACCCCCGGGGGACCGCCGACGGCTCGGTCCGGGGCGGCGCGGCACACCCACGTACGCGCAGTCCCACGTACACGCAGCCCCACATACACACAGCACCGCCCACAAGCCCACCACCACAACCGGACCGAAAGAGATACCTGCCATGGACATGAAGCTCGAAGTCGTCATCCTTCCCGTCTCCGACGTGGACCGCGCCAAGGGCTTCTACGTGGAGCAGCTGGGCTGGCGTCTGGACGCCGACTTCCCGATCAACGACGGCTATCGGATCGTGCAGGTCACGCCGCCCGGTTCCGAGTGCTCGGTCATCTTCGGGGAGGGCCTCACCGAGCAGCCGGCGGGCACGCTCCACGGCCTCCAGCTGACCGTCACGGACATCGTCAAGGCCCAGGAGGAGCTGACCGGCCGCGGTGTGGAGGTCTCCGGACCCTTCCGTGACGAGACCGGCGCCTTCCACCACGCCGGTGACGCCCATCGGGTCCCCGGCCTGCACCCGGAGCGGGCCAGCTATGGCACCTTCGCCGCCTTCAAGGACCTCGACGGCAACGAGTGGTTCCTCCAGGAGGTCACCGAGCGCGCGCCCGGCCGCTGAGACCCGGCCCCGGCGCGGCCGACGCCCCCCTGCCGGGGCCGCCCACCTCCGGGCACCACGACACCCACCTGACCGGCACGCATCCACCGGAGGACACATGCCGACCGAGAACATCCGGACCTACGACGTCATCGTGATCGGCGCGGGCCCGGTCGGCGAGAACGTGGCGGACCGCACCATCGCCGCCGGCCTGAGCACCGTCATCGTCGAAAGCGAACTGGCCGGTGGCGAGTGCTCGTACTGGGCCTGCGAGCCCAGCAAGGCACTGCTGCGCCCCGCCCTGCTCCGCGCGGACGCCACGCACGTTCCGGGGCTTGACCCCGCCGTGAAGAACCCGCTGGACGTCGAGGCCGTCCTGGCACACCGCAACCGCATGTCCGCCGACTGGAAGGACGACGGCCAGGTCGAGTGGATCAAGTCGGCCGGGATCGACCTGCTGCGCGGCCACGGACGCCTGGAAGGGGTCCGTGAGGTGTCGGTGCGGACACCCGACGGCGACACCGTCCGGCTCCGGGCCCGGCACGCCGTCGCGGTGTGCACCGGCAGCCGAGCCGCCCTGCCCGACCTGCCCGGGATCGACACACTGCGGCCGTGGACCAGCCGGGAGGCGACCAGCGCCCAGCGGCCACCGGGACGCCTGGTGATCGTGGGCGCCGGTGTGGTGGGTGTCGAGATGGCCACCGCCTGGCAGGCCCTGGGAAGCCGGGTGACCCTGCTCGCCCGCGAGGACGGGCTGCTCCCGCGTATGGAACCCTTCGCGGGCGAACTGGTCACCGAGCGTCTGCGCGAGGCAGGTGCGGACGTACGGTTCGACGTCTCGGTCGTCGCCGCGCGGCGGCTGGGCGACGGCGAGGTGCGGATCACCCTGTCGGACGGCGACGAACTCACCGCCGACGAGATCCTCTTCGCCACCGGCCGCGCACCGCGCTCCGAGGACATCGGGCTCGGCACGGTGGGTCTCACCCCCGGTGACTGGCTCCCCACCGACGACAGCCTGACCGTCACCGCCGTACCCGGGAACTGGCTGTACGCCGTGGGCGACGTCAACCGACGGGCGCTCTTCACCCATCAGGGCAAGTACCAGGCCCGCATCGCCGGAGCGGTGATCGCCGCCCGGGCCCGGGGCGAGGAGATCGACACCGCCCGCTGGGCCCCGCACAGCAGCACGGCCGACCTTGAGGCCGTCCCCGGCGTCGTCTTCACCGACCCCGAGGTCGCCTCCGTCGGTCTGACCGCGGATCAGGCCGAGCGCGCCGGCCGCCCCGTCGACGTCGTCGACTACGAGATCGGCCACCTCGCGGGTGCCCTCCAGTACCGCCCCGACTACCGGGGCAGGGCCCGCGTCCTCATCGACCGTGACCGCCACATCGTCGTCGGCGCCACGTTCGTCGGACCGGGCGTCGGTGAGCTGCTGTACTCGGCCACCGTCGCCATCACCGGGGAGGTGCCGGTCGAGCGCCTGTGGCATGCCGTACCCGCCTTCCCCACCATCAGCGAAGTGTGGCTGCGCCTGCTGGAGACGTGGAGGGACTCATGACCACCGCACAAGACCTCGCGCTCGTCGTCCTGGACTTGCTGCCCGACCAGCCCGTGGAGCAGGGCGACCTGTCCCTCGCGCTCGCGGGGGCCGAGGCGATCGACCTGCTGGAGAGCGGGGCGCTGACCCTGGACGGCGAACGCATGGTTCCCGGCCCGCCGGTGGCGACGGGTGACCGTCTGCTGGACCAGGCCGTCGCCTCGCTCGCCCGGCAGGAGCCGCACGAGACGGTCGAGGACTGGCTGTGGCGCCGGGGCCGGGAACTCGCCCCGGCCTATGTCGACGACCTGGACCGGGCCGGGCTCTTCGTCCACCCCCGGCGCCATGGCTTCCACCTGTGGTCTGGGCGGACCGTGCCGGCGGACTCGCCGGAGCGCGCCCGCGCCGAGGAACGCCGGGAGTCCGGCGAACCCGTCCTCGGGGCGCTGCTGGCAGCCTTGGGGATCGGGTCCGACCCGTCGGAGGCGGACGAGAGCCCGACCGGGGACGCGGTCACGACGGTGCTGGCCGCCGTCGGCGACGCCGTGACGCGACTGGAGGCGCTACGGCTGCGGAGGGACGTCGAGAACGCCGCGTTCGACAACATGTGGCGGGGCTAGG
>NZ_KQ948377.1:0-109059 GCF_001514055.1 Streptomyces corchorusii | reverse complement strand
GGAGGGCACGGTCGACCTGGACGAGGACTTCTGACCGGCCGTTACTTCAGCTTCACCGCGTCCCCGGCCGACACGACCCGCGCGGTCGTCGTCGTGCCGGGGAAGTACCAGCGCCAGCTGCCCGCCGAGGTGGCGGTGACCTTGGTGCTGAGCTTTCCGGCATCGCCCGTGCGCACGGTCTTCACCGTGCTGTAGTGGGCGGCGCCGGCCGCCTTGAACTGCAACCGCACGTCCTGCCCGGTGAACCCGTGGTACTTCAGGTCCTCCCAGTTCGCCCGGGACAGCTTGCCGGTGACGGTGAGCTTGGCGCCCTTGGCGACGGGCTCGGGCGAGGCGTCCGTGGTCAGCCGCGAGGCACGCTTCACCTTGTACTCGGCGATCCGGTCGGAGATCCAGTAGTCGCCGTCGTTCGCCTTGACGGTGGCGTCGACCTGCCAGACGCCGGCCAGCTTGTTGCTGTCCATGTCGTCACTCTGGCGGATCCAGGCCGGGTCGACCGTCATCGTGACCGTGCACACCGACGTGGTGTGCGACTTCTTCACGCACGAGGTCCCGGCCCGCTCGAAGAAGCCCCAGCCGTAGGCCGTGTTGAAGGTGTCGGCATCGCTCACGCCCTTCACGCCCGAGTTGTCCTTGATCGTGAGGGCGATGGGGAACGTGACCTTCTTCGTCGTCCCGACGATCACGTTCCCGCCCTTGTTGACGACGGTCTGCACGACGCGGATGTCTCCCCTGCCCTCCGCGTGGGCGCCGGTCGCGGTCAGCAGCGTCAGGGCCGCGGCCCCGCCCGCCAACGCCCAGGCCGTTCGAGTCGTTCTGCCTCGCATGGTCCCTCCCCTTGTGGTGTGGAGGGAGAGGTTACACAGCGGGCGGACAGGTCCCACACGCGGTTTCCGTCAGGCGGGGCGGGCCGCGCCGTGGCGCCTCCTGCGGGGCTCGGGCTCTACCGCCGGCTCGGTGGGCCTGGGGGTCGCCGGCCGCTCGGCCGCCCTGAGCTGGCGGTCGATGCGCCGGTCGCGCACGATGCCGAGCACGGACGGGAGGGCCAGGAGGACCAGGATCCCGAGGGTGGCGAGCATTCCGATCAGTCCTTCGATCTGGTTTCCGTTCATGGACACCACTGTCGCGCCGGACACCCCTTACCGGGAGTGGCAGGACTGCCGTAGAGCCTCGAATTACTGCCACTGTCGAGGCACACTGGCAGCATGCTGAAGAACGTGGCCGCCGTGCTGCTGGACGGGGTGCATCCCTTCGAGCTGGGTGTCGTGTGCGAGGTGTTCGGCATCGACCGCAGCGACGACGGGCTGCCCGGGTACGACTTCGCCGTGGTGTCGGCGGAAGGGCCCGAGCTGGGCACCCACTGCGGGTTCACCGTGTCCACGCCGTACGGCCTGGAGCGGCTGGAAGAGGCCGATCTGATCGCCGTACCGGCCGGTGAGACCTATGCGGAGCGCGAGTATCCGGAGGAGCTGCTGGCGGCGCTGCGGCGGGCCGTGGACCGGGGCACCCGGGTGCTCAGCGTCTGCTCCGGGGTGTTCGTGCTGGCCGCGGCGGGGCTGCTGGACGGGCGGCGGTGTGCGGTGCACTGGCACCACGCCGAGCAGCTGTCCCGGCGCTATCCGCGGCTCACGGTCGAGCCGGACGTGCTGTACGTGGACGAGGACCCGGTGATCACCTCCGCCGGCACCGCCGCCGGGATCGACGCCTGTCTGCATATCGTGCGCAAGGCGCAGGGGCCGGAGGTGGCCAACAAGATCGCCCGTCGGATGGTGGTGCCGCCGCACCGGGACGGCGGGCAGGCGCAGTTCATCGAGCGGCCCCTGCCGAAGGCGCCCTGCGACACGGTCGGTGAGGTGCTCGCCTGGATGGAGGCCCACCTCGACCAGGAGGTGACCGTCGAACAGCTCGCCGCCCGCGCCCACATGGCGCCGCGCACCTTCGCCCGGCGTTTCCAGCAGGAGACGGGGACCACGCCGTACCGGTGGATCCTCCGCCAACGGGTGCTGCTGGCACAGGAGTTGCTGGAGGGCACGGACGAGACCATGGACGCCATCGCCTGGCGCACCGGGTTCGGTACGGCTGCCGCGCTGCGCCACCAGTTCGTCCGGGCGCTGGGTACGACCCCGAACGCCTACCGGCGCGCGTTCCGGGGCCCGGAGGCCGCCTGAGCGCGCGCCGGTACCAGGCGGCCTACCAGGGCATCGCCCGCAGCAGCAGGTTCTGCGGGCGGAGCGTGATGCCCACGCGGGTGGTGTCGTCGGACCCGCTGACCTGCTCGAAGCGGTACTTCGCGGAGATCGCCGCGGTGATCAGGCTCAGCTGGGTCATGGAGAAGTGGTCGCTGGGGCACTTGCGGTTGCCCACGCTGAACGGGCTCATCGCGTACTTCGGCACCTCCTTGGCCCGCTCGGGCAGCCAGCGGTCGGGGTCGAAGTCGAGGTGGCGGGCGTAGGAGCGGGCGTCGCGCTGGATGGCGTACGGGCTGTAGACGATGTCCGCCCCGGCCGGAATGCGATAGCCGCCGAGCGCGGTGTCGGTCACCGCGCGCCGCGTCAATATCCATACGGCGGGCCTCAGGCGCATGGCCTCGACGACGACATTGTTGGTGTGCGTGAGAGAGCGGACGTGCTCGAATCCGACCGGTCGACCACTGGTCACGGATTCGACCTCGGTCCGTACCTTCTCGGCGTGTTCCGGGTGGGCGGCGAGGACCTGGAGCAGCCACATGATCGTGGACGCGACTGTTTCGCTGCCGGGGGTGAGTATGGCGACGACCTGGTCGTGGATCTCCTGTTCCCCGATGGGGTCGCCATTGTCGTCCTTCGCCTCCAGCAATGCTGTCAGCAAATCGTCCGGCTTTTGACCGGATGCCCTCCGCTCGGCGACGATCTCGTCCACCAGCAGATGCAAATCGGCCAGCGCCCGGTTGAATGCGCGGTTGGCCGGGAACGGCAGCCGGTAGAGCGGGCCGAGCGGGACCACCATCCGGCGGTACATGCCACGGAAGACGGTGGCCAGATCGAGGCTGAGCCGTTCCGCGCGCTCGTCCATGTAGTCGCCGCGCAGCAGGCAGCGGGCCGCGATGCGGACGGCGACCCGGAAGGACTCGGAGGTGCAGTCGATGGTGCCGCCGGGTTTCCAGCGGTCGGTCAGGGCGTGCGCTTCCTCCTCCATGACCGGGCCGTAGCCGGGTATCGCGTCGAGCCGGAACGCGGGCTGTATGGTGCGCCGCTGCCGGCGGTGCCGGGGGCCGTTCGCGGTGGCCACGCCCTCCTTGCCGAGCAGTCCTTCGAGGGACTCCCACAGCGGGCCGTCGATCTTGAAGTCGGGGTTCAGGGCCAGTGCTCCGGTGAGCGCCGGAGCGGTGACGGCGTAGACCGTCTTGGGGCCGAGCCTCAGGCGGACGACGTCTCCGTGGTCGCGCAGCCCGGACATGAAGGCGAGCGGGTCGCGGACCAGTTTCAGACCGTGGCCGAGAACCGGTACGGCGCCTCCGGCCAGGGGCGGCTCACGCAGGTCGGGCGTCTCGGGGTTCTCGGGCGTCCCGGGGTTCGCGGACTGTACCGACTCGACGGTCATTTCTCACCTGCCGCTTCGTTCGTGACGTACGGGGGTGTGGAGCGGTCGTCCCAGCTGTCGACCATGTACCGGCCGGACTCGTGGTGGAACCAGTAGACGGAGCTGAACCAGTTGCGCATATGGCCGACACAGGTCTGGACAGCGGTGCTCAACTCTTTTCCGCGGACCGTTCCGTCGTCGATCTCGCGGGCGAACCTCAGGGCGTCCTGCTCGGCACCGATGAAGTCACCGATGCATTCCTCGACGCGCCGCCGGACGTCGTCCACCGCTTCTTCCAGGGTCATCCCCCGGTGGGTGATGAGGCTGATTCCGAGATTGTGCACCTCGTCGCCCGCTATTTCCTTCGGAAGCGAGCAGAGGTCGTTGTACCAGGCGGCGAATTCCTGACTGAGGAGGGCCGCACGGCGGTACGCCGGGTTTTTCCGCACCGCGTCCGGGAGTTCGCATCCGGCACTGGGTTCGAGCAGGTCCGTCCATATCCAGTGCGCGAAGGTGAGCCGGCGCAGCGCGAGGTATTCCTCGACGCCGGGTATGTATCCCTCGGTGCGGTTGCGGAATTCACGGTCGTAGGCCTCGATGACCGCGTGGAAGTGCCGGGCGAACCGCTGGTTCCAGGCGGGCGACAGGAAGCCGTACAGCCGCAGCACGCTGTCCGCGAAGCCCGCCACCAGGGGGTCGGGGTGGTGCTGGTGGTGTCTGGGTGCGTCCAGAGCCGCGTGCAGCCGGTGCCGCAGCCGCCGCCAGTCGCCCGCCCGGCCGTGCACGATGTCGCGGTCGTGGCGGTCGTCCCAGACGAAGAACCAGGCGCTGTAGTCGGCTATGGCCTGGAGGACCTCGTCGGGGGCACTGGTGTAGTAGCCCGCCATGAGGTCGGTGTAGCACAGGCCATCGGCATATTCACGAACCTTGGCCGGCGGCATGAGCCGATTTTCCAGGAGCCAGAGCCGAGTCTTCTCCTGGAGTCGTGGCCAATACGGATGCAGTTGCCGGGGAAAGGCGGACTCGATCACCGGGAGTGCCAGTGAGGGTGGGACGACGACCACCGTCTGCGTCGATGTGGTGCTGCGTGGGAGAGCTTGCACGAACAAACCCCTCTCAGCCGCCAGGAGCGCACACCCCTCCCGTTGTGCCGGGCGTGCGCCGTTGCGTATCCCGCACTTCCATTCAGCACCACAACTGATGGCCGTGGGAACGGATTTGCTTCATTCGCCACCCCAAGGTGCCGCGAATCTCCCCCTGTGTGACTGGTTGAGGATCACCAGGGGCGCGGAAGGGACCGGTTGTACGACGCACGCACGAGCGAAGTGCGCCAACACGAAGGCGCCCCGCCCGGGAAGGATCCCGGACGGGGCGCCCAAGTGCGCGGCGTCGCTCAGTCGTTGGCGACCACGGGGTAGCGCGGCTCGTTCTCCGCCATCTGCCGCAGCGCGTCCTTGCGGTCCCGCTTCGACAGCCGGTCGATGTACAGGTAGCCGTAGAGGTGGTCGGTCTCGTGCTGCAAACAGCGTGCGAAGTAGCCGGTGCCGCGGACCTTGATCGGGTTGCCCTGCTCGTCCTGGCCGGTCACCTCGGCGTAGTCGGGACGGGCGAGCGAGGCGTACGCCGTGGGCACGGACAGGCAGCCCTCGTTGCTGTCGTCCAGCCGGCGCTTCTCGGCGGGCAGGTCGACCAGCTTCGGGTTGCAGACCACACCGACGTGCCGGACGCCCCCGTCGTCCTGGCAGTCGTAGACGAAGACCTTCAGGTCGACACCGATCTGGTTCGCGGCCAGGCCCACGCCCTCGGCGGTGCGCTGGCTGGCGAACATGTCGGCGACGAGCTGCTGGAGCTCCTCGCCGAAGTCGGTGACGTCCTTGCACTCCTTATGCAGCACCGGGTTGCCGACGACCGTGATCGGCCGGGAGGTGCCGCGCTCACGCCAGGCACTCTCGCGCTCCTCGCAGTCCTCCGTGTCGACGACATAGCCCTCGTCGTCGACGGGGAGCACGCCCGCGTGCTGCTGATCGGTGTCCTGCTGCGCCATGACCGACGTACGCCTTCCTCAAAGAACAGGGGAGAGATGTTGCTGATACAGGGTACGGCGCCTGGTCAGCAGACCTCTTCCAGATCGCGCCAGTCCCGCGAATCCGGGCTGTCCGCGACCCACCCGTCGAGGAGCCCCCGCACGAGCGATGCCGGGGCCGCGATGCCGCACTCCCGCTCCGGCACCCAGAGCTGTCCGTCCGTCCGGTGGCCGAGCGGCCCGGGGTGACCCGGCTCGCTGTGGTCGTGCGGGTCCAGGTGCACCCCCTCGCCCTCGTCGGACGGCATGCGGGACTCGCTGCACATCCGGCACAGCAGCCGTACCGACGACGACCAGTCCTCCGCCGCGAACCCCGCGTCCGCGGCCAGTTGCTCCAGCGCGTCCCGGTCGGCCTCGGTGGCCGCCTCCAGCAGGACCACCCAGGTGGGCACGGGCGACGGCGCCCACAGCTCGATCTCGTCGAAGACCGGGTAGGAGTGCCCGGCCGACGTGGTGCGCTCACCGTGCGGGACGCCGTCGTGCAGCACGACCTCCCCCCAGCGCCGCCCGGAGGAGGGCAGCGGGATCGACAGCACCTCGATCCGCGCGGGGTCCAGCCGGCGGCCCCAGACCACCTCGGCCTCCCCCTCCGGGGAGAGCCGTACGGCCGCGCTGCCCAGCTCCATGCCGACGGGCTCCGCGGAGGCCGCGGCGCCCCCGGGCACCTTCAGCCCGTACGCCTGCCAGGCGCGACGGGCCAGCGGCCAGTCCTGGAGGGCGGTCGCGGCGATGCCGACGTTCCACCAGTCGGGCGCCCCGGTCTCCCGGTCGAGCAGGGCGACCGCGCGCAGTCCGGCCGCGCGCGCCTGCTCCCAGTCGTGCCGGAACTTGTGCAGCAGCGCGAGGTTGAACCAGGACTCCGACAGCCAGGGTTCCAGATCGGCGGCGCGTGTCAGCAGCTCGCCCGCGTCCTCGTACCGGCCGTCGCCGATGAGTGTGAACGCCCGGTCGGTGGCCTGCCGCCAGGAGGCGGAGGGCCGGTGCCGTCCCTTGCCGAAGATCCTCACGATTCCCGCCTGCCAGTTCCATTTCCCGCTGTGGGCTGGCTTGTGCCCCCGGACACCCTCTCCCTCGCATCCAACCACGTGCCGCGGGAAAGGCGCTCATTACCCATGGGTTACCCAGCCGGGCGCGGGGTCAGACAGCCCGGTTCGTCGCACTGGCACCCGCTCCCGCACCCCGGGGGGCCTGGCCAGTACCCGGGCGAGCGACTCCACGACCTCGGGAGCGTAGTCCCCGGCGGTGCCGAGCCGCAGCTCCTCCAGTGCGCGCAGCGGGCCTTCGGGGCCGGCGTCCCGGGTCTTCTCCTCGTAGGCGTTCACGGCCCGGACGATCCGGGCGGCGAGCGGCTGTTCCCGGTAGGGGTCGGCCTGCCGTTCCACGACGACGGCGACGGCCGCGTCCACGCCAGTCTGCCGGACGACGGCACCGCCGAGCAGGGCGATGCGCCGCTGCTCCGCGGCGGGCAGGCCGGCGGTGGCGCCGGCCGGGACCGGGTCGACCAGGCTGAGCTGGCCGATGTCGTGCATCAGGGCCGCGTACTCCAGGACGGTCAGGCCGGGGCCGGTCAGGCCGAGGTCCCGGCCGACGGCGAGGCTGAGCGCGGCGACGCGGTGGGCGTGCCCGGCGGGGGTGCAGCCGGCAATCTCGGTGGCGCGGGCGAGGGAGGCGATGGTCTGCCGGTAGGTGGCGCGGACGGCCGCGTACCGGCGCAGGGAGAGCTGGACGAGCAGCATGGGCAGACAGAACACGGGCAGCGCCCACAGGCCGACGACGGCGACCGCGAGCGCCATCACGGCGCCGGTCGCGCAGATGGCCGAGCCGATGCCGAGCAGGCCGCGCAGTTCCTCGCGCAGCAGCGGGCCGAACGGCCAGCGGGTGCGGCAGTGGGCGAGCGCGGCGGCCAGGACCGCCCCGCACAGCGAGGAGAGGGCGAGCAGGGTGAGCAGCAGGAGGGCGTAGGCGGGACCGACCCAGTGGGCGAAGACGCCCTGGCTGTAGAGCGGTTGGAAGCAGACGGCGGCGAAGCCGACGGTGAGCGTCCGGCGGGTCAGGTGGTCGGTGGTGGGGCTGCGGCCGGACCAGATGTGCGGGACGGCGCCGAGGACGGTGGCGACGAGGACGACGGTGACGACCTGGGCGGCTCCGTGCTGGCCGGGCCGTCCGGCGTCGGCGCCCAGCAGGGCGTACGCCAGGGCGCCGGCGGCACCGAGGGGCGCGGCCTGCCGCTGTCCCTGCTCGTCGCTCCAGCGGGTGAGTTCGCCGACGGCTATGAGCACGCCGAAGGCGAGTGCGACGCCCCGGTCGTGCAGGCCGGTCCAGAGGGTGACGGCGAGGGAGCCGGCCGCGACGAGGGCGGCGGCGCCGTGGATCAGCCGCAGGGCGGTCATCGGGGCGCCCCGGTGCTGGGGGTCCGCTCGGCGGGCGGGGTGCCGTACGCCGGTTCGTCGGCCGTGACCGCCGGGTGCCAGCCGGAGCGGCGCAGGGCGCGGACGAGCGCGCCGACCATCCGGGGGTCGAAGTGCGCCCCGGCGCAGCGCTCCAGCTCGGCGATGGCGGCCTCGACCGGGCGGGCCCTGCTGTAGCAGCGGGTGGAGGTCATGGCGTCGAAGGCGTCCGCGACGGCGACGATCCGGGCGCACTCGGGGATCTGGCCGCCCGCCAGGCCGTACGGGTAGCCGCTGCCGTCGAGCCGTTCGTGGTGGTGGAGGATGGCCGCGCGGGCCTCGCCGAGGAAGGAGATCCCGCGGACCATCTCGTGGCCGTACTCGGGGTGCAGCTCGATGATCCGCCGCTCCTGCGGGGTGAGCGGGCCCTCCTTGCGCAGCAGCCGGGTGGGCACGCCCAGTTTGCCGACGTCGTGCAGGATGCCGGCGAAGCGCAGCACCTCGACGCGGTCGTCGTCCATGCCGAGTTCGCGGGCGATCAGCACGGAGGCGTGTCCGACGCGTTCGCTGTGGCCGCGGGTGTAGCCGTCCTTGATGTCGACGGCCTGGACCAGGGCGCGGATGGTGGCCTGGTGGGCGGCGCGTTCGCGGTGGTACAGGGCGAAGACCCACCAGGAGACGCCCATCGGCAGCAGCACGAGCAGCGCGGCGACCGGGCCGTAGGGGCTGCGCCAGAGGACGGCCATCATCAGCCCGGCGAGTCCGTGCACCGCGACCGGGGCCGGCGTGCGCGCCAGCTGCCCCCGCCAGGCCCGCCGCAGCGGCAGCAGCCCGGCCGCCGCGCGCAGGCCGCCGTCGAGCGCGGTGAGCACGAGGCAGAACACGAGGACGGCCGCGCCCGCGGGCAGCAGCGCGGAGGGGAAGTCGGAGCCGACGACGGCGTCCTCGCCGCCGAGCGCGCAGTGCGTGCGGGCGGCGGCCCACACGGCGAGCGCGGGCTGCGCGGCCCGCCACACCCGCCGGAGCAGGACGGGCCGGTGCTCGACCGGGGAGAGCAGCGCGGCGGGCACCGGGACGAGCGCGGCGGCGGCCGGGGGCAGCAGGAACGCACCGGCGAGCAGCACGGGGTAGAAGGTGCCGCCGAAGCGGCGGCGCACGGCGTGCTCGCAGGCCGCGTAGAGCGCGGCGAGCAGCGTCGACGCCCCCCAGGGAGTGTGCGTCGCCGGCAGGGGCAGCAGGCAGAGGACGGCCGACAGGGCGACGGCGGCGACGTAGCCGCGTGCCCTTGCCGGTACCGCGTCCATCACGCCCCTCCCCGACCGTGCCTCCTCAAGGCTCGGAGCCTAGGGCGGACATCGGGGGGTGTGGGGCCTATGACCTGAGGATTAGCACGTTCGGGTGATATGCCCCGGCGTGTCAGGACTCCTGCGGTGCCGCCGGGGCCTTGGCCACGTCGTGCTGCGGGACCGTCTGCCCGGAGCGGATCAGATCGATCCGCCCCATGACCTTGGCCCGCAGGTCGGCGGGCACGTCGTCATGCCCGCAGCACCGCTTCACCAGCTTCTTCACGGCCTGCTCCAGGCCGTACTTCTCCAGGCACGGCGAGCATTCCTCGAAGTGGTGCTGGAACTTGTCGCGGTCGACGTCCGGCATCTCGCTGTCGAGGAACTCGTACAGGTGGTCCAGGACCTCACTGCAGTCCGTCTCGTGCGGCTCTCCGCAGCTCATGAGCCCGAGCCTTTCGCTTCGTTCGACTCTCCGGCGCCGGCCGGGACCAGCCCGCGCTCACGGGCGTAGTCCTCCAGCATGCCGCGCAGCTGACGGCGGCCCCGGTGCAGCCGGGACATCACCGTACCGATGGGTGTCCCCATGATGTCCGCGATCTCCTTGTAGGCAAACCCCTCGACGTCCGCGAGGTAGACGGCGATGCGGAACTCCTCGGGGATGGCCTGGAGCGCGGCCTTCACGTCCGAGTCGGGCAGGTGGTCGAGCGCCTGCGACTCGGCGGAGCGCAGACCCGTCGACATGTGCGACTCGGCACGGGCGAGCTGCCAGTCCTCGATCTCCTCCGCGGCGGAGCGCTGGGGCTCGCGCTGCTTCTTGCGGTAGGAGTTGATGAAGGTGTTCGTGAGGATGCGGTACAGCCACGCCTTGAGGTTGGTGCCCTCGCGGAACTGGTGGAAGGACGCGTACGCCTTGGCGTACGTCTCCTGCACCAGGTCCTCGGCGTCGGCCGGGTTGCGCGTCATGCGCAGCGCGGCCGAGTACATCTGGTCGAGGAATTCGAGCGCGTCCCGCTCGAAGCGCGCGCTGCGCTCCGCGGTCGACTCATCGGACGCGTCCGCGCTGACGCCCTGGCCCTCGGGCAGCTCCGCCTGGCCGTTGTCGGTCCCTGCGTCGGTACCGGTGACCGGACCCACCTCCTCAAGATCCCGGGTGGGACCGAAACCGATCCCACTCGATTCGGAGGATAGAACACGACCCGTGCCTGCCGCCGCTCGAATAGGAGCGATCTTGGCCGCATGCAGCACGGACCAGTCCAGGTCGGTGCGGCTGCTGCGGGCCGGGCAGATGGTCGAACCCATGCGGCGGACTTCCTCTCCCTCGACGTCGGTGCCGAACCCGTCGGCACTTCCGTCCCGATCAACAGCGGCCCACCGCACAACATTCCCGGGTCACCCGAGTGACGCGATCCACTCCCGTACCGCGCCGGTGATGATCTCCAGCGCCCGCTCCTGGGTGAGCTCCGCGCGCTTGGGGACGGCGAACCCGTGATCGCCGTGCGGCACCTCGATGAGCCGGAAATCACCCTCCGGGAACTCGGCCGGCTTCCCGAAGGGGTCGTTGCCGCCCTGGACGACCAGCGTGGGCACCCCGGCCCCCAGCAGCTCGTCCGCCCGGGACTTCTCCGGCTTGCCCGGCGGGTGCAGCGGGAAGCCCAGCGCGAGCACGGCGTGCGCGCCCAGCTCGGCCGCCGTGCGGCAGGCGACCCGGGCCCCGGCGCTGCGGCCCCCGGAGATCACCGGCAGGCCCGGCCCGGTGAGCGCGGGCCACACGCACCGCCAGCCGGTGTCCAGGGTCTTCGGCGCGGGAGCCACCTTCTTGCCGGCGACCCGCCAGGGCTGCTCGACGAGGGCGACCGTCACGCCGTCGGCGGGCAGCGTGGCCGCGAGCGCCCGGAGGTCGCGTGCCTCGATGCCGCCGCCGGCGCCATGGCTCACGGCCAGCACCAGCCGTGCCTCCTTCGCCGTGTGCCAGGTGATCCGGGCGTCCCCGGCCTCCGTGGCGACCGTCTGGGAAGTCACATCGGCCGCATGAGCCATGCTGGTCACATCCGTCACATCAGTCACATCAGTCACATTCGCCACCTCAGAAGAGTGTGCCCTCTTCAGGGCCCTCCAGCTCCTTCAGCAGCTCCGGGCCGTTGTTGCGGACGTTGCTGACGGCGGTGGAGACCGGGTAGGCGCGCATCAGGCCCGCCGGGGGCGGGGCGAGCAGCTCGCGCAGGTCGTCGGGGTCGGTGCGGGAGGGGTCGAGCCAGGCGTCCCAGCGGTCCGGGGTGAGCATCAGCGGCATCCGGGGGTGGATCTCGGCGAGGGAGCGCGGGCCCTCGGCCGGGGCCACGGCCAGCGGGGTCTGCTCCGCCTCGGTGGTGATCACCGAGCAGGTGGCCCACCAGGCCCGCGGGTGGTCGTCGGGCAGGGTCCGGTCGCGCCAGAACTCGTAGAGTCCGGCCATCGCGAACACCGAGCCGTCGGCGGGCAGCACGAAGTACGGCTGCTTGCGCGGCCGCTTCTTCTTCCCCTCCACCTCCAGGTCGCGCTCCTGCGCGCCGGTGACCCACTCGTAGTAGCCGTCGGCCGGCAGGATGCAGCGGCGGGCGGCGAAGGCGCGCCGGTAGGCGGGCTTCTCGTGGACGGTCTCCGCGCGGGCGTTGATCATCCGGGCGCCGCCCTCCGGGGTCTTGGCCCAGGACGGGACCAGGCCCCACCTCAGCCTGCGCAGCTGGCGAACCGGACGCGGGGAGTCCGCGTCTTTCAGGGGGCGGTCCAGGACGGCGTAGACCTCCTTGGTCGGCGCCACGTTGTAGTCGGGCTCCAAGGTCTCCTCGGGCTCCCTCCCCCAGTGGCTTGACTCCGCTCGCCCTGGGGGGACCCCCATCTCGACCCCGAAGACTCCCGCGAGATCCTCGGGCCTACGACTCGATGCATACCGTCCGCACATACGTGCCACACTGCCAGATTCCGTACCAGCACAGGGAGCCACTCCGACCGATGGACAGCCTCGCCGCCACCGCGCTGCCCGACCTCTGGGACCGGCTCACCGGCACCCAGCCCGATCCCGACCTGTGGGTGGTGCTGGCCACCCTGGCCGCCGCGCTCGCCGTGGTCGTCCCGCACCCGGTGTGGCGGATATCCCGCAACGCGATCACCATCGCGCACGAGGGCGGTCACGGTCTGGTCGCGCTGCTCACCGGCCGGCAGCTCACCGGGATCCGGCTGCACTCGGACACCAGCGGGCTCACCGTGAGCCGGGGCAAGCCGTACGGGCTGGGCATGATCCTGACGGCCGCCGCGGGCTACACGGCCCCCTCGCTGCTGGGTCTCGGCGGGGCCGCGCTGCTGGCCGCCGGGCGCATCACCCTCCTGTTGTGGGCGGCCACGGCCCTGCTGGCGGTGATGCTGGTGATGATCCGCAACGCGTACGGCGTGCTGACCGTGGTCGTCGCGGGCGGGGCCTTCGTGCTGGTGTCCTGGCTGGCGGGTCCGCAGGTGCAGGCCGCGTTCGCGTACGCGGTGGTGTGGTTCCTGCTGTCCGGCGGGGTACGGCCGCCGTTCGAGCTCCAGGCCAAGCGGTCCCGGTCGGGGGCGGGGGACTCGGACGCGGACCAGTTGTCCCGGCTGACGCACGTGCCGGCGGGCCTGTGGCTGTTCCTGTTCCACGCGGTGTCGCTGTGCTCGCTGATCGGCGGGGGCCGCTGGCTGCTGGAAGGTTGACGGCGCGGCCTCCTTATAAAGTGGCCCCATGGCCCCGAACACCTCCTCCACCGCCCTCTGGCCCGCCCCGCACGCGAGCGGAGCCGTCGACGCGACGGTCCACGTGCCGGGGTCCAAGTCGGTCACCAACCGCGCCCTCGTCCTCGCGGCCCTGGCCTCCGAGCCCGGCTGGCTGCGCCGCCCGCTGCGGTCCCGGGACACCCTGCTGATGGCCGGTGCCCTCAGGGCCATGGGCGTGGAGATCGAGGAGGGGGTGGGCCCGGACGGCACCGGCGAGGCCTGGCGGGTGCTGCCCACGGGCCTGTCCGGCCCGGCCACGGTCGACGTCGGCAACGCGGGCACGGTGATGCGGTTCCTGCCGCCGGTGGCCGCGCTGGCCGACGGCCCGGTCCGGTTCGACGGTGACCCGCGGTCGTACGAGCGTCCCCTGAACGGCGTGATCGACGCGCTGCGGGTGCTCGGCGCCCGGATCGACGACGACGGCCGGGGCACGCTGCCGCTGACCGTGCACGGCGGCGGGGCCCTGGACGGCGGCCCGGTGTCGATCGACGCCTCCTCGTCCTCGCAGTTCGTGTCGGCCTTGCTGCTGTCGGGCCCCCGGTTCAACCAGGGCGTGGAGGTCCGCCACACCGGTGCCAGCCTGCCCTCGATGCCGCACATCCGGATGACGGTGGACATGCTGCGCGCGGTCGGCGCCCAGGTGGACACCCCGGAGTCGGGCGGCGAGCCGAACGTGTGGCGGGTGACGCCGGGCGCGCTGCTCGGGCGGGACCTGACGATCGAGCCGGATCTGTCCAACGCGCAGCCGTTCCTGGCGGCGGCCCTGGTCACCGGCGGCAAGGTGGTGATCCCGGACTGGCCGGCCCGTACCACCCAGCCGGGTGACCGGCTGCGGGAGATCTTCACCGAGATGGGCGGTTCCTGCGAACTGACCGAGTACGGCCTGGAGTTCACCGGTTCGGGGGCGATCCACGGCATCGACGTGGACCTCGGCGACGTGGGCGAGCTGACCCCGGGCATCGCGGCGGTGGCCGCGCTCGCCGACTCGCCGTCCACCCTGCGGGGCGTGGCCCATCTGCGGCTGCACGAGACGGACCGGCTGGCCGCGCTCACCAAGGAGATCAACGAGTTGGGCGGTGACGTCACGGAGACGGCCGACGGCCTGCACATCCGCCCGCGCGCGCTGCACGGCGGGACCTTCCACACCTATGAGGACCACCGCATGGCGACCGCCGGTGCGATCATCGGCCTGGCCGTGCCGGGCGTGCGGATCGAGAACGTGGCGACGACGGCGAAGACCCTTCCGGACTTCCCCGAGCTGTGGACCGGGATGCTCGGGCAGTAGGGACGTACGCCATGCGCCGCTACGGCAAGCACACCGACGAGGACGACATCCGCAGCCGTCCCAACCGCAAGGGCAACCGGCCGCGGACGAACATCCGGCCCAAGCACGAGGACGCGGCCGAGGGCATGGTCCTCACCGTCGACCGGGGGCGGCTGACCTGCCTGGTCGAGGACCGGGTCGTGATGGCGATGAAGGCGCGCGAGCTGGGCCGCAAGGCGGCCGTGGTGGGCGACCGGGTGGCCCTGGTCGGCGACCTGTCCGGCATGAAGGACACGCTCGCGCGGATCGTCCGCATCGAGGAGCGGACGTCGGTGCTGCGCCGCACGGCCGACGACGACGATCCGTACGAGCGGGTGGTCGTCGCCAACGCCGACCAGCTGGCGATCGTGACGGCCCTGGCCGATCCCGAGCCCCGCCCCCGGCTGATCGACCGCTGCCTGGTCGCGGCCTTCGACGGCGGTCTGGAGCCGCTGCTGGTGATGACCAAGTCGGACCTGGCCCCGCCGGACAAGCTGCTGGAGCTGTACGGCACCCTCGACATCCCGTACGTCGTCACCAGCCGCGGGGAACTGGAGAACGGGGACGCTGCGGACCGGGTCCGCGAACACCTTGACGGCAAGATCACCGCGTTCGTGGGGCACTCGGGCGTCGGCAAGACGACGCTGGTCAACGCGCTGGTGCCGCAGGAACGCCGGCGTCTGACGGGGCACGTCAACGCGGTGACCGGCCGGGGCCGGCACACCACCACCTCCGCCCTCGCCCTGCCGCTGGCCGACGGGGGAGGCTGGGTCGTCGACACCCCGGGGGTCCGCTCCTTCGGGCTCGCGCACATCGACCCGTCCCGGGTGATCCACGCCTTCCCCGACCTCGAACCCGGTACGGCGAACTGCCCGCGCGCGTGCAGCCACGACGAGCCGGACTGCGCGCTGGACGCGTGGGTGGCCGAGGGGCACGCGGACCCGGCACGGCTGTACTCGCTGCGCCGGCTGCTGGCCACCAGGGAGCGCAAGGAAGGCGACTGAGCCTCGCGTTGTTTGCCGGGGTGCGTGGCCGGTAAGTGCATAATCGCACCGAACCGGAGATCCGGATCAACGGGAGGACCGCACATGGCGTGGCTGCTGGTCATAGTGGCCGGGATACTGGAGACCGGCTTCGCCGTGTGCCTGAAGCTCTCGCACGGGTTCACGCGCCTGTGGCCGACGATCGCCTTCGCGTCGTTCGCCCTGGGCAGCTTCGGTCTGCTCACCCTGTCCCTGAGGAAGCTGGACGTCGGCCCCGCCTACGCGGTGTGGACCGGCATCGGCGCGGCGGGCACCGCCATCTACGGCATGGTCTTCCTCGGCGACCTGGTCTCCACCCTGAAGATCGTGTCGATCAGCCTGGTCATCGTCGGGGTGATCGGGCTTCAGTTGTCGGGGTCGGCGCACTAGGGGGCGCGGCATGGGGGGCACGGATCCGTTCCGGCACCACGACACGGGCCGCTGGCTGGTCCAGTACACCGGCCGGGTGCTGGTGGTCTGCCCGGGTTGCGGGGGCCGCGCGCTGGTCACCCCCCGGCCGGACCTGCCTCCGCCGCCGTACTTCAGCGAACTGCTGTTCCTGCCTCGCCGGCTGACCTGCGCGGGCTGCGGCGTGATCGCCCACTGGACGGCGGACCTGCGCGGCCGGGGACTGGTCGGGGCCCAGCCGGGCGGCACCGAGGATCCCTTCTTCCGGCGGCCCCTGTGGCTCCAGACCCGGTGCCTCAGCCGCGTGCTGTGGGCCTGCAACGAGGAGCATCTCGAAGCGCTGGCCGCCTACGTCGGTGCCACGTTGCGCGAGCGGGGCCCCGCGCGTCCCACCATGGCGATGTTCGCGCGGCTGCCCCGGTGGATGAAGGAGTCCGGCCACCGTGCCGAGGTGCTGGCCGGCCTGGACCGGCTGCGGGCCCTGGCCCGGCGCTCCGCGCCCGCCGACCGCTCCGACGCCGCGCACGAACGCGGGGACCGGCCCCGCCACCACGGAGCCCTGTACTTCCGGGGCGGTCCCTACGAAGACGGTGTCTGAGGCCGGCCTCACACCAGGTGCCGCGGCAGCACCGCCCGTACCAGCTCGGCCATCCCGCCCTCCCCCGGCGGCGCCGCGACACAGGACAGGGCGAGGCGTACGACGAGCTCACAGGAGCGGAGCAGTTCCGCGGTGCCGGCCGGGTCGGCGCCGGGGCCGGCCAGCGCGGTCGCCGCGCGGTCCCGGACGATCCGCACGAAGTCGCGGGGCTCGGGCAGCGGCCCGTCCGCCCGGCGCTGCGCCGGTACCGCGCTGGTGGAGGGCACGGCGGTGAGCGGCGGGCTCGGCAGCCGCTCGGTCCAGCAGCCCGTGAGCATGGCCCGCACCAGCATGTTGTCCCGGGCGGCGGTGGCCGTCCACTCGGCGGTGGCGGTGAGCCGGTCCCGCGCCCCGGCGGGGCCGGCCAGGGCCCGCTCGACGCCGGCGAGGTACCCGTCGGCCTCCCGCCGCACCAGTGCCCGGGCGAGGCCGTCCTTGCCGCCGAACTCGTTGTACAGGGTCTGCCGGGACACCCCGGCCGACGCGGCCACGTCGACCATCCGCACGGCGGACCACGGCCGGCGCGCGAGCGCCGTGTACGCGGCGTCCAACAGCGACTCCCGGGCAGCAGGCATCCTCGCCTCCCTGGACCACACCGACTCTGCGCCCAGATTTGACGCGCTTGTATGCACTGTCAAGGGTTGGGGAGGGAGCACGGGGTGCGTCCCGGCTGTCCTCCCGGCGCGGGCCCGCCCTGGCGGTCGCGCGGTGCGCCGCGTCCCTCGGGGACACTCCCACCGCCCCCGGTGGCCCCGTACCGTCCCCGCCGGATACCGTTCCTCACATGCCCGACTACCTCGACGACCTCCGCCTCGCCCACGTCCTCGCGGACGCGGCCGACGCCGCCACCACGGCCCGCTTCAAGGCCCTCGACCTCAAGGTCGAGACGAAGCCGGACATGACCCCGGTGAGCGAGGCGGACAAGGCCGCGGAGGAACTCATCCGCGGCCAGCTCCAGCGCGCCCGCCCGCGGGACGCCGTCCTCGGCGAGGAGTACGGCGTCGAGGGCACGGGCCCCCGCCGCTGGGTGATCGACCCGATCGACGGGACGAAGAACTATGTGCGGGGCGTCCCGGTCTGGGCCACCCTGATCTCCCTGATGGAGGCGGGCGAGGGCGGCTACCAGCCCGTCGTCGGCGTGGTCTCCGCCCCCGCGCTCGGCCGCCGCTGGTGGGCCGCGAAGGGCCACGGCGCCTTCACCGGCCGCAACCTCGCCTCCGCGACCCGCATCCACGTCTCGCGCGTCGGCAAGCTCGCGGACGCCTCCTTCGCGTACTCCTCGCTCTCCGGCTGGGAGGAGCGCGACCGCCTGGACGGCTTCCTGGAGCTGTCCCGCCAGGTGTGGCGCACGCGCGCGTACGGCGACTTCTGGCCGTACATGATGGTCGCCGAGGGCTCCGTGGACATCTGCGCCGAGCCGGAGCTGTCGCTGTGGGACATGGCGGCCAACGCGATCATCGTGACGGAGGCGGGCGGCGCCTTCACCGGCCTCGACGGCCGCCCGGGTCCGCACAGCGGCGACGCGGCGGCGTCCAACGGCCTCCTCCACGACGAGCTGCTGGGGTACCTCAACCCGCGCCCGTGAGGAGCGGGGAGGGGAGCGGGCGTACTCCCGCTGCGCCCTCAACTGGCGCCGCGCGCCCCCTTGTTGACCCTCCCTTTACCTGGCACTCTGAGCCCACCCCCACTTGTGAACTTGTGAATCCCTGAGCCGTTCCCGGGGATTCCTAGGAGGTGGTCCGTCCATGCTCGTCCGTGACGCCATGAGCACGGTGATTCTCACCCTCGGCCCCGCCCACACCCTGCGCCAGGCAGCCGCCCTGATGTCCGCCCGCCGCGTCGGCGCCGCCGTGGTCCTCGACCCGGACGCCGGCGGCATCGGCATCCTGACCGAACGCGACATCCTCGACTCCGTCGGGCTCGGACAGAACCCGGACGCGGAGCGCACCCACGCCCACACCACCACCGACGTCGTCTTCGCCGCCCCCACCTGGACCCTGGAGGAGGCGGCCCGCGCCATGGCGCACGGCGGCTTCCGGCACCTCGTCGTCCTCGACCGCGGCGACGTGGCCGGGATCGTCTCGGTCCGCGACATCGTCCGCCGCTGGCTCCCGGCCCGCGAGCCCACGCCCGCGCTGTGACATGCGAGGCGGGCCGGACCCCGAGCACCGTGGGGTCCGGCCCGCCCGGCCGCGCGGGCCGCCGGCTCAGCCGCGCAGCGCCCGCACCGCCGCCTCCAGTCGCTTGCCGAAGTCGGCGTCGGCGCTCGCGAAGTTGCCGATCGCCCGCTCGACGATGTCCTCGCGCGAGACCTGCGAGATCGCGCCCGCGAGGTTGGCGATCAGCCGCTCCTTCTCCGCCTCCGACATCAGCCGGTAGAGGTTGCCCGCCTGCACGAAGTCGTCGTCCTCGGCGTGCACGGGGGTCGGGTGGTTGCCGGTGCCGGGCGCGAAGCCGTCGAACGGCTGCCAGAGCGGACGGCCGGTCTGCTGCGGCCCGCCGAAGCTGTTCGGCTCGTAGTTCTTCGCACCGCCGTGCCGGCCGTCGTAGAGGAAGCCGTCACGGGAGTGGGTGCGCGCCTCGGTGGCGTGCGGGCGGTTCACCGGCAGGTGGTCGGCGTTGATGCCGACGCGGTAGCGGTGGGCGTCGCCGTAGGCGAAGAGCCGGCCCTGGAGCATCTTGTCGGGCGAGGGGCCGATACCGGGCACGAAGTGCGCCGGCGAGAAGATCGACTGCTCGACCTCGGCGAAGATGTTCTGCGGGTTGCGGTTCAGCTCCAGCTTGCCGATCTCGATGACCGGGTAGTCCGCGTGCGGCCACACCTTGGTCAGGTCGAACGGGTTGAAGCGGTACGTCGCCGCGTCCGCCGCGGGCATGATCTGCACGCCCACGGTCCAGCTCGGGAACTCCCCGCGCTCGATCGCCTCACGCAGGTCGCGCTGGTGCGAGTCGGGGTCCTTGCCCGCGAGGACCTCCGCCTCCTCGGCGGTGAGGTTCTTGATCCCCTGGTCGGTCTTGAAGTGGTACTTGACCCAGAAGACCTCGCCGGCCGCGTTGTTCCACTGGTAGGTGTGCGAGCCGAAGCCGTCCATGTGCCGGTACGACGCCGGGATGCCGCGGTCGCCGAACAGCCAGGTCACCTGGTGGGTCGACTCCGGGGAGAGCGACCAGAAGTCCCACACGTTGTCGGCCTCGGTGCTGCCGGTGTACGGGTCGCGCTTCTGGGTGTGGATGAAGTCCGGGAACTTGATCGCGTCCCGGATGAAGAAGACCGGGGTGTTGTTGCCGACGAGGTCGTAGTTGCCCTCCTCGGTGTAGAACTTCAGCGCGAAGCCGCGCGGGTCGCGGACGGCGTCCGCCGCGCCGAGGTTGCCGGCCACGGTCGAGAAGCGCAGGAAGACCTCGGTCTGCTTGCCGGCCTCGGAGAGGAACGCGGCGCGGGTGTACGGCGTGACGTCGGCGGTCACGGTGAAGGTGCCGTACGCGCCGGCGCCACGGGCGTGCACCACGCGCTCCGGGATGCGCTCGCGGTTGAAGTGCGCCAGCTTCTCCAGCAGGAGCTGGTCTTGGACGAGGACCGGCCCGCCGACGCCCGCCGTCTCGCTGTTCTGGTTGTCGGCGACCGGGGCACCGGCCTCCGTGGTGAGCGGTCCCTGCGTCACGTACGCCTCCTGCGTCATCACTGACTAGTCCTGTCCTGTGGCCAAAGCCGGTCCCGATCCTACAATGGACATTGTCTAAGTCAACTGACGATCCAAAATCACACCTGTTCCCGATCTGGGGACTCCTCCTGCTAGGCTGGTGGCCATGAGCGACCTTCTGGAACGGCTGCGTGGACGCGGATGGCGGATGACCGCGCAGCGACGCGTGGTGGCCGAGGTCCTGAACGGCGAGCACGTCCATCTGACGGCCGACGAGGTCCACGCACGGGCTGTCGCCAGGCTGCCCGAGATCTCCCGGGCGACCGTCTACAACACGCTGGGCGAACTGGTCTCGCTCGGCGAGGTGCTGGAAGTCACGACGGACAAGCGCGCCAAGCGGTACGACCCGAACGCGCACCAGCCGCACCACCACCTGGTCTGCGCCCGGTGCGGAGCGATCCGCGACGTGCACCCGACCGGCAACCCCCTCGCCGACCTCCCCGACACCGAGCGCTTCGGCTTCACGGTGTCGGACGTCGAGGTGACGTACCGGGGGCTGTGCCCGGACTGCGCGGGCGCGTAGGACCCACCCGCTTCCCTGAGCCCCGGCATCCGCCGGGGCTCTTCGCGCACGACCGTTGCCGTGTACGGCACCATGCGCGAAAACGCCGAGGGCCGGAACCCATCTCTGGATTCCGGCCCTCGGCCTTCAGTAGCGGGGACAGGATTTGAACCTGCGACCTCTGGGTTATGAGCCCAGCGAGCTACCGAGCTGCTCCACCCCGCGTCGGTGAACACGACACTACGTGAGGGGAGCATCGAGAAGCAAATCAGTAGGAGCCGGAGTGTCCGGCGTCACGCCGAGAGCTCCTCCCGCAGCGCGTCCCGCAGCCGTCCCGCCCGCTCGGACACCTCCGCCGGCCCCAGCGCCACCGCCCTGTCGGCCCACCGCTGCCCCTCCGCCAGCTCGCCGCGACGCGCGTAGACGAGGGCCAGCCGCAGCGCCGCCCGCCCGTGCCCGGCATCGGCGGCCCGGGCCCACCACACCGCCGCCTCGGGCTCGCTCCCCTCGCGGGCGAGCAGCAGCCCCAGGTTGAAGGCGCCGTTGCGCGACCCGGCCTCGGCCGCCGCCCGGTACCACCGCGCCGCCTCCACCACATCGCCCCGCGCCGCCGCGAGCATGCCGACCCGCACCTGCGCCCGCCGGTGCCCCTGCGAGGCGGCACGCTCGTACCACTCCTCGCACTCGGTCTTCTCCTGCACGATCTCCCCCAGCTCGTGCGCGGGCTCCGGCGGCCGGCGCGCGTCGAGCAGGGCGGCCAGCCGGTACGCGCCCTCCGCGCTGCCGCCGCCCGCCGCACAGCGCAGATGCCGTTCGGCCTCCTGCTCGTCGCCCTCGCGCAGCCGGGCGATCCCGACCTGGAGCGCGGCCTCGGCGTGCCCGGCCGCCGCCGCCCGCTCGTACCAGCGCAGCGCCATCTCCTCCTCGCCGCGCCCGGCATAGAGGATGCCGAGGTTGAACGCGGCGTCCACGCTTCCGGCCTCGGCGGCCTTGGAGAACCACGGCTCGGCCCCGCTCGTGTCGCCGTTCTGGAGCAGCAGGATGGCCAGCGCGTTCGCGGCCTCGCGGTGCCCGGCGTACGCGGCCCGCCGGTACCACTGCTCGGCCTGCGCGGTGCGGCCCTGCTCGGCGCAGAGCAGCCCGAGGTTGTAGGCGCCGTTGTCGTCACCGGCGGCCAGCGCGGCCCGGTACCACCGCTCGGCGGTCTGGGGCTCGCCGCGCTCGGCGTGCAGCGCGCCCAGCGCGTTGGCCGCGTTGCCGTCGCCGTCCTGGGCGGCGCGCAGCCACCACACGGCCGCGCTCTCGCTGTCGCCGGCGTCGCGCAGCAGGAAGCCGAGCGCGCAGGCGGCCCGCGGCTCGCCGTCCTTGGCGGAGGTCAGGTACCAGCGCCCGGCCTCCTTCAGCTCGCCCCGCTTCTCCAGGATCGCCCCGAGCTGGAGCGCGGCCCGCCGGTGTCCGCGCGCGGCGGCCTGCCGGTACCACTGCTCGGCCTCGGCGGCACCGCTGTCCCCCCCGGCCTCCTCCCCGTGTCCGGCCGCGCGGTCGAGCGCGCGTGCCAGCCGGTAGGCGGCCTCCCGGTGCCCGCGCTCGGCCGCGGCCCGCATCCAGTGCTCGGCGCCGACGTCCCCGCGGTGCTCCAACAGGTCGGCGAGCGCGTAGGCGCCGAGGACATGACCCTGCTCGGCGGACTGGCGCAGCCAGTACTCGGCGGCCGGCTCGTCCCCGCGCTCCCGGTGGTGGCGGCCGAGCGCGTGCGCGGCGGCGGCGGAACCGGCGACGGCGGCGATCCGCCACCAGCCGGCCGCCTCCTCGGGGTAGCCCCGCTGGTGCAGCAGGACGCCCAGGTTGTTGGCGGCGGCCCGGTCACCGGCCGCGGTGGCCGCGCGCAGGTGGGGTTCGGCTCCGTCGAGGTCGCCGCGGCGCAGCAGCATGGCCCCGAGGACGCTCGCCGCCTCGGCGTCACCGCTCTGCGCGGCGAGCGCGAGGCGCGTCTCCTCGCCGGCTTCCCCCATGTCCGCCAACTCGTCGCGGGCCGGCTCCGCGTCGTAAGGCTGCACAAATCGCCCTGACTCGAACAGAGTTGCCTTGTCCCCCATAACGTCCATCGTCGCACCACCTGCAACCTGGGTACACCCGGTATACCGCAGCCCGTGAGGTCACTTGAGCGTTTTGTCGACATGCCCACAGAGAGACAAGTCAAACACACACCGCCCAACTCCCCACGGCGGCGCGGCCGGTCCCTCCCCTCAGTACATGAGTTCGCACACCACGAAGGCCCGGATCCGTTTTGGATCCGGGCCTTCGACTTCAGTAGCGGGGACAGGATTTGAACCTGCGACCTCTGGGTTATGAGCCCAGCGAGCTACCGAGCTGCTCCACCCCGCGCCGTTGTGTGTCAACCGTACCACGGCGCGAGGGGTTCTTGATCAACTCCGCTTCTCGTCGCTGTTCTTGCCAGCGCTCGTGTCGCTGCTCTTGTCCCCGTTCTTGCCGCCGGTGCCGTCCGTCTTGGACTGGGCCGCATCGGCCCGCTTCAGCGCGTCCTGGAGGTCCTTCTGCGCCTTGGCGTACGCATCCCAGTCCGGTCCGTTCTTCAGCGCCTGCTGCCCGGCGTCGAACGCCTTCTGCGCGTCTTCCAGCGCCTGCTTGACCGTCGGGTTGCCGGTGCTGGGCGGGGTGGTGCCGCCGGTCTCCGGCGGTCTGGTCGAACCCTTCACCCCGAACACCTCGTCGAGGGCCTCGTCCAGGGTGTTCTTGAAGGCGGTCTTGCCCTCGTAGGTGACCAGAACCTTCCGCAGCAACGGGTACTTGAGCGAGCCACCGCGGACGTAGACGGGCTCCGCGTACAGCAGGCCCCCGTCCAGCGGCACGGTCAGCAGATTGCCGTACTCGACCTTCGAGTGCCCGCGGCTGAGGAGGCTGATGGTCTCGGCGATGGCCGATTCGGAGTTGAACTGGCTCTGGACCTGCTTGGGGCCGTCGACGGTCGTGTTCGTCGGCAGCTTCAGGACTCTGATCTTGCCGTAGTCGCTGGTGCGCGGATCGGAGTCGACGGCCATGAAGGCGCTGAGGTTGTCCCGCCCGTTGGGCGTGAACGTCGTCGTCAGCGAGAACGCCTGCGCGCTCTGGCCGGGCATCTTCATGCTCAGGTAGTACGGCGGCACCGCGCTGCCCGAGTTGTTCGTCGGGTCGTCCGGGACCTCCCACACCTCGCTGCCGGTGAGGAAGGTCTGCGCGTCCGTCACGTGGTAGCGGGTGAGCAGCTCGCGCTGCACCTTGAACAGGTCCTGCGGGTAGCGCAGGTGGTCCATCAGCTCCGGGGAGATCGCGCTGCGCGGCTCCACCGTGTCGGGGAAGGCCTTCATCCAGGTCTTCAGCACCGGGTCCCGGGTGTCCCACTGGTACAGCTTGACCTCGCCGGTGTACGCGTCGACGGTCGCCTTCACCGAGTTGCGGATGTAGTTGACCTGGTTCTGCTGGGCCACCACCGCGCGCGAGTTGTTCGTCGCGGTCAGCGAGTCGGCCGTCGTGTCACCGAGGGTCGTACGGGAGGCGTACGGGTAGCCGTTCGACGTCGTGTACGCGTCGACGATCCACTGGATGCGGCCCTTCACGACCGCCGGGTACGCGTCGCCGTCGATGGTCAGCCAGGGGGCGACCGCCTCCACGCGCTCCTTGGGCGTGCGGTTGTACAGGATCCGCGAGCCCTTGCCGATCGCGCCCGAGTACAGGATCTGCGGCTCGTTGAACGCCACCGCGTACGCGGCCCGGTTGACCGGGTTGTCGAGGTTGACCCCGCTCCTGCCCTGGTAGCTGGTGGTCATCTCACGCTCGTTGTCGGAGTAGTCGACCTCCTTCTGGGGGCCTCCGACGATCGAGTACGTGGTGGTCTTCTCGCCGTAGTAGATCCGCTGCTCGTACGTCCCGAGGTCGCCCTGGGACGGCAGGTTCTTCTCCGTGAAGACCGGCCGGCCCTCGGAGTCGGCCTCGGTGCCCTTGGCGGCCACCACTCCGAAACCGTGCGTGTAGCGGAAGTGGTCGTTGATCCAGTTGTTCTTCGGGATGCCGTCCAGGTTCAGTTCGCGCAGACCGATGACGGTGTCCTGCTCCTTGCCGTCCTTGGGGTACCGGTCGACGTCGAGGTTGGTCGGGAATCCGTAGTAGGCCTTGATCTGCTGGAGCTGCTGGAACGTCGGCGAGACGACGTTCGGGTCCATGATGCGGATGCTGGCCGTGGCGTCGACCTGGTCGCGCAGCTTCGTCTTGTCCGGGGTCGTGGACTTGCCCGGGTACTCGGTCACCTTGGCCTGGTCGATGCCGTACGCCTCGCGGGTCGCCTTCAGGTTCTTCTGGACGTACGGCGCCTCCTTGGCCTGCTCGTTCGGCTGGACCTGGAACTTCTGCACGATCGCCGGGTACAGGCCGCCGATCAGGATCGCCGACAGCACCATCAGGCCGAAGCCGATGACCGGCAGCTGCCAGGTGCGCCGCCACAGGGTGGCGAAGAACAGCAGCGCGCAGATGACGGCGATGCAGAACAGGATCGTCTTGGCCGGCAGATAGGCGTTGGCGTCGACGTAGCGCAGGCCGGTCCAGTTGCCGGTCGCCTTGAAGTCGCTGGACTTGACCGCGAGGCCGTACCGGTCGAGCCAGTAGGCCACCGCCTTGAGGGCGACGAAGATGCCGAGCAGCACCGACAGGTGTCCGGTCGCGGCGGCGGTGGCGCGCGCGCCCGGGCTGGTGACGCGCAGCCCGCCGTACAGGTAGTGCGTGAGCGCGGCGGCGATCAGGCACAGGATGGCGGCGGCGAAGCCGAAGCCCAGCAGGAAGCGGTACCAGGGCAGGTCGAAGGCGTAGAAGGAGACGTCGAGGTGGAACTGCGGGTCCTTCTGGTGGAAGGGCACGCCGTTCACCCACATCAGCCAGGTCCGCCACTGGCTCGACGCGGAGGCGCCCGCGATCAACCCGACCAGGGCGGTGACGGCGAGCAGCAGCCACTTCTTGTACGGCGCGATGGCCATGCGGTAGCGGTCGAGGCTCTGCTGCTCCATGGACATGGCGCTGAGCGGGGGCCGCAGCCGGTGCGCGAGCCAGATGTTGAGACCGACCGCGACCGCCATCAGCAGACCGAAGACGAAGAAGAGCCCGATCTTGGTCGACAGGGTCGTGGTGAACACGGACGAGTAGTGCACCGACCGGTACCACAGCCAGTCCGTCCAGAAGCCCGCGAACATGGTGAACGCCATGCCGAGCACGGCGAGGACGCCCAGTGTCACGAGCAGGGCCCTCACCCTCCGGGACGGGCGGCCCGCTCTGATCCGTGGCCCCGTCGGGCCTCCGCCGCGGTCCGGCATCTGGAAAGCCAAGGTGCGCACCTCGAAGTTCGCTGTCGATCCGTCAGACCCTCGGGTTCGCGGGCCCGCCGTGGCCCCCCGTGATCGCGGGCCCACACCTATGCAACTTACTCACGGTTTACTCGGTTCCCGATTCCGGCCCTGAACGAGGCAGGATTGTGACCATGTCCAACACTCCCATGGCAGCGAGCCCGCTCACCCGGGCCGTACTCGAAATCGACGAGTACGTCTCCGGCCTCGGCTGGGACCAGCCCGCTCGCCTCTTCGCCCTCGTAGACACCGCACGGCTGCGGGCTCAGGAACCCTCGCTCGCGGCCCAGCTCGGCCTGCAGGACGAGTCCGAGACCGTCGGTCTCACCCCGATCGAGCAGGACGAGCTCCCGTCCGGCAAGCCCCTCGACGAGTTCCTCGGCACCATCGCCTGGCCCGACGCGGTGACCGGCTGCGCGCTCGCGGTGGAGCGCCTGATGCTGCCGCCGTCCGCCGAGGCCCAGGTCCCCTCCGGTCTCGACGAGGCCGGGCTGGCCAGGTGGGTAGCCGAGCACCCCGAGCGCCAGGAGGTCCGGATGACGGTGGCCGTGCTGCGCGACGGCAGCCGCGAGTCGGCGCTGCGGCTGCGGGAGAAGGACTCCTCGACGGAGGTCCTGACCGGCCCCGACCTGGTGCCGGGCCTGGCGGACGCGCTGGCGGCGACGTTCGCGGACTGATCCCTCCCCTCGGGGGGTACGGCGCTGGGGGTGCCCCTGCCGGTCAGGGGCGCCCCCAGCCGTGTCACGGTCCGTTCAGCCCTTGGTGGTGCACTTCGGCAGGGCGGCGGTGTCCCCGCTGCGGATGTCCTTCAGCGCGTCGAGCGCGTCGCCGATGGTCTTGACCTTGACCAGGGTGAGCCCGCCCGGGGTGTCCTTGGCAGCCGCCGCGCAGTTGTCGGCGGGGGTCAGGAAGTACCGGGCGCCGCGGTCGCGCGCGCCGACCGTCTTCATCTCGACGCCGCCGATCGGGCCGACCGTGCCGTTGTCGTCGATGGTGCCGGTGCCGGCGACGAACTTCCCGCCGGTGAGGCTGCCCGGGGTGAGCTTGTCGTAGATGCCGAGGGCGAACATCAGGCCGGCGCTGGGACCACCGACGTCGGCGAGCTTGATGTCGATGGTGAACGGGAAGGTGTGGTCGGTCCCGGCGGAGATGCCGACGACGGCCCGCCGGGCCCCGGTGTCGTGGGAGGTCGCCGTCGTGATCGTGACGTCCTGCGTCCTGGTCGCCGCCGTGTTCGCCTTCTCGGCTGCGGCCTGCTCCTTGGCGGGCACGACGGTGAAGACGGCCTTCTGCCCCGGCTTGTGCTTGGTGACCAGCTTGGCGACGTCGGACGGCTGCTTGACCGCCGTGCCGTCGACGGCCTTGATGACGTCACCGGCGTGCAGCCTGCCCTCGGCCGGGGAACCCTTGACGACCGTGGAGACGATCACCCAGGACTTCACCGGGACGCCCAGCTCCTTCAGGGCGGCGACCTTGGCGCTCTCCTGGGACTGGCTGAACTCCTCGGCGTTCTCCTGGGTGGACTGCTCCTCCGTCTTGCCGTCCGGGTACAGCGTGTCGTGCGGGACGATCTTGCTGTCGTGGGCGAGCCAGCCGTAGACGGCCTCCACCAGGTTCATCCGGTAGTCGGCGCTGGTGACCCGGACGGTGGTCATGTTCAGATGGCCGTCCGCCGGATAGGTCTTGTGCCCCGAGATCTGCAACACCGGCTCGCCGTCGTGCTCCCCGAGCGTGTTCACGGTCGGGCCGGGAGACATCTCCGCGTACGGCACGGGGATGAGGACTCCCGCGCACAGGAGCGCGATCAGCATCAGGGTCGAGGCGAGCATCGTCGCGGTGCGGCGTGGCATGCCACGACAGTACGGGACGCCTCTGTCAGCACACCGTCAGGGCACCCCCGTCAGGCGCCGCGGGCACCCGTGTGGGACTTCTCCATGGCCTCGCGGAACCGGGCGTATCCGTCCAGCTCAGGGCCGTCACCCCGCGTCTTGCGGGTCCTATTGGCCCACGTCCCCCACAGCCCACCGCCGATCGCGGCCACCAGCGGGATCAGCAGCCAGACAAGCACCCCCATGCCGACCTCCCATACGCCATGAGCGTCCGCAAATGACTGATCAGCAGATTAACCGCCTGCACGGACAACGCTCACGCTAGGGGGCCGGTTACGCAACCGGAGGGAAGCGTGTGCCGGCTGTGACTCCTTCGGGGGACCCCCCGAAGACCAGGCGGATCAGCGGACGGGGGCGGTGCGGGGCTGGAGGGCACCGGGCGGGGTTGGCGAGTGGCCGGGAGCTGGGCTGCGGGCAGGGGGCCGTGGGCGTCGGGGGGGGGCCGCGGGCGTCGGGCGGAGGCCGCGCTTGTCGGGCAGGGGCCGCGCGTGTCGGGCCGAGGTTGTACGGGCTGGCACCAGCGGGCGCCGGGCCGCAGCCGGGAGGCGCCAGGGCGCGCCGGCCGGGAGTCAGGGGACGCCGAGCCCGGATCGGCAGGCGGCATCCGGGCTCCGGCCGGATCAGCAGGCGCCCGCGCCGGGATGCGGGCGGCGGTCAGGGAGCCAGCGGGCGTCGGCCCGCCCGTGAACAGGCGCGGGCCCCCAGTCAGCAGGCTCGTGCCCCCGTCAGCAGGCTCGTGCCCCCGTCAACAGGCGTCGCCCCCAGTCAGCAGGCGCCGACCCACTCCTCCGTGCCGTCCGAGAACTTCTGGTGCTTCCATATGGGCACCTCGTGCTTGAGGTCGTCGATCAGCTTGCGGCAGGCGTCGAAGGCCTCCGCGCGGTGCGGGCAGGCCACGGCGACGACGACGGCCAGATCCCCGACCCGGAGGTCCCCCACCCGGTGGACGGCGGCCAGCGCCCGCACGGGGTGGTCCGCGACGACCTTCTCGGCGATCCGCCGCATCTCGGCCTCGGCACTCGGGTGGCAGGAGTACCCGAGCGCGTCCACGTCGGCACCCCCGTCGTGGTTCCGCACGGTCCCCACGAACAGCGCGACGCCCCCGGCCGCGTCGTCCCCGACGGCCTGGAACACCTCGTCCACGGAGAGCGGGGTCTCCCGGATGCCGATCAGCTTGATGGGGTCCTGAGCCGCCTGCTCACCGGGGTGATCGTTCGTATGCGCCATGCCCCCATCGTGCCCCACGGGTGTGACAACGCGGAATACGAGTTTCCGCAGGCACGCGCGTGGGAAGCTTGGAGGCTCCTACAGCACGGCCTCCGCATCGGCCGCTCCCGCAGGTCAGACGCGTCGCCGGGCCTTCCGGGCCCGCCGTACGACAGCCGCCGCGCCCAGCAGGGCCACCGTCGCCCCCGCCGCACCGGCGGCCGTCGCGTCCTTCCGCCCCAGCCGCCGCCCGGCCACCGTGTGCCGGCCGGACACCTCCTCCAGCAGTTCGGCGAGCACCTCCTCGTTGGTCCACTTCGGCCGCCAGCCCGCATCGTGCAGCCGGCTTCCGCTGACCACCCAGGGGTACATCGTGTAGGCGAGGTCCCCCGCCGGGGACGGGGTGAGCCCGATCCGGTGCAGCCGGGCCGCCGCGCCGAGCGCGACCGCCGAGGGCAGCTCCATCCGCCGGATGCCGCTCAGCTCCTCGACCTCCTCCTGCTCCAGCCACCCGTCGCAGCCGACGGCCAGCTCCCCGTCGACCTTCTCCAGCACGGCGTACTCCAGGGCGCCGCACAGGTCCTCGACGTGGCAGAACTGCCACGCGGGCCGCGACCCGGCCACGACCAGCAGCCGCGGCGACTCGAAGTACCTGGTCAGCGCGGTGTCCGTGCCGCCGACCAGGACGGCCGGCCGCACCACGGTGACGTTCAGGCCCGGATGCGCGCGCGGGGCCCGCCGCGCCAGGCGTTCGATCTCCAGCAGGTCCCCGACGCCGGTCGCCTCGGCGGTGGCGCGCAGCTCGGCGTCCTCCGACAGCGGCAGCTCGTTGTCGGGCAGCGCGCCGTAGACCATCGCGGAGGTGCACAGCACCACCCGGTGCACGCCGGCCGCCGCGGCGGCGGTCAGGACGGTCTGGGTCCCCCGGACGTTGTAAGCGGTGCGCGCCGCCGGATCGGTCTCCAGGTCGAGGTCGAGCGCGAGGTGGACGACGACGTCGGCGCCCCGCAGCTTGTCCGCGATGGCGGGGTCGCGGACGTCGAGGATGTGCCACTGCGCGTCGGCGCACTCGCCGCGCCGTTCGTCGATGGCGAGTACCTGTCTGATCTCGTCCGACGCGGCGAGTCGCTCGGTGAGCAGGGCGCCGACCCCGGTGGCGGCGCCGGTCACCGCGACGACGGGCCCGCGCACGGCGGGAGAGGTTGAGCGGTTTCGCGCTGCGCGAACCTGCGGATCTGGGGAACTCACCGGGCGTCTCCAGCGGTTGTCTTCAGTACGGGCGCGAGTGACGCGTACGTACCAGGTGCATCCATCCTGCCGCAGGCGTTCCGTGGGCGAAGCACCGAGGCCCGATCGGGTCGAGGTGTCTACGCTGGGTGGTGTTGTCGGGCAGCCGCGCCGCCGGAGCGAAACCGGTGGCCTTACCAGCCGAGGAATCCCGTGAGTGACACCCCATTCGGTTTCGGCCTTCCGCCGGAGGAGCCGGAAGACGGCGACGAGGGCAAGAAGAAGGACCAGCAGAGCGGTGGTGGGCAGGGACCGGCCAATCCGTTCGGTTTCGGCGGCCTGCCCGGAGCCGGCGGCTTTGGCGGCCCCGGCTCCGACAACCCGCTCGCTGCCATGTTCGGTTCCCTGAACCCCACCGACCTGGGCGCCGCGTTCCAGCAGCTCGGCCAGATGCTCTCGTACGAGGGCGGCCCGGTGAACTGGGACATGGCCAAGCAGATCGCCCGCCAGACGGTCGCCCAGGGCACGTCGGACGGCACGAAGGACGCGAGCGTCGGCCCCGCCGAGCGCAAGGCGGTGGAGGAGGCCGTCCGCCTCGCCGACCTGTGGCTGGACGACGCGACGTCCCTGCCGTCGGGCTCCGGCTCGGCGGTGGCCTGGTCGCGCGCGGAGTGGGTCGAGGCGACCCTGCCCGCCTGGCAGGAGCTGGTCGACCCGGTCGCCGAGCGGGTCGGCGCGGCCATGGGCGACGTGCTGCCGGAGGAGATGCAGGCCATGGCGGGCCCGCTGATCGGCATGATGCGTTCGATGGGCGGCGCCATGTTCGGCACCCAGATCGGGCAGGCCGTGGGCGTGCTCGCGGGCGAGGTCGTCGGCTCGACCGACATCGGCCTGCCGCTGGGCCCGGCCGGCAAGGCCGCGCTGCTCCCGGCCAACGTGGAGGCGTTCGGCAAGGACCTGGGCGTTCCGCGGGAGGAGGTGCGGCTGTACCTGGCGCTGCGCGAGGCCGCGCACCAGCGGCTGTTCGCGCACGTGCCGTGGCTGCGCTCGCACCTGTTCGGCGCGGTCGACGGCTACGCGCGCGGCATCAAGGTCGACACGGCCAAGCTGGAGGACGTGGTCGGCCAGTTCGACCCGCAGAACCCCGAGCAGTTGCAGGACGCGCTCCAGCAGGGCATGTTCCAGCCGGAGGACACGCCCGAGCAGAAGGCCGCCCTGGCCCGTCTGGAGACCGCTCTGGCGCTCGTGGAGGGCTGGGTGGACGCGGTGGTCCACGCCGCCGCGAAGCCGCGCCTGTCGTCCGCCGACGCCCTGCGCGAGACGCTGCGCCGCCGCCGTGCGACCGGTGGCCCGGCGGAGCAGACGTTCGCCACGCTGATCGGCCTGGAGCTGCGCCCGCGCCGGCTGCGCGACGCCTCCCGGCTGTGGGCCTCGCTCACGGACGCGCGCGGGGTCGACGGCCGGGACGGTCTGTGGGCCCACCCGGACATGCTGCCGACCGCGACCGACCTGGACGACCCGGACGGCTTCGTCCACCGCGAGCAGCTGGACTTCTCCGAGCTGGACAAGATGCTCGGCGAGGCGGCGGGCGGCTCCGCGGGCAAGCCCGACCTGAGCAAGAGGGAAGGCGAAGGCGAGAAGGGCGACGACGGCAAGGGCGACGACGCCGAGTGAGCCTGTACGACGACGCGGTCCTCGTCCTGAAGGGGTACGAGGGCCAGGAAGAGCTGCGCCAGGCCTACCTGGACCATCTGGCGGCCCACCCGGACGGCCTGTGGAAGGCCTGTCACGCGGGTCACCTCACGGCCAGCGCCCTGGTGGTCGACCCCGAGCGCGGCCGGGTGCTGCTGACGCTGCACCGGAAGCTGCGGATGTGGCTCCAGATGGGCGGCCACTGCGAGCCGGACGACCCCACGCTTGAGGCGGCGGCCCTGCGGGAGGCGACCGAGGAGTCCGGGATCACCGGGCTGACGCTGCTTCCCGGCGGCCCGGTGCGGCTGGACCGGCATCCGCTGCCGCCGCCGTGCCACTGGCACTTCGACGTCCAGTACGCGGTCCTGGCCCCGCCCGGCGCGGTGCACGAGATCAGCGACGAGTCGCTCGACCTGCGCTGGTACGCCTACGACGAGGTGGCGGGCGTGGCCGACGCGTCGGTCGTACGCCTGCTGGACGCCACGCGCGCCCGGCTCTGAGCGTGCGAGGGGTGGCCGCCCAGGCGGTCACCCCTCGTCTCTTTGTCGCAGCTCAGCTCCAGACGTTCCCCTGGTTCTGTCCGCGCGCTCCCTGCTGCCCCATGCCGAACTGGGCGGCGAGGCCCTGCCCGATCACCGCGTTCTGCGGCGGCAGCAGCTCACTGGGCTGCACCAGCGCGAAGCCGGTGCCCATGAAGCTCAGCTCCCAGCCCTCACCGGTGTTGCCGCGCCGGCGCCACACGCCGGAGGAGTGCGTCTGGGCCTGCATCTGCACGCGCAGCCCGGTGGACCAGGCCACGATCGCGTCGGCGTCGCAGTTGACGTACCGGTCGGGCGTGACCTGCATCAGCAGCGGCGCCCCGGAGGTCATGAGGGCGACCCGGCCGCGCCCGGTGATGTTGAGCTGGTACTTCCCGGAGCCGGAGATGCCGTAGAGGCTGTCGACGGCGATGACCTCGTGGTGCAGCGAGGAGTCCATGGCGAGGACGTAGGAGCTGTCGACGGTCACCCCGTCCTGCTCGACGTCCATGATGTGGACGTGCTGGGCGAGGTTCGCCAGGTAGACGGTGCCCTGTCCGTGACAGCGCATCAGGTCCAGGCCCTCGCCGGTGTGCGCACGCGCGCGTGCCTGGCCGTTGCTGCGGTACTCGGCGTCGAACTCGACCAGGCCCTGGTAGGCGACCATGGTGCCCTTGCGTGCGAGCAGGTCGTCGTGGCCCTCCAGGGTGACCCGGAGCATCTGCGCGTTCTGCAGGCTCCAGCGCTCCTGCGTCTGGATGTCGTTGTGCGCGAAAAGCGGGCTCTGCATGGTGTTCTGGCTCCCCCTCAGCCCCGGAACCGGAGGCGGTCGGTGCTGTCCTCGCTGGGCTGGACGACGACGATGCCCTGGCCGGAGAAGGCCATCTGGTAGGCCTCTCCGCTGCCCCGGCCGATCAGCGACTGGGCCTTGAAGCTGCGCTTGCCCTTCACCTTCAGGTTCGGCGACCAGGCGACGAGCGCGTCCGGGTCGACGTACGTCTCGTCCTCGCCGCCGCCGCAGTCCACGACGATCGGCTTGCCCCGGGAGGTCAGCGCGACCCAGCCCTGCCCGGAGATCTTCGTGTTCCACAGGCCCTGGCCGGCGAACTTCGCGAGCCCCTTCACCCGCTCCACGCCCCAGGTGAGGTGCGCGTCGAAGGCGAGCAGGTTGGTGGCGTTGACGGAGATGCCGTCGCCGTCGAGGTTGATCACGACGACGTCGGCGCCGTAGTCGGCGAGGTAGAGCAGGCCGTCGCCGGAGCACTTCATCAGCGGCGCGCCCTCGCCGGTGACCCAGTCGCGGGCGATCTGGCGGACGGCGGGCGGGTTGGGCTCGTACTGGATGAAGCCTTCGTAGGCGACCATCGACCCCACGCGCGCGAGGAGGTCGTTCCCGGTCTGGAGGGCGACCTTCAGCATGTGGTTGCCGTGGTTCTCCATGCGGGCGGTGACGGGTGCGGGGGCGAAGCCCGCGAGCGGCTGGTTCATGACGGGCTCCCTCTAGACCTCGTAGGGCTGGACGACGATGAAGTTGCCGGGCGCGCCCCGGAACTGGAGGTTGACGCTCTCTCCGGTGTCGCCCGGGTAGGCGTTGCGGCGCATGCGGACCTGGCTGGAGACGATGACCTGCGAGGCGGCCGACCACGCGACGACGGCGTTGCAGTCGGCGAAGGTGGTCGGCGTGACCGGCAGCACCACGGGCGTGCCGTGCGTCTTGACGACGATCGTGCCGGTGCCCTGGAACTGCATGGTGAACAGCGCGCCGCCGGGGATGCCGTGGCCCTCGATGCGGCGGACCTCGTACTGGAGGCTCTCGTCGAACGCGAGGACGTTCTCCGCGGACACGCAGATGGCGTCGCCCTGGAGCTCGACGGGGTGCAGATGGGTGGAGTTCTCGGCGAGGAACACCTGGCCCTGACCGGTGCAGCGCATGAGCTGCATCTCCTGGCCGGTGGCGTTGCCGACGATCCGCCCGGCGAGCCCGGCGCCCTTGTAGCTGAAGTCGACCTTGCCCTGGTAGAGCACCATGCTGCCCTGCTTGGCCAGCACGGGCTGGCCGCCGATGCCGAGGTCGACGCGGATCAGCTTCTTGTTCTGCTGGGTCCAGCGCTGCCCGGTCGGCGTCTCCTTGAACGCCTGGAGCGCCGCCGTCACCCCGGCACCGCCCTGGGGCGCGCCCTGCGGCACTCCGTACGCGGCGGGCTGAGGGCCGGGGACCTGTCCGTAGCCCGGGGGCATGGGCGGGGCCGGCTGATCGCCGTAGGGGGCGGGCTGCTGACCGTATCCGGGGGGCATCGGCGCGCCGGGCCGGCCGCCGTACGACGGCTGCTGCGGCGGCTGGCCGTAGGGCGCGGGGGCGGGGGCCGGCGGCGGGACGGTGCCGGCCCCGGGCGGGGTGAGGGGTGCGACGACCGTCGGCGCGGCGTGCACGTTCGGACCGGGCGCCGGGGCCGGGGGCGGGGTGTGGCCGGGCGGCGGGGCGAAGCCCTGCGGTGCGGGGGCCGGAGCGGGTGCGGGGGCCGGAGCGGGTACGGGGGCTGGTGCGGGGGCCGGGGCGCCGAACGCGGGTGGGGGCGTGGTCTGGGCGGGCGGGGCGAAGCCGGGTGCTGCCGCGCCGGACTGGGGCTGCTGCGGGGCGGCGGGCGCCTCCTCCTCCAGCACCTCGCCGCCGAAGTTCCTCAGCAGCGCCTCCAGACCGCCGTCGAAGCCCTGTCCGACGGCGGCGAACCGCCACCCGTCCTTGAAGTAGAAGTCACCGAGCATCACGGCCCGCTCGGTGGAGAACTCCGCGCCGCTGAAGGAGTACCGCGCGACCTCCTCGCCGCCCGCCACGATGCGCAGGTATCCGGGAGCGATCTGGGACATCTGTCCGGCGCCGTCGATGGTCGCCGTGAAGGACAGCTTGCGGATGTGCGAGGGGATCCGGTCAAGCGTGACCCGGAACGACTCCGTGTCACCCGCCTGGGCGCCCAGCAGCTGGATGGACTCCTCCGGGGACTTCGGCTGGTTGAAGAAGACGAAGTACCGGTCGTCCGAGAGACGCTCGTCGGCGTCCAGACCGAAGCAGCTGATGTCGAAGGTCAGTCCGGGGCCGGAGATCTGCACGCCTACGTACAGATCCGTGCCCGCGGTGAGGTCACTGATCCTGGCCTTGTGGCCGCGTTGGAATTCCCTGGCCATGCGTTACGACCGTCCCCCATCCCGAATGTGAGTGCGTCGCGCCAGGCTAACGGCAAAGACCGACAGCGACCCCCGAGGGTGCTGGTCGGTACAGACCCGGTACACAACCGCACCCGGCCGCTCACAGGAAGGCGCTCGGCTCGCGGGACGGCTCCCGGTCACCCCGGGGAAACGCCGGATGCCCGAAGTCCGCTCAGGTCTCCTGCTCCTCGCGCACGCCCGGCACATGCGGCAGCCGGGCGGCGGCGACCACTCCTTCGAGGTAGCCGCGGGCCCGCTCGGTGCGCGGGTAGGCCTCCAGCAGCCGCCAGAAGTCGGGACCGTGGCCCGGGACGAGCAGATGCGCCAGCTCGTGGCAGAGCACGTAGTCGACGACGTACTCCGGCATCCCCTGCAACCGGTGCGACAGCCTGATGCTGCCCTCGGCCGGGGTGCACGAACCCCAGCGGGTGTTCTGGTTGGTGACCCAGCGCACGGAGGCGGGCCGGGCCCGGCCGTCGAAGTACTGGGCGGACAGCCGCTCGGCACGCTCGGTCAGCGCGGCGTCGCCCAGCACCCGCTTGCTCTCCTGGGCGGCGAGCTTGTCGAGCATGACGGTGACCCAGCGCTGCTCCTCCGCCTTCGACATCCGGGCGGGGATCAGTACGACGGTGCGGTCGCCCTCGCGGTACGCGGAGACCGTCCGGCGGCGCCGGGCGCTCCTGCGGACCTCGATCGCGCTCGTCCCCGAGCCGCGGGGCGGCTGGCTCGTCGTGCTGCGCTGTGGTTCACCGGCGCGGTGCAGTGGGTCGGCGGGCACGCCCCGACGTTACCCGCTGGGCGGGGGCAAAGTCCCGGCCCGGGGACGGTTCACCCCGGATCCCCCACCATGTGTTTGATTCGTACGACCGATCCATGCATCCCTTTTGCACCACTTCACCCCGTCTGATTGATATGAAGAACACCCCCAGCCTGTGGATAACTCCCGATGCCCGGACAACGGCACGGGCATGCTGGCGCAGACACGCATTCACGGACACGGGGGGCCGGTCATGCATCCGATGGTGAAACCCGCGCTGCGGCGCGGCTGGCGCGACCGCAACACCGTGCAGTTCGGGATGACCCCGGCGCACGCCCTGACCCTGGGCCCGGTCGCCACGGCGACCGGCAGCTTCCTGGACCTGCTCGACGGCACGCGCGGGCTGCCGCTGCTGCGCGAGGAGGGCCGCCGGGCGGACGTGCCGGCCGACCACGTCGACGCACTGGTGGAACGGCTGGCCCACGCGGGCCTCCTCGACGACACACGCGGCGGCGGACCGGCCGCGGACGCACTGCGGGAGAAGACGGACGTCCTCGAACGGCTGCGCCCCGACCTCGCCTCACTGTCCCTCCTCACAGCCGAGCCGGGCGGCGCGCTGGCCCGGCTCGCGGCCCGGCGCGCGCTGCGCGTCCGGGTGCGCGGCGCGGGCCGGGTCGGCGCCCTGCTCGCGTCGGTGCTCTCGGGCGCCGGCGTCGGCGAGGTCGACGTGTGCGACGTGGGCCGGGTGGAGCCGTGGGACGTGGCGCCGGGCGGGCTGACCGCCGAGTCGCTGGGCGACCGCCGGGACGCGGCGGCCCGGTCCGCCGTCCGCCGCGCCGCACCGGACCGTCCACCGCGCCACGCCCACTCCCCGGGTTCCGGCGCCGAGGAGCCCGGCCTCTCCCTGGTGGTCTTCGCGCCCCGCGACGATGTCGCCGTGCACGCCCCGGACCCGTTCACCGCCGAACCGCTGATGGCCTCCGGCACCCCTCATCTCTACGCCGGGGTCGTGGAGGGCACGGGTGTCGTCGGCCCGCTCGTCCTGCCCGGCGAGACGGGCTGCGCCGGCTGCCTGGACCGCGACCGCACGGACAAGGACCCGGCCTGGCCCCGGCTGGTCACCCAGTGGCGGTCCGGAAGGTCCCGCCGCGTCGGGGCCTGCGACCTGGCCCTGGCCACGGCGGTGGCCGGTCTCGCCGCGGCGCACGCCCTGACCTTCCTCGACGGGGGGTCACCGTCCGCCGCCGGCACTCGCTGGGAGGTGTCCCTGCCCGGTCTGGACTGGCGCGCCCGACCGGTCCGGCCGCATCCGGAATGCGCCTGCGGGGCGGCCGGCAAAGAGAAACGGGAGCACTCCGCAGCCGATGGCGGGACACGCGCGACAATGGCGGTGCAACGGCCGTCGACGAAGCGGCGACGCGAAGCAGGCGCGGCACGGCCGACTGGGACCTGGAGGGCGCATGTCTGATCTTCCCCGGAAGGCGGTCACCCGTACCGCCAAGCTCGCCGCGCTCCCGCTCGGCTTCGCCGGCCGGGCGACCTGGGGGCTGGGCAAGCGGATCGTGGGCGAGTCCGCGGAGATCGTCGGCCGCGAGCTGCAACAGCGCACGGCGGAGCAACTGTTCAAGGTGCTGGGCGAGCTCAAGGGCGGCGCGATGAAGTTCGGGCAGGCGCTGTCCGTCTTCGAGTCGGCGCTGCCGGAGGAGATCGCCGGCCCCTACCGCGCGGCCCTGACCAAGCTCCAGGAGGCCGCCCCGCCGATGCCGACCCGCACCGTGCACGCGGTGCTCCAGGAACGGCTCGGGCCGGACTGGCGCGACCTCTTCGAGGAGTTCGAGGACAAGCCGGCCGCCGCGGCCTCGATCGGCCAGGTGCACCGGGCGGTGTGGCACGACGGCCGCGAGGTCGCGGTCAAGGTGCAGTACCCGGGCGCGGGTGAGGCACTGCTCTCCGACCTCGGTCAACTGAGCCGGTTCGCCCGGCTGTTGGGTCCGCTCATCCCGGGCATGGACATCAAGCCGCTGATCGCGGAGCTGAGGGACCGCGTCTCGGAGGAACTGGACTACGGGCTGGAGGCCCAGGCGCAGAGCGTCCACGCGCAGGAGTTCGCGGACGACCCGGACGTGGTCGTCCCGGCGGTGGTGCACCAGTGCGACCAGGTGCTGGTGACCGAGTGGATCGACGGCATCCCGCTGTCCGAGGTCATCGCGGACGGCACCCAGGAGCAGCGCGACCGGGCCGGCCAGCTCCTGGCCCGCTTCCTCTTCTCCGGCCCGGCCCGCACCGGCCTGCTGCACGCCGACCCCCATCCGGGCAACTTCCGTCTGCTGCCCGGCGGCCCGGACGGCCCGGACGACTGGCGCCTGGGCGTGCTGGACTTCGGCACCGTCGACCGGCTCCCCGGCGGCCTGCCGGCCCCGATCGGCATCTCGCTGCGGATGACGCTGGACGGGGAGGCGGAGACGGTCTACGAGCTGCTGTGCGCCGAGGGCTTCGTGAAGGAGACCGTCGAGCTGGACCCGGACGCCGTCCTCGACTACCTGCTGCCGATCATCGAGCCGGCCCGCGTGGAGGCGTTCACCTTCACCCGCTCCTGGATGCGCAGCCAGGCCGCCCGCATCGCCGACCCCCGCTCCCCCGCCTACCAGCTCGGCAAGCAGCTCAACCTGCCCCCGGCCTATCTGCTGATACACCGGGTGACGCTCAGCACGATCGGGGTCCTGTGCCAACTGGGCGCCGACGTACGCCTCCGCGACGAACTGGAGGAATGGCTCCCGGGCTTCGCCGCCGACGCGCCCGAGGAGACCGGCACCGACGAGGAGGAGTCGGCGGAGGGGGCGTGATCGGCGTGCCCTGAGTTCTGGGGGGTGGGGGGAGGGGGCGGGGGCGGGGGGGGAGGCCCCCCCGGAGAAGGGATCTCACCACCAGGCCGAGTCCAGCCGTCCCTCGATCGCCCGGAGGTTCTCCCGGGAGCAGGCGTCACAGAAGTACTGGCGGACGCCGTTCTCCACGGAGCAGGTCCAGGTGGCCGGCTGGGGGCCGTCGGCGGGGGTGCCGCAGCGGGCGCACACCAGGCGGCGGCGCTCCGCGGTGGAGCCGCCCTGATCACTTCCGCCGGGAAGACTCGTCACCCGGTGACGATAACCCCGTGACCGGCCGATCGGCGTGCGCAACGCACCGCGGGGGCCGGTCCGTTCGGCCGGACCGGCCCCCGCGGGGAGGCTTCGCCTCCCTGTTCCGGGAGGCCACCGCTGCTCAGGTGTGTTCGTTACTGCATGACGGCCATGGCGAGCGCGCGGCGGGCGCGCAGCGAGGCGCGCTCGGCTCGCCGCTGCATCCGCTGCGCGACCGCCAGGCGCACGGCCCGGCGTTCACGCGCGGCGTCATGGAGTCGCTCGTGCATATGCGCACGAGCCAGGGCTTCTTGCATGAGTTGCATCTCACGGTTCCTGTTCTGGCGCGCTTCGGTCGCGCCGGTGGTGGTGAAGTCTGTGGTCGCGGAGCCGGCGGGCTCGCTGGTGGACGGCTTCATCGGGGCCTGCTTCTTGGGGTCGTGCGTGAGGGGGCGATCGATCGTTCCTGCGGTGTTCATGCCGTGACCGGGTTCTTCCGCGGGCGGCCACGGGGCCGCTTCCGGGCGACGACGACTCCCTGGACGAACAGCTCGCCACCCCAGACGCCCCAGGGCTCGCGCCGCTCCTTGGCGCCGGCGAGGCAGGCCTCCATCAGCGGGCAGGTGCGGCAGAGGGACTTGGCGTACTCCACGTCCGCCGGAGACTCGGCGAAGAAGACCTCCGGGTCGTAAGAGCGGCAGGGGACGGGTACGCCGAGGTTCTCGATGGCGTCGTCGAGCGCGGTGAGCGCGGTGAGGGGGGTCAAGGCGGAGTCCTCCGTGAGGCCGGGCGGGGGGATGGTTTGCGAAGGCGGTACGGACGGGGCGTGCGCTTCGAGTTGCACGGGTGGTCTTCCTCGTCTGGTCGGTCCGGCCGGTTGACCGGGTGTCGGCTGGGTACCGGGTTCTCTTCCTGTCCCGAGGCCCCTTCGCTCCGTCGTCCCCGTTCGGGGAAAACAGAAGGGCCGCGGATCCCGGATGGGGTTCCGCGGCCCTGAAGGCGCCGGCCTGATCGGCGATCAGGCTGGATCACTCCAGGGTTCTGGCCCACGGAAGGCCCACATCAGGTGGTGCTGCGTCGTCTGCTTCCGGAATCCGGCACCGGCCGCCGCAAAGGCATAGGCGTGCGCCTGTGCCACTACCGCTTCCAGTGCCTTGGTCGGTCGCTCATTGCGCTCACGGACGGGAAGACCCGCGAGGGCAGGGGAGGACGCCGGACGCACGGCACGAATGCCGGACAGACCGGTGCCCTGGTTCGAGGCGCCGAGCATGCAGGTGGAGACGGTCGAGCGATCGGTCAGTTTGGCCGTGCTGACGGTGGTGCTGGTGGTGATGCTGATCACTGGACTCGCCTCCTCTCGGCGTCTCAAGGGACCGGGGTGAACCGGTCCCGTTCGGATATGCAAGTACATCACGGAACCCGCGCCTTGGAGAAGGCCGCTGCTTCCGTGCCTAGAACCTATGGGGATTCGCGGGGCATGCGCAAACTATTTTTTCGACGAGTTGGCATCAGTCGCCGCTGTCGTCTCCACCAGGTTCTTGACCTGCGCATATGGCCAGAACGTCGGCTCCGTAGCTGCGCAGCTTGCGATTGAGGACACCGGGGATGCGGGCGAGTTCGGCGGGACTCTCCGGGCATGTCTCCGCGATGGCCATCAGCGTCCGGTCGGTGAAGACGCAGAAGTCCGGCTGGCCGCTGCGCTCGGCCTGTACCGCCCGCCATTCCCTGAGCCGTTCGTAGAGCCCCTCGTCCATGTCCGAGGGGCAGTCCGCGCAGCGCATCAGCTTCATCTCGCCCGCGTCGGTGAGCGTGCGGCCGCAGACCCGGCAACGGGCGGGGGTGCGCTGGGTGCGCCGGGGGGCGAGGGCGGCGCTCGCCGGGGTGCCGCGTTCGACGCCCGCGCCCGCGCCGGCGCCGGTGCGGCCGACGGTGGGGGTGGTGCCGGGGCGCAGCCCGTCGAGGAAGCGGCTCGGCCGTCGGTTGGGGCGTCCGCCGGGCGAGCGGGACAAGGCCCAGGACAGATGGAGGCGTTCCCGGGCGCGGGTCACGCCGACGTAGAGCAGTCGGCGTTCCTCCTCGATCTGCTCGTCGGTGCGGGCGTAGGTGATGGGCAGCATGCCCTCGGCGACGCCGACCAGGAAGACGACGTCCCACTCCAGGCCCTTGGCGGCGTGCAGGGAGGCCAGCGTGACGCCTTGGACGGTGGGGGCGTGCTGGGCGTTCGCCCGTTCGTCCAGTTCCGCCACGAAGTCGGCGAGGGTGACTCCGGGTCGGGCCGCGGCGAGGTCGTGGGCGAGGTTGACCAGGGCGGCCAGGGATTCCCAGCGCTCCCTGACGGCGCCGGAGCCGGCCGGGGGTTCGCTGGTCCAGCCCTCGCCGGACAGGACGGCGCGCACCTGGGAGGGCAGGTCCACGGCCTCGTCGAGGAGGGAGTCGTTGCCGCCGAAGCGGGCCGCGCCGCGCAGGGCGATGCCGGCCTTGCGGACCTCGGGGCGGTCGAAGAAGCGCTCGGCGCCGCGGAGCTGGTAGGGCACCCCGGCGTCGGCGAGCGCCTGCTCGTAGGTCTCGGACTGGGAATTGGTGCGGAACAGGACGGCGATCTCGGCGGCCGGGACGCCCACGTCGATCAGCTCGCGGATACGGCGGGCGGCGCCCTCGGCCTCGGCGGGCTCGTCGGTGTACTCGGTGTGGACGGGCTCGGGCCCCGAGGGGCGCTGGGAGACGAGTTCCAGCCGGTGGTCGGCGGCGCGGCCCCGGGCCTGGGCGAGCAGGCCGTTGGCGAGGCGGACGATCTGGGGGCTGGAGCGGTAGTCGCGGACCAGTTTGACGACGGTGGCGCCGGGGTGGCGGACGCGGAAGTCGAGCAGGTGGTCGGGCGTTGCTCCCGTGAACGAGTAGATGGTCTGGCTGGCGTCCCCGACGACGCACAGGTTGTCACGGTCGCCGAGCCACAGGTCCAGCAGCCGCTGCTGGAGGGGGCTGACGTCCTGGTACTCGTCCACGACGAAGTGCTGGTACTGCGCGCGGACCTGTTCGGCGATGTCGTGCCGGTCCTGGAGGATGGCGACGGTGAGAAGCAGGACGTCCTCGAAGTCGATGACCGCGCGGTCGCGCTTGAGGTCCTCGTAGGCGGCGTAGAGGTGGGCGATCTCGGCCGGGTCGCGGGGGGCCTCCCGGCCGGCCTTCGCAGCCGCGTACGGGTAGTCGCCGGGAACGGTCTGGGTGACCTTGGACCATTCGATCTCCGCGGTCACGTCCCGCAGCTCGTTGCGGTCGAGCCGGGTGCCGAGGGCGGCGGCCGCGTCGGCGACGAGCTGGATCTTGCGGTCGACGAGCCGGGGCATGGACCCTCCGATCGCCTTGGGCCAGAAGTACTGGAGCTGGCGCAGGGCGGCGGAGTGGAAGGTGCGGGCCTGTACACCCTGGGCGCCGAGCTGGCGCAGTCGGCCGCGCATCTCTCCGGCGGCGCGGTTGGTGAAGGTGACGGCGAGCACGCTGGACGGCTGGAGGATGCCGGCGCGTACCCCGTAGGCGATGCGGTGGGTGATCGCCCGGGTCTTGCCGGTGCCCGCTCCGGCCAGCACGCACACCGGACCGTGCAGGGAGGTGGCCACCTCGCGCTGCTCGGGGTCGAGCCCTTCGAGCACCGCGTCGGCCCCGCTCGGCGGAGCCGCGTAGGGGGAGCCACCGGTGCCCTGCGGGAAAAGGGTGGAATGCGTTGCTGCTGTCACACCGCCATGCTGCCAGGTCGCCCGGGACGGCTGTGCCGGTTGTCCACAGGCGGGGGCTCGCAGTCGTACTAATGCGGCAGGCGTCACAGCCGGGAGCGCGTACCGGGACCGGCGGGCTGGTCTCCCGGAATGGCGGGCCGACCGGTCGTCCGAGGAACGGCGGACCGGCCGTCCGGGAACGGCGGCCCCGCCACGCTTGACTGACGAGGCTGTCGCGCGGGAACGGTGGCCCAGTCGCGCGGGAACGGCGGCCCAGTCGCGCGGGAATGGCGGGCCGGTCCCTTACGTTCTCTCCCTGGACGACATTTTCCGAGCTGCCTGAGGAGCGCGAGAGACATGCAGGGCACTGTGACGATGTACAGCACGACTTGGTGCGGCTACTGCCGGCGGCTGAAGAGCCAGCTGGACCGGGAGGGCATCGCCTACACCGAGATCAACATCGAGCAGGACCCCGACTCCGCGGCCTTCGTGGAGAAGGCGAACGGTGGAAACCAGACCGTCCCGACCGTGCTCTTCGCGGACGGCTCCACGCTGACGAACCCGTCGCTGGCCCAGGTCAAGCAGAAGCTCGCCGCGTAAGCGCGGGCCGCACCGAACGGCGGCTCCCGAGTCCGGAACCGGATCGGGAGCCGCCGTTCGCCGTCTCAGACGAAGCTGCGGGTCGGCAGGGGCTTGCCGTACCACATCTCGATCAGGCGGGCCGCGATGGAGATGCCGTAGGGCGGCAGCACCTCGCCGGCCTCGAAGGCCGCGCGCAGTTCCTCGCGGGAGAACCAGCGGGCCTCGTGGATCTCGTCCCCGTCGACGTCGATCTCGGTGGAGGTGGCGCGGGCCATGAAGCCGAGCATCAGGCTGGACGGGAAGGGCCAGGGCTGGCTGGCGACGTACTCGACCGGGCCGACGGTGACGCCGACCTCCTCGCACACCTCGCGGCGCACCGCCTGCTCGATGGACTCGCCGGGCTCCACGAACCCGGCGAGCGTGGAGAAGCGGCCTTCGGGCCAGTGGACCTGGCGGCCGAGCAGGATGCGGTCGTCCTCGTCGGTCACCGCCATGATCACGGCGGGGTCGGTGCGCGGGTAGTGCTCGGCGCCGCAGGCCGGGCAGCGGCGGATGTGGCCGGCCGCCGCGATGACCGTGCGCTCGCCGCAGCGGGAGCAGAAGCGATGGGTGCGCTGCCAGTTCTCCAGGCCGACCGCGTGCACCATGAGCCCGACGTCGCGCGGCGACAGCAGCAGGCCGGCCTCCCGCAGCCCCGCCGGGCGCGCGGACTGGTCGATGCGGCCGGGCAGCGCGTCCTTCTGGAGCGCGAAGTAGCTGACACCGTCCTCGTCGATGCCGAGGAAGTAGCGGTGCGCCTCGGTGAGCGGGGCCTCGAAGGACGGCGTCATGACGAGTTCGGTGCGGCCGTCCGGGGTCTCGTCGATGAGCACCTGGCCGCCGGAGACCACGAAACAGCGGGTCGTGGGGTGGCTCCACGCCGCCGCGAGCCAGGCCTCGTCCAGCCGGTGGTGGGCGGCGCGGTCGATGCCGCTCGGGGCGGTCAGTGAGATGGGTCGGTCGGCTGTGTGGTCGGTCCAGATGGTCACGGGTGCTTCCAACTCCCCCAGTGCGGCGGTTCTTTCGGCGGGCGGTTCGGCGGGACGTTAGGGCGGGAGGGCACCGGGCCGGGTGCGGCCGGGGCGGCGGGACGGTCGGGGCGGTCCCTCCAGTGTGCCCCGCGCACGGTGCCCCGCCGTACGGCGCCGGCCGGTCAGGATGCGGTACGCCAGTTCCGGGCCAGGTCACCCCACAGGTAGGCGCTGGTCTCGACGCCCTTGAGGAGGAGGTCCAGCTCGACCTTCTCGTTGGGTGCGTGCCAGCCGTCGGACGGGACGGAGATGCCCAGGAAGAGCACGGGGGCGCCGAGGACTTCCTGGAGGTCGGCGGCGGGTCCGGAGCCGCCCTCCCGGGTGAAGCGGACCGGCTCCTGGAAGGCGCGGCCCATGGCGCGGGCCACGGACTGGAGCGCGGGGTGGTCGAGCGGGGTCAGGCACGGGCGCGTGGCCGGGCCGAAGTCGATCTCGTACCGGATCCCGGCGGGCACCTGCTCGGCGGCCCAGGCACGGACGGCCTTCTCGATGTGGTCGGGGTCCTGGCCGGCGACCAGCCGGAAGGACAGCTTCACCATGGCCGTCGCGGGGATGATCGTCTTGCTGCCGGGGCCCTGGTAGCCGCCGCCCATGCCGTTGACCTCGGCGGTCGGGCGGGCCCAGAGGCGCTCCAGGGTCGAGTAGCCGGCCTCGCCGTGGAGGGCGGAGGACTTGGCGGTGCGCAGCCAGCGCTCCTCGTCGAAGGGCAGCTCGGCGAAGAGTTCGCGCTCGCGGTCGGTCAGCTCGACGATGCCGTCGTAGAAGCCGGGTATCGCCACGCGCGCGTGCTCGTCGTGGAGGGCGGCGACCAGGCGGGCTGCGGCGGTGGCAGGGTTGGGCACGGCGCCGCCGAAGGAGCCGGAGTGGATGTCCTGGTCCGGGCCGTACAGCCGGATCTCGCACTCGGCGAGACCGCGCATGCCGGTGCACACGGTCGGGGTGTCCTCGGACCACATGCCGGTGTCGGAGACGATCACGGCGTCGGCGGCGAGGCGCCCGGCGCGCTGTTCCACCAGGGCCCGGAAGTGCGGGGAGCCGGACTCCTCCTCGCCCTCGATCAGCAGCTTGAGGTTGACGGCCGGCGCGGTGCGGCCGGTCGCGGCGAGGTGGGCGCGGACGCCGAGTGTGTGGAAGAACACCTGGCCCTTGTCGTCGGCCGCCCCGCGCGCGTAGAGGCGGTTCTCGCGGACGACCGGCTCGAAGGGGTCGCTGTCCCAGCCGTCCTCGCGGGCGGCGGGCTGCACGTCGTGGTGACCGTAGACCAGGACCGTGGGTGCCTCGGGATCGCCGGACGGCCACTCGGCGAAGACGGCGGGGGCCCCGGGGGTCTGCCAGACCTCGGCGGTCGGGAAGCCGATCTCCGACAGCTTGGCGGCGAGCCAGTCCGCGCTGTGCCGTACGTCGGGAGCGTGGTCGGGCTGGGCCGACACGGAGGGGATGCGCAGCCATGCGGCGAGGTCGTCGAGGAAGGCGGCGCGGTGCTGCTCGATGTACGTGCGGACGGCACTGTCCGGGGTCAGGCTCATGCTCCCGAGCCTATCGGCCCGCGCCGGCATCCTCGGCGGGCGGTTCGTCACACTCAGCTCGCCTTGGGTGTGCCCTCCGTCTCACCCGTGAGCAGCCGCTCCAGCGCGGCCCGGTCCGGCAGGCCCTGGGGGCGTACGACCTCGCCGCTGCGTACGTACAGGAACGTGGCGGTGACGGACTCGGGCGGTATGCCCTGCTGCTCGGCCCAGGCCAGCCGGTACACGGCGAGTTGGAGCGGGTCGGCGGTGCCGGTGCGGCCGGTCTTCCAGTCGACGATCTCGTACGTCGCCCCGTCGCCGTCGCCGTGCCGGTAGACGGCGTCGATGCGGCCCCGGACGACACGGCCGGCGAGGGTGAGCTGGAAGGGGGCCTCGACCCGGTACGGGGTGCGCCGGGCGTACTCGGTGCGTTCGAAGGCGTCCTTGAGGGCTTCCAGGTCGCGTTCGTCGGCGATCTCGGCGTCGCCGCCGGGCAGCTCGTCCGGTTCCAGCAGGGGCAGGGCCAGCTCCTCGAAGCGGGTCTCCACCCAGGCGTGGAACCGGGTGCCCCGGCGTGCGGCCGGTTGCGGGGGGCGCGGCATGGGGCGCGCGAGTTCCTGTGCGAGCCCGTCCGGGTCCTCGGCGAGCCGCAGCAGCTGGGTGGCGGTGAGCGTGGTGGGCAGGGGGACCTCGGTGACGGTCTGCCGGGCGCGCAGCAGCTCTCCGGTGAGCGCGTCCAGGTCACGGTCCCAGGAGGCGATGGTGCGGGCCTCCTCCGGGGTGAGGGCGGCGGTGAGCCGCGGTTCGGCGGCACGGGGGCCGTCCTGCGGGGCGGGCGCCTGGTGCGGGACCGTGGGCCGTTCGGCACCCCAGGCGTCCTGGTCGAACGGGTCGTCGTCGAGGGGTTCGGCGTACAGGGGATCGTCGCCGAACGGATCGTCGTGCGGAAGATCCTCTTCCTGGGGCGGGTCCGCGTACGGCTCCTCGTCGTACGGGTCGTCGCCGTACGGCTCGGCGTCATACGGTTCGTCGTCCGGGGGGGCGGGCCAGTCCGGGTCCTCGGCGCCGGCGGGGTCGTGCAGGGCCGGCCGGCGCCCGTCGGCAGGCTTGGCGGCGAGGGCGTCCAGGTGGGCGAAGACGGTCTCCGCGGCGGCGCGGCGACGGGCCAGGGCGGCGTCGTCCAGCGGGAGCGGCCACACCTGGTCGGCGGTGGCCGCGTGCAGGGCCGGGTTCTTCTCGTCCTCGGCGGGCGGGTCCGCCCACACCTCGATCTCGCCGTACCCGGCGGCGCAGTGGTCGTACAGGGCCGTGAGGAAGTCCGACGGGCCGCGCGGCTTCTTCTGGCTGGGCCCCCACCAGTGGCCGGAGCCGAGCAGGAGTGAGCGCGGCCGGGTGAAGGTGACGTAGCCGAGTCGGAGCTCCTCGGTGTGCTGGTGCTCCTTCATGGCCTCGTGGAAGGCCTTCATGCCGCGCGAGTCCCAGGAGTGCACGTCGGGCAGGGTGTCGGTGTCGCCGCGCAGGGCGTGCGGCAGCACCTTGGCCTGCGCGGTCCACTTCTCGCGGCCCTGGGCGCTGGGGAACGTGCCGGTCACGAGTCCGGGGACGGCCACGACGTCCCACTCCAGGCCCTTGGACTTGTGCGCGGTGAGCACCTTGACGGTGTTCTCGCCGCCGGGCAGGGCGTTGTCGAGGCCCTTCTCGTACTGGGCGGCGGTGCGCAGGAAGCCGAGGAAGGCCAGCAGGGTGGCCTCGCTGTCGCTCGCGGCGAAGGAGGCGGCGATGTCCAGGAAGTTGGACAGGGTCTCGCGGCGGCGGGCGGCGAGCGCGTGCGGGGACGCCGACAGCTCCACCTCCAGGCCGGTGACGGCGAGGACGCGGTGCAGGACGTCCATCAGCGGGTCGGACAGCGAGCGGCGCAGGTCGCGCAGCTCGGCGGCGAGCCGGGCGAAGCGCACGCGCGCGTCCGGGGAGAACGGCAGCCCGGCGTCGTCGCCCTCCTCCGTGGGCGCTTCCAGGAAGGTGTCCAGGGCGTCCGCGAGCGAGATCACCTCGGACGGGTCGACGCCTTCCACGGCCTTCGCGAGCCGGCGGTCCGGGTCGTCGGTGCCGTCCACGCGCGCGTGGGCGACCAGCAGCCGGGCGCGGCGGCCCAGCAGGGCGAGGTCGCGGGGGCCGATGCGCCAGCGCGGTCCGGTCAGCAGGCGCACCAGGGCGGCGTTGGCGCCGGGGTCCTGGAGGACCTCGCAGACGGCGACGAGGTCGGCGATCTCCGGCAGGTGGAGCAGGCCGGAGAGGCCGACGACCTCGACGGGGATGTCGCGGGCGACGAGGGCGCCCTGGATCTCGGCGAAGTCGGTCGCGGTCCGGCACAGTACGGCGATCTCGCCGGGCGGGGTGCCGGTGCGCACGAGGTGGGCGAGGGAGTCGGCGATCCAGTCGATCTCCTCGGCGTGGGTGGGCAGCAGGGCGCAGCGGACCGTGCCGTCGTACTCGGCGCCCGGGGCCGGGCGGAGTGCCTCCACGCCCGCGTGCAGGGCGCGCAGGGGGGCGGCGAGGCCGTTGGCGAGGTCGAGCAGGCGCCCGCCGCTGCGGCGGTTCTCGCTGAGCGCCTGCCGGGTGGCGGGCCTGCCGTCGGCGTGCGCGAAGTGGTCGGGGAAGTCGTCCAGGTTGGCGACGGAGGCGCCGCGCCAGCCGTAGATGGCCTGGCAGGGGTCGCCGACGGCGGTCACCGGGTGACCGGTGCCGCCGCCGAACAGGCCGGCGAGCAGGACGCGCTGGGCCACGGAGGTGTCCTGGTACTCGTCCAGGAGCACCACGCGGAACTCCTCGCGCAGCAGGCGGCCCACCTCGGGGATGCGGGCGAGGCGGGCCGACAGGGCGATCTGGTCGCCGAAGTCGAGCAGGTCCCGCGCGCGCTTGGCGGCCCGGTAGCGCTGGACGAGCTCGGCGAGTTCCCGGCGGGCCGCTGCGGTCTCCGGGACCTTGCGCAGGTCGGCGTTGGTGAGCTTGGCCCCTTCCAGGGTGCGCAGCAGGCCCGTGTCCCAGGCGCGCAGTTCCTCGGGGTCGACGAGGTGTTCGGCGAGTTCGGAGTCGAGCGCGAGCAGGTCGCTGACGAGGTCGGCGAAGGAGCGGGTCAGTGCCGGGTACGGGCCCGGGGCCTCGCGCAGCACGCGCGCGGCGAGCTGGTAGCGGGTGGCGTCGGCCAGGAGGCGCGAGCTGGGCTCCAGGCCGAGCCGCAGGCCGTGGTCGGTGAGCAGGCGGCCGGCGAAGGAGTGGTACGTCGAGATGACCGGCTCGCCCGGAGGGTTGTCGGGGTCAATGACATCGGGGTCGGTGACGCCGGCCTTGATCAGGGCCTTGCGGACGCGTTCGGCCAGCTCACCGGCGGCCTTGTTGGTGAAGGTCAGGCCGAGGACCTGTTCGGGGGCCACCTGCCCGGTGCCGACCAGCCAGACCACGCGGGCCGCCATCACGGTAGTCTTGCCCGACCCGGCACCGGCCACGATCACCTGCGGGGCGGGCGGCGCGATGATGCAGGCCGTCTGCTCCGGGGTGAACGGGATGCCGAGGAGCTCCTTGAGCTGCTCGGGGTCGGTGATACGGGCGGGCATGTCGAAAGAGGCTAGCGGCGGGGACTGACAATCGAGACCGGGTCGGTCGGCCGGGGCGGAAGAAGCGCAGGTCAGCCCCTGTGGTGCCGTACGTCACCCATGTCGCGGGTCACGTCACTCGACCACGTGCCGTCCCTCCGGGCGCGCGCTGCACGACGCCCGGAACGCGCAGTGCGCGCAGTGCTGGCCGGCGCTCGGCGTGAACCGCTCGTCGAGGACCTTTCCTGCGGCGGTGGCCAGCAGCTCGCCGACCCACTCCCCCGTGGGCGGCTCCTGGGTCTGCACCTTGGGCAGGCTGTCGCCCCCGTCCCGCTTGGCGGCGCCCTGTCTGAGGTGGACCAGCTCCGCGCCGCCCGGCTCGGGGCGTACGCCGTCGAAGGCCGTGTCGACGGCGCCTTCGCGGACGGCGAGCTGGTAGACGGCGAGCTGGGGGTGGCGCTCCACCTCGCCCGCGGTGGGCGCCTGCTTGCCGGTCTTGAAGTCGACCACGTAGGCGCGGCCCTCGGCGTCCGTCTCCACGCGGTCCATCTGGCCGCGGATGCGGACCTGGTAGTCGCCCGCTTCGAGGGTGACGTCGAAGTCGTGCTCGCTCGCCACCGGGGTCCGGCCCGCGCGGGCCAGCACGTGCCAGTTCAGGAAGCGTTCGAGCGCCACGCGCGCGTTGTCCTTCTCCTGCCGCGACTTCCACGGCGCGTCGAAGGCCAGCGCGTTCCACACGGAGTCCAGGCGTTCCATGAGGACGTCGAGGTCGGCGGGGGTGCGGCCGGAGGCGACCTCGTCGGCGAGGACGTGGACGACGTTGCCGAAGCCCTGCGCGGTGGTGGCGGGGGCGTCCGCCTTCACCTCGCGGCCCAGGAACCACTGCAACGCGCAGGTGTTGGCGAGCTGGTCGAGGGCGCTGCCGGAGAGCACCACGGGCTGGTCCTTGTGGCGCAGCGGCACCTTGCTCTCGGTCGGATCGAACATGCCCCACCAGCGGTAGGGGTGTGCGGACGGGGCCAGCGGGCGGCCGTCCTCGTCGGCGAGCGCGGCGAGCCGGGCGAGCCGGCGGGCGGCGGCCTCCCGCAGCACGGCCGACGCGCGCGGGTCGACCGTGGTCGCGCGCAGTTCGGCGACGAGCGCGGCGACGGACAGCGGCCGGCGCGGGCGCCCGGTGACGTCCCTCGGCTCGACGCCCAGTTCGGTGAGGAACCGGGACGGCTGGTCGCCGTCGTCGGCCGGTGCCTTCACCGCGGTGACGACGAGGCGGTCACGCGCGCGCGTGGCGGCGACGTAGAACAGACGGCGCTCCTCGGCGAGCAGCGCGCCCGGGGTGAGCGGCTCGGCGAGTCCGTCGCGGCCGATGCGGTCGGCCTCCAGCAGCGAGCCGCGGCGCCGCAGGTCGGGCCAGAGTCCCTCCTGGACGCCGGCGACGACGACCAGCCGCCACTCCAGGCCCTTGGCGCGGTGCGCGGTCATGACGCGGACGGCGTCCGGGCGTACCGCGCGGCGGGCGAGCGTGTCGGCGGCTATGTCCTCGGCCTCGATCTGCTCCAGGAAGTTCAGCGCGCCGCGGCCTCCGAAGCGCTCCTCCGCGCGCGCGGCGGTGGCGAACAGCGCGCACACGGCGTCCAAGTCCCGGTCGGCGTTCCGGCCGGCCGCGCCACCGCGCCGGGCGGCCCGCTCCAGGCGCCCGGGCCACGGTGTGCCCTGCCACAGGTCCCACAGCGCCTCCTCGGCCGTACCGCCGCCGGCGAGGCGCTCACGTGCCTTGCGGAGCAGCGCGCCGAGACGCTGCGCCCCGCGCGCGTACGCCGGGTCGTGCACGGCCAGGCGCTCGGGCTCGGCGAGCGCCCGCGCGAGGAGTACGTCGGACGGGGGCGGCAGGGGGTTCCCGGCGGCCCGTTCCTCCTCGCGCAGGGCACGCCCGAGGCGGCGCAGGTCGGCGGCGTCCATCCCGGCGAGCGGCGAGGTGAGCAGGGTGAGAGCGGTCTCGGTGTCCAGCCAGGAGGCGTCCGGAGCCGGTTCCGCGGGGGCTTCGGCGCCTTCTTCAGCGGCATGGGCGGGGCCGCCGGCAGCTTCGGTGGCTTCCTCGCCGGCTTCCGTACCTGCCTCGGCGGCTTCCGTGCGTGCCTCGGCGGCCTCCGTACCTGCCGCGGCGGCTTCGGTGCGTACCCCGCCCACTTCAGTGCGTACCCCGGCGGCATGGCTGGGCGCCCCGCCGGCTCCTTCACCAGCCGGTTCGCGCTTCTCCGGATCCCCGGCCGACTCCTCGTCGCGGTTCCGTGCCTCCGCCGTGGCCACCGCGCGGAGGGCCGTGAGCAGCGGTGCGACCGCGGGCTCGTGCCGCAGGGGCAGCTCGTCACCGTCGATGTCCAGGGGGACGCCGGCGGCGGTGAGGGCCCGGCGGAGGGCCGGGAGGCGAGAGCCCGCGCGTACCAGGACGGCCATGTCGCTCCAGGGGACGCCGTCCTCCAGGTGCGCGCGGCGCAGGATGTCCGCGATGTTGTCCACTTCCGCGCCGGGCGTCGGGTACGTGTGGACCTCGACCCGGCCGCCGTCCCGTACGGCGGCCGGCTCCCGGTGGGCGCGGACCTTCTCGGCGGGCAGCCGGGACAGCGGCATGCGCTGGGTGATCAGGCGGGTCGCGGCCAGCAGGGCGGCGCCGGAGCGGCGCGAGGTGCGCAGTACCGCGACGGGGGCGGGGCGGCCGTCCGCGCACCGGAAGGCGGCCGGGAAGTCGAGGATGCCGTTCACGTCGGCACCCCGGAAGGCGTAGATCGACTGGTCGGGGTCGCCGAAGGCGACCAGGGTGCGCCCGCCGCCCGCCAGGGCGTGCAGCAGCCGGACCTGGGCGGGGTCGGTGTCCTGGTACTCGTCGACGTACACGGCGTCGTACTGGGCCGCCAGCCCTGCCGCGGTCTCCGGGCGGCGGGCGAACAGGACCGCGCGGTGGACCAGTTCCGCGTAGTCCAGCACGCCCTGGAGGTCGAGGGTGTCGAGGTACTCGGCGAGGAACGCGGCCGCCGCCCGCCAGTCGGGGCGGCCGATGCGGCGGGCGAAGGCGTCCAGGGCCTCCGGACCGAGGCCCAGCTCCCGGCTGCGGGCGAGGACGGCACGGACCTCGTCGGCGAAGCCACGCGTGGTCAGGCAGGCGCGCAGTTCGTCCGGCCAGCGCACGTGGGTCAGGCCGAGCCGCTCCAGCTCCGGCTGGCCGGCGAGCAGCTCCCGGACGGTGACGTCCTGCTCCGGGCCGGAGAGCAGGCGCAGCGGCTCGGTGAACCGGCCGCTGTCCTGGTGGGCGCGGACCAGCGCGTAGCAGTACGAATGGAATGTGGTCGCCCTGGGGGCGCGGGCGGCGCCCATGCGCAGGGCCATGCGGTCACGCAGGTCGACGGCGGCCTTGCGGCTGAACGTGAGCACCAGGATGCGCTCGGGGTCGCCGCCCCGGGCGATCCGGTCGGCCACGGACTCGACCAGCGTGGTGGTCTTGCCGGTGCCGGGGCCGGCGAGGACGAGGAGTGGTCCGGTCCGGTGGTCAACCACGGCACGCTGTGCCGCGTCCAGACGAGGGGGGTCCACGACGGCCGGAGGGGTACGGACCAGTCGGTAAGCGCCACGGCTCCCCTGCCGCACCGGTGGGTGCGGCGGGCGCCTGGTGGAGGAAGAGGAGCTCACGTGATGTGCCGGTCCTGGTGGTCGTGCTGGCGGGCAGGCGGTCACGCGCGCGAGGCGGTGGCCGCGGGATGAGGGGGACACGTGCTGCCGACGCTACGCCGCCGCTCCGGATGGAAGCAGGGCTTCCGCTTCTTCCCTCGCGGCGCTCGGTTCACGCGCGTCCCACATCTCATGAACGTACGGCATGCCACGGACGTCCCCCATGTCCCTCGAACGGGCCACAGGCTCCCCGCGGCGACATCCGATGGCGGAAGCTGTCAGGTGTGACCCTCCGCACCCGCGCCGCCGTCCCATCGGGCCCGACGCATGTCGAGCCGCGGCAGATGGCCCTCGGTGCTGCTGCCCGCCTGCTTCAGCGGGGTGCCCTCCGCGCGGTAGTGGGCGAGCGCGCGCAGCTCGTGTCCGGGCAGCAGCACGCCGTCGGCGCGTACGACACGCCACCACGGGACCGCGCCGCCGTAGAGGGCCATCACCCGGCCGACCTGGCGCGGCCCGCCCTCCTCCAGCCACTCCGCGACATCGCCATAGGTCATGACCCGGCCCGGCGGAATCCGCTCGGCGACGTCCAGCACCCGCTCGGCGTATTCCGGCAGTGCGTCCGCGTACCCCGGCAGCGCGTCCGCGTACTCCGCGCGGGCGTCTTCGGGAGGGCTCTGCTCGCTCATCCACCCCATCCTGCCGCACCCCACCGACGTTCCGGCGGGGGCCGTGGGGAACGGTCCTCTCGCCCCCGCGCGGTCCTTGGGGCAGACTGTGCGCCCGCGCATCCGCACCCTGATGCCCGTGAGTGTCGGTGGGGCATGCCACCATCGTGCGGGCGGTGACTGGTGATACGAGACCACGAAGAGACCATGAAGGAGCAGGGCGTGCACCCCGAAGGAGCGGCGGGCACCCCTGACGCCTCCGCGCGCCCCGGCCCCGCTCGCGCGGACGACGGCGGCACCGGCGCGCAGCAGGAAGACACCGGCCGGCACAGTCAGGAAGAAGCTGGTCAGCGCAGGGACGACGGCACGCGCGCGCGTGGCGACGGCGGAGCGGACGCCGCCGGGGGGCCGCCCGCCCCCGAGGCGGCGCACGTCCCCGGGAGCACGGCCTCGGAGCACCGTCCGTGCGCCGGCGACGACCCCCACGCCGAGCAGGTGGAGCGCGACGAACCGCTGCTCCCCGCGCGCGTGCACCGTCCCTCCGACCTGATGCGGCTCCTGGTCGGCCTGCTCGGCATCGTGGTGCTTCTCGCGATCGCCGCGTTCGCGCACGGCACCACCTCGGGCCTCGAACAGGACATCAACAAGGGCACCGGGCAGGCCCCGGACCTGCTGATCAAGATCGCGGGGCTGGCGTCCAGCATCGCGATCCTGCTGGTGCCGGTCGCGTTCGCGATCGAACGGCTGATCAAACGGGACGGGCTGCGCATCGCCGACGGCGTCCTCGCGGCCGTCCTGGCGCACGGAGTGACGCTCGCCACCGACCTATGGGTCGCCCAAGCCGCCCCGGACTCGATCCAGGAGGCACTCACCCAGCCCTCACCGGGCGACATCCACGCCCTGACCGACCCGGTGCACGGCTATCTGGCGCCCGTGATCGCCTACATGACGGCCGTCGGCATGTCCCGCAGACCCAGATGGCGCGCGGTGCTGTGGATCGTGCTGCTGCTCGACGCGTTCTCGATGCTGGTCACCGGCTACACGACCCCCTTCTCGATCATCCTGACCGTGCTGATCGGCTGGACCATCGCCTACGGCACCCTGTACGCGGTCGGCTCCCCCAATGTCCGCCCGACCGGCCACACGCTGATGGCGGGCCTGAGGCACGTCGGCTTCCATCCCGTCGGCGCGGCCCGCGAAGAGGTGGTGGAGACGGAGAACGGCGACCGGGGCCGGCGCTACTTCGTCTCCCTGGAGGACGGCCCGCCGCTGGACGTCACGGTCGTCGACCGGGAACAGCAGGCCCAGGGCTTCTTCTACCGCGCCTGGCGCAATCTCACCCTGCGCGGCTTCGCCACCCGCTCCAGCCTCCAGTCGCTGCGCCAGGCACTGGAGCAGGAGGCGCTGCTGGCGTACGCGGCGATCGCGGCGGGCGCCAACGCGCCCAAGCTCATCGCCACCTCCGAACTCGGCCCGGACGCGGTCATGCTCGTCTACGAGCACACCGGCGGGCGCACCCTGGACTCGCTCGCCGACGAGGACATCACCGACGAGCTGCTGCGCAACACCTGGCACCAGGTACGGGCCCTGCAGTCCCGGCGCATCGCGCACCGCAGGCTGGCCGGAGACGCGATCCTGGTGGATCGTTCCGGCAGGGTGATCCTCACCGAACTGCGCGGTGGCGAGATCGCGGCCGGCGATCTGCTGCTGCGCATGGACATCGCCCAGCTGGTCACCACGCTCGGCCTGCGGGTGGGTGCCGAACGGGCGGTGACCTCGGCAGTCAAGGTCCTCGGCCCGGACGCGGTCGCCGACTGCCTGCCGATGCTCCAGCCGATCGCGCTGACGCGCTCCACGCGCGCGACGCTGCGCCGACTGGCCAGGGAGCGGGCCCAGCGCGAACGGGAAGCGGTGCTCGAAGCCTCCCGGCAGGCCAAGCTGGCCCGTGCGGAGGAGGCGTCCGAGACGGCCCCTCCCGGGCTCGACAAGCCCGACAAGAAGGCGGTCCGCGCCGAGCAGCGCGCGGAGAAGCGGGCCATCGACGAAGCCCTCGAAGAGGCCCGCGAGGAGGATCTGCTCACCCAGATCCGGCACCAGGTGCTGCGGATCAGACCCCAGGCCCCCGTGGAACCGGCCCGCCTGGAACGGGTCCGGCCGCGCACCCTGATCAGCTTCATCGCCGGTGCGATCGGCGCGTACTACCTGCTGACGCAGCTCACCCACATCGAGTTCGCCACGCTGTTCGCCCAGGCCCAGTGGGGCTGGGTGATCGCCGCGGTGCTGTTCTCCGCGCTGAGCTACGTCGCCGCCGCGATGGCCCTGCTGGGCTTCGTACCGGAGCGGGTGCCGTTCCCGCGGACCGTGGCGGCGCAGGTCGCCGGGTCGTTCGTGAAGATCGTGGCGCCGGCCGCGGTCGGCGGTGTGGCCCTCAACACGCGCTTCCTCCAGCGCGCCGGCGTACGTCCGGGGCTCGCGGTGGCGAGCGTCGGCGCCTCGCAGCTGTTCGGGCTCGGCTGTCACATCCTGATGCTGCTGTCCTTCGGCTATCTGACCGGCACCGAGAAGACACCGTCGCTGTCGCCGTCCCGCACGGTCATCGCGGGTCTGCTGACCGTGGCCGTCCTGGTCCTCGTGGTCACCTCGGTGCCGTTCCTGCGGAAATTCGTCGTCACGCGCGTGAGGTCGCTGTTCGCCGGTGTCGTGCCGCGGATGCTCGACGTGCTGCAACGGCCCCAGAAGCTCATCACCGGCATCGGCGGGATGCTCCTGCTGACCGCCTGCTTCGTGATGTGCCTGGACGCCTCCATCCGGGCCTTCGGCGACGGATCGGTGTCGCTGAGCATCGCCAGCGTCGCCGTCGTCTTCCTCGCCGGCAACGCGCTCGGCTCCGCCGCGCCCACCCCTGGCGGCGTGGGCGCGGTCGAGGCGACCCTCACCGTCGGCCTGATCGCCGTGGGCCTGCCCAAGGAAGTCGCCGCGCCGGCCGTCCTGCTGTTCCGGCTGCTGACCCTGTGGCTGCCGGTGCTGCCGGGCTGGCTGGCCTTCAACCACCTCACCCGCAAGGGAGCCCTGTAAGCGGGCCTGCCCGGTGCGGTCCCGGCCTCGCCGGTGTGTACCTCTTCCGGCCCGCGTCCCGCGCGCCCCGGCGTGCACGCCCCCACGATGGGAGTATGGCGAACCCGTTCCGGCTGCGCGCCGCCGCGCTGACCACCACCGCTGTGCTGCTCTCCGCTGTACTGGCCGGATGCGGCGACGGCGGCAAGGACGGGGATCTCACGGCGCAGAAGCTGGACTGGAAGTCCTGCCCGGCCCCCTCCGAGGCGGAAGGCGGCGGCAGTCCTCCCTCGCCGCTGCCCAACGGCGGGGAGTGGCAGTGCGCGACCATGCAGGCGCCGCTGGACTGGAGCAGGCCGAAGGGCGACACGATCGGCATCGCCCTGATCCGCGCCCAGGCCAGTGGGCCCGCGAGCAGGCGGATCGGCTCGCTCGTGTTCAACTTCGGCGGCCCGGGCGGCAGCGGTGTGACCACGCTGCCCGCGTTCGGTGCGGACTACGCGGCCCTGCGCACCCGCTACGACCTGGTCAGCTTCGACCCGCGGGGGGTCGGCCGCAGCGCACCGGTGGAGTGCGAGAGCGACGCCCAGCTGGACGAGTACTTCCAGCAGGACGCGACCCCGGACGACCGTGCCGAGCAGGTCCAGCTCCTGGACCGCACCAGGCAGTTCAACGCGGCCTGTGAGAAGAACTCCAGGAAGATCCTGCCGCATGTGCGCACCACGGACGCGGCCCGCGACATGGACCTGATGCGCCAGGTCCTCGGCGACGACAAGCTGCACTACTTCGGCATCTCCTACGGCACCGAACTCGGCGGTGTCTACGCCCACCTGTTCCCCAAGCACGTCGGCCGGGCCGTCCTGGACGCGGTCGTGGACCCCACGCAGACCCCGGAGGAGGGCGCGCTCGGACAGGCCAGGGGGTTCCAGCTCGCGCTCGACAACTTCGCCAGGGACTGCACCTCGAAGGTCGAGGAGTGCCCGATCGGCAGCACCGAGCAGGAGGTGAAGGACCGCATCGCGCATCTCCTCGCCGACCTGGAGAAGAAGCCGATCCCGGGCATCTTCCCGCGTCAGCTGACGCAGACCGCCGCCACCAACGGCATCGCGCAGTCCCTGTACTCGAAGGACTTCTGGGAGTACCTCACCGAGGGTCTTGAGCAGGCCTACGACGGCGACGGCAAGATCCTCATGCTGCTCTCCGACTCGATGAACGGCCGCAACGAGAACGGCGAGTACAGCAACCTCACCGCGGCGAACACCGCCATCAACTGCTCCGACGAGAAGCCCCGGTACACCGCGGACTACGTCCAGCGGAGGCTGCCCGAGTTCCGCGCCGCCTCCCCGCTGTTCGGCGACTTCCTGGCCTGGGGCATGGTCAGCTGCACGGACTGGGCGGTGCCGGGCGCGGCCGACCATCCCGACGTCAGCGCCCCGGGTGCGGCGCCCATCCTCGTCGTCGGCAACACCGGCGACCCGGCCACCCCGTACGAGGGCGCGCGGAAGATGGTGGAGGCGCTCGGCAAGGGAGTCGGCATCGAGCTGACGTACAAGGGCCAGGGGCACGGCGCGTACGACAGCAAGAACACGTGCGTGCAGAACGCGGTGAACGGCTACCTGCTGGACGGCAGGCCGCCGAAGGCCAACACGGTCTGCGCCTGACGGACCTCTGACAACAGCAGCACCTCAAAGTAGGCGAAACCGCAGGTCAGAGGGTTATCCACAGGCCCACGCAGGCCGAGCCCGGGGCGCCTACGATGGCCTGAACGCCCGGCGCGGCACGATGCGGCGGGCCTGTCAGGGGGGTGCGCATGATGCGATTCCTGCGGTGGACGGCCGCGCTGGCGGCGGGGTTGCTGCTGGCCGGATGCGGGGGCTCGTCCGACGGGGGCGGGAGCAGGGACGAGGGCAAGGGCACGGGCTCGGCTCCCCCGTCGGTGTCGCCCTCCACGACCGCGTCGGCGCCGGCCGGCCTTCCGGCCTCCCTCACCTCCCAGCGCCTCGGCTGGCACCGCTGCGAGGCCACCGGAACCTCGTCCCCGCCGGGCGACGCCTGGCGGTGCGCGACGCTCAAGGTGCCGCTGGACTGGTCCCGGCCGGACGGCAGGACGATCGGGCTCGCCCTCGTCCGCGCGCGGGCGACCGGGGGTGACCGCATCGGCTCGCTGCTGTTCAACTTCGGCGGCCCGGGCGGATCGGGCGTGTCGACGATGCCGTACTTCGAGGCCTCCGTCTCGTCCCTCCACAAGCGCTACGACCTGGTGAGCTGGGATCCCCGAGGGGTCGGCGCGAGCGGGGGTGTCCGCTGCCGCGGCGACCGGGAGATCCAGGCCGCCGAGTCCCTGGACGCCACACCGGACACCCCGGCCGAGGAGAAGGCCTACCTCCAGGACGCCACCGACTTCGGCAAGGGCTGCCGGAAGGCCGCCGGCCCGCTGCTGGCCCATGTGTCCACCACCGACACCGCCCGCGACATGGACCTGATGCGCCAGGTCCTCGGCGACGACAAGCTGCACTACTTCGGCATCTCCTACGGCACCGAACTCGGCGGTGTCTACGCCCACCTGTTCCCGAAGCGGGTGGGCAGGCTGGTCCTCGACGCGGTGGTCGACCCGACCGCGGACACGGTGGGCCACGCCGAGAACCAGGCACGCGGCTTCCAGCGGGCCCTGGACGACTACCTCAAGTCCACCGGCCAGGACCCGGAACAGGGTTCCCGGAAGGTGGCCGACCTGCTGACACGGATCGACGCCGAACCGCTGCCGACGTCGTCCGGCCGGAAGCTCACCCAGACGCTCGCGGTCACCGGGATCATCCTGCCGCTGTACAGCGAGTCGCTGTGGCCGCGGCTGACCGACGCCCTCACGTCGGCGCAGCGGGGCGACGGTTCGGGGCTGCTGGCGCTCGCCGACGAGTACAACGACCGGGACGCCTCGGGCCGCTACGGCACGACGACCCACTCCCAGCGGGTCATATCGTGCCTGGACGACGAACAGCGGCCCACGCTCGCCGAGACGAAGCGGCGACTGGCGGAGTTCCGGCGGATATCGCCGGTGTTCGGGGACTTCCTCGGCTGGGACACGGCGGGCTGGTGCCACGACTGGCCGGTGCCGGGCCAGTACGAGACCCCGGAGGTCAGCGCACCGGGCGCGGCGCCGATCCTGCTGGTCGGCAACACCGGCGACCCGGCCACCCCGTACGAGGGCGCCCGCAGAATGGCCGACGAACTGGGCCGGGGCGTGGGCGTCGAACTCACCTGGAAGGGCGAGGGACATGGGGCGTACGGCAACGGGAGCGACTGCGTCGACTCGACGGTGGACGCCTACCTGCTGAACGGGACGGTGCCGAAGGACGGCAAGGTCTGCTCCTGACGCGAACGGGGGCTCCGGGCGCCGTACGCACCCGAAGCCCCCGCCACGCACACCGGGTCACCGGCTCAGTAGACCGGCTTCTCCGGCTCGATCTGGTTGACCCAGCCGATGACGCCGCCGCCGACGTGGACCGCGTCGGAGAAGCCCGCGGACTTCAGGACCGCGAGGACTTCCGCACTGCGGACACCCGTCTTGCAGTGCAGGACGATCTTCTTGTCCTGCGGCAGGCTCTCCAGGGCGGTGCCCATGAGGAACTCGTTCTTGGGGATCAGCTTGGCGCCCGGGATGGAGACGATCTCGTACTCGTTCTGCTCGCGGACGTCGATGATCTCGATGTTCTCGCCGTCGTCGATCCACTCCTTGAGCTGCTTCGGAGTGATCGTGGAGTCGGCCGCCGCCGCCTGGGCCTCCTCGGAGACGACGCCGCAGAAGGCCTCGTAGTCGATGAGCTCGGTGACCGTCGGGTTCTCGCCGCAGACCGCGCAGTCGGGGTCCTTGCGGACCTTGACCTGGCGGTACTGCATCTCCAGGGCGTCGTAGATCATCAGCCGGCCGACCAGCGGCTCACCGGTGCCGGTGAGGACCTTGATCGCCTCGGTGACCTGGATGGAGCCGATGGACGCACACAGCACGCCCAGCACGCCGCCCTCGGCGCAGGAGGGGACCATGCCGGGGGGCGGGGGCTCCGGGTAGAGGCAGCGGTAGCAGGGGCCGTGCTCGGACCAGAACACCGAGGCCTGGCCGTCGAAGCGGTAGATCGAGCCCCACACGTACGGCTTGTTGAGCAGCACGCACGCGTCGTTGACCAGGTAGCGGGTCGCGAAGTTGTCGGTGCCGTCGACGATCAGGTCGTACTGGCTGAAGATGTCCATCACGTTGTCGGCTTCGAGCCGCTCCTCGTGAAGGATCACGTTCACGTACGGGTTGATGCCCTTGACGCTGTCGCGCGCGGACTCGGCCTTGGAACGGCCGATGTCGGACTGGCTGTGGATGATCTGGCGCTGCAGGTTCGACTCGTCGACCTCGTCGAACTCCACGATGCCAAGGGTGCCCACGCCCGCGGCGGCCAGGTACATCAGCGCCGGCGAGCCCAGGCCGCCCGCACCCACACAGAGCACCTTGGCGTTCTTCAGCCGCTTCTGCCCGTCCATGCCCACGTCGGGGATGATCAGGTGGCGGGAGTACCTGCGGACCTCGTCTACGGTGAGCTCAGGAGCTGGCTCGACCAGGGGTGGCAGCGACACGGGGACTCCGTTGGTCGGTCGATCACTACAGTTGTTCTCCTCGTAACACTGCCACGGCCTTCTTCATTCCGAGACACCTGTTCCGACCCGCGAGACGATGTCGTCCCAGTAGCCGGGCATGGTCTCCCAGGGGTCCACGCGACCGTCCCTGTCCGTACGGTCCGTGAAGTAGATCGTGCCCGCCCCCTGCCAGCGGGCGATCCGCAGTGCCTCGTCCAGGTGGCCGCGCGGCACGCCGTGCACGAAGTGGCAGAAGCGGTCGGGCGGGTAGTCGGCGGTCCACTCGGCCGCCTGCGACCAGCGGTAGTCGGACCAGGGGCCGCAGAAGGTCACCAGTTGGTCGGCGTTCTCGGCGTAGCCGGGGTGCGGGTGCCGGCCGTGACCGAGGACGATGTGGGCGGTGTCACTGATCGCGCGGAGCGTGGTGATCGCGCGGCGCACCTCGGGGAGCGCGGTGCGCTCGGTGGGGCAGCGGTCCAGCAGGAAGCCGTCGACGCCGTACCAGTCGAGGTGGCGGTGGGCGTCGGAGAGCAGGTCGCCGAAGCCGCGGGCGCCGTAGGTGAGGTCCAGGTGGCCGAGGACGCGGACGCCGGCGGCGCGGAGCCGGCCCGCGGCTTCCAGGCAGTGCGGGTCGGGGCGGGTGCCGGGGCCGGCGGCGACGTCGAGGACCACCCAGTCCAGCGGTGTGCCGGGGCGGGCGAGCTCCGCCCACTGGGCCGGGGCGACGAGCGGGTGGGCGTAGCCGGGGACGCCGAGGCCGGTGCGGACGCCCGTGCTGGTGGCGCCCGCCGCGGTGCTGGTCAGATGCGGCATGCCGCCTCCATCCAGATGTCGGCCAGGGATTCTTCGAGGTTGATCCGGGGCCGCCAGCCGAGCCGGTCGCGGGCGGTGCGCACATCGGCCTGCTGCCAGCTGCCGCAGCCGTCCGGGTACGGGTACGCCACCGGGACCGCGTGCTCGGAGTCGGCGCGGGGGTGCCCGATGGCACTGCGCAGCGGCCCGGGAGGGGCGTCCAGTTCGTGGAGGGCGCCGCCGTACCCGGCCACGCGCGCGAGGACGGCGGCGGCGTCTCTGAGCCGGACGGCGCGGCCGGAGCCGATGTTGATCACGCCCTGCGCGGCGGAGAGCGAGGCGGCGTGCACGGCCCGGGCCACATCGCGGACGTCGACGAAGTCGCGCTGGACGCCGAGGCCGCCGAGCTTGAGTTCGCCGTCGTGGGACTGCATGGCGCGGCGCATGGCCTCGGCGAGCCGGCCGAGCGGGGAGCCGGCGGGGGTGCCGGGGCCGGCCGGGGAGAACACCCGCAGCACGACGGCGTCCAGGCCGGAGCCGAGGACCAGTTCGGTCGCGGCGAGCTTGCTGACGCCGTACGGGCCGCCGGGGCGCGGCACGGCGTCCTCGGCCGTGGAGGAACCGGGCTGGCTGGGGCCGTACTCGGAACCGCAGCCGATCTGCACCAGGCGGGCGCCGCAGCCGCTGCGGCGCAGGGCCTCGCAGACGGTGGCCACGGCGACCGTGTTGTGCCGGGTGAGGTCGCGGGCGCCCCCGCGCGTGGCGCCGGCGCAGTTGATGACGACTCCGGGGTGGACCGCGTCGAGGAAGCGGGTGAGCGCGCCCGGGCTGCCGGTGGCGAGGTCGAAGCGGACGTCGGCGTCGTCGCCGCGGCCGAGCGCGGTGAGCTGGACGGCCGGGTCGGCGAGCAGGCGGTCGGCGACGAAGCGGCCGATGAATCCGTTGGCTCCGATCAGCAGGACCCTCATCGGGCGGCTCCCGGGGTGTGCGCGCCGGTGGTACCGGCCGTCTCGACGGCTCCTTCGGCTGCGCCGGGCGCTCCGGTGGTTCCGGGGGTTCCGGACGCTCCGGGTCGGGAGGTGGTCATCTGGTGTTCTCCTTCAGGGGTCGTGCGGTGGCCTCCGGCGGTGCGTCGGGCCGGTGGCGGAAGGTTCATTCGGGTGCTCCCGTCGGCGCGTGGGCCGATGCCCGGGTGAGGGTGCGGCCGGCGTGCCGGAGCAGGGCGAGGGCGGCGGTGCCGCAGGCGAGGGCCGGTACGGCGGTCTCACCCCAGGCGGCGACGAGGGTCTCCACGGGGGCCGCCAGGAAGGCGCAGCCGGGCAGCCGGCCGGCCAGGGGCAGCGCCAGGGCCGCCGCCTCCGTGGCCACGGCGGCGCCCAGCGCGAGGGCGGGGGCGTGCCGGTGGCGGTGCGTGGTGAGCAGGCGGGCGAGCAGCAGCAGGGCGCCCAGGGTGAGGGCCTGCGGGTAGGCCGCGGGTGCGTGCAGGAGGGTGCCGCAGAGCGCGAGCAGTGCGGCGAGGGCGCCCAGGAAGACGGCGAGCGCGCCGAGCAGCAGGGGTCTCGCGGCTGCCGTGAAGTCCTCCAGGTCCCGGCTGCGGGCGAGCCTGCGGCGGGCGCCGGCGGCGAGGAGGTGGGCGGACCAGGCCGCCGGGGCGCAGGACAGCAGGAGGGCCAGGACGGGCGCGGTGGCCGTGGGCCAGGGGCCGTCCGGGGCCATGGTGGGCGGGGTGTCGGGGCCGCCGGTCAGGACGGAGTGGAGGAGGCCGTTGCCGAGGAGGGCGTATCCGAGCAGCCAGAGCGTCCCCGCGCGCGTGCCGACCGTGGTGCCCCACGCGCGTGTGCCGGGCGGGCCGGCGAGCGGGCCGCGACGCAGGGCCGCGCGCGTGGCGAGGGCGACGGCGAGGAGGCCACCGAGTGCCACCGACTGGCGGGGGTGCCCCTGGGTGAGGCGCAGTCCGGTCACCGTGGCCGCTGCGAGCGCTCCGGGCAGGAGGGAGAGCAGGACCCAGCCGGCGCGGACGCGGGGCACCGGTACGGGCTCGGGTTCCGGGCGCGGCTCGGCGGTGCGCGGCACGCGCGCGTAGAGCTCTTCGGCGAGCGAGAAGACGTCACGGTGCCGGAAGCGGGCGGCGGCGCGGTCGGTGAGGCCGTGCGCCTCCAGCCCCGCGGCGATCTCCAATGGGTCCACGGCCCGCTCGCACAGTTCCCGGTGCCGGTGCAGCAGGGACTTCACCGGGTCGACGGACCCCCGGCGGGGCGCGGGGGCCCACCGCCGCCGGGCACCCTCCCCCTGCCCCGCCTCCGGTACGGGCGGGGACGAGTCGCGGTGGCGGGCAGGTGCGGTCGGGGCGAGCGGAGTGTCGGGGCCGTGCGCGGAGAGCTGCCAGGCGGAGACGGCCGGTGGTCCGGAGGGCTGCCCCGCAGGGGCGGCCGGTAAGGGGGAGGGCTGCCCAGCAGGGGCGCACGACGACGCCACGGCTTGTGGGGAACGCTCGCCGGCTTGTGCGGGACGCGCGTCGGGCACGCCCGTCAGCCACTCCCCCGACCGTGTGTCCCACGGTCCGGCTCCGCTCGGCGTCCCCGGCCGGTCCGCTCCGATCGGCTCGGTCCAGTCCGGCGCGTCGCCTTCGCTGACGGAGTCGGCATCGCCCGGCCCACCCGCCGGGCCGGTGACCGGCCCCTCCGTCGGACGAGCGTCCAGCTCGCTCATCGGGCGCCCTCCGTGGCCAGCGGGGTCGCTCGGACCGGGGCGTTCGTGGCCCAGGTGGGGAGGGAGCGGGGAAGGGCGCGGGGTGTGGGGCCGGTCCAGTGGCCGGGGACGTGGGACTCGGCGGGGGCGGCGAACGGCAGGGGGTCCCCGGACTCGTCCAGGACCACCCGGCGGACCGGGCAGTGCGAAACGATCTCCAGGTAAATGCCGTGAAATGCCGTGATGTTCCGCTCGACGGTGAACAGTTCGAGCGCCCGGGCGCGCGCCGCGGCACCGAGGCGCTCACGGCGTTCGGGGTCGCGCAGCAGCGCCACGCACGCCTCGGCGAGCGCCCTGGGGTTGCGCGGGGGCACGACCAGTCCCGTGCCGCCGATGACCTCCACCACCGCGCCCACGTCCGTGGACACGGTGGCCCGGCCGCAGAACATCGCCTCGACGAGACTGATCGGGAAGCCCTCCACGACGCTGGAGAGGACGACGACCGCTCCGGCGGCGTACGCGTCGGGCAGCGTCGGGGCGTCGGGGGCGCCGATCTCCTCGAAGGAGACGGGGTTGTCGCCCACGGCGTGCGCGCCCTCCGCCTCGTCCGGGAACAGCTGCGCGGCGAGCGCGCGGCAGTGCCCCAGGTACGCCTCGCCCTCGGCACCGGAGGGCGCGCCGACGATCCGCAGCCGGGCCTCGGGCTCCTCCTTGCGCACCTCCGCGAAGGCGTGCAGCAGCGACACCAGGTCCTTGGCGGGATCCACGCGCCCCACCCAGACCAGGGTGTGCGGGTCGGCACGGTCCGGGGACTCGCCGGCCTCCGTGAACCGGTCGGCCGCCATGCCCGGGTACACGGTGCGGATCCGGGTGCGGTCGGCGCCGCACCGTTCCTGCCAGCGGCGGGCGTGGGCGTTGCCCGGGGTGAGGATCTCGGCTCCCCGGTAGACCTCGGCGGCGAGCCGGCCGTGGAAGGCGCCGAGGAGGGCGCGTACGGAGGGGGTGGCGGCGTCGGGGCCGAGGGTCAGGTAGTGCGAGCGGAGGTGCACGCCGTATTCGGTGACCAGTAGCGGCACCCCGGAGAAGTGCCGGGCGAGGAGGCCGCAGAGGGCGGCCGGGCCGCCCGAGGTGGCGTGGCACAGGTCGGCCCCGCCGAGGGCGTCGTCGCCGTACCAGTCGAGGGAGAGGGGGCGCAGGGCGCGTTCCAGGTGCGCGGTGACGGTGAGCAGATCGGGTACGCGCGCCTCGCGCGCCGTGCGCAGCGCGCGAGGGGCGCGGCAGGCGCGCTCCAGTGTGCGCACGGCCGCGTCGGAACGCAGGGCTGCGACGAGTCCGCCCTCCTCGCGGGCGAGTTCGGCGAGCGCGTACAGGGCGCTGCCGAAACGGTCCGCCAGAACGGCGGGAGCGTCCTGTGACCGGATCTCCGACGCGCGCGCGGACCCGACCCCGGCCCGGGCGCTCCCCGTGCGCTCGGTCCCGGCCCCGGCGCACACCGCCGCCACCAGCTCCCCGTAGTACTCGGCGAAGCGCCGGCGTGCGCGTCGCCCGTACGTGACCCCGTCGTCCGCGGCCGTCCACAGCGGCGCTGTACGCACCCGGCCGACCTGCGGTGGGAGCGGGACCAAGCCCTCGGTCTCCTGGTGCCGGCCGCGGCTGAGCGCGTAGACGTCGAACTCGTGCTGGTCGAGCCCGTGCACGAGCCGGTCGCACCAGAGCATGGCGTCACCGCCCACATAGGGGTAGCCACCCTCGGTAACCAGTCCTATGCGCACGTGTGCACCCCCGATCTCCCGTCTGGGGAGCCGCCGTTGTCCTGGCGGCTCGCAGCGGGACGAACGTAAGGGGACAAGGCGGTGGTGCGACGGACGGTTGTCCGTCGCACCACCAAAAGGGGTGAACGGTCGTAACTTTCGCGTGCGGGTCGCGTTCCGTCGCGCTAAGGGATCAGACAGTGATCACCCGAGCGCGAAACGTTACGCCGCCCCGCTACACCGCTGCCGGTTCGCGCCGGGCGGCGCGCCGCCGGGCCGCCAGTTCCGGGTCGAGCGCGGGTACGGCGGCTAGGAGCTGCTTGGTGTACGGCTCGCGCGGGCTGTCGTACACCTCGTCGGCGGCCCCGTACTCGACGAGCCGGCCGCGCCGCATCACCGCGACCCGGTCGCTGACCTGGCGGACGACGGCGAGGTCGTGCGCGATGAACACCAGCGCGAGGCCGAGCTCTCGCTGGAGTTCGCCGAGCAGGGCGACCACCTGCGCCTGCGTGGTGACGTCCAGCGCGGAGACGGGCTCGTCGCAGACGATGGCGCGCGGCTCCGCGGCGAGCGCCCGCGCGATGCCGATCCGCTGGCGCTGTCCGCCGCTGAACTCGTGCGGGTACCGGTCGTAGTGCGCCCCTTCGAGCCCCACGCGCTCCAGCAGTTCGGTCACACGCCCCCGGATGCGCGCCTCGTCCCGTTCGCCGCGCGCGCGGAGCGGGTCGGCGATGGACTCGCCCACGCTGCGGCGCGGGTTGAGGGAGGAGACGGGGTCCTGGAAGACCATCTGGACGGACGGGTTCACGCCGGTGTGCGGGCGCCCTTCGTAGCGGATCTCCCCGGCGGTCGGCTCCAGCAGGCCGACGAGCATGCGGCCGAGCGTGGTCTTGCCGCTGCCGCTCTCGCCGACCACGCCGAGGGTCTCCCCGCGCCGGACGGTCACCGAGACGTCGTCCACGGCCGCGAACGCCCGCTTGCCGCGCCCGAACTCGCGCCGTACGCCGGTGGCCTCCAGCACGACCTCGTCGCCGGCCGGGGAGCCGGTGCGGCGGGCGTCCACGCGCGGGACGGCGTCGAGGAGCTCCCGGGTGTAGGGCTCGGCGGGTGCCGCGAGGATCGCGCCCACCGGGCCGCGCTCGACGGCCCGGCCCTGCCGCATGACGAGGACGTCGTCCACGCTCTCGGCGGCCACGCCCACGTCGTGGGTGACGAGCAGCAGGCCCATGCCGGTCTCCTCGCGCAGCCCGTGCAGCAGGTCGAGGATCTGGGCCTGGACGGTGACGTCGAGGGCGGTGGTCGGCTCGTCGGCGATCAGCAGGTCGGGCGCGCAGGCGAGGGCCATGGCGATGAGGGCGCGCTGGCGCATGCCGCCGCTGAACTCGTGCGGCCGGGACCGGGACCGCCGTGCCGCGTCCGGGATCCCCACCCGCTCCAGCACCTCGACGGCACGCGCGCGTGCGGCACGGCGCGACACGCGCGTGTGGACGCGGTAGACCTCGGCGATCTGGTCGCCGATGGCGTAGTACGGGTCGAGCGAGGACAGCGGGTCCTGGAAGACCATGGCGGCCTTGGCGCCGCGCAGCCGGCGCAGCTCCTCGTCGGAGGCCGCCTGTACGTCGGTGCCGGCCACCCGCACCGAGCCGCCGACCCGGGCTCCGGTGCCCCGGTGCAGGCCCAGCAGGGCGCCCGCGACCGTGGACTTGCCGGAGCCGGACTCGCCGACCAGGGCCAGGGCGGCGCCCTTCGCCAGGCGGAAGGAGAGCCCGTCGACGGCGCGCAGGGCGCCGAACTCGACGGTCAGGTCCGTCACGTCCACCAGGCTGTTGTCCGCCGCGTCCACGCTCGTGTCCGCCGCTTCCACCAGGCTCATGCGAGTACCACCCGTCGGTCGGCCACCGCGTACAGGACGTCCGCGACGGCGTTGGCGAGGACCACGAAGAAGCCGGTCACCAGGACCATGCCGACGACCACCGGCAGGTCGACGACCTTCACCGCGTGCACCAGCTCCTGGCCGATGCCGGGGAGGCCGAAGAGGGTCTCGGTGAGGACGGCGCCGCCGACCGCGGAGCCCACGTTGTTGGCGTTCAGCGCGATCACGGGCGCGAGGGCGCCGCGCAGGGCGTGCCGGCCGACGACGGAGCGCTCCGCGACGCCGTACGCGCGGAAGGTGCGGATGTGGTCCTCGGCGAGGGTCTCCAGCATGGCCGCGCGGGTGAGGCGGGCGAAGGCCGCCGCCTCGATCAGGGCGAGCGAGAGCCAGGGCAGCAGGAGGTTCCACGCCCACTGCTCGGGGTCGTCCGAGAAGTTCACGTACTGCGGGAAGGGCAGCAGTTGCAGTTGGCCGCAGACGACGATCATCAGCACGAGGCCGATGACGAAGACGGGCGTGGCCATACCCGCGAGGGTGACGGCGGTCAGCACGCGCTCGGAGACCCGGCCGCGTCGCCAGGCGGACAGCACACCGGTGCCGATGCCGAGGAGGAGCCACAGCACCATGGCGCCGAGGACCAGCGACACACTGACCGGCAGCTTCGTCAGGATGATGTCCAGCACCTGCTGGTCGGTCTGGTACGACTGCCCCAGGCAGGGCGCGGCGCAGTGCTCGACGGAGGTGCCCGTGGAGAAGTCCTGGCCGACGAACAGTCCCTGGAGGAAGTGCCAGTAGCGCAGGTAGAGGGGGTCGCCCAGCTTGAGCTGCTCGGCGACCTGGTGCACCTGTTCCGGAGAGCAGCGCGGGCCGCAGGTGATCTGGGCGACGTTGCCGGGGGTGACGTAGAAGACGACGTAGACGATCACCGAGATGGCGAGCAGGGTGACGACCGCGCCGACGGCACGGCGCAGCAGGAATCCGCCGAAGCCGCTCATGCGGAGGCCTCCTTCTCGTTCGCGCTCCGGGCCGCCCCTCGGGTCGAGCCGTCGGTCGCGTTCTCGGGTGCCTTCGCAGTCGCGTTCTCGGGCGCGTTCCCGGTCCCGGTGGTGTCCTTGCGGCCGGTGCCGACGCGCAGGCGGGAGGCGGCGCGCGGGTCGAGGGCGGTGCGCACGCCGTCGCCGAGGACGGTGAGGGCGAGAACGGTGACGAACAAGGCGCCGGCCGGCAGCAGCAGGTACTGGGGGGCCGCCTGGTACCAGACGTCCGCGGCGGTCAGCATCTGGCCCCAGGACGGGGTGGGCGGCTTCACGCCGACGCCGAGGAAGGACAGCGCGGCCTCGACGGAGATGTTCGCGGGCACCAGCAGCGCGGCGTACGTGATGACGGGCGCGGCGAGGCCGGGCAGGAGTTCGCGGCGCGCGATCCGCCAGGCGCCCCAGCCGCTCAGCCGGGCGGCGGAGACGTAGTCGAGGCCCTTCAGGGAGAGGGTCTGGGCCCGTACGATCTTCGCGATGGTGCCCCAGGCGATCAGGCCGATCACCAGGGTGACCAGGACCGGCCGGGGGAAGCTGGAGGGCACGATGGCCAGCAGCGCCAACGACATGATCATCAAGGGCATCGAGACGATGATGTCCGTGGCCCGGCTCAACAGTTGATCAATCCATCGGTTGCCGAGCGCGGCGGCCACGCCGACCGTGACCCCGATGGCGATCTGGACCACCGTCGCCGCGAGCGCGACGCCCAGCGACACCCGGGCTCCGTAGACGAGCCGGGCGAACATGTCCCGTCCGGTCTGCGGTTCGACGCCCAGCCAGTGGTCGGCGCCGGCGCCGCCGAAGGAGCCGATGGGCACGCCCCCGCGCGCGGAGTCGATCAGGGTCGGGTGGTAGGTGGTGGGGTCCTGGCCCTCCAGCGCGGTGAGCAGCGGCGCGGCGAGCGCGACCAGGACGAGCAGCGCGACGACCGCCGCGGCGACCAGGGCGGCGCGCTGCGCCCGCAGCCGCCGCCAGAACTGACGTGCCCCCGAGACCGCCGGGACGGGGGTGCCCGTCCCGGCGGTCTCGACGACGGCAAGTGCCTCGCTCACGGCGCTACTTCACCGAGACCTGGGAGATGTCCAGGACGCCGGTCCAGTCGCTGATGACGATGTTCTTGACGTCCTTGCCGTACAGGCGCTTGTAGACCGGGTGGAACAGCGGCACGACCAGGGCCTGCTCGCCGATCTTCTTGTCCAGGGCGCCCCAGCGCTGGGCGGCGGCGTCAAGGTCGGTCAACTTGTTGATCGCGTCAATCTCGTCATTGACCGACTTGTCGTTGAGCTGGCCCGTGTTGAAGTTCGCTCCATCCTTGACGATCTGCCGGCCGTCGAAGATGGGGGCGAGGAAGGGACCGCCGGAGGGCCAGTCGGCACCCCAGCGGGCGAGGAAGAGACCGGGCTCGGTCTTCACGCTGTGGATCTTGTCCCGGTAGTCGTTCTCCTCCAGACCCTGGAGCTTGACCGTGATGCCCGCCTTCTTGAGCGCGTCCTGGACGGCGGTGGCGATCTCCGGGCTGGTCTCGAAGTCCTTGCTGTTGGAGTGGGTCAGCGTGATGGTGAGACCGCTGGAGTAGCCGGCCTGCTTCAGCAGTTCCCTGGCCTTCGCCGGGTTGCCGGACTTGCCCGCCGGGAACGGGTCGTACGGCGTGTAGCCGAAGGACTTCTGGTTCGGCAGGAAGGTGGTGGCGGGCTCGGCGAGGGCGCTGCCGCCGGCCGCGTTGACCACGGAGGACCGGTCGATGGCGTAGGCGACCGCCTGGCGCACCTTGGGGTTGTCGAACGGCTTCACCTTCGGGTTGAAGGCGAGGTAGTTCGTGTAGCCGAAGTGGCCGGTGCCCACGCGCGCGGCCAGCTCCTTGTCGCCGGTCACCTTGGCGAGTTCGGCCGGGCCGAGGTTGGTGTCCGTGGTGACGGCGGCGGCGTCCGCGCCCTGGGACGCGGACAGCCGCTGGTTGATCACCGAGGAGTCCAGGCCGGAACGCACGTCGATCCGGTCTGGGTACGCCTTGCGCTCCTCGTCGGTCGCCGCCGACCACTGCGTGTTGCGCTCCAGGACGAGGTGCTCGCCGTCGTTCTCGTTCTTGACGACCTTGTACGGGCCGGACGAGACCGGGTGCGACTCGTACTTGGTGCCCGTGTCCTTGCTCCGGGGGACCGGGGCGAACTGCGTCTGGGTGGCGAGGTACGGGAACTCGCCCTCGGGCTTGTTCAGGTGGAAGACGATCGTCCGGGAGTCCGGCGTCTCGATCGCGGACAGGCCCTTCTTGTCCTTGTACGGCCCCTGGTAGTCGGCGGCGCCGACCAGCCAGTCCCGCAGGTAGGGGGCGCCGCCGGAGAGTTCGGGGGCGAAGGAGCGCTCGATGCCGTACTTGATGTCGGCCGAGGTGATCGGCGAGCCGTCCTCGTACTTCAGGCCCTTCTTCAGGGTGTACGTCCACACGGTCGCGTCCTTGTTGGGGCGCCCGGTGTCGGTGGCGAGGTCGGGGACGACCTTGGCGCCGGCCGCGCCGTTCTCGCGGTTGCGCGTGGTGAGGGTGCGGAAGACCAGCGAGGGAACGTTCCCGCCCCCGGAGGTGTACAGGCGCGCCGGGTCGAAGTCGGACTGCGGCTGCGAGTTCAGGACCGTGAGCGTGCCGCCCTTGTGGGGCGTGGAGTCGCCACCGGAACCCTTGGCATCGTTGTCCTTCGGGCCGCAGGCGGCGGCGCCCGCTGCCACGACCAGGCTGACGGATGCCGCTGCCACGCGGCGCGCTATGACGGACGGTTGACGCATCGGAATGACGACCTCTCGGGGTGACGTGGCGGGGTTGGTCGAGGGTTTCTCGACTGATGAGACATGTGGACGAGGAGTGAGACGTCTGCGGACAGACGTCGGCCCCGGCGTCGGGTCGTCGAAAAAATCCGTGACGCGGTCACGGACGGAAGGGAGAAAGGGGTCGCGACGCGAACGCCGGGGAGGCGGCGTCAGCGACAGTGGATGTCGGCTACGCAGAGCGCGGTCACGCCGATGAGCGCCAGCTCGATGGCGGCGCTCCTCCGGACGGCATGACTAGACCACATGGGCAGAAATATGGACGACCATGCGGCTGATGTCAATGTGACGCAAGGGGCGTCTGTCAACTAGCGGGGTAGGGCCAGGGATTGGGCCGGCAGTGGATTCCGTCGTGGTCCAGGAACTTGGTCTGCTGCTGCATGACGGGCGCGAGCTCGCCGTCCTTCTGGCAGCTGACGTGTCCGTGGCCGAGCCGGTGGCCGACCTCATGATTGATCAACATTTGCCGGTACGCATGGATCCGGTCACCGTACGTCTTGCTTCCCTGAGCCCACCGGTACGCATTGATCATGACGCGTTCGGTCGCGGCCGAGTCGCAGGAAACGTTGTCCTCCGTGGTGTCCAGGCCCGACTTGGCACACCACTTCGCCGTGGTGCCGGGGCTGGCCAGCGTGATCACGAAGTCGGGCTTGCCGGAGGAGACCCGCTCGAAGGTACGGGCGCCGCCGTGGGCCCAGCTGCGCTTGTCGTTGAGGGTCTGCTGCACGGCCTCGGCGAACAGCGCGCCGTCCAGTCCGAGCCCCTGCTCGACGTCGACGCGGTACCGGTACTTCTGCCCGGAGCCGGGGGCCTTGTCGACCCCGGGCACGGCGTCGAACTTCCCCGAGCCTTCCAACGTGGCGGCGAGCGGATACTTCTTGGCCATCTTCTGGTCGTACGTCAGCGTCACCGCGCTCGGTGCGGCGGAGGGCACAGACGCACCCGAGGCGTCACCCGGGAGGCCCGCCTGGCCGGCCTGGCCGGCGGCCGACCGCGACCGCGCGCCGGCGCCGTCGCGCCCCTTGGTCACCTGTCCGGCGACGACCACCGCGAGCACGGTGGTGACGGCAGCCGCCGCGATGCCGGCGAACGCCCACCCCTTGGTCCCGCCGCGCTGCCCGGGCACACCCGCGCCGGGCGCGGGGGCCGCGGCGTTCCCGGTGTCCCGTGGGCCGTCCCCGGAGCCGTCGAAGGCTTCCAGGTACTCCTGCCGGGGCCCTTGGCGGCGCCGTGTCCCTCCCGGGCCCGGGGCGCCCGGCTCGGCCTGCCGCTGCCGGGGCAACACGACACCGGGCCCGCCGGTGCCGGCCCGCCGCCCGGCGAACTCCCCCCAGCCCCCGCCGGCTTCGCGCTGCTCGGGATGCCCGCCCCGCGCACCCTGCGCCGACGCCTCACCGGCAAACCCCGGCACGCCGTGGGCCGGGGTACCGTCCGCGAACCCCGGCACACCGCGCGCGCGAGTGCCGTCGGACGGACGAGGCGTACCCGCGGGGCCGCCTCCCGGCAGCCGGGCCGCGCCGCCCCTGTCGCCCCTGTCGCCCTCCGGGCGCGCACCGCGCCCGTCCTCGGCGCGTGCGCCGCGCCGCTCTTCCCGCCGTGCGGCTATGTCCGCGGCATCGCCCTTCGGGGCCGGTCCGCGGCGGCTGTGGCGTCCCACCCCCGACCTCAGCTCCTCGCGCCCGGGGCGACCGCGTGGGCGCCCTCGCCGGAGCCGGCCGTCTGCGCCAGCAGCTCCCGGAACGCGCCCGCCACCACGTCGGGGTACTCCATCATCGCCACGTGCCCGGCGTCCGGCAGGGACAGCAGCCGGGAGTCGCGGAAGGCGCGTGCGGCCTTGCGGGCCATGCGGAAGCCGACGAGCTGGTCCCGGCCGCCGTAGATCAGCAGCGTGGGGGCCAGCACCCGCTCGGCCTGGCGCCACAGCCCGTGCTGCCCGCCGAGCGTGTAGGCGTTGACGATCCCGCGCGCGGAGCGGGTCATCGCGTCCCAGAAGTACGGCAGCCGCTGCCGCCGCTCCAGTTCCTCCACGGCGTACCGGAACGCCTCCGGTGAGACCCGGCCGGGGTCGCCGTAGCACAGGGCCATGACGCCGCGTACGCGCTGCTCGGCCGTCCACTCCCTGGTGAACCGGGTGAAGAGCGCGGCGATGCCCGGTACGCCGAGCAGGGCGGTCGGCACCGCACTGCGCTGCACCCGCAGCTCGGGCAGGGCGGGTGAGACGAGCGTGAGCGTGCGGACCAGGTCGGGGCGTACGGCGGCGACGCGCGTGGCGACCGCGCCGCCGAGCGAGTTGCCGAAGAGGTGGACCGGGCCGCGGCCGGCCGCGTCGAGGTAGCGGATCACCGCGCGCGCGTGCCCGGTGACGGAGTAGTCGCCGTCGTCCGGGGGCGGGGAGTCGCCGAAGCCCGGGAGGTCGAGCGCCTCGCTGCCGACGACGCCGTCCAGCTCGGCCATGAGCGCCGACCAGTTCTGCGAGGAGCCGCCGAGCCCGTGGACGTACAGCGCGGTCGGCAGGTCCTCGCGCGCGGGGGGCCGGGAACGGACCGTCAGGGTGACGCCGGGCAGGCCCACGGACCGCAGCCGCTCGCCCTCGCCGACCTGGACGGGCGCCACCCTGGGGAGCACACTGGCGGCCGGCACGGAGGGCGACTCGGTCGAAGACATGCGGCAATGTTACGAGGTGATCACGTCAGGGTTGGTGTGTTCGCCGTCACAGATTGAACCGCGCGGATCCGGAGAACCGGGCACCGAACGGGCCTGACGGCATGGCGTCCGGATCTGCCGTCTCCTAGGCTCGTACAGAGGGCACCCGCGTGTGGGCACCCGCGTGTGGCCCCTGCCGCTTCCAGGGACGTCCGTAGGAAGGGAGCCCACCATGGCCTATGACCCCACCGAGCCCGACGCGATCGAGGACATCGAGGACATCGAGGACCTGGAGGCCGACGCGGCGGCGGAGAGGGACGTCGAGGCGCCCGAGGTGGACGCCGCCGAGCAGCACGCGGACATCGCGCCGGACCGCGACGACCCCCTGACGGGCGTGGACCCGTACCGGGGCAACGAGGCCGACCTCTTGGAACAGGCGCGCGTGGTCTCGCTCGACGAGGACGACTACCGCTGATCCCGCCGCGGACGGCCGCCCCCGCGCTGACGGAGGGCCGTCGCTCGCGCCGGCGAGGGGCGCTCACGCCTGACCTCGCAGGACCGCACGGACCCCGCCCGGCCCTGGTCGGCGGGCCGTACGGCTTTCGCCACCCGTCCGGTACGTGAAATTCTGCGCTCGCACCGCGCACACCACGGTTACCGAAAAGTACGATGGCCGCGCGGCCGACACCGCATGTGGACGACTTTGGGAGGCGGCGTGACAGCCATCGAGCAAACTGAGGCGGCGCGCCCACGGGGCACCCGGCTGCCGCGCCGAGCCCGGCGGAACCAGTTGCTGGGCGCCGCTCAGGAGGTTTTCGTCGCGCAGGGCTACCACGCGGCGGCGATGGACGACATCGCCGAGCGGGCCGGCGTGAGCAAGCCGGTGCTCTACCAGCACTTCCCCGGCAAGCTCGACCTCTACCTCGCCCTGCTGGACCAGCACTGCGAGTCGCTGATCCAGGCGGTGCGCGGCGCGCTGGCGTCGACGACCGACAACAAGCAGCGCGTCCGGGCGACGATGGACGCCTACTTCGCCTACGTGGAGGACGACGGCGGCGCCTTCCGCCTGGTCTTCGAATCGGACCTGACGAACGAGCCCGCGGTGCGCGAGCGCGTGGACAAGGTCACCAACGAGTGCGCCGAGGCGATCTGCGACGTCATCGCCGAGGACACCGGCCTCTCGCGCGCGGAGTCGATGCTGCTCGCCTCCGGTCTCGGCGGGCTCGCCCAGGTGGTCGCCCGCTCCTGGCTGCACAGCGACCGCAGCGTGCCGCGCGACCAGGCGGTGCAGCTGCTGACCTCGCTGGCCTGGCGCGGCATCGCCGGTTTCCCGCTGCACGGCAGCGAGCACCACTGAGGCCGTTTGTTCCCGCACTGTGTTCGCTCCTGGCGTTCGGGCCCGCAGCGTGTACGCCCCCTCACCGGGCTAATGTGTGCAGCGTAGGGCGCGGAAGATCGCGCACATCACTGACCGTCGGAGGGACATAGCCGTGGAGGTCAAGATCGGCGTGCAGCACGCGCCCCGCGAGATCGTTCTGGAGAGCGGTCAGAGCGTCGAGGAGGTCGAGCGCGTGGTGGCCGAGGCGCTGGCCGGCAAGACGGGGCTGCTCAGCCTCCAGGACGAGAAGGGCCGCAAGGTCCTCGTGCCGACGGACCGTCTGGCGTACGTGGACATCGGCGAGCCGACCGTGCGCAAGGTCGGTTTCGGCACGCTGTAGGCCGCAGTCGCGAGAAGGGCCCGGCGGCCGTGTGCCGCCGGGCCCTTCCGCGTGACGTGCGCACGGATGGAGCACAGGTCCTTCACAGGGCAGGATTGCAATCCGCAGGTCACGGGTATGACGGGCTACGACCGTCGAGCCAGACCGGCCGTGGGAGGGACCCCCGACATGATCCTCGAAGCACTCGGCTCCGCCGTGCTCGGTCTGATCCTCGCGTGGGCGGCGGCCCAGCGCCTCGCCCACCGGCTGCCGGCCCGCCCGCTGGTGTACTGCACGGGCATCGCCGGAGCCCTCTTCGGCGACTTCGTCACCCGCACCGCCCTGGGCCCCGGCACGGCCCTGCTCAGCCTCCTGGGCGCCGCGGTCATCTCGGTCGCGTCCCTGTCCCTGCTCCTCCGCCCCGCGGGCCGCCTCCGCCGCCGATCAGCGACGGCGTAGGGACCGCGCCCCCGAAGGGGCGCGGGGAACCACGCGGTCAACCACGACGCACCCGCGGTCGCGCGACACCCCGCGACCGCCCCCGACGAAGCGCTACGCCGCCAGGCCCAGCGCGGCCATCCGCTTCGTGTGCGCCTCGGTGATCCGCGAGAACATCCTGCCGACCTCGGCGAGGTCGAACCCGTCGGCCACCCCGCCCACGAGCATCGTGGACAGCGCGTCCCGGTCGGCGACCACCCGCTGGGACTGCGACAGCGCCTCCCCCATCAGCCGCCGCGCCCACAGCGCCAGCCGGCCGCCCACGCGCGGGTCGGCGTCGATGGCGGCCCGCACCTTCTCCACCGCGAACCCGGCGTGCCCGGTGTCGTCGAGGACGGCGAGCACCAGCTCGCGCGTGTCGGAGTCGAGACGGGCCGCGACCTCCCGGTAGAAGTCGCTCGCGATCGAGTCGCCGACGTACGCCTTGACCAGGCCCTCCAGCCAGTCCGAGGGCGCGGTCTGCCGGTGGAAGCCGTCGAGCGCGGCGACGAACGGGTCCATCGCCGCCGTGGGCTCCTCGCCGATCTCGGTCAGCCGGTCCCGCAGCCGTTCGAAGTGGTGGAACTCGGCCGAGGCCATCTTCGCCAGCTCCGCCTTGTCCGCGAGGGTCGGCGCCAGCTTGGCGTCCTCCGCGAGCCGCTCGAACGCCGCCAGCTCCCCGTACGCGAGAGCGCCGAGCAGATCCACGACCGCCGCGCGGTACTGCGGGTCGGCGGACGCCTGCGCCCAATCCTGGGCGGCGACACCGGTGGGTTCGGCGGGTTCGGCGGACGCGTTCTCAGGCTTGTCAGAGCTAGTCATGAGGCGCACAATAGTCCGCTCCACGCCCCGCTCAAGCCCTGGTCAACGAGTGTGACCACGACTACGTGACCAAATCGGCCATCGCATGTGCGCGATTCCGGGGTATGGTGGTAATGCGCCTGCCAGAGTGCGTCGACGATGCTCGACGTGTCACGACAGGCCGCACGCATGAGGATGCCCGGTCGGTGGCCCGATCGGCTCCGACCCGACAGCCCTCCAAGGCCGTACGGCAGTGATCGTACGACGACAGGAGGGAACCCTCAGCGGTACGAGCGCTAGAGCGTCGGCAGAGGTCCCGTGTCATACGGCTTGCCCGAGTGGTTCGTCCGTACGGCAGCCGACGTCCCCGGCACGGTCAGACATGACCCCCGCTCGCTCGCCTCGCACCGCGCACACAGAAGAGGCAGCACCCTGACTACGACGTTTCGAGAACTCGGAATCCTCCCCGAGACCGCCGAGGCCCTGGAGGCCGTCGGCATCACCACCCCCTTCCCCATCCAGGAGATGACACTCCCCGTCGCCCTCTCCGGCACGGATGTCATCGGCCAGGCCAAGACCGGCACCGGCAAGACGCTGGGCTTCGGTCTCCCGCTCCTGGAGCGCGTCACCGTCCCCGCCGACGTCGAGGCCGGACGCGCCGCCCCCGAGGCCCTGACGGACGCTCCGCAGGCGCTCGTCGTCGTCCCCACGCGCGAGCTGTGCACCCAGGTCACCAACGACCTGCTGACGGCCGGCAAGGTCCGTAACGTGCGCGTGGTCGCGATCTACGGCGGCCGGGCCTACGAGCCCCAGGTGGAGGCCCTGAAGAAGGGCGTCGACGTGGTCGTCGGCACCCCGGGCCGCCTGCTCGACCTCGCGGGCCAGAAGAAGCTCGACCTGAAGCACGTCAAGTGCCTGGTCCTCGACGAGGCCGACGAGATGCTCGACCTGGGCTTCCTGCCCGACGTCGAGAAGATCGTCAACATGCTGCCGGCCAAGCGCCAGACGATGCTGTTCTCGGCCACGATGCCGGGCGCGGTCATCGGCCTCGCCCGCCGCTACATGTCCCGGCCCACGCACATCCGCGCCACCGCGCCGGACGACGAGGGCGCCACGGTCGCGAACATCAAGCAGTTCGTCTACCGCGCGCACAACATGGACAAGCCGGAGATGGTCGCCCGCATCCTCCAGGCCGAGGGCCGCGGGCTGGCGATGATCTTCTGCCGTACCAAGCGCACGGCCGCCGACATCGCCGAGCAGCTCCAGCGCCGCGGGTTCGCCTCCGGCGCGGTCCACGGCGACCTCGGCCAGGGCGCCCGCGAGCAGGCCCTGCGGGCCTTCCGCAACGGCAAGGTCGACGTCCTCGTCTGCACCGACGTCGCCGCGCGCGGCATCGACGTCGAGGGCGTGACCCACGTCATCAACTACCAGTCCCCCGAGGACGAGAAGACGTACCTGCACCGCATCGGCCGCACCGGCCGCGCGGGCGCCAAGGGTACGGCGATCACGTTCGTCGACTGGGACGACATCCCGCGCTGGCAGCTGATCAACAAGGCGCTGGAGCTGGACTTCAACGACCCGGTGGAGACGTATTCGAGCTCCCCGCACCTGTTCTCCGACCTCGGCATCCCCGAGGGCACCAAGGGCACCCTGCCCCGCTCCGCGCGGACCCGTGCCGGGCTGGACGCGGAGGAGCTGGAGGACCTGGGCGAGACCGGCGGACGGGGCGGTCGCGGCCGTGGTGGCCGCGGTGGCCGTGCCGAGTCGGCCCCGGCCGAGCGCGAGCGTCCGGCTCGTACGCCGCGCCGCCGTCGCCGCACGCGCGGTGGCACCCCGCTGGACGCCTCCCCGGCCGCGCCGGCCGCGGAGACCTCCGGTACCGAGGAGGCGCCGGCCGCGCCCCGCACCCCGCGCCGCCGTCGCCGTACGCGCGGCGGAGCGTCGGCGGAGCCGGTGACGGCCGCCGCCACGCCGACGACGGCCCCCGAGGCCGCCGTCGAGACGGTGACCATCGCCGAGGACCTCGCTGCCCTCGACACCCCGGAGAAGCCGCGCCGCCGCCGCACCCGTCGGTCGTCCGCGACCGAGACCCCGGTGACCGAGTCCCCGGTGACCGAGTCCGCCGTGGCCCCGGCTCAGGCCGAGCCCCCGGTGGCCGAGCCCGTCGCCGCACCCGTGAGCGCGGACAGCCCGGTGGCGGAGCCCGCCGCCGAGGCCGCCCCGGCCGCGGAGGCCAAGCCGCGTCGCCGCACCCGCAAGACGGCCGAGGCCGCGACCCCGGCGGAGACGGCACTGGACACGGCGGAGGCCACCGAGGCGAAGCCGCGCCGCACGCGGAAGACCGCCGCAGCCGCGCCGGAGGCCCCCGAGGCCGAGGCCAAGCCGCGCCGGACCCGCAAGACCACGGCTGCCGCCGAGGCCGCCGTGGACACCGCCGAGGGCACGGAAACCAAGCCCCGACGCACCCGCAAGGCAGCGGAGCCGGTCACGACCGACGCCCCTGAGGCCGAGGCCAAGCCCCGTCGCACCCGGAAGACCGCCGCTGCCGCCGAGGCCGCCGTGGACACCGCGGAAGCGACCGAGGCCAAGCCGCGCCGGACCCGTAAGGCCACGGTCGCCGAGCCCGAGACGGCCGAGGCCGAGGCCAAGCCGCGCCGGACCCGCAAGACCGCGGCTGCCGCACCCGAGGCCACCGAACCGGAGGCCGAGGCCAAGCCGCGGCGTACGCGGAAGACCGCCGCTGCCGCCGAGGCCGCTGTCGACACGGCCGAGGGCACGGAAGCCAAGCCGCGCCGTACGCGGAAGGCCACCGCAGCCGCCGAGGCCGCCGTGGACACCGCGGAGGCCACCGAGGCCAAGCCGCGCCGCACCCGCAAGACCGCCGCCACGGCACCCGACGCCACCGAACCGGAGGCCGAGGCCAAGCCGCGGCGCACCCGCAAGACCGCCGCAGCCGCGCCGGAAGCCCCCGAGGCCGAGGCCAAGCCCCGACGCACCCGCAAGACGGCCACCGCGGCCGTGGACGCGGTCGACGGGGAGGCGGTCACCGCTCCGAAGGCACGACGGACCCGCAAGGCCGTTGCCGAGGCGGCTGTTCCGGAGATTCCGGCGCAGGCCACCGAGGAGCCGGAGGCCAAGCCGCGGCGCCGGGCCCGCAAGACCGCGGCGTCCGCTGCCGAGGCGGCCGGTGAGAGCGTCGAGACGACGCCCAAGCCGCGCCGGACCCGTAAGGCCACGGCGGTCGTGGAGGCTCCGGAGGCCTGACCGCACCCGGTGTGTGCGGCAGCGTAAGTGCCGGTCCGATGGCCGGGTTCACGACAGTGGACCCGGCCATCGGCGTTTGCAGAGGCACTTGGCGCCCGCCCAGCCGGTTCCGCCGCCTCCCGATAACCTCTCCCCATGAGCAGGCCCCCCACCTTCGTCGCGCCCCCCGGCGCCCGCGCGTACCCGCTTCGGACGGCGCGCGGTGAATTCGCCGTGGTCGACGCGCCCGTGGCCGCCGGTGTCGAGCCGAAGGGCGTCGCGCTGCTGCTGCCGGGGTTCACCGGCAGCAAGGAGGACTTCAATCCGCTGCACGTGCCGCTCGCCCGGCGCGGATACCGGACCGTCGCCGTGGACGGGCGGGGCCAGTTCGAGTCGGACGGACCGGCGACGGACGAGTCCGCCTACGCGCAGGAGGAGTTGGCGCGGGACGTGCTCGCGCAGGTGGAGGCGATCGGCGGTCCGGTGCATCTGCTGGGGCACTCCCTCGGCGGCCAGATCGCGCGCGCGGCCGTGCTGCTCGACCACTCGCCCTTCCTGTCGTTCACCCTGATGGCCTCGGGCCCGGCGCAGATCTCGACGCACCAGCAGGAGCGCGTGAAGCTGCTCCGGGACGCGCTCGCGGTGCTGAGCATGGCGGAGGTGTGGGAGACGATCCAGGCGATGGAGCCGCCGGAGGAGACGGAGACGCCGGCGCTCGACGCGGGCCTGGACGACCGGGACGATCTGCGGCGCCGCTGGCTGGGCACCAAGCCCGCGCAACTCCTGGCCACCGGCCGTCAGTTGTGCACGGAGCCGGACCGCGTCGCCGAACTGGCGGCCGTGCCGCTGCCGTTCCACGTACTGTCGGGCGCACGGGACGACACGTGGCCGCTGCCGCTGCTCGACGACATGGCGGTGCGGCTCAAGGCGCGCCGGACGGTCGTCGAGGGCGCCGAGCACTCCCCCAACACCGACCGCCCGCTGGAGACGGCCCGCGCGCTCGCCGACTTCTGGGACGACGGCCCGGGCACCGCGCGGTAGGGCGAACGCCTAGTACTGGGACTGGAGATGATCCCAGAACCCGTCCCTGAGCGACCGCCGCAGGTCCGCCTGGCCGCGCAGGGAGTACTGGAGCAGTTCCTCGGCCTCGACCAGCAGGTCCTGGTCGACGGAGCCGGGCAGGTAGGGGTGGCCCGGGAACAGCTCGACCATCGCCTCGCGGCCCCGGGAGGCGAGCCATCGCGCCGCGATCTGGGCGCCGACGAAGCGCACGTCCTCGCGGCTGGGGCGGGCTCCGCCGGCGGTCTCGAACGCGGTGGCCGTGCGCCGGGAGACGTACGGCTTGAAGAACTCCAGGTCGAAGGTGCGCTGGCTGTCGACCTCCCAGAGCAACGGCTCGGCCTGGTTGCGGCCTTCGGGCGCCTCGATGCCCCAGAGGTGGACGCGGGCGCCGTAGCCCTGGGCCGCCTCGACCGCCGAGACCAGGTCCTCGTCGCCGCCGAGGAGGGCCGCGTCGCTGATCGCGCGGTGCCGCGCCAGTGACTCCAGGTCGGTCCGGATCAGCGAGTCGACGCCCTTCTGCTGGTTGTTGGCGTTGAGGTTGCCGAGGCGGACCTTGACGTCGGGCAGTTCGGCGATGACCTGCTGCTCGGCGGTGTGGATGCGGCGCCGGGCGCCGTCGTACCAGTAGACGCGCAGCAGCCGGCTGTCCGCGAAGATGGTGCGCGCCTTGTCGATGAGGGCGTCGATCAGGCCCTCGGCGTCCAGGTCGAAGGCGCGGCGGTCCTCGGTCCCGGCGACCAGCCGGCCGACGGCCGCGTACAGGTAGCCCGCGTCGACGAAGATCGCATGGGTCGAGGGCGTCTTGGCCACCTCGGCGAGCATGCGTTCCAGCAGCTCGTTCGTGCGGTCGATACGGGCGCCGAGGGCGGCCAGGTCGTCGTTCATCACCTCCATTGTCCCGGTGGTCACAGTGCGAACACAACCGGTCCCGGTGGGTCCCTCCCTGGTCCTGGACATGTCGCTTACCGGTCGGTAATTAGTTGTTCGAAAAATTTCTTTAGCGTAGGGAATGTTTGTAACAAGGAGCGCGTTGACTACGTACGACGCCGGATACACCAGACGTCACACGAAGTAGTTCTCCGCAGGAGGATGACCAGACGAAGGGAGAAGCCATGCGCTTCGAAATCATGCGACTCGACGAGGTCGACGGCACCGCCGTGGACAGCACCGTCGTGGACGCCGCCTCCGTCAACCGGATCGTTCAGCAGGCCGCCGCCATCGGACAGCGCCTGTGGATCCGCCCGGCCGAGACCCCGGCCTCGTAACCCGCACGCGGACCCGTCCGCCACTCAAGCCTTCCGGGGGAGCCGAGCCGCCGACGGCTCAGCTCCCCCGGATCACCTGAGTGACCCCGTTGATGATCTGCTGCACGGCGATCGCGGAGAGCATCATGCCCGCGAGCCGCGTCACCAGGACCACACCGCCGTCCTTGATGACGCGGATGATCAGCAGCGAGTAACGCATCACCAGCCACAGCACCACATGGATCGCGAGGATCGCGGACCACACCGAGAGCTGCGTGGACACGCTGTCGGCCTTCTGCACGGCCAGGATCACGGACACGATCGCACCGGGCCCCGCCAGCAGCGGCATGCCCAGCGGTACGAGCGCCACGTTCACGTCCTTGGTCTGCTTGGGCTCGTCGGTCTTGCCCGTCAGCAGGTCCAGCGCGATCAGCAGGAGCAGCAGCCCGCCCGCGATCATCAGGGCGGGCACGGACACGTGCAGGTAGTTCAGGATCTGGTGGCCCAGGACGCCGAAGACGGCGATGACCCCGCCCGCCACGCAGACGGCCTGGAAGGCCATCCGCCGCTGCACCTTGGCCGGCCGCCCGGCGGTCAGGGCGAGGAAGATCGGGGTGATCCCGGGGGGATCCATGATGACGAAGAGGGTCAGGAACAGGGAGCCGAAGACGGCGATGTCGAACATGGGGGAAGTGCAGGCCTTGCGGGAAGAGGAACTACGGGCGTGAGGCGGTCCGGACCGCGGGCATGAGGCAGTACGGACCGCGGGTGTGAAGCGGTACGGCGGGTCGGCCCCGGGGCCTCAGGCTCCGCCGGTCCCCGGCACCGGGAACGCGCCCGTCGCCCGCCGGGTGATCTCCCCGTACACCTCGGGGTCGGTCGTGAAGGCGCCCAGCGCCACGGTCTTGCGGCTGCCGTGGTAGTCCGAGGAGCCCGTGACCAGCAGCCCCAGCTCCTTCGCCAGGCCCCGCAGACGGTCCCGGGCGTCGGCGTCGTGGTCCATGTGGTCGACCTCGATGCCGTCCAGACCGGCCTCGGCCATCTCCGCGATCCGGGACTCCGGCACGGTACGGCCGCGCTTGGCGGCGGCCGGGTGCGCGAACACGCTGACCCCGCCCGCGGCCTTGACCAGCCGGATCGCCTCGAAGGGGTCGGTCTCGTGCTTCTCCACGAAGGCCCGTCCGCCGTCGGCCAGCCACTCCTCGGTGAACGCGTCACCCACCGTCGGTACGACGCCCAGCTCGACCAGCGCCGAGGCCACGTGCGGGCGCCCCACCGAGCCTCCGGCGGCGATCCGCTCGACCTGCTCCCAGGTGACCGGCACGCCCAGCGCGTTCAGCTTGGCGACCATCCCCTTGGCCCGCGGCACCCGGTCGTCCCGGACCAGCTCGCGCTCGGCGAGCAGAGCGGGCTCCTCGGGGTCGAACAGGTAGGCCAGCAGGTGCATCGAGACGCCGTCGACCCGGCAGGACAGCTCGGCCCCGGTGACCAGGGTCAGCCCCTCGGGCAGCGCGCCGATCGCCTCGCCGTACCCCCGCGTGGTGTCGTGATCGGTCAGCGCGACGACGTCCAGGCCGGCGGCGGCGGCGTTCCGCACCAGCTCAGCCGGGGTGTCCGTACCGTCGGACGCCGTGGAGTGGCAGTGCAGGTCAATGCGCACGACAACTCCAGAACACCGGCGGAAGCAAGGGGACACCTAAGGATAACGGTGTTTTCGACTCCGCCTGTCACACCCGAAACCACTCAGCGCCCCCTACTGCAACCCCTCAGGGGCGCGGGGAACCGCGCGACAAGCCACGACGACCCGCGGCCGCGAGCCCGCGGAACCCGGCGCCCCCGTGGGCGCTACGGCCGGAGCAAGCGCGGCGACAACGCTCCGCAGGGCACCAGATCCAGCTCCGCCCCCGCCTCCCGCAAGTCGGTCAGCACCAGTTCGTCGTACATGAGCAGACCGGACTGCTCGGGCCACATCACCGCCCACAGCCACATCCCGAGCGCCTCGCCGGCGAAGACGGCGCGGTCGTCCGGGGTGCGGTAGACGTGCCAGAGCGGGGTGGGGCGGCCCGCGGCCAGCACCTTGGCCTCCGGCGGCTTCTCCACGTTCATGTACGACCCCGGGTCCGGGCCGTCGATGCCGGCGTAGTGCGCGCCGAGGCCGACGCCCAGCTCCTCAGCGATCAGGATCAGCTCGCCCGGCCCGCCGAGCGGTCCGGGGCCGGAGCAGGCCACCGCGGTCGCCCGGCCGCCGCTGCGGTCGTCGCCGGCGTACGCCACGCCCGTGAACAGCCAGCCGACCGGCAGCGGCCACGGCATCCACACCGGCACCTGCGTGCGGTGCACCACGACGTTGAGCGCCTCGACGCTGGGCGGGATCACGGGCTGTAGCGGATACACCGTGCCGTGCACGTCGCACTGCCACGCGTCGGCGAAGAGTCCGGGAGCCCTGACCCGGCCACCGCACCTCGGGCAACTGGGTTCGCCCCTCATAGGGCTCCACGGTCCTACCCCTGCCCGCCCACGTCAAGGACGATCACCCGTCCGGACCGAAGAGCCGCCCCGATGCCCCGCCGAAGGCGATAGATGCACCTTGCATTATTTAGCCGAGCTAACTTACTATATGCATAACCCAACTATCTACGTGAGAACGGGAGAAGCACATGGACCCCTTCGACGCGGGAGCCGGCGGCCTCCTGCGACAGCCCAAGGCGGTCTGGGCCACGGCCGGCGCCTCCGTCGTCGCCTTCATGGGCATCGGCCTCGTCGACCCGATCCTGCCGTCGATCGCGCAGGGCCTGCACGCCACCGCCAGCCAGGTGTCCCTGCTCTTCACCTCGTACTTCCTGATCACCGCCGTCGCGATGCTGCTGACCGGCTTCGTCTCCAGCCGCATCGGCGGGCGCAAGACCCTGCTGCTCGGTCTGGCCTTCGTGGTGGTCTTCGCGGGCCTGGCCGGCACCTCCGGCTCCGTCGGCCAGCTCGTCGGGTTCCGGGCCGGCTGGGGGCTCGGGAACGCGCTCTTCGTCTCCACCGCCCTCGCGGTGATCGTCGGCGCGGCGGCCGGGGGCAGCGCGGCGGCGATCCTGCTCTACGAGTCCGCGCTCGGCCTCGGCATGGCCTGCGGCCCGCTGCTCGGCGCGGTCCTCGGCAACGTGAGCTGGCGCTACCCCTTCTTCGGCACGGCCACCCTGATGGCGATCGGCTTCCTGTGCATCACGGCGCTGTTGAAGGAGCAGCCGAAGCCGGCCCGGAAGACCTCGGTCCTGGACCCGCTCAAGGCGCTCGGCCACGGCGGCCTGGCCTCGGCGGCGGTCTCGGCGTTCTTCTACAACTACACGTTCTTCACCGTGCTGGCCTTCACGCCGTTCGTGCTGGACATGACGCCGTACCGCTCGGGCGCGGTCTTCTTCGCCTGGGGTGTGCTGCTCGCCGTCTTCTCGGTGATCGTCGCCCCGCGCATGCAGGCCCGGTTCGGCTCGCTGAAGGTGCTCGGCGGCTCACTGGTGCTGCTCGCGGCGGACGTGCTCGTGCTCGGCTACGGCGGCCACACCGCGGCCGTCGTCTGCACGATCCTGTCCGGTGCCTTCATCGGCGTGAACAACACGGTCTACACCGAGCTGGCCCTCGGGGTGTCGGACGCCCCGCGCCCGGTGGCGAGCGCGGGCTACAACTTCGTCCGCTGGTTCGCCGCCGCCGCGGCGCCCTACTTCGCGCCGAAGATCGAGGAGTGGACCGACATCCACGTCCCGTTCGTGGTCGCGGCCGTCACGGCGGTGCTCGGCGCGCTCGTGGTCGTCGTCCGGCGCGGGGCCCTCACCCACGAGGCCGAGGAGCTGGAACCGGGGCACGCCACCGAGGACGGGATCGGCGTCTTCGCCAACTGACCGGATCCGGCCTTGTGTTGGTGAGATCGGTCACTCGTGGCCGGTGCCGTGTCAGTCCAGCGGGACGGATCCGCGGGCGGGGTCCCGCAGGTCCGTCCCGCGTCCGAGCCAGCGCTCCTGGAGGGCCTGGGCGCCGTGCACCCGCTTCCAGGCGGCCTCGTTCGGGGTCATCGGCAGCAGCGGCAAGAACCGCACCGGGTCCATCGGGGCGTCCAGCTCCAGGTCCTCCACCAGCCCGCCGGGCTCGCCCACCAGCACGGAGGTGAAGGGGGCGCCGGGCCACAGCGGCTCACCCACGTCCAGCGAGGCACCCGGGGCCACCACCAGGCCCTCCACCTGTGGAGTCGCGGCGAGCACGGCGAGCGGGCGGAGCACCTTGTCGGTGTCGGCGAGGCCCGCGCGGACCGACAGGACCAGTTCGGCGCGGGGACCCGCCACCGGGTCGGCGAGCATCGCCGCGGGGTCCGTCATGGGGTGCTGGGACATGCCGAGGGTGGCGTAGCGGACGACGTCCCCCTCCTGGAAGCGGAGCACCTCGATGCGGTCCGTGCCGAGGAAGGTGACCGCGGCGCGGGCGTCCGGTTCGCCCAGCGCGGTGGTCAACCGGGCCTCGACCAGAGGAAGAACATCAGCCATGTGCCGAGCATAGAACTCGTCAGCAGCGGGCAAAGCGGCGCCTTGACAGTACGGGCGGCTGGTACTCTGAGCCGGTGGTTCGGGGCCAGCACGCCGAAGCGTGCCATCGGATCCCGACGCCGATGGGACTCCCTTACGAGGGACCGGCCGGAGGAGGTGGGGCTGTCATGGATCGAAGTCGACCGTGCAGTACCACTCGCTCTTCCGGCTGCTGATGTAGTTACCGGCTGGCCGCCGCCTTCCCTTGCGCTCCGTCGTTCGGAAGAGCACTTCGTTTCGCTTTGCCTGATCTGTCTGACCTGAATCAGTTCTGCGTCAGCAGCGAAGTCGCCACCGTGACGGTGCGGTGCTCCCCGCTTTGTGGACGTGCCAAACACACGCACTCAGGACGTCCCCATTCCGGGTAGTTCCACCCGTCGCCGCGTGCCCTCGCTGCCCGCCCGCGAAGGAGCCTGCCCATGTCGATGATCCGCGACCTGCGCGCCGTGGTCCGCCCGTCGTCCCGTGTCTCGCTGCGCAAGGACACGAGCACGTCGTACGACGCCACGCGCGCGCCCGGCACTCCCTCGGCCGTCGTCGACTGCGCCGTCTACCGCGACGGCGCCCGCGTGCAGAGCCCGGGGCCGCTCAGCCCGCAGGAGGCCATGCGGCTGGTGCGCCGTGACGGCGGCTTCGTCTGGATCGGGCTGCACGAGCCGACCGAGGCGGAGTTCGCCGGTATCGCGGGCGAGTTCGGACTGCACCCGCTGGCCGTCGAGGACGCCGTGCAGGCCCACCAGCGGCCGAAGCTGGAGCGGTACGACGACTCGCTGTTCACCGTCTTCAAGACCATCCACTACGTCGAGCACGACCGGCTCACCGCCAACAGCGAGGTCGTGGAGACCGGCGAGGTGATGTGCTTCACCGGCCGGGACTTCTTCATCACCGTCCGGCACGGCGGCCAGGGGTCGCTGCGCGCCCTGCGGCACCGCCTCCAGGACGACCCGGAGCTGCTCGCCAAGGGCCCCTCGGCCGTGCTGCACGCCATCGCCGACCACGTCGTGGACGGCTACATCGCGGTCGCCGACGCCGTCCAGGACGACATCGACGAGGTGGAGACCGAGGTGTTCTCACCCGGCCGCCGGGGCGGGGTCTCGCGCGGTGTGGACTCCGCGCGGATCTACCAACTCAAGCGCGAGGTACTGGAGTTCAAGCGGGCGGTGGCCCCGCTGCTGCGGCCGATGCAGCTGCTGAGCGAGCGGCCGATGCGGCTGATCGACCCGGACATCCAGAAGTACTTCCGGGACGTCGCCGACCACCTCGCCCGGGTCCAGGAGCAGGTGCTGGGCTTCGACGAACTGCTCAACTCCATCCTCCAGGCCAACCTCGCGCAGGCCTCCGTCGCGCAGAACGAGGACATGCGCAAGATCACCGCGTGGGCGGCCATCATCGCCGTACCGACGATGGTGTGCGGGGTGTACGGCATGAACTTCCAGTACATGCCCGAGCTGCACTGGAGGTACGGCTACCCGGTGATCATGGGCATCACGGCCGCGCTGTGCCTGGGCATCCACCGCACGCTGAAGCGCAACGGCTGGCTGTGAGCGGGCCGGTACGGCCTGGTTAGGCTGGGACGCATGACAAGCGAGCTGCTCGACCGGGCCCTCATCGAGGAGGCCGCGAAGAAGTCCGGCCTGATCTGGGTCAGGGGCGCCGGGGCCCCGGCCGCGCGTGCGCTGTGGCACGTGTGGCACGAGGGCGCGGTGTGCGTGGTCGGTGACGGTCCCGGTGAGCAGCCGTTGGAGGGGCTGGCCGACGGGGGCTCCGCCGAGGTGAGCGTGCGCAGCAAGGACAAGGGCGGCCGGCTGGTGACGTTCGCGGCGGCCGTGTCCGAGCTGGCGTCCGGTTCGCCGGAGTGGGAGGCGGCCGTCGCCGAGCTGAAGGGCAAGCGGCTGAACGCCCCCGACGGCGAGCGGATGCCGGCCCGCTGGGCCCGCGAGTGCCGGGTGCTCCGCCTGGCACCGACCGGGTCGGTGGCCCCGCTGCCGGACGGCGACCTGGCCCAGCGCCCGGTGACGACGCCGGCGACCACCCGCAGACCGGTACCGGCGGGCCTGCCGAAACTGTTGCTCGGACGCCGGAAGGGCAAGTGACCGGCCACCCCCGCGGCAGCCGTCCCACGACCCCGCCACTCCCCTACGACGTCGGCAGCTGTCTGCCGTAGTCCACCGTTTCCGACGCGGCCGGTTCCTCGACGGTGAAGTTCTTGCCCCAGTCGGAGAAGCGGAGCGTCCCCGCGTCGCCGGCGCGGACCAGGCGCAGCGGATAGGGCGTGCCCTGGAGGGACACGTCCAGGGTGCCGCCGGCGCCCTTGTCGCCGGTGACACGGATCGTGCGGGTACCCGCCCCGTCGGTGTGGTGGCCGTCCGTCGCCAACGTGCCGTGCAGCGTGAGGAGACCGTCGAGGAGGACGTCCTTGTCCGTGAAACCGCTGAACTTCTTGTACGCGGGATCCCCCTGCGGCACCTTCACGTACTTGCCGTCCAGCTTGCCCCCGGCGCCGTCGCTGCCGTCGGCGTGGTTCCAGAAGTCCGCGTCGGCCTTGAGGTACAGCTCCTCGCCGATCCGCAGCAGCTTGAAGGTCGCCCCCTGCGAGGTCACCGACCCGGTCCCGCCGGCGTCCTTGAGCCGCATGTCCAGCCGGTACGTGCGGCCACTGGTGACCACGGTCCCGGCCAGCCGCACGGCCGACGCCGCCTGTGCCGCCGCCCGCGTCTTCGCCTGGATCCGGTCGGCGGGCAGCTTGCCCACCCCGTTGGTGCCCGCGTCCGGGTCGTCGCCGCCGCACCCCGACAGCACCATCGCTCCCGTCACGGCCAGTGCGCAGGTCGCGGTCAGCAGCGCGGTCCGGCGGGTACGGCCCCGGGGCATCGCAGTCACAGGTGAGGTCGCCTTCCTGACGGTTCCTGAGCGGCGTACCGCAGCGTACCGGTGCCCCGGCCACCCGGCGGAGCCAGTCCGTGCGGACATCCCACCAGGGCGTATCCGAGCGGTACGGGCTAGCCTGAAGCGCACCCGCGCGGGCAAATCCGAGCAAATTCCACCCACAGCAGTCCTCAGCGACTCCCAGGCAGACTCCCAGCGACTCCCAGGCAAAGGAAGCAGAGCCATGGCAGCCGGCGCCCCCCGGATCTTCGTCTCGCACCTCGCCGGGGTCCCCGTCTTCGATCCGACCGGCGACCAGGTGGGTCGCGTCCGCGATCTGGTCGTCATGCTGCGCGTCGGGCGACGGCCCCCACGCGTCCTCGGACTGGTCGTCGAGTTGTCCACCCGGCGCCGTATCTTCCTGCCCATGACCCGGGTCACCGGCATCGAGTCCGGCCAGGTCATCACCACCGGCGTGGTCAACGTCCGCCGGTTCGAGCAGCGGCCCACCGAGCGGCTGGTCTTCGGCGAGCTGCTGGACCGGCGGGTGACACTGGTGGAGACCGGCGAGGAGGTCACCGTCCTCGACGTGTCCGTGCAGCAGCTGCCCGCACGCCGGGACTGGGAGGTCGACCGCGTCTTCCTGCGCAAGGGCAGGAAGGGCGGCGCCTTCCGGCGGGCCAGGGGGGAGACGCTGACCGCCGAGTGGTCGGCCGTCACCGGGTTCTCCCTGGAGGAGCACGGACAGGGCGCCGAGAGCCTGCTCGCCACCTTCGAGCAGCTGCGCCCCGCCGACCTCGCCAACGTCCTGCACCACCTCTCCCCGAAACGGCGGGCCGAGGTGGCCGCCGCCCTGGACGACGACCGGCTCGCCGACGTGCTGGAAGAGCTGCCGGAGGACGACCAGATCGAGATCCTCGGCAAGCTGAAGGAGGAGCGCGCGGCGGACGTGCTGGAGGCGATGGACCCGGACGACGCGGCCGACCTGCTCGCCGAACTGCCCGAGGCGGACAAGGAGCGGCTGCTGAGCCTGATGCAGCCCGCCGACGCGGCCGACATGCGCCGCCTGATGTCGTACGAGGAGCACACGGCCGGCGGTCTGATGACGACGGAGCCGATCGTGCTGCGGCCCGACGCCACCGTCGCCGACGCGCTCGCCCGGGTCCGCAACCCGGACCTGTCCCCCGCCCTGGCCGCCCAGGTCTACGTCTGCCGCCCGCCCGACGAGACCCCGACCGGCAAGTACCTGGGCACCGTCCACTTCCAGCGGCTGCTGCGCGACCCCCCGTACACCCTGGTCAGCTCGCTCGTCGACGACGATCTGCAACCGCTGTCCCCGGACGCGTCCCTGCCGATCATCGCCGGGTTCTTCGCGACGTACGACATGGTGGCGGCGCCCGTGGTGGACGAGTCCGGGTCGCTGCTCGGCGCGGTGACCGTGGACGACGTACTGGACCACATGCTGCCCGAGGACTGGCGGGAGACCGAGTTCCACCTCGATCAGGGAGAGGAGGCGCCCACGCATGGCTCCTGAGCGCGAGACCGCGACCCGCGAGCGTCATCCGGCGGGCGCCACGGCCGCCGGCCGGCCCCGGGCCACCCGGCTGGACCAGCCACGCTCGCCACGCCGCCGGATCCTGCCCGAATGGGACCCGGAGGCCTTCGGCCGGCTGTCGGAGAAGATCGCCCGCTTCCTGGGCACCGGGCGCTTCATCGTCTGGATGACGGTCGTCATCATCGTGTGGGTGGTGTGGAACATCGCCGCGCCCCGCCACCTGCGCTTCGACGAGTACCCGTTCATCTTCCTCACGCTGATGCTGTCCCTCCAGGCGTCCTACGCGGCCCCGCTGATCCTGCTGGCGCAGAACAGGCAGGACGACCGCGACCGGGTCAACCTGGAGCAGGACCGCAAGCAGAACGAGCGGTCCATCGCCGACACCGAGTACCTGACCCGGGAGGTCGCCGCGCTGCGCACGGGCCTGGGCGAGGTGGCCACCCGCGACTGGATCCGCTCGGAGCTCCAGGACCTGGTCAAGGAGCTGGAGGAGCGCCGCCGTCACGACGGGCACCCGGGTCACGTCGTATTCCCGGCGGAACGGACGGAACGGCCGCCGGGACGTGACACAGACGACCGCTGAGGGGCATCCCGGACGCCCCTCGGCGCGCCGTACCATCGTCCTTATGGCTACGGAAGACGCGGTGCGCGAGGCACTGGCGACGGTGAACGACCCCGAGATCAACCGCCCGATCACCGAACTCGGGATGGTCAAGTCGGTGGAGATCGGCGCGGACGGAGCGGTCGCGGTCACCGTGTACCTGACGGTGTCCGGCTGCCCGATGCGCGACACCATCACGCAGCGCGTCACCGAGGCGGTCTCCCGGGTCGAGGGCGTCACCCGCGTCGACGTCACGCTGGACGTGATGAGCGACGAGCAGCGCAAGGAGCTGGCGTCGGCCCTGCGCGGCGGCCAGGCCGAGCGCGAGGTCCCCTTCGCCAAGCCGGGCAGCCTCACCCGGGTCTACGCGGTCGCGTCCGGCAAGGGCGGCGTCGGCAAGTCCTCGGTGACGGTGAACCTGGCCGCGTCGATGGCGGCCGACGGCCTGAAGGTCGGCGTCGTGGACGCGGACATCTACGGCCACAGCGTGCCGCGCATGCTGGGCGCCGACGGTCGGCCCACCCAGGTCGAGAACATGATCATGCCGCCGTCCGCGAACGGCGTGAAGGTCATCTCCATCGGCATGTTCACCCCGGGCAACGCCCCGGTCGTCTGGCGCGGCCCGATGCTGCACCGCGCGCTCCAGCAGTTCCTGGCGGACGTCTACTGGGGCGACCTGGACGTCCTGCTGCTGGACCTCCCGCCCGGCACCGGTGACATCGCGATCTCCGTCGCGCAGCTGGTCCCGAACGCCGAGATCCTCGTCGTCACGACCCCGCAGCAGGCGGCGGCCGAGGTGGCCGAGCGGGCCGGCTCCATCGCCGTGCAGACCCACCAGAAGATCGTCGGCGTGGTCGAGAACATGTCCGGCCTGCCCTGCCCGCACTGCGGCGAGATGGTAGACGTCTTCGGCACGGGCGGCGGCCAGCTGGTCGCGGACGGTCTCACCCGCACCACGGGCACGTCCGTTCCCGTCCTCGGCAGCATCCCGATCGACGTCCGCCTCCGCGAGGGCGGCGACGAGGGCAAGCCGGTCGTCCTGACCGACCCGGACTCCCCGGCGGGCTCCGCGCTGCGCGCGATCGCCGGCAAGCTGGGCGGGCGGCAGCGGGGGCTGGCGGGGCTGTCGCTGGGGATCACGCCGAAGAACAAGTTCTAGGTCTGCCCCGGCGAAGGGGCGTCGTCCGCACGGGCGGCGCCCCTTCGCCGTACCCGGAGCGGCCCTTCGCGGTACCCGGAGCGCCCCTTCGCCGTACCCGGAGCGCTCAGGGCGGCGTATCTGCCGCCGTACCCGGCGGGCTCAGGACGGCGTCGCCATCGCCGTACCCGGCGCGCTCAACGGCCGTCGCGGTCGTCCGTGCGCCCAGGGCAGAGGTCGAGCGTGGTGCACAGCATGATCTCCTGGAAGGAGCCGCCCGCGGGCCCCGCGCCCGGCTCCCGGCCGGCATGCGGCACGAACCGCCATTGCGACGCTTTGGCGTGCTGCGTCCTGTCCGCCTTCTCGACATGGGCGTGCAGTGTGCGGGCCACGGGGTCGTTCGTCTCCACCAGCACTTCGCCGGCGCGGAGCGGGAAGTGGTCGTGCAACAGGCAGAGGCCGAACCGGTCCAGATTCCCGTGCTTGGCCAGCACCGCCACCAGATCCTCGACGAACTCGGCGTCCTGGGGCCCCAGTCCTTCGGCCTCCTCGAAGCGGGGAAGCGGATTGCGCGGGACGCCCGTTTCGGTGTCGGTCATGGGTCCTCCGTCAATCGACTGACGGTCAGCGGCTTCCATTGTCGGACGCCGAACCCGCCCCCGCAAATGCCACTGGCACGCCCAAGCAGGTGCGTCTCAGCGGTCCGCCGTGTGTCTGAGCATGACATACACACCGCTTTGTCTACATTCGCCGGGGACATGGAGAGGTGTCAGCCCTATGGCGATGACTCGGTGGTGGCGGCTGCTGCTGCCGCTCCTGGTGCTGGTGGCGTGGGCGGGGGAGTGCGGTCCGGCTCAGGCACGGCAGCGCGATGCCGGTACCGACTGCATGTCGGACGGCCTCAGGGGGAGCACCGTCAGCGCCACGCTGCGGCTGGAGCAGCACAAGCGCTCAACTCCCCGAATTGTTTCCGACATGACGGTGCGGGTGCCCAGACGGTGGCCGCACGCCCGGCATCTGACATTCGGTGAGGAGTCCCCGCAGTACCGCCAGGCGATGCGGTGCCTGCTGCTCGGGGACGAGGCACCCGGGGAACGGAGCGAATGGCATCCCCACGACCCGGTGGTGACCGCCACCGACAACTCGGTCACGGTGCACTACGTCGCCTTCAACTGGATCACCTCGGAAAATCCCGTCCTCGTGGGCCCTTGGCAGGTCATCCCCACGGGGAAGGCATGGATGATCTACCTGTGGCCGCCGACGCTTCAGACCGACCGGTGGAAGCGGATCGAGGTCGATCTAAGCGGCCTCAATTTCAACGACCTCGTGGAGCACGCGTCGTCCACCACCGGGAACCATCTGGTGTGGAAGAACGCGCTGCCCGAAGAGGTGCAGGTGGAGGTCGACCCATCCTGGCAGCGCTTGCTGCCGGTGAAGCTCAGTCAGTCGCTCTGGGCCACCGCGGGCATCGCCTCCTGGTGGGTGTGCGCCTCGGCCCTGATCGCCGTGGCCGCACTCCGTACCGGGCCCGCCGAGGCAGCCACCGGGCGCGGCACGGCACGGCGGCCGGCGATGAGGAAGGCACCCGAGCGGTCGGCGGCGGACGCCTCGGACACCGACATCGGACAGGACGTCAGCTTCAAGCGCACGCTGCTGGAGTGGGCCGGGCTCAGCACGGGGGTCGCTCTGGCCCTGCTCCTGTTCGTCCCGCAGGACCGGTTCTCCCCCCGGTGGCACGCCCTTCTGTGCATCCCCGCGGGCGTGGTCCTGGTCTTCGCCGCCCGCCCGTGGAGCCTGGGCGCGTCACGGACCTCGGCCGGCGCCGGCCCGGACGAGCCGGCCCGGCCGGCAGACGTCCAGCGCCGTCAGGCACTCGCCGTCACGGCCACCACGTGTGCGGTGGCGGGCATCGGCCTGCTGGTGCTCCTGGCCCACGACGTCTTCGGGCTCCCGGGGGGCCTGGGACCGAAGGCGACGACCGCCTTCGGCCGCACCGGGCTCGCCCTGCTGGGGCTGGTGACCGTGTGGTTGTGGCTGGCCGCGATGGCCGCCTGGGCCTGGCGCTTCGTGCGTGAGGGAGGGCTGCTCCAGGGGCGACGCTGGACCAGGCGCTGGGACGAAGCCCCCGTCCGGTGCGTGGCCGTCGTCGGATGCCTGCTGGCCGCCGTCGCCGTGGCACTCTTCGCATGCGCCTGGTGGGTGAGCGAACGACGGTGGAGGCGCGTCAACTGGCTCGTCGAGCAACCCGACCCCTCCGCTCACAACGCGGCCCTGAGCCACACGTTCGCGGATTTCTTCTACACCGACCTGAGATGGCTCTTCGCCTACAGCTGGGTGCTGACGGGAATCGCCCTGCTGGCCCTGCTGCGCTTTCGCAGCGGACCGTTCTGGGCGGACGGCCGCCCTGGACACGAGCGGTTCCCCCTGGGGCCGAGCAAGCCGGATCTCCTGCTGACCGTCTCCTTGTTCGCCTTCTTCGTCGGCGTCCGGGCCGCGAGGTTCGCGGGCGCCGGCGCGCTGTACGGCGTCTGGCTGGTGCTGAACATCCTCGCCCTGTACGCCCTCCTCGCCCTGGGGCGGCGGTGGTCCGTGCTGAGCCGGATGGGGGACCGCTTCTACCGGGTGCGGCTGGCCAGCAAGCAGGACAGGAGCGAACTGCTGGAGAAGGCCCGCCAATACCGCAACGCGAACCATCAGATGCACCTGGTGGACCAGGGCCGCGCCGCCGGAGTGACCTGCGAGCAGGTGGAGGAGAAACTGAACGGGCTGCACCAGTGGGTGGCCACCGCGTGTGAAGGAGCCGACCCGCCGGAGCAGATCTCGGTGCTGGACATCGCCCTGGCCTGGGGACCGGAGGGGCACTGGTGGTCCAACGCGGTGCGCGCGGCACGTCTGGCGTTCTGGTTCGGAACGCCGGCCACCCTGCTGCTCGTCTACTACGAGGCACAGGATTCCTACGCGCGACAGCAAGCCCTCTACTCCCCCATCGGCATTCCGGAGTTCGCCGCCCAGCTGGTCCTCTACCAGCTGGGGTGGGCGGTCGCCGGCTTCACGCTGGGGGCGCTGTGGCGTCTGCTGCCCGGACACCGCAGCCAGGCGCGGGCCTGGCTGCTCACCGCTGCCTACGGATTCCCCGCGGTGCTGGCCGCCGCGCTCATCCACATCATGGACACGGACCCCCGCCAGCTCCTGTTGTACGCCGCGCTCCTGCTCGTCATCCTGACACTCACCAGCATCTGGATGGACCTGGCGACGTTCCAGAGGGAACGGAAGTACTGGCCCAGCGGTTTCGCCCTGCTGCTGTCCATCCACCAGCTGCGCGGGTTGTCCGTAGGCATCACCTGGATCCTGGCCCAGCTCGCGGCCGTCGTGACGATCTACAAGAGCCTGACCCACTGAACGGCCGACCGGGCCCGGGCGGCCACCACACCCGGGCCCGGTCCGTCACGCGTAGGCGGCGATGTCCTTGATCGCGGCGAAGCCGAGGCCGTACGCGCTCATCCCCCGCCCGTACGCGCCCAGGTGGACCCCCGCCTCCGTGGTGCCGGCCAGCACCCAGCCGTACTCGGACTCCCGGTAGTGGAACGAGGCGGACACCCCGTCGACGGGCAGGGAGAGCCGGGACCACTCCGGGCCCTCCAGGTCGTCGGCCAGGGCCCACGCCGTCTCCGTCTGCTGGTCCAGCCAGTCGTCCCGCAGGCTGTGGTCCATCTGCCCGGGCCACGTGAACGACAGCAGCCCCACTCCGGCCAGCCACGCCGCCGAGGACACCGATGTGGCCTCCAGCAGCCCCGTACCGTCGGCGCTGCGCCGGGACGGCTGCGCGGCGACGGTGACCACGACCGCGAACTTCTCCCGGGGTTCGCCGGCGGAGCCGGTCTCGCCCCGCACCGAGGGCTCGTCGCCGTGCCCGATCGCACCGTGCTCGACGGCGCCGTCGGCGGCCGTGCCGACCTGCATCAGCCAGCGCGGCCCCGTGAACGCCTCGTCGAGCCCGTACCACGGGAAGGGCGCCCGCAGGTAACCGTCGACCGTACTCCGGGCGGAGGGGAGTTGCTGTCCGCCCTCCGCGGCCGGCACCTGCGCGCCCACCCGACTCGTCGTCTCCATCTGCCCGGACGCCTCCTCGCTCTCGTCGAACCGGGGTGGCCCGCCCCCCATTCGGGCGTACGCGTCCGGTCCGCACAACAACTCGGCAGCATATCCACACCGCTGGAGGCAGCAGGGCAGGCGTTGGATGCGTGGGTCGCGCGAACGGCCTGTGCGGGCCGTGCGCGACGGGCGTGCCGTATGAAACGCGTCACGTGCGCGGCGTACGCGCGTGCGCGTGTCGGCAGGGGGAGCGCCGGCGGACGCGCTTACGTGGCGTCCGCGTCGAAGGGCGGGCGCTCGTCGTCCCCGGGCGTCTCGGGCTTCTTGGTCATGTCGACGCGCCCGCCGGAGGACGACGGGGACGACGGGGAAGGGGACGAGGAGGAGGAACCGTCGCGGCTGTGGACCGCGTCCGTGACCTCCGCCATCTCCTTCTTCAGGTCGAAGCCGTTGCGGATCTCCTTGAGCCCCAGTTCGTCGTTGTCGAGCTGCTTGCGGATGAACGTCTTGGGGTTGAGGTCCTCGAACTCGAAGTCCTTGAACTCGGGACCCAGCTCGTTACGGATGTCCTGCTTCGCGCTCTCCGAGAACTCGCGGATCTTCCGGATCGTGCGCATCACGTCCTGGATGACCTTCGGGAGCTTGTCCGGACCGAAGACGAGCACGGCGAGCACGATGATCGTCACCAGCTCCAGTGGTCCTATGTCATTGAACACCTGACGCTCCTTGCGATGTCCTCGGTCGGTCAACGGTACCCGGCGTTCCTGTCCGACCGGTACCGTCCCGAGGTGAGACTTCTGTCAGTTCTGCTCCGACGCGCCCAGCACGAGTGACACCTCCCGCTCGATGCCGTCCCGCTCGACCGTCAGCCGCAGCCGGTCCCCCGGCCGGTGGGCGCGGATCTTGACGATCAGCTCCTGGCCGGTGTGGACGCGCTCACCGCCGGCCTCGGTGATGACGTCGCCCGCCTTGAGCCCGGCCCGCTCGCCGGGGCCTCCCCGGGTGACGGCGGAACCTCCGCTCGCGCTCTTGCTGTCGATACGGGCGCCGTCGCCGGTGTAGCCCATGTCGAGGGTCACGCCGATCACCGGATGCGTGGCGTGGCCGTCGTTGATCAGTTCCTCGGCGACGCGCTTGGCCTGGTTGACGGGTATGGCGAAGCCGAGGCCGATGGACCCGGCCTGGCCGCCGTCGGCCTCCGAGCCGCTGCCGGCGGAGCGGATGGCGGAGTTGATGCCGATGACCTGGGCCCGGGAGTCGAGCAGCGGGCCGCCGGAGTTGCCCGGGTTGATGGGGGCGTCGGTCTGGAGCGCGTCGACGTACGAGACGTCGCTGCCGTCGCTCTTCTCCCCGCCGGCGGTGATCGGCCGCTCCTTGGCGCTGATGATGCCGGAGGTGACCGTGTTGGCGAGGTCGAAGGGGGCGCCGATGGCGACGACCGGGTCGCCGACCTCGACGTCGTCGGAGTTGCCGAGGGGCAGCGGGGTGAGCCCGTGGACGCCGCGCACCTGGACCACGGCGAGGTCGTAGCCGCTGTCCCGGCCGACGACCTTGGCCTTGACGGTGTCGCCGCTGCTGAACGTCACGGATATCTCGCCGCCGGTCCCGGCGGGCTCGACCACGTGGTTGTTGGTGAGGATGTGCCCCTCGGCGTCGAGCACGAAGCCGGTGCCGGTGCCCGCCTCGTCGGCGCCACGGACGTGCAGCGTGACCACGCTGGGCAGGGCGCGGGCGGCGATCCCGGCCACGCTGTCCGCCGCCCGGCCGGCCGGCACGCTCCCGGCCTGCGGCAGCCGTACGTCGTCGCCGAAGCCCTCGCGCTGGAGATAGGCGCCGGCGGCTCCGCCGACGCCCGCGGAGAACAGGGCGACGACCAGGGTCCACGCGAACAGGATGCGCCGCGCGCTCCTCTTGCGCTGCTGCTCCGTCGGCACACCCGCACCGGTCTGCTGAAGCGGCTCCCGGGCCGGCGCCTGCTCCTTGGCGGAACCACCGGCCCAGGGGTCGTAACGGCCCCAGGGGTCGGAGCCCTCCGGGGCGGGGGCGGTGGGTGCGGGTACGTGGGCGGCCGGTGCCGGGGCGGAGGCGGGTACGTGCGGTGCGGGCGCGGGGCCGGGCACGTGCGGTGCGGGCGCTGGGCCGGGCACGTGCGGTGCGGGCGCGGAAGGAACGGGCGCCGGTGCGTGCGCCATGGCCGCGGGCAGGGGGGCCGTGGGCGCGGGCAGGGAGGCCGTGGGTGCGGCCGGCGGTGGAGTCGTCGGCGCGGACACGGCCGTTCCGTGCGCCGGAGTCGCCGCCGGATGCTGCACCGGCGGTGCGGGCGCCCAGGGGCCGGGTTCGCCGTACGGCGGGGTGCTGTACGGGTCGGGGTCGTGCAGCGGCTTGGGCCGCTCGACGGGAGCCGCCCAGGAGGCCTCCTCGGCCGCTACGGCGTCTCCACCGGCGCGTTCCCGGACAGCTCCACCGGCGCCGCCCTGGATGCCGCCACCGGCGTCCCCGCGGCTGTCTCCGCCTGCCTCTCCCCGCATGCCGCCGCCGGCGCCACCGCCAGTGTCTCCACCGACGCCACCGCGAACGTCGCCACCGAAGCCACCCTGGATGTCTCCCTCGGCGCCACCCCGGCTGTCTCCCCCGGCGCCACCCCGGACGGCCGACCCGGTTCCGTCCCCGGTTGCTCTCCCGGCCCCTCCCGCGATGTCTCCCTCCGTGCCTCCCCCGTGGGTCCCCCCTCCGTCCGCGCCGGCCGGCAGCCCTGTCGGCTTGGCCAGTTCGAAGTCGCCGTCGGATCCGGTGGCTTCCGGCAGGGCGCCCCCGGCTGCCTCGGTGCGGTCGGCCGGCCTCACTCCCGCCGCCCCCTCCGGTCCGTCCACCGGCGGGACACGGTTCCCCTCGTTCATGCTCTCCCCACGGCTGGGCCGCGACCGCGCGCTGCCGCGGCCATGGAACGTCGTCCACCGCCCCCGGGTCGTCGCCGCGGGAGCGGTCTCACAGGATTCAACCAGGTTCGCGGGGCCGGGGCGCAGCGGCCGGTCAGGGCGACTGGTGGGGCACGGCGGGAGCGGCCGGGGAAGCCGGGGCGGCGGAGGGAACGGTGTCGGGGACGGGGGCGGGCAGCAGGCCGAAGCCGGCGACTCCGGGGGTGGTGGACCAGTCGGCGAGCGGCAGGTCCACCGTCTCGTCGAGCTTGCGTATCAGCGGGGAGACGGCGGCCGCACCGGCCAGCACGGGAGCGGTCACGGCGCGCACCGGCTCGGCCCGGTCCTGCCCGGCGACGGGGGACGGCACTCCGGGGAGCAGCGGCGCGGACAGGGTGGTCGGCGCCGCCGGGACCGGTCCGAGCGGCGCACCGCCCTGGGCGAGCAGCGGCCCCACCGGGCGGCGGCGCTGGGTGTCCGGCGTGGCCGCGCCTCCGCCCGCGCCGGCCGAGCGGGCCGGGATCACATTGCTGCCGGCGCCGGTGCCGCCGCGGGCGTCCGTGGTCAGGTCGCCGGGGAGGGAGGTGGTGACGCCGCCGAGGGCGACCGCGGCCAGCGACACCGCGCCGGCGGCGGCGAACGCGAACCGCAGCCCGCGCGAGGCGGAGCGGCCGTCGTCCGGGCGGCCGACGGGATGGATGCGGAAGCCGCGGTCCTCGGGTGCGGCGACGCGGTCCGCGCGGGCCGGGAGGAAGCCGGGGGCGCGGGCGGGAACGTACCCGAACGGGAGGCGCTCGCCGCGACTCACGCCGAACGGCCCGGAGGCGTCGGAGGCGTCGGACGGTCCCGTGGCCGGGCCGCCGAGGAGTCCGCCCCCCGGCGACGGCGTGCCGCCGTCGTTCGGGTCACCTCCCCCGGGCAGGCCCTGGAGGCGGGCCAGGAAGCTCGCCGAGGGCGGGGGCGGGGCCGCCGCCGCGAACACGTTCTTCAGCGCGCGCTGGGCGTCCGCCTCCGCCTTGCACCGGGCGCAGGTGGCCAGGTGCGCGAGGACACGCTCACGCGTCTCATGACCGAGCTCTCCGTCCACGAGGGCGGAGAGCCGGTCTCCCAGGTGCTGCTCTGCGAGGCGCGCCTCCTCGACAGGTTTCGGCCGAGATCCACTCACGCGGTCGCGCCCCCTCCCCCCAGAGCGGGGACACGGGGGGCCAGGAAGGAGCGCCGCTCGGCCGCGCGGGCCTCCGGGGAGCGGTGCGCGAGGGCCTTGCGGAGCTGGGACCGGCCGCGGTGGATGCGGGAGCGGACCGTGCCGAGCTTCACGCCGAGGGTCGCGGCGATCTCCTCGTACGACAGCCCTTCGATGTCGCACAGGACGACGGCGGCGCGGAACTCGGGCGCGAGGGTGTCGAGGGCCTGCTGGACGTCGGCGTCGAAGTGGGCGTCGTTGAAGAGCTGCTGGGGGGTGGGCTCGCGGCTGGCCAGGCGCTCGGCCGCGTCCTCGCCGAGGGCGTCGAAGCGGATGCGCTGCTTGCGCCGGACCATGTCCAGGAAGAGGTTGGTGGTGATGCGGTGCAGCCAGCCCTCGAAGGTGCCCGGCGAGTACGTCGACAGGGAACGGAAGACACGGACGAAGACCTCCTGGGTGAGGTCCTCGGCGTCGTGCTGGTTGCCCGTCAGGCGGTAGGCGAGTCGGTAGACCCGGCCGCTGTGTGTGCTGACGATCTCCTCCCACGCGGGCGGAGTCCACGCCTGCCCGTCCGCGTCGGTGGCGAAGGTCGCGGTCTGGGTCTCGCCTGCGGCGAGACCGGCGGCGTGGCTGTCGGCAGCGGTGTCGGTCACGGATTTCGGCCTGCCCGCCGACCCGAGGAAGCGCCGCAGCACTCCGCCCCGGTCCCCGGGCGCAGCCGCACCTCCCCTGTCGGCTCTGGTGGTGTCCAGTGGAGCCCCTACCATAGCCACCTCGCCCGTTAGCTCCGGATAAGCGGTTTTACGAGAATTTGATGCACGCTGATACGGCTCGTGCGGCCGCGTCAGCGGTTGCTCGGCGTCCTGATCCACCTCTCGCCCCCCGTCGCGTCCCCGATCACCGGCTCATCCTTCTAAACGCGCGGTCCCATCTGCGGGTTCCCGACGCCAACGGATACAGTCACGCCCAGGCAACCACGGGGACAGGAGAGGGTCATTACCGGCAACCGGCAGACGAGCTGGGCGTTCGCCGACGCCTTTGTCGCCGAGGACGAAGCGCTGCGCTGGGCCCGCGACCGGGCCCGCGAGGCAGGGCTGCGCTCGGTGTCGCCCAGCACGGGCGCCGCGCTGCGACTGCTCGCCGCCTCCGTGGACGCGAAGGCGGTCGCGGAGATCGGCACGGGCTGCGGGGTGTCCGGCATCCATCTGCTGCACGGGATGCGGCCGGACGGGGTGCTCACCACGGTGGACCCGGAGCCGGAGCACCAGCAGTTCGCCCGGCAGGCCTTCCGTGTCTGCGGCTTCGCCAGCAACCGGGCCCGGTTCATCCCCGGCCGCGCGCTGGACGTGCTGCCGCGTCTCGCGGACGCCGGCTACGACCTCGTCTTCTGCGACGGGGACCGCCTGGAGTACCCGGACTACCTCGCTGAATCGTTGCGTCTGCTGCGGCCGGGCGGCCTGGTGGTGTTCGAGGGCGTGTTCGCCAACGGCCGCACGGTCGACTCCGGGCCGCAGCCGACCGAGGTGCTGCGGCTGCGCGAGCTGCTGCGCACGGTGCGGGAGAGCCAGGAACTGGTCCCCTCGCTGCTGCCGGTGGGCGACGGCCTGCTGTGCGCCGTCAAGCGCTGAGGCCGCGCCGGGGGGTGCGGGAACGCGGCTGCCCCGGCACCGCGTACGATGCCGGGGCAGCCGGAAGGACTGATCGCTGGGACGTCAGACGACGACCTTCTTCAGGGCGTCGCCGAGCGCCTCGGCCTCGTCAGGGGTCAGCTCGACGACGAGTCGACCGCCGCCTTCGAGCGGAACGCGCATGACGATGCCCCGCCCCTCCTTGGTCACCTCGAGCGGGCCATCACCCGTCCGCGGCTTCATGGCCGCCATGCTCGTTCCCCTTCCTGAAACCCAGCTCATCGTCTGCCGACGGCCCCACGGGGCACCCGCCGTCCGCAACGGACACGCGACACCGGCATCGAACACATTGCTTCCAAGCCATTATCCCGCATCGCAGGACCCGATGACCAACATCGGTCGGCATCGCTTGGGCAACGCGCGCGAGCAAAACCACCCAATTCGGCGATGTGGCTGCGATACTGCGCCCCCGCACGGAGATCCGCCGACGGCTTTCGCTCCGGTTTTCTTTGACGCAGGTCACACGTCCGGTCCGGCCCTTGGACGGCGATCTCCGCCATGCTGTCCTCAGACATGGACGTACTGAGCGGTACGTCACCAGCCGCGAACCGGAGGGGATGCGCCATGGCCGACACCGTGCTCTACGAGGTGGGCGACGGACTCGCGACGATCACGCTGAACCGCCCCGAGGCGATGAACGCGCTGAACATCGCGACCAAGGTCGCCCTGCGGGAGGCGGCGGAAGAGGCGGCCGGCGACACGGCCGTGCGGGCGATCCTGCTGACCGCCGCCGGGGACCGGGCGTTCTGCGTCGGCCAGGACCTCAAGGAGCACATCGGGCTGCTGGCCAGTGACCGGGAGACCGGGGCCGGGCAGACGATGACCACGGTCAGGGAGCACTACAACCCGATCGTGCGGGCGCTCGCCGGGGCGCCGAAGCCGGTGGTCGCGGCGGTGAACGGCGTGGCGGCGGGGGCCGGGTTCGGCTTCGCGCTCGCCGCGGACTACCGGCTGGTGGCCGACAGCGCCTCCTTCAACACGTCGTTCGCCGGCGTGGCCCTGACCGCCGACTCCGGGATCTCCTGGACGCTGCCCCGGGTGATCGGCCCGAGCCGCGCCGCCGACCTGCTGCTCTTCCCGCGCAGCATCGGCGCGCAGGACGCGCTGGAGCTGGGGATCGCCAACCGGGTCGTCCCTCTGGCCGAGCTGCGCGCGGAGGCCGGGAAGGTGGCGCGGGCGCTGGCCTCGGGGCCGACGGTGGCGTACGCGGCGATCAAGGAGGCGGTGGCCTTCGGGCTGACGCACTCCCTCGCCGAGACGCTGGAGAAGGAGGACGAGCTCCAGACCCGGGCGGGGCGGTCCGAGGACCACGCCATCGCCGTCCAGGCGTTCGTGGACAAGGAGAAGCCGAAGTACCTGGGGCGGTAGCTCAGGGGGCGCTCCTCGCCACGCACGTCTCCAGGTGGTCGTCGACCAGGCCGCACGCCTGCATCAGGGCGTACGCTGTCGTCGGGCCCACGAATCTGAGCCCCCGCGTCTTCAGGGCCTTGGACAGGGCCGTCGACTCCGGGGTCACGGCCGGGACGTCCGCGAGGGTCTTCGGGGCCGGGCGGGTGGCCGGGTCGGGGGCGTGGGACCAGATCAGGGCGTCCAGCTCGCCCTCGGCCCAGTCGGCGAGGACCCGGGCGTTGGCGAGGGTGGCGTCGATCTTGGCCCGGTTGCGGATGATGCCGGGGTCGGCGAGCAGGCGGTCGCGGTCGGTCTCGGTGAAGGCGGCGACCTTCTCGATGCGGAAGCCGGCGAAGGCCGCGCGGAAGCCCGGACGGCGGCGCAGGATCGTGATCCAGGACAGGCCCGACTGGAATGCCTCCAGGCTGAGCCGCTCGAAGAGGGCGTCGTCGCCGTGGACCGGGCGGCCCCACTCCTCGTCGTGGTACGACACGTAGTCGACGGTGGACAGGGCCCAGGGGCAGCGCAGGGCGCCGTCCGGGCCGGGGACGGCCGCTCCGGTGGTCATCGCTCCTCCTCCGGGCCCTCGCCGCGGTCCCGCGGTGCCTGGTGCGCGTGCGCGGCGGCGGCTCTCGCACCCGCCAGCGCGGACTCCAGGTCGGCGATGCGGACGTCCCGCTCCGCCAGTTCCGCGGCGAGCCGGCCGAGCGCGTCGTCGACGTCGGCCATGCGGTAGCCGCGCGGGGCGAGGGGGAAGCGCAGGCTCTCCACGTCCGCGCGGCCCACCGGGCGGTCCGCGGGGAGGGGGTCCTGGAGCCGCTCGGGCGCCACCTCGGGCAGGGGGGCGCTCTCCCCGCCGCCCACCACGGCCAGGGTCACCGCGGCGACCACGACGGCCAGCGCGACGACCAGGAAAAAGAACATCACCATCGCCTCAGGGTCCCCACGCTCGTTACCGGACGCTGTGCCGGAAGCCGAAACTGTCAGGGTCCGATCGTGCCATGCGAGTCCGACGGTTAGGGTCGCAGGCGGCCGTACTGCGGAACGTACTAGGAGAGGTCACAGCGGATGCTCAGGCTGGGCAGGCGGGAATTCGGGCCGCACGAGCCGGTGATCATGGCGATCGTGAACCGGACGCCGGATTCCTTCTACGACCGGGGAGCCACCTTCGGCGACGAGCCGGCCCTGGCGCGCGTGGAGCAGGCGGTGGCCGAGGGCGCCGCGATCATCGACATCGGCGGGGTCAAGGCCGGGCCCGGGGAAGAGGTCACCGCGAAGGAGGAGGCGCGCCGGACGGTCGGCTTCGTCGCGGAGGTACGGCGGCGCTTCCCCGATGTGATCATCAGCGTGGACACCTGGCGGGCCGAGGTCGGCGAGGCCGTGTGCGAGGCCGGCGCGGATCTGCTGAACGACGCGTGGGGCGGGGTCGACCCCGGGCTCGCGCAGGTCGCGGCGCGCTACGGGGTGGGGCTGGTGTGCACGCACGCCGGGGGCGTGGAGCCGCGTACGCGTCCGCACCGGGTGACGTACGACGACGTCATGGCCGACATCCTGGACGTGACCGTGGGGCTGGCCGAGCGGGCGGTCGCGCTCGGCGTGCCGCGCGAGTCGGTGCTGATCGACCCCGGGCACGACTTCGGGAAGAACACGCGGCACAGCCTGGAGGCGACGCGGCGGCTGGACGAGATGGTGGCCACCGGGTGGCCGGTGCTGGTGTCGCTGTCGAACAAGGACTTCGTCGGGGAGACGCTGGACCGGCCGGTGAAGGAACGGCTGATCGGCACGCTGGCGACGACCGCCGTCTCCGCGTGGCTGGGGGCGCAGGTGTACCGGGTGCACGAGGTGGCCGAGACCCGTCAGGTGCTGGAGATGGTGGCGTCCATCGCGGGCCACCGGGTTCCCGCCGTGGCCCGCCGGGGCCTGGCCTGACCGGCCCGGGGGGCCGAGGCGGGTGGGACGTCCCCCTCAGCCCCCCCGGTGGGGACGCCTAGCGGGCCGCCTCCTTGGACACGAGGGACACCGCCTCGTCCACGTCGTCCGTCACGTGGAACAGCAGGAGGTCCTTCTCCGACGCCTTGCCCTGGGCCACCAGCGTGTTCTTCAGCCAGTCCACCAGGCCGCCCCAGTACTCGCTGCCGAACAGGACGATCGGGAACTGGGTGACCTTCTGGGTCTGGACCAGGGTCAGCGCCTCGAAGAGCTCGTCGAGGGTGCCGAGGCCGCCGGGGAGGACCACGAAGCCCTGCGCGTACTTCACGAACATCATCTTGCGGACGAAGAAGTAGCGGAAGTTCAGGCCGATGTCGACATAGGGGTTGAGCCCCTGCTCGAAGGGAAGTTCGATTCCGAGGCCGACCGAGACGCCGCCCGCCTCGCACGCCCCCTTGTTGGCGGCCTCCATCGCTCCCGGGCCACCGCCCGTGATGACCGCCCAGCCGGCCTGCACGAGCCCCCGGCCGAGCCGCACGCCCGCCTCGTACTCCACGGAGTCCACCGGGGTCCGCGCCGAGCCGAACACGCTGATGGCGGGCGGGAGTTCGGCGAGCGTACCGAAGCCCTCGATGAACTCCGACTGGATCCGCAGGACCCGCCAGGGGTCGGTGTGCACCCAGTCGGTGGGGGCGCGCTCGTCCAGCAGCCGCTGGTCGGTCGTGCTGGCCGTCACCTGACCCCGCCGTCGGAGGACCGGTCCGAGCCGCTGCTCGTCCGGCGGCTGCTTCTTCCCCTCGGGATTGCCGGTAGGCATGTGCGCTCCCTCCGCTTGCCGGTAGTTCGATCTCAGACTAGATCTACGCGGGTTACCGCGGGGGGACCTGCGCATGTCCGACGCGCGGTGGCGCGCCCCCGCACGGGCTAGGTGTATTGG
>NZ_KQ948376.1:13946-128886 GCF_001514055.1 Streptomyces corchorusii | reverse complement strand
GCTAGGTCGCTTCTTTCGGATCAGCTTGCCGACCAGATGAAGACGGCGGCGAGGTGCAGGCCGGCGAGGTAGATGGTGACGGTCTTGTCGTATCGGGTGGCCGGGCCGCGCCACTGCCTGAGCTTGTTGAGGCAGCTCTCGACCGTGTTGCGTTGCTTGCGAGCGTCGCGGTCGAAGGCCGGTGGCCTGCCGCCGCGGCTGCCCAGGCGTTTGCGGCTGGCGGCTTGATCGGCGGGCTGCGGGATCACTGCCCGGATCCCGTGCCGACGCAGATGGCTTCGGGTCGTGCGGGACGAGTACGCCTTGTCGGCCATGACCACGTCCGGGGTGACCCTGGGGCGGCCGGTGCGTCGGGACACCCACGGCGGCCCGCTTCCGCAGCCGGTTGTGGGCGCCCTTCCATGAGCCGAAGTGCTCGGTCAGGTCCATCCGTGGCGTCCCGGTGCGGTACTTGAACGCGATTGCGTCCATCACCTGCCGGTGGTCATGCCGCCGCCCTCCCCGCTTCGGAGTCCGGTACGTCGGCAACGGGTCGATCCTCGCCCACTGGGCGTCACCGCTCGGATGGTCGCCGACGCGATCCGGGGCCCCCGCGTGAGCGCGGCGGCGTGGGGAGGCGGGAACGCCAAGGCCCGCGACGCCGGATGGTCCGAACGACGGGGCCCGGCTCGCGGCGGCGACCGGCATATGTCGCCGGGGCGGTGCCCGCGACACATATGAGCGAACGGAGCGCACTCGTCACGTTGACGCAGCGGCCCGGCTGCCGGCGCGGACCTCGCACCGTGCCCGCGTTCGCCGACGGGCTGTCGGCTCGGCGGACACGGGGACGGCTCCGGGTGAACGTTTCGGCCCCGCCCGTCCGTGGACATAGGGAGAGCAGAGGGAACGCCGGGGCGGAGGTGCCCGGTGGTGCCGCCATGAGGACAGATGCGTTTGTGAAGACCGGTGTCGAGCTGCCGGAGGGGAGCTGCGAGAGGGGGCGCCGCGGCGTGCGCGGCCTCCTCGCCGCACCGCCCGAAGGTGGCTCACCCGTCCCGCATGGCGAAGCCCGCCGCACCGGACACGTACGGGTGACCGGCGGCGCGACTACGGCCGACGGGACGGGCGCACAGGTGTCAGCCCGCGGTGTCCGCCGCGGCCGAGGCCGGCTTCACCAGGGTGTACATGACGGAACGCTGCTGCTTGTGACGCCGGATGCGGCCCTTGGCGACCAGGGCTTCCAGGGTGTTGCGTACCACCTGCGGGGTGGGGTTGCGGTCCGGGTACTTCTTGAGCAGCTCGTCCCGCAGCTCCTTCGCCAGGCGCGGCTCGTCGTGGCCGGCGAGCAGATCCGCCAGCAGGTCCCCGAGCAGAGGCCGGTGCGACTTCCCCTTCGCACCGGCCTTCGCCGTCCTGCTCTTCGAAGCGGTCCTGGCCGACGCCGAACGCCGCGACGCGGCACCGGACCCCGACTTTGCCTTCGCGAGGACCGGCTCGTCCTGCATCTGCTCGGGCAGACGCGACGGGTCGGCGAAGCCCTCGTACCGCTCGGCGAGGTTCAGGATGTCCGCCAGGAGGGCCTCCTCCTGCTTCAACACCCTGATCCTCTCCTCCAGCTCCTGCTGTCGCCGGCGGTTCTCCTCCAGGTCCGATGCGGCTTGTTCCACGTACCGCGACCGGAGCGTGGCGGCTGATTGGCTGGTCACAACCGTTCACTCCCTCGATATGGATGACGTTGCGCATGGTACCCACGCCGAGGGTCCCGTGCAGATAAGTGTCGACGCCAGACGGTTCGTCGGGCATGTTCACTCTTCACGATAATCGCGATGTGCCCGATGCACGTGGCAAGTGCTGCCTTTTGCCACGGCTTGCAGGACGCCATCGTCACCCGCACGGGGTTCCCCCTCGAACAGACTGCCCGGTAAGTGTGTCGTCGAACCGTCCGGGGAGCGGTGGGGCACCGGGAGCCCCACCGGTCCCCGAGGTCACGTCGCCGCGCGTTCGCGGGCTGTCAGGGCGGCCTTCCCGGCCGAACCGTGGTGCACGGGTCCGTGGCCGGGCAGGACGGTGTCCGCGTCGAGCCTCTCGAACGCCGCGAGGGAGTCGAGAGCCCTGGCGCGGTCGGTGTGGAACATGTCGGGCAGCAGTTGCGGACCGCTGATCCGTGACGTGGGGTGCGCGGTCACCAGGGCTTCACCGCTGATCAGGATGCCGCTGTGGGGCAGGTGATAGGCGCAGTGACCCTTGGTGTGCCCGGGTGTGTGCACGGGAACGGGGGCGCCGGGCAGGTCCAGGGCTCCCGGCACGGGGAAGGCCCGCGGCTCGCGGACCGGAACGTGGGTGGTTCCGCCCGCGCGCAGGGCGTGCACGGCCCACGGAAGCACGCCGGGACGCCATGCCTGGGCGAGCACCTGTCCGACGGAAACCTGGTCGAGGAAGCCGCGGCGGGCGTGTGGCACCTCGTCCTGGTGCATGAGGACGGGCACGTCGTACACGGCGGGCAGGTGTTCGGCCGCACCGATGTGGTCGTTGTGCGCGTGCGTGACCAGTACGGCGGCCACCGAACGTGGGTCCAGCCCGGCCGCCTGGAGCGGGGCGGGCACGGCGTCGCGGTCGCCCGGGTAGCCGGTGTCGATCAGGGTGCGGCTCTCGCCGTCCTTGACGACCACCAGTCGGTGTTGCTGCCGGACACCGCGTAGACGTGGTCCCGGACCCGGACGATGCCGTCGTCACGCAGGATTCTCGGCATGGCCGTACGGCTCCTCGAAGGAAAACGCGGGGGACCGCTGCGGGGATCCGGCTCAGGCACCTGCCTGAGCCGGACGACGACGGGACAACGCCGTCGTTCTCACCGCCCGCAGCGGTCCACTCGGATCACTGACCGTCGCTCTGGAGGTCGGCCGGGGTGGCGCCGGGCGGGCCCAGGATGATGTCACCGAACTCCTCGGTGACGGCCTGGAACAGACCCATGTCCCACTCGGTTTCAGTGGTGGCTAGGTGTGCGGGGGTACCGGTGCGGCTGATGAGTTCCGCGAACCTGGCGGGGGAGGTGATGGCCAGGGTGCGCGCGCCGTCGTCACCCGCCTTGATCGTGTGCGGTGTGTTCATCTTGATGGCGTAGAAGTCCCCGGAGCGCAGAGTGAAGGTGTCCGGTCCCGCCCAGACCGTCAGGGAGCCGGAGACGACCCAGATGCGCTCCTCGTAGCCGGTGTGCAGATGCAGCGGGGTCCCGGCGCCCGGGGGCAGCGTGACGTCGGAGACGTCGTGGCGGCCCTCGGTCTCGTCCGCGGAGGTGAGGACGGACAGGCGCAGGTGCTGGCCGAGGACGAACTGGCGGTCCTGGGAAACCGGCGGCGGAGAGGGGAAGTCGGTCACAGGTGTGACTCCTTGGACGGGATCGCGGAGGATCGGGAAGGGAAGGAAGCGCCGGGCGTGCGGCGGGAAGGCGGCGAGAAGGTGTGTTTCTCACCGCGAAGTCCTGCGGAGCACGGTAGCAGCGAATACGTATGTGTGGCCGGTATGTGTGGAATGTTCCCCGGTCACCGGTCGGCCCGCGGGCGGCGGAGCGTGTCTCAGGAGTCGCACACGGCATCACACAGGGCGTCTCTCAGTGCCGTGACGGCCTCGTACAGCTCCGACGGCAGGGGAGTGTGCGGCAGGGCGGACAGCGTACCTGGGCGGCCCCACAACGGCCTGGTCCACGCCGAGTCGCGGACCGGGCCGGGGCCGACCGCCATCGTCCGGGCCTCCCGGACCAGGCGGCGCCAGCACACCGACGGTGCTTCACGGATCGCCTCCGGGCTCGGCGGCTCGTCCTCGTGCGCGCCTTCCGCGGCCATCGACAGACGGATGTTCGCGGCCGTCAGCACGGCGGTGGTGCGGGCCGCGAACTCGGTGCGGGCCGTCGTCAGAGCCTCCATGACGCTGTCGCCCAGCTGGGGGGCGGCCAACTCGCGAAAACGCTGGCTGACGAAGCGGACCCCCGCGGCGCGGCCGTCGGCACCCACGGTGACCTCCACGACACCGTCCTTGGAACACGCCGTCACCGACAGTGCCCTCATCTGCTCCCGAGCCCTGCTCAGCACACCCCATTGCTCGGCGAAATCAGCAAGGATCTTCTCCAGACGGCTCCCCGGTGGCCTGTCCATCGTCCTCCTTTGCCGGTGAAACCGCCCGCGGGCGGCATGACCTCTAAGCGGCCGGGCGGACCGCGTTCGCCTCGGACACGTTCCGGGCGTCCTACGCGTCCGGGCCCGGCGATCTCCGACGGCGGAGCCGGGCCGTGGGACACATGATGGACACGAGTCGGCGGCGCACTTGGTTCACATGCCGGGGGAACCGTGAACGTCCCTCACCGGTCCGCGGCCAGGTATGGAAACATCTCAGCCACAGGTGCGCCAGGTATGTTGTCGCGCCGGTCCCGGGCCCCACCTTGGAGGACTCTTGTTCAGCATCACCGTACGTGACCACATGATGGTCGCCCACAGCTTCCGTGGTGAGGTCTTCGGGCCCGCCCAGCGGCTGCACGGTGCGACGTTCATCGTGGACGCGACGTTCCGGCGCCCCGACCTGGACGACGACAACATCGTCGTCGACATCGGTCTCGCCACCGCGGAACTCGGCAAGGTGGTCGGCGCGCTCAACTACCGCAACCTCGACGACGAGGAGCAGTTCCAGCAGATCAACACGTCGACCGAATACCTCGCCAAGGTGATCGCCGACCGTCTGGTGGAGCGGATCCACGCGGGAGCACTGGGAGAGGGCGCCCGGGGGATCCACGAGGTGGCCGTGACACTGCACGAGTCGCACATCGCGTGGGCGTCCTACGAGCGGCGCGTGTGATCGGCACATGAGGCCCGCGCCGTCGAGGTGAGCGGCGGCGCGGGGCTCCGGGTGCCCAGCCGCGCACCATGACCGGACGCGTGTGGTACCCCTCGGCCCGCAGCTTCGGCCGGCCCGAGGCCAGGGCGGTGGCCGGCCAGGACGGCGTGATCGTGCGCGTCGCATCACCGCACAGCGGCCACGGTCGTCGCCGAGGAGCGGGGGCAGCGCCCGGCCGCCGTCCTCGGCGTCCGGCAGGGGAGATCCGGACCAGCCGCGCGACCCGCGTCGCGGACGGTCGCGGTCGCCTCGCGGCGGTCTCCGTCGCGCGGCATCTGCGAGAACGGGGCCTTCGGCCACACGGGGGCCCGCAGTCTGGTCCGCCGCACACGGTCGAGGGCGCGCGGAGTCTCGGGGGCGCGGCGCCGGAGGAGCGCCTCCCGTGGTCCGACACCGCGGTGCCACACCGCGGTGCCACACCGCCGGGCCGGACGCCGGCTCCTGCCGGACGAAGGAACAGGCGACCTCGATGAGATCCCTCGATGAGATCCCACGATGACGGCGGCACGCCGATGACGCCAACAGGCCGGCCACCGACCCCGCGTTCGCCGCCCCGCTGCTCGCCGGCCATCTGCGGCTGGTGGGCGAGCCGTTGTGCCCGGCGCGGCGGGACACCGATCAGGAGGCCGCGCGCGATGGCTGCACGACCGAGCGCCGTTCGGCCTGCTCGCGCACGACACCTCAGCCGATCCCTTCTTCGTCCACGCCAACAGCAGGGCGCGGGAGCGCTTCGGCTGCTCCTGGGGCGAGTTCGTCGGCATGCCGTCCCGGCTGTCCGCGCGCCCGGACGGCCGGCAGGACCGTGACGCCTTCGCGCGCGGCGTGCGGGCACCACTACGCCACCGGCTGCCTGGGGATCTGTGTCGGCAAGGGCGGCCATCCCTGCTGGACAGAGGACGTGACCATGTACGACGCGCCCGCCACGGCGGCCGGGTGCGCACGTCGGCGCCCGTGCTGCCGTGACGGGCTTTTGCACCCGTGGGCCGGGCGGGGGCGGCTCCTACTGGAAGTCGCAGCCCGGGTTGGGGGCGTCCTCGGACAGCGGGGCGCCGTGCGGCAGGACGTAGAGCACGTCGAGGACGACGTCGGTCGTACCGAGGTTGCGGCCGATGTGCACGTGGTCGGCGCCGGACGGCTCCGTGATGCCGCTGCCGGTGCGGTACACGCCGTCGGAGGCGCAGCCGGAGTCGAAGTGGCTCAGGGTGCCGTGCTGGACGAAGCCGTAGACGGTTCCGTCGTGGTAGTGCCAGCCCGTGCTCTGGCCCGGGGGAATGGTGATCTGGCGGAGGACGTAGTCCTTCCCGCCGGATGTCGTCCGGGAGATGATCGTGCCCTTCACACCGGGACCGGCCGGTGTGGCGAACGCGGTGCCCGCGCCGAGGGAGAGGCCGGCGGCAGCGGCCATGGTCACTCCCAGGCGCAGCAGGTTCTTGCGCATGTGGGTCAAACCTTTCAGCTGGATCCGCAGCGCGCCGGCAGGGGCCGGCGGGTCCGGGCCGGGCCGGCGCGCTGTCTCACTGGAAACACGCGTTCATGATCGGCGCTGTCGGCTCCGGTGGCCCGAGGGGTCCGCACCGTGCCGCGCGCATCGCGTGCCGAGCAGACAGTGTCACACCTGCGGCCGGAGCCGGCCGGGCCCCCACACTCTCCACCCGATTGTCCCACCCCACGCACATGTGTTTACCTTGGACTGCCGCCGCCGTTCGGCGGGTCAAGGCGGCTCGACGCACGTGATATATAACTCACCGTTCGTACATGTTTGGATTCTGTTAAGAGCGGGAATTCCCGTCGGGAACGGAAACCGCCTGGTGAGAAGGGGTTTTCCGGCCCGCCCCGGACAGCGTCCGCCCACATGTTCCGGCCGGACGGGGACACGGCACCGCGGCGACACAAATGCAGCAGTTTTCTGGCACTCGCCGCTGCCTAGAGTGCGAATGCGGGGGTTACATCCGGCCCCCGGTCGCCGCACAACAGAGAACCAGGATGGTTCAGAACACTATGGCTACGCCCCTCACGGCTATGTCCCGGTCCGACCTGCTCGGCACGATCATGAGGGAACACCGGGACGGCCTTGTCTCGTACGCCGAGAAGATGCTGGGTGACCACGGACTGGCCGAGGACATCGTCCAGGAGGCCATCGTCCGGGCCTGGCGGAACATCGACCGTCTGATCGGCATGGAGGGCTCGGTCCGCGGCTGGCTCTTCACCGTGACCCGGCATCTGGTCATCGACTGGGTGCGCAAGCCCCATGCCCGACGGGAAGTCCTCGGAGACACCTACAACGACCCGGTGTCGGGCACCGACGGCACCGAAGCGGTGCACGACGCCCTGGTGGTCAGGCCGCTGCTGCGCCGGCTGTCTCCCGAACACCGGGCCGTGCTGGTCCACATCTATCTGTGTGACCGCACCATCCAGGAAACCGCGGGCATCCTCGGGGTGCCGGCCGGCACGGTCAAGAGCCGCCAGCACAACGCGCTGCGCAAGCTGCGCGCGGTCGTACGACGCGAGGCGGCTTAGACATCGTTGTCTCTCCCGGCCCCGGGGCTCGGACATCGCTGTCCCTCCGCCCCGGGGCCGACCCCGGTCCCCGAGTCCCCGACGACGACCTCTACTGCTTCTTGACGCACATCTCCAGTGCCGAGGTCAGTTGGCGCCGGAAGGCCTCGCCTCGCGGGTAGTGACCCAGCGAGCGGGCGAGTTCGGGCAGCAGGTACCGCTCGGCGACGATCCACTCGGCGGCGTCCGAGCGTCCGGCGAAGTGCTGGGGGCGGACGCCCGGCCGCGGCGGCGGCAGGATCACGGTGCTGCGGTGCGGTGCCAGCAGCGCCGTGGCGGCCTCGGCGCTGTACAGATAGTGCTCGACCATCCGGGCGACCGCGTCCGACCGGGCACTCGGCGAGTCCAGGAGCGAGCTGAGTTCCGCGGCGTAGGTGCGCAGCAGTTCGTGACAGGTGTACCGCCCGGCGACCAGTTCGACGAGGAAGTGGTGGTCCATCAGCTCGGCCACGTCCTGCCGGGTCCTGCGCAGGTCGGTGCCGGCCAGGCTGGCGGCGGCCGGAAGGGCGATGTCCCGCGAGGGGTGCAGGCCGAGCAGCCGGAACAGCCTCGCGGCGCCGCTGCTCAGAGCGTCGTAGGAGCGGTGGAAGGCGTCGCGGGTGCTCGTGCGGGCGTCCCGGCTGGACAGGGCGTCGAGGCTGTCGGCCGTGTCCCGCAGCCTGGCCGTGAGCGAGGCCAGCGGGAACTGCGGGTGCGTCAGGGCACGGGCGCCGGCGACGGCCAGCGCCAGCGGCAGCCCGCCGCACAATTCCACCAGCTCCTCCGCGGCGGCGCGCTCGGCACGGGTCCGGTTCGTGCCCAGCCGCCGGTCGAGCAGTTCGAGACCCTCCTGCCGGGTCATGGGGTCGAGGGTGATGATCCGGGCGTTGTCGGTGACGGCGAGGCCCTCCAGCCGCCGCCGGCTCGTGACGATCGCGAGGCATCCCGGCGTGGCGGGCAGCAGGGGCCGTACCTGTTCGCAGTCCGCCGCGTCGTCCAGGACGAGCAGCAGCCGGCGTCCGGCCAGGGCACTGCGGTAGGCGGAGCCGAGGGCGGCGGCACTCGGGTGTGACTGGTTGTTCTCCACACCGAGCGCGTCGAGGACCTCGGCGATGGCCGCGCCTGATTCCAGGGGGGCCCGGGACGGGTGGTGCCCCTGGAGGTCGACGTAGATCTGGCCGTCGGGGAAGTGGTCGGCCACCAGGTGGCCCCAGTGCACGGCCAGCGTGGTCTTGCCGACGCCCGCCATGCCGCAGATGGCCGCGGTCATCGTGGGCGGCCGGTTCTCACCCTCCAGCGGGAGCAGCTCCAGGCACTGGCCCAGTGCCTGCTCACGGCCCGCGAAGGACAGGCAGTCCGCGGGCAACTGGGCCGGCCTGCCGGCAACCACGGGCTGTGCTGCGAGAGGGCCCGTACTGCCGGTGATCCGGCGCTGGAGCAGGTGCTGCTGGGCGGCGCGCAGTTCGGGCCCGGGTTCGACGCCCAGTTCGTCGGCCAGCCCCCGGCGGATGCTCTCGAACTGCTCCAGGGCCGCGGCCTGCCGGCCGCTGGCGGCCAGCGCGGCGATGATCCGGCAGTGCAGGGCCTCGTCGAAGGGGTGGCACTCCACGGCGCGGCGCAGCATCGTCAGCACTTCCTCGGTCAGCGCGGGCGCCGCCGTGAGGACGGCGTCGGCCGCCTCCTTCACCGTCGCGACGAACTCGTGCCCCACCGACGTGAACACCGGGTGCCGGGCCACATGGGTGCCCGCGGCGACGGCCGGACCGCGCCACAGCCGCAGCGCCTCCATGAAGTCCTGTGCGGCCTGTGCCGGCGCGCCGCCCCTGAGCGCGAGCTGTGCCTGTGCGCGCAGGTCACGGAAGTGCAGCAGGTCGGAGGTCGAGGTGTCGACCAGCAGGCGGTATCCGTCGGCGGCACGCACCAGGTGTGTCGCGTGTGTCCTGCTGCGCAGTTCGGGTTCGAGCGTTCTGCGCAGCGCGCCGATGTGCCGGTGCACCACGTTGACGGCGCTGGGCGGTGGCTCGTCGTCCCACAGGATGTCCACGGCTTCGTCCACCGTCAGCGGGCCGGGGGCACGCAGCAGCAACAGGGCGAGCAGGGCCAGTCGTTTCGGGGGACCGAGGTCGATCTCGGTGTCACCACGCAATGCCCGCACGGTGCCGAGGATTGAGTAGCGCACTGTCGCGTCCATCTCGCCGCTGGCCTCGTCATTCTCACGTCGTGCCGTTGGTCGCCCGTCCGATGGGGTCACCGCTCCGGTCCGGGACGAGGCCGTCCGCCGCGAGGGCACGGGCCGACATGCCTGAGAAACATCGGACATGTCATGGAACCCCGGAGGAACGGGCAGTGGAACGGGTGCGCGGGACGGGCGTGTCCGGAACCCACCACTGTCGGTTGACGTGTTCGGTCGCACGAAGGGTGCTGCCCCGACCGTCCGCCGTGTCGCGGCACCGGGAGGCGGAGACACCTCTGCCACGGTATGCCCGTAAGTGGACCCCGTAGTCCGTTTAGGCCCGACTTTACTACAGGCCATGCCGTCCGGCCAGTCCGTCCGTTCCGGGCGGGGGGCCACGCGGCAAGCATGGCAGTCGGTGACCGTCGGCGTATCAGTCTGCCGACTTGCCGTTCCCGCGCCGCCCGGGTCTTCGATGCGTCACATGACGATGACAGTGCGCGGGTCGACCTGTCGAACACGGACGCCCGGCGCGCGCGACCGGACCCTGTATGACCGGCATGTGCACCTCGCCCGGCGTCGCCGATGGGGGACTGCGTTCATCATGCCCCCCATTGCGTCACCGGTCAAGCCGGTGACGCAATGGGGGGAGGAATGCCGTGCGGTGTCCGCGGGGATGTGGATCCGTCCGTCATGGTGGATCATGTCGAGGTGACAGCCGGAGGTTCACGGGCCGCACCGCCCACACGTGTGTGTGCCGGGACCCCGGCGGCGTGAGGGCGGCAGGTGAACCATGGGGAGGCCCGCACCGTTCGTTCTCATGACGGACCTCCACCGCCTGGGAGGCCGCTACGGGCGCCTGCTCCGCCGGCCGGCCGGTGAGAGGAGGAGCCCCCTTGTACGTACTGGTCCCCGACGACCCCGTGTTCTTCGCCAAGTTCGAGAGCCTGGAAGAGCCGCTTCTCCGCCGCCTCTACCTGCTCCACAGCGCGGGCCTGGAGGAGTCCGACGACGAGCGGATCATCGCGGATGCCTACGACAGCTGGGTGCAGGTGCTGCTGAAACTGCCGCTGTGGTCCCAGTGGCACGCCACGGACACGTCCGCCGAGCCCGCCCCGGGCGAGCCGGCCGGGTACACCCTCCACAGCGCGGGCGGCACCCAGCTGACGACTCTCTACCCGATCGAGGTGACCGCGGCCGATCTCGGACACCTGACGGCCTGCCTCGACCTGTTCGCCGCGGCCGGCAGGACCCGGCGGGCCGTGCCGGGCCGGGCGGACGCCGAAGCGGACGCCGAAGCGGGTGCCGACCGGCCCGAACGGGAGGATGCCCTCGTCGACGTCTTCCGGCGCGTCATGGAGGTCCTGCTGCTTCCGCAGCCGCAGCGGCTGCTGGACACCCTGCGGCAGGTCACGCGCCAGGGCCGGACCGGCTCCGTGACCCTGCCGGCCGAGGAGGAGACGGAGTACCGGCACTACTGCGAGGACATCGTGACCATCCTCAGCTCCGGTGACACGTTCGCCTACCGCAGCCATCGCGCCCTGTACCTGTGAGGTGCCCCGCAACCCTGAGGGCCGGCCTGCCCGTTCGTCTCTCAAGCGACCGAGCGGGTGCGGCCTGCTTCCGGCCGGATCTCTCCACCCGAAACACTTCTTCGCCACGGGATCTTCTGACACGTGTCTCTGTGGTACGTTCCGTGATCGGTCGGTCCGGTGATCCGCGTGTGTACCGGAGGGCCGGCTCTCCCTCGTTCGATCGAACACGCCCACCGGCCGACAGCGTCCCCGGTCCGCCCTGAGCGGCTGCCCGCTGCCGGTCCGCCGGGTCGCCGTCCTCGCCTCCCGGCACGGAAACGGCAAGAAAGGTCTACGGATGTCCGCCACGCAGGTGCCGGTCGGAGATGGCACCCGTCTCTTCGAGGAACTGTGTGCCGTACACGGCATCATGACCCGGGGCGCGCAGCTCGTCGCCGGGTCCTTCACGCAGTTGGCCGGCGGTGCGGCCGTCGACACGAAGACGCTGGTGGCGACCGTGCAGTGGTTCGTCGACTTCGTGCGCCACTTCCACCAGGGCAAGGACGAACTGTTCTGGCCGGTGGTGCGCGAGCGGTTCCCCGGAAGGGTCCGCCGGCTCGACCGGCTGGCCGAGGACGCCGACGCGCTGCGCGCGGCGCTCGACGAACTGGAGAGCGTGATCGGGCGGATCGCCGAGGAGCGCCGGGTCGGCGGCTCGGTGAGCTGGGGGCACGCGATGCGGGAGGGGACGCTCGCCTCGTACCGGATCCGGGACCTGCTGGCCGGACGCTTCGGCGTGGAGGAGCCGCTGCTCAGGGGGCTGATCCCGGTCGCCCCGGACGAGGGCGTGGCAGGGCTGCGCAAGGCACTGGCCGACTCCGTTTCGCGCGGCGGACCGCATCTGGTCCTCGGCCTCCTGGAGCATCCCGAGCCGCTTCCCGGCCGGGACCGGCTGTACGGCGGCCTGCCGCCGTCCGTGCGCTGGACCCGGGGGATGCTGATGAGCAGGTTCCGCAGGACGCTCAAGGCCCTGGCGGCCGACTGAACCCGCGTCCGCCGGGCCCGGGTCAGCGGGTCATCGCACGGGCATGGCGGGCGCGGTCTTCTTCCGCGCGCGGTAGGCGGCGGCCTTGATCTTGTTGCCGCAGGACTCCATGCCGCACCACTGGCGCCGCATGCCCCGGGAGCGGTCGATGTAGACCCGCGTGCACTCCGGGTTGCCGCACTCCTTCATCAGGGGGACGTCCGGGCCGCTGAGCAGTTCGACGGCCTGCCGCGCGACGGTCGCCAGGGCCTGCCCGGGGGTCGCCTCGTTGTGCCGCCCGGCCATGGTGAGCTGCGGCGTCACCGGCGTCTTGCGCGCGGCGCCGTTGACCACGGCGAGTGCCTCGCGGTCGAACTCCTCACCGAGGCGGCGGTTCGTGACGAGGCGGTAGATGGCCTCGCGCACGGTCGTCGCCTCGCGGACGTCTTCCTCGTCGCCAGGTGTGATCGTGTCCACGAGTCCCGACTCCAGGTACCAGGCGTTCAGCCGGTCCGGTGTCACGAACATCTCGAAGCGGGTCGAGCGCCGGGCACGGAGAGTGGCCGCGAAGTCGAGGGCCGGGTGCCCGCATACGAAGACATGGTCAAGGTTCACATCACCATCTTGACAGGTGACTGCCGTGGAACGCAAGCAGCGTCACCGTTCAGGGTGGTGCCGCTTGGCCGGGCGAGATCACCGTACCGCACCGGACCCCAGGTCACAGGGCACCCATCGCGGTCACAGGGCACCCCGCGTGAAGAGGACGGCAGCACCGGGCGTGGGGCGCCGGGCGCGCCGGACCGGGCGACGACCGCCGCCCGGTCCGGCGCGCCCGCACCCCGTCCGGCGCGCGCATCCATCGGAAGCCCCCGCATCCGTCCGGCGCCCCCGCGCCCGGCGTGGTGCGCCCGGGTCAGGACCGGGAACGGGCCGCCGCCGTGTTGTCCCGCTGCCCGCTTCCGGGCTCCAGCCGGATCTCGCGGCCCTGCCACCGGCGCCGCAGCCAGCGGTCGTGGCTGGCGAGGACGATCGCGCCGGGACCGGTGCCGAGCGCGGCCTCCAGTTCGTCGCACAGGGTGGGGGACAGGTGGTTGGTGGGCTCGTCGAGCAGCAGCAGGTGGGGCGGGCGGGCCACCAGGAGAGCCAGCGCGAGCCGCCGGCGCTGGCCCACGGACAGCCCGCCGACGGGCTTGTCCAGGTCCGCCTCGTGCAGGAGGCCGAGCGAACCCAGCGGCACCTTCTCGGCGCGCGCCGGGCCCAGCGACAGCTCATACGTGTCGCGGACCGTACGCTCGGGCCGGTCGAAGACGGTGTCCTGGGTGAGCAGCCCGACCGTGAGCCGGCGCCGCCTGCGCACCTCGCCCTCGGCCGGCAGACGTCCGGCGAGCACGGCGAGCAGCGTCGACTTGCCCGCCCCGTTGCCGCCGGTGACCAGCAGCCGGTCGGTCGCCGACACCTCCAGGGCGTCCAGCGCGAGCCGGCCGGGCACCCGTACGTCCCGCAGGGCCACCAGCGGCTGCGGGCCCTCCTCCGCGCGGGCGGCCAGTTCCCCGGCCGCGAACCGCAGTGGCCGCGGCGGCTCGGCGACCTGCGTGCGCTCCAGTTCCTCCAGCCGCCGGGTGGCGTTGCGCACCCGGCGGGAGATCTGGTTCTGCACCCGGCCGGCCCGGTGGCCGTAGCCCATCTTCTCGTTGTCGGTGCGGCCCCGGTCCGGTGCGACCCGGTGCGCGGTCACACCCGCCGACTGCCGCAGTTCCTCCAGTTCCTCCTGTTCCTCGGCGTACCGCCGTTCCCAGCGCTCCCGTTCGGCGCGCTTGTGCGCCAGATAGGCGCTGTAGTTGCCGCCGTAGCGGACCGGGCCGTCCACCGCGGGGTCGAGGTCGATCAGGTCGGTGCAGACCGCGTCGAGGAACGCCCGGTCGTGACTGGCGATGACCACGGTTCCGGGCAGGCCGCGGACCTGCTCCTCCAGGAACGCGGCGGCTGTGTCGTCGAGGTGGTTGGTCGGCTCGTCCAGCAGCAGCGCCGACGGCCTGCGCACGAGCAGCGCGGCCAGGGCCAGCCGGCCGCGCTGCCCGCCGGACAGCGAGCCGAGCGTGCGCTCGTGCCCGAGCGTGCCGAGGCCCAGGCCGTCCAGCACCAGCGCGGCGCGGCGGTCGGCGTCCCAGGACTCACGGTCCTGGGCCTGTTCCAGCCGCCTGCCGTAGGTGTCGAGGAGTTCGGCGTGGCCGGGGTCGTCCTCCGGGACGCGGGCCAGCTCCTCGCCGAGCCGTTCGAGTTCCGTGAGGTCCTCGCGGGCCTCGCGCAGTGCGTCGTCGAGCACCGCGGCGATGGTCGAGCCGGCGTCGAAGGGCATCTCCTGGTGCAGGAAGCCGAGGTCGCCGGGGCGGGTGACGCTCCCGGCGTCGGGTTCGTCCACGCCGGCCAGCACCCGCAGCAGGGTGGACTTGCCGACGCCGTTCTCCCCGATCAGGCCGATGCGGTGGCCGGGAGAGGCGGTCAGGGAGACACCGTCGAGGACGCGACGGCCGCCGAGAGCGCGGACGATGTCTCGGGCGAGCAGGGCGGGTTGAGGCACAGGGAACCGTCCCAGGTGGTCGGTGGTCGGCCCGCCGGGCACACGGCCTCGGAGGCGGGCCCCTTCACACACCGGCGGCTCACACCGCGGGGGCCCCGGTCTCCTTGAGCACCCCGTCGGCCAGCCGCAGCCAGCGGTTCACCCCGATCTCGGCGAGGAACCGCTCGTCGTGGCTGACCACCATGAAGGCGCCCTGGTAGGAGTTGAGCGCGCTCTCCAGCTGTCCGGCGCTGACCAGGTCGAGGTTGTTGGTCGGCTCGTCGAGCAGGAGCAGATGGGGAGCCGGTTCGGCGCACAGCACGCAGGCCAGGGTGGCGCGCAGCCGTTCGCCGCCGGACAGGACGCCGACCGGCAGGTGGGCCCGGGCACCGCGGAAGAGGAAGCGGGCGAGCAGGTTCATCCGCTCCGCCTCGGGCCGCTCGGGGGCGAACGCGGCGAAGTTCTCCGCCACGGTGCGGTCCAGGTCCAGCAGGTCCAGGCGCTGCGAGAGGTAGGCGATCCGGCCGTCGTTGCGCTTGATCTCCCCGCTGTCCGGGGCGAGGTCGCCGGTGATCAGCCGCATCAGCGTGGTCTTGCCCGCGCCGTTGGGGCCGGTCAGCGCGATGCGCTCGGGGCCGCGGATGGTCAGGTCGACGCCGCCGTCGGCGAACACGGCCTTGCCGGCGTGGTGGACCTGCATGCCCTCGCCGAGGAAGAGGTTGCGTCCGGCGGGCACCTGGGTGTCGGGCAGTTCCAGGGTGAGGCGCTGCTCGTCGCGCAGTGCGCGTCCGGCCTCGTCGAGACGGGCCTTGGCCTCGCTGACCCGGGAGGCGTGCATCGTGCCGGCCTTGCCCGCGGCCTCCTGCGCGCCGCGCTTCATGTTGCCGGCGAAGATCTTCGGCAGACCGGCGTTCTTGAGGTTCTTGGCGGCGTTGCTCGCGCGGCGCTCGGCGCGCTCGCGGGCCTGCTGCATCTCCCGCTTCTCCCGCTTCAGCTCCGCCTCGGCGTTGCGGACGTTCTTCTCGGCGACCTCCTGCTCGGCGCGCACGGCCTCCTCGTACTCCGTGAAGTTGCCGCCGTAGAAGCGCAGTTCGTCGCTGCCGAGTTCGGCGATGCGCTCCATGCGGTCGAGCAGCGCGCGGTCGTGGCTGACGAGCAGCAGACAGCCGTTGAAGTCCCCGAGCACGTCGTAGAGCTTGTGCCGGGCCTCCAGGTCGAGGTTGTTGGTCGGCTCGTCGAGCAGCAGCACGTCGGGGCGCTTGAGGAGCTGGGCGGCGAGGCCGAGGGAGACGACCTGGCCGCCGCTGAGCGTGCTCAGGCTGCGGTCCAGGGTGAGGTCGGCGAGGCCCAGGCGGTCGAGCTGGGCGCGGGTGCGCTCCTCGATGTCCCAGTCGTCGCCGATGGTGGTGAAGTGCTCCTCGCTCACGTCCCCGGATTCGACGGCGTCGATGGCGCGGATCACCGCGGCGACGCCGAGCACCTCGGCGACGGTGAGGTTGCCGGTCAGGGGGAGGCTCTGCGGGAGGTAGCCCAGCGTGCCGGCCACCGACACCGAGCCGGTGGCGGGCTTGAGTTCCCCGGCGATCAGCTTGAGCAGGGTGCTCTTGCCGGAGCCGTTGGGGGCGACCAGACCCGTGCGGCCGTTGGTCACGGTGAAGGACAGGTCGTGGAAGACGGGGGTGTCGTCGGGCCAGGCGAAGGACAGGTTCGAGCAGACGACGGCGGCGTCGGACATGGAGGCGACCTCGGAGGTACTGAGGGCAGAGCATGGACTTCTGCCCTGGGCAGACGTGGGAAAATGGGTACGACAGAACGGACCACGTCGGCGGCGCTCCTGAGCACCGGCCGGTGGCCGTCAGATCCGGATCTCACCCGGAGATGTCGTCTTCACCCACCACGTCTGCGACTCCTCGATACACGGTCTACGTCGCTCACAGTGTAGCGCAGGCGGGCGTCCGGCGTTCCCGGGGGTGCGGTTCATACATGTGTGCCCCTGGTTGACAGTCCGTGGACGACCGTGCCACCATAGTCACCAGTTAAATAGGTGACGGCGTCGTGGATGGTCGACAGTGTTCACACGTGTGGGCTCGCCCGAACCGGTGCCTGCCCGTCCGGCCGCACCTCTCCGGGATCGTCGCCACCCCTAAGGAGCACACTGACCATGGCAGGAAAGCCGAAGCGGAGGGCCGAGGGCGCACCGGTGGGACGGCGGGCGATGCTGGGCATGCTCGGAGCGGGCGCCGCCGGACTCGCCGCCGCGCCCTATCTCCAGCGCGGCTGGGAGGGGTTCCTCGGCGCCGCCTCCCAGGTCGACGCCACGGGCCTGACCGGTCTGCTGCCCAACCCGGGCGGTTTCCGGTACTACAGCGTCGTCGGCTCGGTGCCGCACAAGGACGCGACGAACTACGAGCTCAAGATCGACGGTCTGGTGGACAGGCCCAGGACCTACACACTCGACGAACTGCGCGCGATGCCGCAGACCCGGGTCGTCCACGACGTGCTGTGCACGGACGGATGGCGTGTGGACAAGACACCCTTCGAGGGGGTGAAGCTGGCGGACATCCTGGACGCCGCCGGGGTGCGCTCCCCGGGCGCGGCGATCCGCTTCACCTGCTTCGACGGCGCCTACACCGAGAGCCTCACCCTGGAACAGGCCCGCCGCTCGGACGTCCTGGTGGCCCTGAACATGCAGGACAAGCCCATCACTCACGAGCACGGCGGACCGGTCCGCCTCTACGTGGCCCCCATGTACTTCTACAAGTCGGCCAAGTGGCTGTCCGGCATCTCGGTCACCGACAAGGTCGTTCCCGGCTACTGGGAGGAGCGCGGTTATGCAGTCGACGGCTGGCTCGACGACGCCGACCGGCACAGCGACGCGGCCTGACCCGCCCGGCCGTCTGCGCCGGTTCAGCACCGCGGAGCGCATGGTCCACCGGGCCACCGGCTATCTGATGCTCGTGTGCCTGGTCACCGCCGCCTGCCTGTACCTGGGGCCGCTGGCCCAGCTCGTCGGGCGGCGCCACCTGATGGTCACGCTGCACGAGTGGTCGGGCATCTCGCTCCCGCTGCCCTCCCTGCTCGGGCTCCTCTCCGCCGACTTCCGCGCGGACCTGCGCAGGCTGAACCGCTTCGCGGTGTACGACCGGCAGTGGCTGCGGGCCGTGCGCAAGCGCCGTACGGCGCCCGAGGCGCGGCCGGCCGGCAAGTTCAACGCGGGCCAGAAGATCTACGCGGGCTGGATCGCCGGCGCCGTGCTGGTGATGATGTCCACCGGTCTGCTGATGTGGTTCATGGGGCTGCTGCCCTCCATCTCCCGCACCAGCGCGATCTTCGTCCACGACCTCCTGGCCTGGGCCATCACCTTCGTGCTCATCGGGCACATGCGCCGGGCGTTCGAGGACCCGGAGGCGAGACTCGGCATGCGCACCGGGTACGTCAGCCGGTCCTGGGCGGAGCGGTACCACTCCCGGTGGCTGAAGGAGGAGGGGATGGGTACCGTGACCGGTGAAACCGAGGAAGCGGACAAGGTGTGACATGTCCCCCGAGGAGGGGCGGACCTGGCCGGAAGGGTTCATGGACGACCGCAGCGCTCCTGACGCCCGGTTCCCGGACGGCCGGGGGCCCGAGTCCCCAGGAGTGCCCGGCGACGAGCTGACGGCGGTGCTGCACCGTGCCGTGCACCAGGCCGCCCACCGCCTGCACGCCGTAGCGGCGGCCGTGTACCTGCTGACACCCGACGGCGGCGAACTGCGCGCCGCCGTGATCGGCGGCAGCCCGCCGTCCGTGCTGACGCTTCCCGGCCGGATGGGTCTCGACTCGCCCTACGCCTCCGCGCGCGCCCTGGCCGGGCGGTGTGTGGCGTTCCTGGCCGAACCGGATCCGCTCACCGAACCGGAGCACGGGGCGCTGGCCTACCCCTACACCGTCGCCTCGGTCCCCCTGGAGGCGGAAGGGCATCGCTTCGGTTCGCTGACCGTGCTGCGCACCGAGGACCGCGGGGGCTACAGCGACGCGGACTGCCGGGGGCTCACCCGGATCGGCGACCGGCTGGCCGTCCTGCTGGCCGGCCTCCACGCCCGCGGCGCCACGATCGCGCCCGGGAGCCTGCCCGTGCTGGTGCCGGTGTTCGGCACCGAACCGCCGGACGCGGCCGGGGCGCAGGCCGCCGTCCGGGGCGTGCCGGGTGTGCCCGGCTCCGCGGGGATGACCCTGCTGTACGCCCTTCAGCGGCTGACGGAGATGCTGAACCGGGCGACCACCATGGAACACGTCGTCGGAGCGGCGGAGTTCTGTGTCGTGGCGCCGATGCGCGCCACGGCGCTGGTACTGGCCTCGGCGGCCGAGGGCCGGCTGTGGGTCCTGGGCCACAGCGGGGACTCCTCGGACCTGGTGTCCGAGTTGCACGGCGGCGCTCTGCACACGGGCACGCCCGCCGCGCGGGCGATGCGGGGACGGGCGCTGTTCGTCCCGGGTTCCCCCCGCCCGCCGTCCACGGGCCGCCTCCCGGACGCCGCACCCGGAGCCCCGTCGAGCGGTGTGCCGCGCGCCGGCGCCGGCGACGGGCCGCACGCCGCCGCCTACCTGCCGCTCGTCGGCAGCCGGCACGTCGTCGATCTGCCGATGGCCGGCCCTGCCCCGGTCGTCGGGGTCTGCTGCCTGTCGTTCGACGGGCCGCGGACGTTCCCGCCCGAGGAGCGGGCCGTGCTGACCATGATGGCCGGGCTGCTGGGCGCGGCGGTTCAGCGCATCCGGCTCGGCGCCGCGCGCCGGATGCTCGCCGAGGGCATGCAGCGGCGGCTGCTGCCCGCCGTCCTCCCCGAGGCGCCCCGCCTGCCCACCACGGCCCGCTACCGGCCGGCCCAGGCCGCGTGCGGGGCCGGCGGGGACTGGTACGACGTGATCACGATGCCGGACGACCGCGTGATGCTGGTCATCGGGGACGTCGAGGGCCACACGCTGGAGAGCGCCGCCGTCATGGGCCAGTTGCGCACCTCGGTGGCCGCCTACGCCGCCGAGGGCCACGGGCCGGCCGCGCTGCTCGAACGTACCGACCGGCTGCTGTCCCGGCTGGGCACCGAGTTGCTCGCCACCTGCTGCGTGGTGGCCGTGGACACCGAGACGGGGGTGGCGGAGGTGGCGCTGGCCGGGCATCCGGTGCCGCTCGCCCGGCTGTCCGACGGCACCGTCCGTCCGCTGCGGGCACCGGCCAACGTGCCGCTCGGACTGCACGGGCGCACTCCCTACCGCTCCCAGGAGCACACCCTCGCGCCCGGAACCGTGCTCGCGCTGTACTCGGACGGAGTGCACGAACCGGATCACGACGTCGGCGCACGCCTGGACGCCGGCGGCCGTGGGGCGGGCGCCGACCTGGAGATCCTGGCGGACCGCCTGCTGGCGGACACCCCCGGCCGGCGGGACGACGCCGCGCTGCTGCTGGCCCGCTACGAGGGGGCGGACGACTCCGCGGCGCCCCGGACCGCGCGTTTCCACGTCCACCGGCGTGACCTGCGGGCGGTCAGGGCGGCCCGCGGCTTCGTGCACGAGTGCCTGTGCGACTGGGGTCTGGCCGATCTGTCGGACGACCTCGAACTCATCACCTCGGAACTCGTGACCAACGCGCTCATCCATGCGGGCAGCGATGTGGACCTGCGGCTGCGGGCGTTCGGTGACCGGGTCCGTCTGGAGGTGCGGGACGCGGACAGCGACCCGCCCGTGCCCACCGCCTACTCGCTCACCGACGAGGGCAGCGCGCGGGCGGAACACGGCCGCGGCCTGTACCTGGTCGACGCGTTGGCGCACACGTGGAACACCTCTCCGAGCGGCCGGGGCAAGACCGTCTGGCTGGAGCTGGACATCCCCGGGGCCGGGGCGGCGGCCCGGCCGACCGTCGAATGACCTAACAGCCCGTTTACGGAGCCCCGTCCGGAGCCGTGGCCACGGACCGTCAACTGACTGTGGCCGTCTCGTGGCCGCCCGGCCAGAGTGGGGCCACGGGCGCAGGGCAACCCTTCCCGCGGCCGTACGAGATATGACCGCGAGACATGTGACCGCCTCTTCCGTCACCAGTTAGACCGGTGATAGTGTGTCGCTCAGTCTTCGGCGCCCGAGGTCGTCTCGGGTCGCGTGCCGAGGTCGCGGATGAACGTGTGCGGACACCGCCCGCGGGGGGCCCGCCGACCTCAGCCAGATTCAGCTCATGTGCCGTGCACCTGCGTCGCCGCGGTCAGGCGCACACCTACTACTTCCGGGATGGAAACCAATGAGACGCACACTTCTGACTGTCCTCGCGGCGGGTGTTCCGCTGGCCGCGGCACTGTGGGTGCCGACCGCGTCCGCGGAGACGGCGAACACCGCCTCCGCGCCGCTCGGTTGCCGCTCGCTGCCCGTGAAGGCCCCCGCCGGTACGAAGGTGGAGAGCGTGACCGCGGTCAGCCACGCGGCGGGCACCGTGGACGTGCCCCCGGTCACCCCGCTGCCGGGGGCGCAGATCCCCGACGTACCGGCGTTCTGCGACGTCACGGTGACGTTGACCCACCCGGGCCGGGGCGACCACGCCAAGGTGCGCGTCTGGCTCCCGCTGAACGGCTGGAACGGCCGCCTCCAGACGATCGGCGGCCAGGCCTACGCCGCCGGCGACTACGGCGCGGGCCTGGCCGCCGCGGTCAAGAACGGTTACGCCGCCGCGACCACCGACGCCGGCGTCGGCACCTACATCGACACCAGCTGGGCCCTGACCGGCGAGGGCAAGGTCGACACGGCGCTGCTGAAGAACTTCGCCAGCCGCTCCGAGCACGAGGCCGCGGTCGTCGCCAAGGACGTCATCGACGGCTTCTACAACAGGCCCGCCTCCTACGCGTACTTCAACGGCTGCTCCACCGGCGGACGCCAGGGCTACATGGAGGCCCAGCGCTACCCCGACGACTACGACGGCATCCTCGCCAACGCGCCCGCCATCAACTGGGACGAGTTCGAGGTCGCCACCCTGTGGCCGCAGGTGGTCATGAACAACGAGAAGACCTACCCGACCTCCTGCGAGTTCAAGACCTTCACCGACGCCGCCGTCAAGGCCTGCGACCCGCTCGACGGCGTCAAGGACGGCCTGGTCAACGACCCGGCCCGGTGCGACTTCGACCCGCGCCGGCTGATCGGCACCAAGGTGGTGTGCGACGGCAAGGAGCTGACGATCACGGCGGCCGACGCGGCCGTGGTCCGCAAGATCTGGGACGGCCCGCGCACCGCGTCGGGCAGGAAGCTGTGGTCCGGCGTCCCGGTCGGGGCCGACCTGTCCGCCCTGGCCGGCGTCACCCCGCCGGACGCGAACGGCAACGTCGAGGGCGCCCCCTTCCCGGTGCCCGCCGCCTGGGTCCGGACCTGGGTGCAGAAGCAGCCGTCCTCCGACCTCACGAAGATCACCTACAGCGAGTTCACCCGGCTGTTCAAGCAGTCCGAGGCCGAGTACGACAAGATCATCGGCACCGACGACCCGGACCTGTCCGCCTTCCGCGAGTCCGGCGGCAAGCTGCTGAGCTGGCACGGCCGGGCCGACCAGTACATCCCCGACCAGGGCACGGTGACGTACCGCAAGCAGGTCGAGCGGGAGCTGGGCGGCGCCAAGAAGGTCGACGACTTCTACCGTCTCTTCCTCGCCCCGGGCACGGCGCACTGCGGCCTCAACAACGGCAGCGGCGCCGCGGCCGACGACCTCGGCGCGCTGCGCACCTGGGTCGAGAAGGGCAAGGCCCCCCGGACGCTGCCCGCCACCCTGATCAACGCCGAGCACAAGAGCGTCACCCGCGACCTGTGCAGCTACCCGTCGGTGTCCCGCTACGACGGCCACGGCGACCCGGCCGTCGCCTCCAGCTTCCGGTGCGTCCTGCCGTCCCGGCACTGACCCGACGACCGACCACCTGACCACCCGAGAAAGGCCCCACACCCATGAGCACGCAGACAGCGGCACCGGCGAACCCGACGGCGGCCGAGGGACGTTCCTCCCTGCTGAGGCTGTACCTGGGCCGCGGCGTGCTGGCCGTGGCGTGGGCCCTGGCGTTCGCCGGAGCCCATGAGAACGTCGACGCCGTGGCCATCACCCTGCTGGTCGTCTACCCGCTGATCGACGCGGTGTCCTCGCTGATCGACTACCGCGCCACCCCCGCCGGTTCCGAGCGCCGGGTCACCGCGTTCAACGGGGCGCTCAGCACGCTGGCCGCCATCGCGGTCGGTATCGCCGGGGCCGGTGGCGTCGCGCCGGTGCTCCATGTGTTCGGTGCCTGGGCCGTCGTCTCCGGTGCCGCCCAGGTGGTCGTCGGGCTGCGGCGGCGCGGTCCCGAGCTGGGCAGGCAGTGGCCGACCCTGATCTCGGGCGGACTGTCCTTCCTGGTCGGCTTCGTCTACAACGTCCAGGCCGCGGGCGACAATCCCTCGCTCGACGTGCTGTCCGTCTACGCGACGGGCGGCGGGGTGTGGTTCATCCTCCAGGCCCTCCTGCTGGGCTGGAAGGCCCGCCAGTTGCGCACCCGGACCGTCTGACCACCCCTGACCGGAGCCGTCCCGGCCCGCGCCCCGTGGCGCGGGCCGGGACTTTTTGGTGCGCCGGGGCCGGGGCGCGCGGGCCGGGCCTCTTGGCCGGTTGCCGGTTGCCGGTTGCTGGTGGCCAGTTGCCGGCGCCCGGTGGGTGGTTGGGTGGCCGGGGGCCGTCAGCCGACGCGGTAGCGCACCGGAAGGGACAGCACGCCGCGGATGATCCCGGAACCGATCCAGTCGAGCGAGTCCGGCGGTACGGCCAGTTCCAGCTCGGGGACGCGGGACAGCAGGGTGCGCAGGGCGATGGCCGTCTCCAGGCGGGCGAGCGGGGCGCCGAGGCAGTGGTGGATGCCGTGCCCGAAGGCCAGGTGGCGGGCGTTCGACCGGGTCACGTCGAGAACGGCGGGGTCGTCGCCGTCGGGGTGCGGGGCGTCGTGCCCGGCCGAGCCGAGCGCGACGACGACCATGCTGCCCCGGGGGATCGGCACGCCGCCCAGTTCGAGGTCCTCCGAGGCGTAGCGGCTCGTGGAGCGCTCGACGGACGTGTCGTAGCGCAGGAACTCCTCCACCGCGCCGGGCACCAGCTCGGGCCGCTCGCGCAACAGCCGTAGCTGGCCGGGGTGTCGCAGCAGGGCCAGCACGGCGTTGCCCAGCAGGTGCACCGTGCTCTCGTGGCCCGCGACGACCAGCATCATGGCCGTGCCGACCAGTTCCTCCTCGGAGAGCCGGCCGTCCTCCTCGTCGCGCACGGCCACCAGGGCGGACAGCAGGTCGTCCTGGGGCCGGCGGCGTTTGTCCGCGACCAGGCCGGCCAGCAGCCCGTGCAGAGCGGCCAGCGCCGGGCGGTGCTCGGGCGAGGCCACCTGGAGGGCCTGCCCCGACCAGCGGCGGAAGTCCAGGTGGTACCGGGGCGGGATGCCGAGGAGTTCGGCGATGACCGTGGCGGGCAGCGGGGCGTTGAAGGCCTCGACGAGGTCCAGCTCGCCCGACGGCGGCATCGCGTCGATCAGGTCGTGGGCGATCCGCTCGATGCGCGGTGCCAGTTCGGCCGTACGGCGGGGAGTGAAGGCGGCCGAGGCCAGCCGGCGCAGCCGGGTGTGCTCGGGCGGGTCGGCCTCCATCATCTGCGCGCCGAGCCCCACCGAGGGCTGGTGCAGGACGTATCCGGCGGCGGCCAGGGCCTCGGCGGCGGGCGTGGCGTCCTTGAGCAGGGCGGGATGGGTCAGCGCCTCCCGGGCCAGGTCGTGGCCGACGATCACCCAGCCCTTGAGACCGAGGTGGAACTCGGCCGGGTGGATGGGGCCGAGCCGCCGGAGCCGGGCGTACCGCGCGGGGGAGTCCGCCTTGAAGGCGTGATCGATGACCACCCTGCCGTCCTGGTACGGGCAGTGCTCGTGCGCGCTCATGGGTGCCTCTCACATTCTGGCGGTCCGGGGCCGCCCGGGGCGGGCCCGGACGGCACCCGACGCGCTGTCAGGTCGTCGTGACGGGAGAACGAACCGGGTTCGGCATTGGTTCAGCCTGCCCGGCCCGCGGACGGGCATACCGAAGGGGCATGCGCACCGCGCATGCCCCTTCGGCGTCCGGCAACTCAGTTGTCGCTGTTGAGGATGGTCAGCACCTGGAGCACCTCCAGGTAGATCCACACCAGGGTCGTGGTGAGACCGAAGGCGGCCAGCCACGCCTCCTCGCGGGGTGCGCCGTAGGCGACGGCGTCTTCGACCTGCTTGAAGTCCAGGGCGAGGAAGGCCGCGCCGAGCAGGATGCCGAGCACGCCGAAGAGGATGCCGAGGCCGCCGCTGTGGAAGCCGAGCCCGTTGCCGGCGCCGAAGGCGGAGAAGAGGAGGTCGGCGGCGAGCAGCAGCAGGAATCCGGTCGCGGCGGAGGCGACGAACCCGGCGAAGCGCCGGTCGATGCGGATCCAGCGCATCCGGTAGGCGATGAGGACGCCGGCGGACACGGCGAAGGTGCCGAGCACCGCCTGGACGACCACGCCCGGCGCGATGTACGTCGAGGTGGCGCTGGAGACGACGCCGAGGAAGACCCCCTCGAACGCCGCGTACCCGAGGATAAGCGCCGGGGACGGCGCCCGCTTGAACGCCTGGATCATCGACAGGACGAAGGCGATCAGGGCGGCGCCCACGGCGAGGCCGTAGGACCGGCCGATGTTCGCCTCGTCGACGGGCAGCAGGAGCCAGGACAGCACCGCCGTCAGCGCCACGGTGCCGAGCGTGGTCGCGGTGCGGACGACGACGTCGTCCATCGTGATCGCGGTCCGCGTGGTCCGTACGCCGGCGTCGGGGCCCGCGCCGGCGGCCGGGGCGTAGGGGTTGGTCGGGTAGTCGTCCGCCGGCCGGCCTCCGGCCGTGGCGCCCACCGGGTGACGCGTGTGTGCGTCGGCCGGGGCGGCATCACGGGCGGCGCCCCAGCGGGAGAAGACCGGGTTGGTGCTCTTCACGTCGTTCCTCCTCGTCCGCCGCGCGTGCGGCCTGCGGCACAGTGGTGTCCTCGGGCGTCCGGGGTGGCATACGTGTGACCGTGCCGCCCGCCGGACCGGCGTCCGGTCCATCCTGCGCGTCACCACTCTGACAGGTGACGCAATCGGGCGCAAGTCGTCCCTGCCCGGGCCCGGTCGCGCTCACTCGGACGGCGCCGCCGGGCCGTCGAGCAACCGGAGGAGGAAGTCGTCCCAGTTCAGACCGTCCATCTCCGCCTCGGCCGAGGTGATCCGGTAGGTGGCCTCCAGCCACTCGGCGAGCGGCCCGGTGGGCAGCTCGAAGAGGGCCTCCACCTCCGGCGATTCGAGAAGCAGCCAGGACGAGGGGCGCTCCCCGGGCAGCGTCGGCCACATCCGCACCTCGCCGCAGCCGCTCATCGACGTCAGGCCGCGGTGGAGCAGTTCGCGGCCGATCCGCCAGACGAGACTCGGTCCCCGCTCCGCCAGGAACTCGACGGTGATCACCGCGGGCATGTCCGCGTCGAACCGGAACTCCGCTCGCATGGGCTGCCGGGTGAACTCGTCGAGCATCTGGTCGAGTTCCAGGAGCAGCGACGGCAGATGCCGGGGCGTCGACCGCGCCCGCAGGGGTGACTGATCACGGTGCATGACGGGAGTTCCCCTCCGTGGTAGGAAGTCTGCGCCTCCCACTGTTCGCCCGGGGGCGCAACCCGCACATCGGTCAGTTGACGGTCAAGGGACGAGGCGCGGTGGGGCAGCCGATGACGCGCGGACGCGCCGTACGGAGCGGGAGGAACGTGACGTAAGTCAATGTGCTGCCCCGCGCCGGCAAGCGGCCGAGCGGCCGGTGCCGGCGGGCTGCGACCACGGTGGATGTATCTTCGAGTTCATACGTGCCTCAATCGGCGATGTCCCACATCTGGACGACGGTCGTCGCCGGCACGCATCCGTGCGGGTCCCGCCGCACACCGACGTGCACCGTGAAGTGGGGGGTCGCCTCAGTCATGTCCTCGTCCTACGACCGCGCCCGTACCGGCCGTCACCGCGCGCCCTCGGCCGGCGACCGGTTGCGCGCACTGCTCGCCGACTCCGGCAGGCGTCTGCCGCTCCCCGCGGTCGCCCTGGTCGCCGCGGTCTCCGTCAGCGGATGCGGAACCACCGGCGCGACCACCGCCGAACCCGTCCACGGGGCCCGGGCCGCCGCACCGGACGCGGCGCCGAGCGGCGCGCCGCCGGCCGCACCGGGCGTCCCCCGTACGGTGACGGCGGCCGACCCGGTCTCCGCCCCCGAGACACACCTTCCCGGCGTGGGCCCGAGGACGTCGGCCCGCATCCCCGCGAACGCGCGGCAGGTCGTGCTGGTCACCGGCGAGGACAAGGACTCCTCCCGCTCCCGGGTGGTGCTGTACCGGAAGACGGCGTCCGGCTGGGAGGGCGGTGCGACCTGGCAGGCCCACAACGCCCTCAAGGGCTGGACGACGGACCACCACCTCGGCGATCTCCGCTCGCCCATCGGGGTGTTCACGCTCAGCGACGCGGGCGGTCTGCTGGCCGACCCGGGCACGAGACTTCCGTACACGCGCTCCGGCGGGTTCGCGGTCGGTGGCACGGGCTTCGAGGGCGAATCCCTCGCCGGGTCCTTCGACTACGTCGTCGCCATCGACTACAACCGCGTGAGGGGCACGTCCCCGCTCGACTGGAGCCGCCCCCAGGGCGCGGACAAGGGCGGCGGCGTATGGCTGCACGTCGACCACGGCGGCCCGACCCACGCGTGTGTGAGCCTGTCGCAGGAGCACATGAGGCAGTTGCTGCGCACGCTGGACCCGGCGCTGCACCCGGTGATCGTGATGGGGGACGCCGCCTCGCTGGCACGGTGACCGCCGCACCCACCGGTGCGGCACGAACCCGCCCGTGGCCGGCAGGGACCGGCCACGGGCGGGTTCGGGTGGGAGCCGTCGGATGTCAGGTGACGGGCGGGAGGTTGGGGCCCGTCGTGCCGAGCTGCTCGGTGGACACCACCGGAGGCACCGGCCAGGTCACGCCCTTCGGCGGCCAGCTCTGCCCGGTCGCCTTCAGGAACTCGGCCGGCGGCTCGTACAGCGGTGGCTGGTTGCCGTCAGGGATCATCGAGGCCCATGCGACGCCCTCGGTACGGTCCTTGAACTCCTGCTTCATCGCGTCCAGTTGCTCCGGCTGCTCGATCAGGTCGACCGCGGCCGCCGCCAGGTAGCGGGCGGCGGACAGCAGCGCCTGGTGGCCGATGTTCGTGGCGGCCGTCGCGGTGACACCCCAGTTGTGGTTCGGGATGCCGGGCGGGTAGGCGGCCGACAGCAGCACGGCGGTGGGCGCCTGCCAGCTGATGTCGGCGGTGTCGGTGGCCAGTCCGCCGGTGTAGGCGGCGGCCGGGGGAGCGAGCGGGGTCAGCTCGGTCGGCATGCCCACCTCGGGCTTGCCCAGGGACTTCTGGATGCTCTTGGCCAGGGCGTGGTCGGCGTCGGTGAACTGGGGGGCGCCTATCTGCCGCATGTTGTCGTTGAGCAGTTCCGCGCCGGCCTTGTTGGCCAGCAGGTTCCACGTCGCGGCGTGGAACTTGTGCACCAGGCGGGTCTGGCTGGCCTGGGCGGCGGCCTTCCCGCACTCCACGATCTTGTCGTAGAGCACCTGGGCGCGCGCCGGGCTGCCCTCGCGGACGAAGAACCAGATGGAGCACATGTCCGGGGTCACGTTCGGCGCGCCGCCGCCGTTGATGATCGCGTAATGGAAACGCCCGGACGGGGCGACGTTCTTCTCGCGCAGGTACTCCGACATCGTCGCCATCAGCAGCGCGCCGTCCAGACCGCTCTTGTTGCCGAGCGGGGTGCCGCCGTGACCGGAGGCGCCCAGGAAGGTGAAGGTGGCCGAGATCAGCGCGCTGGTGGTGTTCCAGAACGGCACCGTGATGTTGAACGGGTGCCAGTCAAGGAACGCGTCGAGGCCGTCGTACACCCCCTCCTTGACGGCGTACGCCTTGCCGACGAGCTGTTCCTCGCCCGCGCTGCCGAACAGCTTGACCCGGGCCTTGAGACCGTTCGCCCGGATCGCCTGGGCGACGGCGATGGCGGCGGCGGTGCCGCCCGCGCCGAGGGTGTTGTGGGCGTCGCCGTGGCCGGCGCCGTAAGTGGGGCCGTAGGCGTCGTAGTTGTAGACGAGGGGGTCGTGGGTGCCCACACCCTTCTTCTGGGACAGGCCGGGCAGCGCGTCGTACTCGGCGTTGAAGCCGAGGACGGGTCCCTCCGTGCCGTACGTGGCGACGAAGGCGGTCGGGAAGCCGGCCGCACCCCACTCGATGGTGAAGCCGTTGTCCTTCAGCAGTCTGGCGTGGGCGAGGGAGGACTTCCACTCGCGCAGCGACAGCTCCGCGTGCTGCCACACCTCGTCGCTGAGCTTCTTGACCGCGTCCTCGTTGGCCGAGATCCAGTCGAGCGCGGTCTGCTTGGCGGCGGTGTTCCGCGCCAGCCCCTTGGGGGCACGGTACGAGGCCGGAGAGACACCGGTCTTCTCGTCGTACCCGAGCGTCGCGGCGAGCACCGGGTCGGCCTGGAGGATGGTCGCGGTGGTCGCGGTGGCACCCAGCCCGAACATCTTCAGCAGGCGTCGGCGGCCGGGGTGGAAGTCGTTCACGTCAGTCTTGTCCTCGCGGTGTGAGGGCAGAGCCGGACGACCGGCTCCGTGACATGTGGTCGTGGCATGTCGCCGGACGATCATATGTGTCTACGCGGAGAAACAGCAGGTGTTTCCAGGCCCAACTCGGCTGTGTGTACGATTCCTTCGCAGCGGAACCCGGGGCCAGGAGCCCCGGGGCGGGGCAGACCGACCCGAGTCCGAGCCCACGGGTGTGAACCTCCCGGCATCCCGGATCCGTTGTCGTTCGGGAAGCTCCGCCGCGCGATCGAGGTGCGGCGGACCCGGCGGCCGTCCCTTTCTCCCCCGGTGGGACGGCCGCCTTCCGTTGCGCGCACCGCCGCGCTGTCCGACCCCCTGGAGGCCGTGATGAGCACCACCGACACGACCGTGCTGAGGGCGGGCCGCCCCCTCGTCCTCGCGTCCCTGGTGTCGCCCGGCGGCGGCTACGCCCTGGAGCACCGGCGCGACGGCACGGCCGTCCTGCGGGACCGCGTCCAGGGGCGCGACCTGTGGCACGTGGGCGTCCCCGGCACGGCGCCGGGGCAGCTCACCCTCCTCGACGACGGGCGTCTGGTGCTGGAGGCTTGGCCCAGGGTGCCCGTCTGGATCTCGGCGGACCCCGACCCCAGAGCGGTCACCGCCATGGTCACCGACCAGGGGCGCCTCGTCCTCACCGACCCGGACGGCGGTCTGCGCTGGAGCCGGGATCCGGTGAGCGAGGCCCAGCTGGCCGCCCACCGTCCCGCGACCGGGGACCGGCTGCTGCCCGGTCAGGTGCTGTCCGAGCCGCTCGTCTCCCCGAACGGGCAGTACCGGCTCAGCCACACCCCGGACGGCGAGACCGTTCTCAGCGCACCCGGTGACGGGAGGGACCGCTACGTCTGGTCGCGTAGCGTGAAGGCACCCGGCGAACTGACCCTGGGCACCGACGGCATCCTGCGCGCCGGCACCAACTCCATGGTCCTGCTGCGCTGGACCGGCCGCTACCGGCTGGATCCGGAGGCCGTCCGGATCTCCGCGGTGGTGGTGCGCGACCGGGGAGACATCGTGCTGCTCGACGAGAACGGCGACGAACTCCACGACAGCGGGTCGGCCGCGGAGGAGGCCCGGCTCGACAAGCTCCGCCGCTCGGAGGACCGCAGACGGGCCCGTGAGGCCGCCAGGCCCGTGCGCCCGGCCGGCACCGGCCTGCCCCGGGACTGGTTCGACCTGCTGGACCTGTCCGAGGGCCCGTACACCCTCACGCTGGTGAAGCACACCGACGAAGGGGAGGTCCTGCGGAGCCTGGGCGCCCCGGCCGAGGCGATCAGGGCCACCACGTACCGGGACCTGCTCCAGGCGTCCCTCCGGGATCCGGACAGCGACTGCGCGAGCGCGTTCGCGGTGCGCACGGGTGACCACGTCGTCCTCGTCGAGCCGTGCGGCTACCAGGCCGTGGAACGCGGGAAGGACCTGTCCCGCGGGACCGACGCGATCGTCTGCTACCTGGACTACGACGGCTGGCAGTCCCTCGCCTGGTACCGGGACGGGAAGCTGCTCGCCGGGTACGGGGAGGACGACTCCACCCGGCTGGAGCGCGGCAAGGCGGCCCCCAGGGGAGCGGAGCGGAGCGTCTTCGTGCCGTTCATGGAGGAGATCGGCATGGGCCGGTACCGCCAGGACGAGGAGAGCGCCTTCCTGCCGCCGGCCGTCGAGGTGGCCTTCCTGGCGGCGCGGGTACGGCCGAGCGGCGAGGACTTCGACGGCGCGCACGCCGGTGCCGTGTTCGGCATATGACATCGGCCTGCGTGCCCGCCCCGCCCGCGCGAGACACCTATATCGATTGGTCAGGGCGACCGGGAATCGCGGAACGAACACGTGTGTTCGACATGTGTGAGTGGAGCGGTGTGCCGTGGTGCCGCCGCCCGTCCCGACCGCACTGAGAGGCAGCCCCGCCATGAGCACCCTGAGCAGAACGTCCGTGGAGATCGCCACCGCCGACGGAACCGCCGACGCGTATCTCGTCCACCCGGACGACGGGAAGGCACATCCAGGTGTGCTCATGTACCAGGACGCGTTCGGGCTGCGCCCGCATCTGAAGGCTATGGCCGACCGGCTGGCGGAGTCCGGCTACACGGTGCTCGTCCCCAACGTCTTCTACCGGCACGGTCCCGCCCCGGTCGTGGAACTGCCCGAGTTCATCGACATGGAGGCCCGGCCGGACATCGTGGAGAAGATCGTCCCGGTCATGGAGTCGCTCACGCCGGACCTGATCGAGCGCGACGCGGGGGCCTACCTGGCGTGGCTCGCGGACGCTGCGCCGGTGGCGGACGGACCGGTGGGCATCACCGGCTACTGCATGGGCGCCCGGCTCGCGCTGTACACGGCCGGCACCCACGCCGACCGGGTGGCCGCGGCGGCCGGCTTCCACGGCGGCTGGCTCGCCGGCGAGGCGCCCGACAGCCCGCACCTGCTCGCCGGCCGGGTCACGGCCGAGCTGTACTTCGCGCACGCCGACGACGATCCCTCGATGCCCGGGGAGCAGGTCGACCGCCTGGAGCAGGCGCTCACCGAGGCAGGCGTCAAGCACCGGTGCGAGGTCTACAAGGGCGCGCACCACGGCTACACCCAGTCCGACACCGCCGCCTACAACCCCGCGGCGGCCGAGCGGCACTGGACGGAGCTCCTCGCCCTGTTCGCCCGCACCCTCTGAGAGCCCGGCGCCGGACCATGATGCCGATGCCGGTCCCTTCGGTCCCTGCGGCAGGGCGCGGTTTCCACGGATGACGGCCGAGCCCGGTCGTACCACGGCGAGCGGTGCCGTGCTACGACCCGGGTGAGGGGTTCGCCGAGGGAACGACGGCGCATGGAGCTTCCCGCCGCCGGCCGTGGGGTCTGCGATACGACGTCCGAACGGACGCGCCGGGCTCCGCCGGTGCTCTCGGACCCCGGGGAGCGCGGCGCGCGGTCAGTGACTGATCAGGCCGGCGTTCACGGGCATGGCCGTACCGGTGACGTACCGGGACGCGTCGGACGCCAGGTACAGCACCGCGTTGCTGACGTCCGCGGGCTCGACGGTGTCGGCCTCGAACCCGCGGCGGAACGCGGACTCCCCCCGCAGGCCCGCCTGTACGTCCGCCACCGCGGGCAGGGTCTGCGGCATGCCCGTTCCCGACACGCCGGTCGGGCGGACCGCGTTGACCCGGATGCCCTCCTCGATCAGTTCGGCGGACAGCGAGCGCACCAGCCCGAAGACACCGTGCTGAGAGGCCGTGTACGCCTCCGCGCAGGGCAGGCCCTCGACGCTGGCGACCGAGCCGGTGACCACGACCGAACCGCCGCCGCGGGCCTGGAGATGGGGAATCGTGGCGACCATCGTGTTCCAGGTGCCGGTGAGGTTCACCCCCATCACGGCCTCCCACTGCTGCCCGTCGGTGTCGTTCCACCGTCCGAACGCCGCCACACCCGCGTTGGCCACCACGATGTCCAGGCCCCCGAGTTCGGCGACCCCGGCTTCCACCGCCTCCGTGAGGGCCCGCCGCTCCCGGACGTCCACCTCGGCCGTCACGACCCGGCGGCCCGCCTCGACCACCAGGTCCCCGGTGGTGCGCAGATCGTCGAGGGTGGCCATCGGGTAGTCGATGCCGGCGACCGGCGCGCAGATGTCCAGCGCGATGATGTCGGCGCCCTCCTCGGCGAGGCGTACGGCGTGGCTGCGGCCCAGCCCGCGTGCCGCGCCCGTCACCAGTGCGATCTTGTTCTCCAGACGTTGCATACCGTCTCCTCGAAGAAGAAGTGTGTCCGCCGCCGCAGGGACGAGGCCGTCCACCGAGCCGGTGCACGAGCGGCGGGCCGGTCAGGCCGGCTCGGGGAGCCGGGGTTGTTCCGGCCCGCTCACTAGGGACACGGAATCCGGGGGCGCCGGGGATCACATGTCCGTCGCGGGGCACGGCGGGCGGCGGCGGACCGCCGTCCGGGCCGATCAGACCGGTGGCACTGTGACGGGCAGGGAGGTCGCGTCCTCGGCGATCGAGGCGAGTTCACCGTCGATCAGTTCGCGTTCGTCCAGCCAGGCCAGGCCGACCACGGCGCGGACCGTGCCGTCGTCGTCGTGCACGGGCAGGGCGACGGCGGCCTTGCCGTCCACGGCCCTGGCCCCCGGCTCGACCGCGCCGCTGTCGTCCTCCCTGAGGTTGCAGGTCTGGACCGGCCGGTCGCGTTCCCAGGCGAGGCCCGCCATTCCCTTGCCGAGCGGGATGCGCGCGGTGACCTCCTGCACGCGGGGCGGGATGTTGTGCGCCGCGGCGATGTGCAGCAGGTCCTCGCGCACCACGTGGACCGTGCCGGCGACGGCCGTGTGGCGATCGAGCAGACCGCGCAGCCATGTGTGGGTCGATTCGTCGAGCATGGCGGCGATCGTACGGCAGCCGACGCGCAAACATGTGCCGGACACGTGAGGGGACACATGTGCAGGGTGTGCCGGGGGTGCGCCGGGGGCCCGGAGGCGCCCTGAAGGGGACGTCGTCGCCGTGCCGGGGAGCAGCGTGACCTGGCCCGGCACCGGCTGCCGTGCGACCCGCTCGGCGCGCTGGGATCCACATTCCGACGGGCCGGCTGGTCTGGGGCCGCCTCGGCCTGACCCGCCGGCCGGCGGGTCAGGGACCGACGGAGGCCTGAAGCGGCTCCTCGGCCTGAGCGGACTGTGTGGGCACGGGCACGAAGGGCGGTGCGAGGTCCGGCGACAGGTCCTCCGGACGTTCGGCTTCGGCCGATGACCGGGCCAACGTCTCCCGCAACGCCTCGGTCCGCACGCGCATGGCGACCGGACCGGCGGGGTTGAGGTAGAACTCGTGGCCGTCCGGGAGCCCGTCCAGCAGCTCGGCGACGGGCGCCGTACGCGCGGTCAGACGGCCGACGCCCAGCATCTGGTCCGCGGCCGTGTAGACGGGGACCACCTCGGCGCCGTCCTGGGAGAGGGCGGTGACGAAGGAGCCGTCCAGCGTGGTGAGGACGGCGACCTCCTCGGCCTCGACAAGAGCCCGCAGGACTGCGTCGACCGGCCCGTGTCCGGTGGCGGCCCACTGCATGGCCTGGTCGACCGGGTCCGTCGGATCGGGCCAGCCCAGCGCCAGCGGGGACGGCCGGTAGTCGTCGTTCGCGCGCCAGGCGACGACCTGCCCCCCGGAATCACTCTGCCACTCACCGACGACCGCCCAGGCGGGCACCTCCTCCTCGTCCGCCCAGAGCGGATCGAGCTCGGTGAGCCACTGGCCGCGCGCGACCTTCGCTGCACTGAGGATTTCCGGTGGAGGTGCGGGGAGGACGGCGTCGAGCACTTCGGGCATTTCGGGTACCTCGGGTTGATCGGGCATCGTCATCGGGTGTTGCGCGGACAATCCGGTCTCCTGCTTTCCTTAACGAGTTCCCCGGGGCATGGGGCCACCGAGTGCTCTGTACATTCTTTCGATGTCAGGGGGCAGTTGTTTGCCCTCTACCAAAGCTGTGAACGCTTCGGCGACGAACTCGGCCGGATTGGCTCCGGCGTAGCCCTCTGCTGCGCCCTGGGAGCTCACCGGTGTGCGAAGTGCCCTCTGCTTGTGCGAGTCGTCTTTCCACCCTGCATTCAGTGTCGTGTAATAGAGGAGCGGGTTGCTCTGCCTCGCTATTTGATGGCCGAACTCGTGAATTATGAAGCGGGATTTTATGTGGGAAGGCAGTGCTACGAAGAACTTGTTCCCGTCTGCGGAGTATGCTACGTCATTCTCGTTCCTGCCCGGAATTGTACCCGTTTTCGTTACGCTGCCGTCGAGGTTGATCGTGAACTGCCTGTTCGCGTACGGGGATATCACGATTTCGAGCTCGGTTGCGGGCAGGTCAAACAGATCGTGTATCGCCGAAATTGCTTCATTGAATGCCTCGACGACCTTCCGGAATGACCTTTCATTTTTGTGATACGTGATGCGGGCGGTCACCCCGTGGGAAAGTTTGTAATGTGAATCTCTGTACATCTGGTGGGGGCCGAAAGGATGGGGTGGCAGCTCATTCTTCTTGATGTCTCTGAAGTAGGTTTGCAGTTCGGGGTGCATCTGGAGGTGGTAGGCCTTGGTGGCCTCCAAGTTCGCACCGGGCACTGCCTGCACCCCACCCATTGCCTGGTAGAGCGTGGTCTGCTCCCACCCTCGGTTTTCAGCTGCTCTGAAATTCTCCAGCGCCAGGTTGAGGTCGCCCTCGAATCCTCTGCCATCGAACCTGCTCTGTGCGATGGTCGACATATGTTCGCGGGCGCTCCTGGAGATCGCGACATAGTCGGTGAAGTGCGGCACGCCGGACGTGTCTTGAGGCGTGTGGCCATGGAACGGGGTCGCACGCCCTGTCTGTGGAGAAGGCGCATGGCCGCCGTGAGGCTGTGCGTGCAGTGTGCCCTGCGCGTGCGTCTGCGTGGGGGCGTGCTGTTGCCGGCCCCCATGCCACGTCGGGCCCATGTGCATCCCCTGGAGCGGGCCTACGAGGCTGTTGACGCTGACCTGGCTCGGGTTGCGGCGGTGGCCTGTGGCCGGCGCGCCCGTCGGGTGATGCTGGACAGTGCCGTAAGGGCTTTGCTGATACGGGTGAGGCGCGGTGTCAGGACGGGCCGCCGAAGACGACCGGCGTCGGGACGGGCCGGCGGCGTACTGTCCAGCCGCGGACGGCGGCCGCTCCGGCGTCGGGCCGGTCCAGGGCATCTGGTGCCCGGTGTACTGCGGGTGGAGCGTGCCTTCGGCGAGAGGCAGGCTGTCCTTCTGCGCACCACCACGGGAAACCGAACGCCGGAACGTGTCTCCGATGCGGCCGAGGATTCCGCGAGTCTTCGAGCGGCCCCGCTCCGATTGGCTCGCCACTGACACCTGGCTGCGGTGGCTCTCGCGGGTGTCCGAGCGCTCCATCCTGTACCCGATGTCGAGGTGCCCTGCCGAGCTGTTCCGGCTCTGGTGCTGGTACACAGGTCCCGAGGGCATCTGGTTCTGCGTGTGCTGACCCAGACGATCCCGCAAGCTTTTCACGGCACTGGTGTACCGGTTGTGGGTCCGCCCGGAGAGTGAATTCAAGTACGTATCGATACTGTGATGGACGGCGTCGAGGGACCCTCGGTTGTATACCCAGGCCTGCAGATCGTCGTGAACGCGGGCGAAGTTCCTGTTCTTCCGTGCTTCTGGCGGAGTGTTCGAGAGCCATTTTGTGAAATAGGCGTCGGGCGCCGCCGCGGCATGCTGTGTGCCGATGGTTCCGGGATGCGTTCCGTGGCCCGGCCGTGCCGAACCCTCCCCGGAGTCTTGGGCAATGGGCGCGCGCTGGGAGATGTCCCCTGTCTTGCGTTTCAGCAGTGGCATACCGCCGCCGAGCCCCGGCCCCTCGTACGGCTGCACCTCGGGCAGGGGTTCGCCGTTCGTGACCTCGAACCAGTGCGCCTCCGCCTCGGACAAGGCGTGGCCGGCCCACACGTACGTGTCATACGCCTGCGCCAGGCGCACGTCGTCGTCGACGCCGCCCACGCCTTGCCCGACCTGTTCCCGTATTCCCTCCAGCACCGACTCGGCACGTGCCAGATCAAGCCGCGCAGACGTGAGCGCCGCGCCCGCGTCGATCACCGCCCCTTCGTCCCGGGTGTCGTCCTCCCCGTCGTGGGCACGTTCCTTGCCCTTGCCCGTCGGGGTCCGGGTCTGCTCGCCGCCGCCCTCGGCCAGCCCGGTCCCGCCGGTATCGGCGGCGGTCTCGCGGACATAAGGCGACGTGAGGATGGAGAAGACCGAGTCGACGATCGCCGGGGCGGTCGTCTCGCCGGAGGGCGGAGCGCTGTCAGCGGGTGTGCGGGATCCTTCCGCGTGAGGCTGCTCGCGCGGGTCGGGAGAGAGACCGCCGCTACCGAGTTCCTGTGTCAGCGGCTGCTGGTGCCGATCCTCGTCGACGGAGTCGTCCAGACCGGTGGTCTCGGAGCGACGCGGCTGTTCCGGGGCGTCGACGGTGAGGGGCGCGCGATCGGCGAAGGTGCCGACCACCAGGTCCCGGACCTGGACAGTCGTGGCGTCCATGACGGCGATGTGCTGGTCCGGCCCCACGACGGCGTCCACCATCAGCCCCGCGGAGGCACCCGGCCGCTGCTCGCCCGGCTCGTGGAAACTGCGTTCGGCGCCTTCGGGAGTGGTGGAGAACGCCACGAACGCGGTCGAGTCGACATCGCTGTGCCGGGGGAAGCCCTCCTGGCCGGCGGGGAGCAGGTTCACCGGCTCACCCTCGTATCCCGCCCGGGGTGCGGTCAGGGGCTCTACGCGATGGAGGACCAGTCCGCCGTTGAGGAACCTGGTGACCAGCCGTGCCACGTCGGGGCCGACCGTCCCGCCACTGATCTGGCTGTCGCTGATGTACACGGTTCCGCCGTCGGTGGTCTCGAAACGGTGGAAACCTCCCTCGCCGATCATCGGCTGGATCGCGTCGCCGAGGAGCACGCCTTCGCTCACCGGCGCGGGCCGGGTGCCGACTGTGTCGTCACCGAGGCCGTCGGCCGTGAGTGGGCGCGGGTCTTCCGTGTGCGTGCGTTCGCCGAGGTCTTCCTCGTCCCCGGGGCCGCCGTGTCCGCCGTCGTCGGTGGTGTCCGTGAGCGGGTCGGCCGTCCGTAGGGTGTTCCGGAACTGTTGCCGCACCCAGCCGGGGAAGCGGGCGCCGAGTTCCTCCGGGTCGTGGCCGGTGGCACGGAGGAACTCCGCGGCAGTGGTGAGTTCCTGGTCGTGCCGGTCCAAGGCGGTGCCGGCCTGGTGGGCGCCGACGACCACGCCGAGGTCGTCGCGCGGGGCGCCGTAGCGCTCGTCCCGGGCGATCTGGAGGGCGTGTTGTGCGCGTACGTACTGCGACCAGGCGTCCAGTCGGGTGGCGGGCTGCTCGGGGGAGGCCGGCTGCCAGTCGGGCAGACGGGTGCCGTGCTGGTCCAGTTCCAGTTCCGTGGCCCAGTGCCGGGGGTCGATGCCGAGGGCGTGCAGGAGGCTCTCGCCGTCGGCGGCGGATTCGTCGTCGAGGAGGAGGTCGTCCGCGTCGCGTGCGATCTCGTCGGGGAACCGTCCGTCCTGGGCGACGTGTTCGCGCAGTTCATTCTCCGTCAGCGGTGCGAGCCGCCGGTAGCGGCTCCAGCTGTCGTCGTAGCGGAAGCCGTAGCGGTGTCCGTGGACCGAGTCCCAGTACGCGGCGGAACGCAGGAGTTCGTGCAGCGAGTGGTGGCCCAGGACGAGGCTGTGTCCCAGCAGGCCCAGCCGCAGCCCGTCGAGATCGAAGTTCTGGCCGGTGTGTACCTGGAGCCGCCAGGCCATCTCCAGCAGCAGCGCCATCGAACCGGAGGTACCCGTGGCGACGAGAGCTCCGGTGCCCTGTCCCTCCGTGTGCAACGGCGCCTCCACCGGGAGATGACTGGTGTCGGCGGCCCTGAACCAGCGCAGGTATTCCCGGCCCGACGCGTCGGACCTGACCGCCAGCGCGCGTTCGGCCTCGCTCAACGGAGGCACGACGTCTTCCGGGCGCAGCCGCGGCGGGTCGTCGCCGTCGCGGTCGCGCCGCCAGGAACGCTCGTGCTGGATCTCGGGGAAGTCGGCGTAGCCGGGCAGCGGGATGTGCGACCGCAGAGCCTGGGCGTTGGACGCGTTGAAGAGCATGGTGGCCAGTTCCCGGACGTTGCCGGAACGGATCACTTCCCGTAGGACCCCCACGTCTCTTCCGACGCTGCCGGCCATGCTTCGTGAGGTCGATCCCAGCAGGGGAAGCCGGTCGGGGTTGTGTTCTTCAAGGACTTCCCAGACGGCCTTCGCCACCTCGCGGAGCGACCGCAGCGCCCTGGGGTGCTGGACCAGATGGCGACCGAGGTTGTTCTCGAACTCCGCGGACGCTTCCGCGTACCGGATGGCGGCCAGATCCGTGGCCGCCTGCACCGGATTCGGGGAGAGGGCACCCGTCTGCGGGGCGGAATGCTCGGGAGGTTCGTATCCCCAGAAGGCGATGAGGGACTGTTCGATCTGGTGGGCCATTTCGTCCGCGGAGTGCCGGCCGTCGAAAATCCTCGCCGCGTCCCGCAGGATCGCGGGCGGGAACCCCTGCTCCAGCAGGAGCCTGGGCAGCACGACCCTGACGTTGATCCATTCGTTGCCGGCCGTGAACGGGTGGATCACCGTGAGCGCGCGCACCGTACGGGCGATGGTGCTCAGAATCGCGTGGTCGTCACCGCTGTCCAGCGTGTCGAGGGTCCTGTAGTGCCGGCTGAATATGGCATCGACCAGAGCGGGGGCTTCGCGGACGCCGTACGCGTTGTGCATGACCGCGTCCCCTTGCGGGGAGCTGCTGACGATGGTGAGGGGAGGGTTCTGCTCGTCGGGAAGATCGCTCCTGCCGTCCCTGGCCACGACGAGCTTCCGCCCCAGGAACTGTTCGTCGAAGAGTTCCGTGCTGAGGTTCGTCGAACCTGTGCGGAAGGCGGACCGGGAATCGCCCGACCACCGGGTCGCGCCGCCCATGTGCTTCGTGAGGATCTTGTGGAGACGCTCGTATCCTCGCGCGTCCATGTGCTGCGTGAGGGCGGACGTGTCGTCCAGCGCCTCTCGGTACACCTCGGTGATGCCCCGCAGATAGCCGGGGTGCCTGTGTTCGTAGTACGCCCCGGGATCGCCGCCGGTGGTCGCGTCGTTCTGTGCGGCATGCGTCGCGGCACCGTGGTCGCTCCGGTCGATGAAGAACGTCCACCACTCCTTCTCCGGGGCGAAGTCGGAGAGTGTGTCCAGTGCCTGCTCGGTGTCCGGTGTTTCGTCCTCGGTCCGTGCCGGTTCGGGGGAGGGGGCGGTGGGGGGAACCGGGTGACCGGTCCGGCCGTCATCCGCCTCGCGTCCGGCGGGTTCCGAGGACGGACGGACGGCGGGGCCGAGTCGTTCCTCCAGGAGGCTGTCGAGGCGTTCAGCGATGGTTTCTACAGAGAAGCTGCCTTGGAAGAGGACGTGGAAATCCTCGTGGTAGACGGGTGGATAGCCGTGTTGGAGGAGGAGTTTGGGAAGGACGAGGCGGATGTTGAGGCGGCTGTTGGCATCGGTGAAGGGGTGGATCACCATCAGGGCGCGGATGGCTCGGGCGATGGCTTTGAGGTGGGCGGTCCGATTGTCCCCGACCCCGGAGATTTCCTGGTAGTACCGGTCGTAGATGGCGTCGACCAGCCGTGGTGCCTTGGCGGGTGCGTGGTTCGTGTTGAGTACGCCGAAGCCCTTGGCGTACGTGGTGATGGGCTCGCTGTCGAGGTCGGGTGCGTAGGGTGCGACCAGCCGCTGGCCCAGCAGTTCCTCTTCGAGGATGTCAGGACTCAGGTCGGCGTACCGGACGATCCGGCCCCTGTCGTCGCGCGTCTCGTTCCGCAACGGGAAGCTGGTTTTGTTCTCGGACCACTTGAACTTGCCCTGGATGCCACCGGTGAGGATGCCGTGGATCCTGCGGTGTTCGGTCGCGTCCATGCGCTTGGCGAGGGATTCCCGGTCGTCCAGGACTTCGCGGTAGGCGCGGATCATGTTCTTCTGGTAGCCGGGGGAGCCCTTGATGGCGGGGGTGCCCGCGTCGAAGTACAGGCCGGGGTCCCTGTGGAGTTCCGGCCGGTAGCCCGCGTGCTTCACCGCGTCGTTGTGCACGGACGGGTCGATGTAGAGCCGCCACCAGTCCTTCTCCGGCATGTGCTCGGACAGCAGCGTCGGCTTCGTGTCTCCGGGGACGTCGGAGGGCGATTGCTGCTCGTCGCCGGACATGGCCCTGGCGATCGCGTGGGCGATCTCCGCTGCGGTGTGGTCACCGTGGAACATGGTGTGCAGTTCCACTGATGTGACGGGCATGAACCCTTGCTCAAGCAGCAGTTTGGGCAGGATCACATTTTCGTTGAGGGTGTCGGGTTCCTGGGCGGGACGGAGAACGGTGAGTGCGCGGGTGGTGCGGGCGATGGTCGTCAGGACTCCCATCTCGTCCGCCGGGTCGGTGGCCGCGACTTCCTGGTAGTGCCGGGTGAAGACCGCGTCGATCAGGCGCGGGACCTCGTCGCGTCGGTAGTTGGCGACGAGGAAGGTTCCCTTCTCGCCGCTGACGACCCGTACGAGGGAGTCGTCCGTCTCACGCGAGGCGGGGTCCGCGTTCCTGGTGATCAGTGGCCGGCCCAGCAGCGTCTCTTCCAGGAGGTCGGAGCTCACGTGGCCCGACGCGGGGGCGGGGCGGTCCCAGCCCTGCTGCGACCACGGGATCCGGTCGTCGCTGTCAAGTCCCGTGACGAGGGTGTACAGCCGGGCGTACTGCCCGGAGTCCAGGGGCGTGGCCATGGCCTGGGGATCGTCGAGGATCGTGTGGTAGATCTCCAGCATCCGCTGCTTGTGGCCGGGCGAGTACCTCTCGTAGTAGTCGCCCGGATTGCCCCGGTGGCCGGCGTCGCTCCACTCCTTCTCCACCGTCGCGTGATGCGACGCGGGAACGTAGATCTCCCACCAGTTCCGCTCGGCGACCCTCTCCGACAGGAGCGCCGCGCCCCCCGGTTCCTCACCGGTGTCCGACGACACCGGTGAGGCGGCCTCAGCGGCCCCGTTGTCCTGCTGCTGCGCACCGTGCGGGGGTGCGGCCGGATGCGCTGTAGCCGCCTCGTCCGGGTCCGGTTCTTCGCGGAGGGTGTCGGCGCCGACGTGGCCCGGACGAGCACCGCCGGCCGTCCGGACGGGAAGACCGGTGGTTTCCACAGCGATGATCTGGTCGGCCTTCTCGCGGGTGGTCATGCGCTGCCATACGGCCTGGCCGAAGTGTGCCGCCGCCTGTCGCAGGGACTCCTCGAAGGCGCTGTCGGAGACATCACCGTGCCGGATGCCGCGCTTGGCCGCGTACTCCATTGTCAGATCGGTACGCGGATCCAGAGAACCACGCGTCGCGGGTCCGGTCGTGACGTCTGCCGCGGCCGGTGTGTCGTTGAGGGTGAGGTGGGTTTTGATGACGCCCTTGAGTATCTGGTAGCCGCTGGCGTCCTGGGCGTGCACACGCAGGGGGCGGTTGACTTCGAAGTCCTGCGGGGTCTGCTCCAGGATCTTGTAGGAGCCGTGTTCCGCGAGCCCGTCGAACACCTCCAGTTCGAGCACGTCACCGAGAACGGAACCCTTGCCGGCGAGCGCGGTCTCCGCGTCGAGGGAGAGCGTGGCCGCGTTGTTGCCCCACTCGATGCGCTTGCTGGAGTTGTAGTACCAGTCGCGGGGATGGAGCAGCCAGCTACGCGGGGCCTGGATCGAGTCCATGACCCCATCGAGGCGGTGGGCAAAGGCCTGCTGGTGCATGGCCAGGGCTTTGACCCTGCCGTCGAAACCCCGTTCGGCCAGGTAGGCGCCCAGGTAGTGCTGTGCGGCGAACAACGAACGGCCGCTCTGGGTGTAGTCGATCAGCAGGATGTCCTTGCCCGCTTCGAGATGCGGTCGGACGAACTCGTCGAAGTGCGCGGCGAGCATCCGGCGCTGATCGTCGCTGAGCGGCGGACGGTTCTTGAAAGCGTCCCGGAAGATCGACCGTTCGCCGTCCGCCGGAGCAGGGCGGAAGTTGGACAGCGGAATCGACTGGGCCGGGTGGCCGGTCGCCTGGAGGGCGGCGATGATCGCCGCGGGGCTGCGGCCCAGCCCCAGGTAGAAGTGCCCCTCGGGCGGATATTCTGTCGTGATCAGGGCCGACGTCTCGACGACGGCGTCGATCACGGTGTCCTGACTTTCCTGAAGCTGCCGGTAGGCGGCCAGCCTCAGGTCCCTGAGCAACTGCCCCGCGTCGTGCTCCTGGTAGACGACCTCGCCGTCGCGGACTGCGTACAGGTGGTCGTCGACCACGTCGCGTACCGGGCCCGGGGGAACGTACAGCCCCGCTTCCTTCAGCCAGTCCCTGACCCTCCTGGGTGTCAGACCGGCCTTTTGGCCGTCGAGCACACGGAAGACACTCGTCGAAGGCTCGTACGGACGCCACGAGAACGTGGTCATGGAACTACCGTCGGAGCGGGTGGACCGGCTGGGCACCAGCCGCTCGCTCGGGATTCTCCACGGCACTGCCTCGGCACCGGAAGACGTCCCGGTCGTGGCCGGCCGGGTACTGCCGGTAGGCACCTGCGCGGGCCCTGCCCCGTCGCCGGGCGTGGGCCTGGACGACGTGGCCGTCGCCGACGCATCCGACGGAGCGGGGTCGCCGCCCTCCACCGGTTGTCCGGGACCGGCGCCGGGAGCCTTGGGCGCCGCCGGGGGGAGGTCCAGCTCGGCGCGCCGGACACGGGCGTGACGGTCGGCCAGGTCGGCGGCCGTCACGGGGTCGTTCCGGTGCTGGGCCAGGATGCCGGCCACCTCGGTCAGCACCGAGTAGGCAGCGGGGTGAGTGTCGGCCAGCCCCCCGCCGATCCGTGGCGGCATGTCGATCACGGAACCGACGATCCCGGACGCCCGCGCGACGACATGGCGGTACGAGTCGCCCAGTTGCTCCTGCAACCGCTCGTGAGCCTGGTCCGCCTGTTCCGGCGACAGCAACCGCACACCGTCGTCCATCTCCGGCGCCTCGGACGGGACCTGACGGCCCTTGCCCTTGTCCGCCGACCGCGTGTCCGGTCCCTGCCGGGTGCCCTCTGCGATCGGGTCCGGTTCACCGGACGGCGAGTGTGTCTCCCGCACCTGCCCGTGGAGCCAGGCCGAGAAGCGCCCGTCGAGTTCTCCGGGGTCATGTCCCGTGCCGCGCAACGCCTCCTCGGCGGAGGCGAGTCGCCGGGTGTGTTCCTCCACCTGTGCGGTCGCTTGTCGCCATTCCCGCTCGCCGTGGCCGTCCGAGCCGGCCTCGGTGACGGTGTCCTGTCCGGGCGGACGCAGCAGGTTCTGCTGTTCGACGGCGATGTCCAGGGCGTTCTGTGCCCGGAGGTACTGCGACCAGGCGTCCAGACGCGTCGCCGGCATGTCGGCGGACTCCGGTCGCCATCCGGGCAGAGGGATGCCGTGCCCGTCGCGTTCGAGTTCGGCGGCCCACCGCAGGGGGTCGATCCCGAGCGCGTGGAGGATCGTCCTGCCGTCGGCGACGGACGACTCGTCGAGACGAGGGTCGCGTACGCCCAGGGCGATCTCGTCGGGGAACAGCCCGTTCTCGGCGACGTGCTCGCGCAGTTCGGTCTCGGTCAGCGGCGCCAGACGCCGGTACCGGTTCCACGCGTTCTCGTACCGGAGCCCGAGATGACCGTTGTGCGCCTTGTCCCAGATCTCCGCTGATCGCATCAGCTCATGCAGCGTGTGATGGCCCGCCTGAAGGTTGTGGCCGATCAGTCCCAGCCGAACCTCGTCCAGGTCGAAGCTCTGGCCGGTCACTTCCTGGAGACGCCACACCGTCTCCAGGACCAGCGCGAGGGAACCGGAGGTGCCGGTGGCGACCAGGGCTCCGGTGCCCTGCCCCGCCTGGTGCAAAGGGCTGTCCAGCGGGAGCTGCTGCCTGTCACTGGCCGCCGACCACAGCAGGTACTCCCTCCCGGCGGGATCGGTCCGCACCGACATCGCCCGCTCGGCCTCGCTGAGCGGGGGCACCACGTCCTCGGGACGCGTCGGCGGCCGTTGGCCGAAGAGGGGCTGCCGCCAGACGCGTTCTTCCTTGATCTCCGGGAAGTCGGCGTAGCCGGGTGCCTTGATGAAGGAGCCCAGAGCCGAATGGGAGGTGGCGTTGTAGAGCAGGGTGGACAGTTCGCGGAGGTTGCCGGAACCGACCACCTTTCGCAGGGTCTCGACATCGACTCCGACCCCGCCGACCGCGGAGTCGGAAAGCGAGCCCAGCATGTGGAGTTTGCCCGGATCGTTCTCCTGGAGGACATCCCATACCGCCTGGGCGACCTTCCGGGTCGCTTCCAGTGCCTGGGGGCGCTCCATCAGGTATCGACCGAGCCGCTTTTCGAACGAGGCCGCCGCCCTGGCGTACTCGATGGCAGCCAGGTCGCTTTCCGGTGCCGGATCGTCGGCTACGTCCTCGTGTGTGGCCAGCTCCCGGTCCAGTTTGAATGCCGGACCGCCGAGTTTCTCCGTGATGAGGCCGTCGATGATGTCGGTGATCTGGTCCAGTGAATATCCACCCTGGAAGATCTGGTGGAAGGCGGACGAATATACGGGTGGCAAGCCGTTTTCGAGCAGGAGTTTGGGCAGGATCAGGCGCATGTTGAGCCTGCTGTTGGCGTCGGTGAACGCGTGGATCACCATGAGGGTGCGGACGGCGCGTCCGATGGCGGTGACGACCGCGCGCCGGTCACCGGGAGCCGCTTTGCCGACTTCCTCGTAGTAGCGGTCGTAGACGGCGTCGACCAGGCGGGGTGCGCCGCCTTCCTCGTGCCTGGTCAGCATGAGACCGCTGGTGAAGGATGTGATCGGCTGTTCGCCGTGGACGTTGTAGTTCTTGGCCACGGGGCGGCCCAGCAGTCTCTCGGAGAGCAGGTCGGGGCTCAGTTCGACGGCTCTGCGCAGCGGGAATCCCACGCCGCCTTCCCCGGTCCATCCGAAGTTTCCCTCGACGTCCCTGGTGGCGAGTTCGTGGAGCTTCTTGTGCTCCGTCGAGTTCAACCGTCTGGCGATGAACTTCTTGTCGTCCAAGGCCACCTTGTAGGCGGCGATCATGCTCTGCTGATAGCCGGGGGAAGGCTTGTAGGTGCTGTCGGGGAGCTGCACATCGAAGTAGCGTCCGGGGTCGCGCTGAAGCTCGGGGATTTTGAGCAGGTCGCGTTTCGCCAGCCAGTGGGCGTTTCCGGTGATGTAGAAGTTCCACCAGTCTTTCTCGGGGTAGTAATCGGACAGCGTCTTGAGTTCTGGTACGGCCTTCTGGTCGGTGGGGTCGGGTTCTTCCTGTGCGTCGTAGACCTTGGTGATGGCGCGGGTGATCTCCTCGGCGCTGTGGTCACCCCTGAATATGTGTTCGATATCGGGCGAGGCGACCGGGGGAAGCCCCTGTTCGAGGAGGAGTTTGGGAAGGAGCAGGTAGTGGTCGACCGCTGCGGAGGGAGGGTCGACGGGGTTGAGGAGGGCGAGGGCCCGGACGGTGCGGGCGATCGACATGATGATCGCGTGTTCGTCCTTCCCGCCTACGCGCTCCATCTCGCGGTAATGGCGTTCGAACACCGCGTCGATCAGGGCCGGCGCCTCGTGGCCTTCGTAGCGGACCATGATGGCGGGAGTGGCCTCGTCCGACACGACGGTGAGCAGGGCATCACCGGTGTAGGGCCAGGCGTCTCCCAGGTGCCGGGTGATCAGCGGTCGGCCGAGCAGCGTCTCCGAGAAGAGATCGGAGCTCACGTAGTGGGACTCCGGAAGATCGGTGAGCCAGCCGGGACCGGACCACCCGAGCGCACCGGCCTCACGGCCCGTCACGACCTGGTGCATACGGACGTAGTCGGCTGAGTCCACCGGCTTGGCCACGGCCTGCGGATCGTTCAGGAACTCGTGGTAAGCGTTCGTCATGCGCCGCTGGTAGCCGGGGTCGGTCTGCTCGTAGTAGCCGCCGGGGTTACCGAGCATCTTGGGATCCGTCAGTGACGCGTCGGCTGCCTCGGTGAGGTCATCGGCCCTGATGTAGACGTTCCACCACTGCTCTTCATCCAGGAAATCCGAAATGGGCTGCGGTCCGAGGAACTCGTCCTCGCCGTCCCCTTCCTCGGACGCCGGCTCATGAGGCTCGTCGGGCGTGTGGGAGGTGCTGCCGGGCGGGCGGGAGGGCCCTGCGCCCGGCGTGTGGGAAGCACTGTCGTCGAGCGGGTGCGCCCCGCCGGACCTCCGCAGAGGGCTGCCCGTGACCTCCACGGCGACGATGTGCCCGGCCTTCTCCCGGGTGGTCATGCGTCGCCATTCGGCGTCGTCGAAGTGCGCCGCGGTCTTCCGCAGGGACGCGTCGAACGCGCTGTCGGAGACGTCGCCGTGGCGGATGCCGCGTTGCGCGGCGTACGCCATCTTCAGGTCGGTGAGCGGATCCAGCGGGCTGTGGGCGGGGGGTGCTTCCCGCGTGGCGTCGTCCGCCGGGGAGGAGGTCTCCTGGTGCGACCCCACGGTCTTGCTGAGGATGCCCTTGCCGAACGGCGTGGACGGCTCCCAGTCCATGTGCGCCGCGTGCGTCACCGCCATGTCGTTGCCGGTGCCGGCACCGTCCGGCTGCTGCTGGTGCGATGCGATCCAGGTTTGGTGCTGGACCCAGCGGCTGCTGTTCCAGATGTGCGGAAAGGAGGGCAGGACGCCGGTGACGAAGTCGTCGTACATCTGGGCCGGGCCGCCGTCGTACTCGTCCGGCTTCTTGCCCAGGAAGCCGTCGGCGTACCCCACGTACGCGGTGGTTGCGGCGTCGACCGCCTCAGGGTGCTGCCGCAGGGGAGCGGTGGCCGCCGTGTACTTCCGCACGACATGGCGCAGGCGGTCCGCGTCGAAGTCGGCCCGGCTCTGGCCGGCGCGCTCGTCGAGCCCCAGCTCCCGTCGGATCAGCTCCACGTCCGCGTGGCCGAAGCCGTGTTCCTTGCCGTAGGCCATGACGGGCTTGCGCCACGGGGAGTTCGGGTCGGGCGGCTGGTACGTCCCCCGCAGCTCGGGCTTCACCTCGAAGTCCTTGGAGTACCGTCCGGACGCGGTCGGCGGCTCGGAGACGACGATGCGCTCGTACCCGGGGGCGAGGCCTCCGCTGCTGGTCCGCCCGTAGCCCGCGTCGTGCCACGCCTGCATGCGGACGGAGCCGGTCGAGCCGTCGTCCTCCAGGTAGTGGACGTCGTGGCCGATCAGTGCGACGGCCTCCAGGTTTCCGGAGCGGAAGCCGACGTGCTGCACGCCGTGCCGCCGGTCCAGGTGGTCGTACAGGCGGAACTGGCCGGTGCGGGTGTCACCGCCCCAGGCGCTCAGTGCGGCGTCCTTTCCCCGCCAGAAGCCGGTGAGCTGGTGGATGTTCTCGGTGCCGAGTTCGGCCCGCATCTCCCGGACCAGCTCGTCCCACTTGCCCTCCTTGCCCTGGCCGGGGTGCGGGTCGCCGGTGATGATCACCGCCTTGTAGTCCTTCGCCAGATTCCGCAGGAGCTGCCGCGTGCCCTCGAAACTGGTGTCGTGCTCCATCCGGCTCCGCAGACCCGACCAGTTCGTGGACTTGCCGGTGAAGCGGGACCACAGCACCAGCACGTCCTTCTCGCCCTCCGGGATCCGCACCCCCCGGCCGGCCAGCCATGCGGTGATCTCGGTGTCGCGGTGGTCGTCCAGCTTCCACGCCGCGCGGATCTTCGTCCGCAGCTCATCGGAGAAGTGGCTGGCGACGTAGCCGGTGCCGTCCGTGACACCCCACAGCTCCTTCTTCCGGTACATGGCGGTGAACTTCTTGTCGATCCCCCACTGCACCTGGGCGATACGGGTCGCCTCCTGGTTCAGAGGCTTCCAGACCTTGCCCTGCTCCAGGCTCGGGAGCTCCAGCCGCCAGATGCGGTCGGGGTGGATCCCGCTCTCCAGGTAGAAGGCCTCGATGGACCGCGACTTGTCCCGGACCGGATCGTGCCCGGGAAGGCCGGGACCGGGACCGCCCGCGATGAGCACGTGCATGGTGGGCTCGTTGAGCAGCATCGCGAGGATGCCGAACTGGTCTCCGGACGCGTAACCCGGGTGCATGACCAGCGAGTTATCAGGTGCGTAGACGGGCGGTCGCAGGGTCTGGTGCACCCGTGGGTCCACGGCCGGCGCGTGAGCCGCGGACGGCCTCGGGGCAGCCTGTGCCGACGTGGATCTCCCGCCCGTCCGAGACCGGCCTGGAGCGCGGGAGGGGCCGGCCTGGCTGTTTCTCGCGGGACGGCCATGGGGTTTCGTTCGTGTGGGGCCGGCGCCGAGGCCCTTGGGCGCGGCGGGGGGCAGGTCGTGCGCGTCGCGCAGGTCGACGGTGTGCCGGTGGGCCAGGGCCGCGCCCGCGTCGGGGTCGTGCAGATGGTCGGCGAGGATGCGTACGGCGTTGGTGAGGGCCGAGTAGGCGGCGGGGCGGGTGACGGCGAGACCCCCGTCGAGGTGCGGGGGCATGTCGATGACGGAGCCGGTGATCGCGGAGGCGTCGGAGACGATCTCGCGGTAGGTGTCCTCGTCCAGCTCCGCCCGAAGCTGCTCGTGGATCGCGTCCGCCTCGTCCGGTGACAGCAGCCTGGTGCTTCCGCCCGGCGCGTCGGGCCCGGTCGCTCGGCCCTTGCCCTTGTCCACCGAACCCGGGACGGCGTCCCCCGGCTCCGGGTCCCGCACGGTCGGCACGGGGCCGGCCGCTCGCCCAGGGCCGGCCGGGGACGGCTCCCGCACAGCCGTCGACGGGGACGGGTCGTGGACGGGGGACGGAGCGGAGTCGGCCACGTGCGTGGCGGTGTCGTGCGGGGTGCCGGTCTGACCGCTGATGGTGAGGCGGGTCTTGATGAGGCCCTTCAGCGCGTGATAGCCGGTGGCGTCCTGCGCGTGCCGGACCAGCGGGCGGTTGACTTCGAAGTCCTGCGGGGTCTGCTTCAGAAGCTTGTAGGAGCCGTGTTCCGCGAGCCCGTCGAACGCCTCTTGTTTGAAAGCCTGTCCGAGCACGGGTCCATTGCCCGCGAGTGCGCTGTCCGCGCCGAGGGGGAAGCTGTCCGCGCCCTTGCCCCATGCGATGCGTTCGCTGGTGTTGTAGTACCAGTCGAGGGGGTTGCGCAGCCAACTGCGCGGGGCCCGGATCGCGTCCATCGTCGCACCGAGATTGCCGGTGTCGATGTCCTGGTGCATGGCGAGTGCCTTGACCTGACCGTCGAAACCCCGCTCTGCCAGGTAGGCCCCCAGGTAGTGCTGTGCGGCGAAGAGCGACAGGCCGGTCTGGGTGTAGTCGATGAGCACGATGTCCTTGCCCGCTTCGAGGTGCGGGCCGACGAACTCGTCGAAGTGCGCGTGGAGCATCCGCCGCTGCTCGTCGGTGAGCGGGGGATACTTCTTGAACGCGTCATGGAAGATCGACCAGTCGCCTTCTTCCGGAGCGGGCCGGAAGTCGGACAGCGGCACCGACTCGGCCCGGTGACCGGTCGCCTGGAGGGCGGCGATGATCGCGGCGGGGCTGCGGCCCAGCCCCAGATAGAAATGTCCGGAGGGCGGGTACTTCTCGGTGATCAGAGCCGACGTTTCGACGACGGCGTCGATCACGGCGTCCTGTCCGGCCAGGATCTGCGCATGAGCGGCCGCCCTCAGATCCTTCAGCAACCGCGCCGCGTCGTGCGGTTGGTAGACGACTTCGCCGTCATGAACCCCGTACAGGTGGTCGACGACCGCCTCGCGCACCGGGCCAGGCGGAACATGCACGCCCTCTTCGGTCAGCCAGTCCCGGACACCCTTGGGTGTGAGACCGGCCTTCCGGCCGTCCAGCACACGGAAGACAGAGGTCGAGGGCTCGTACGGAACGCGAACGTACTCCGTCTGCGGCAGCCCGGTAGCGGGATCGGCCATCTGCTGCCCGGTCGCCGGGTCGATCTTGGCGACGGGCACGTACCTGCCGTCCGACACCATCCACGGCCGTGACGCGGGACGGTAGGGCTCCTGAACGGCGCCGGCCCCGGCACTGGCCGCGGGTCCGTGCTCGACCGCGTTCCCGGTACCGGTTCCGGACATGGCGCCGTACGTCGACTCCGTGGCGATCGATGAGCGCAGGGGTGGCTCGCCGACACGGTGCCCCGAGGACGACGTCTCGGTCACATGCGTACTGGTCCGGCCGGGCTCGTCGGGCTCGTTCAGCCCCTGGGGACCGCCCGCGAGAACCCGCGGCGGCGCCTGATCCAGGTCCAGTCCGTCGCGCAGGCCGCGGGCGTGGTCGCCGGCCAGCCGCAGGCCCGTCCGGGGGTCGTCCTGGTGCCGGGCCAGGACGACGGCCACCTGGGTCAGGACCGAGTAGGCCGCGGGATCGGCGTCGGCCAGGCCCCTGTCCAGACTGAGCGGCGTGTCGACCACGGAGCCGGTGATCCCGGAAGCCTGGAGGACGATACGGCGGTAGACGTCGGGGTCCAGCTCCGCCCGAAGCCGCTCGTGGACCGCGTCCGCCTCGTCCGGCGACAGCAGCCTGGTGTTCTCGTCCGGCGCGCCGGGCCCGGTCTGACGGCCCTTGCCCTTGTCCGCGGGAGACGGTGTCCCCGCGCCCGTGTTCGCGCCCGTTCCGGAGACGGTGATGCCGGCGGACCGCGCCCGTTCCACGGTGTCGTCCACCTCCTGCGGGGTTCCCCGCAGCAGCTTCTGGGCGACGATCGCCACGTGCCGGTCTACGGGGGACAGGCCGCCGAAGTCGTCGGCATGCTCATTGAATTGCGTGAGCAGTCGGTCCGTGTGCTCCGGGGACCCCCCCAGCCGTACGTACGCCTCCGTCACCGCGGCCCGCAACGGGGCGGGGAGCCCGCGGTCGGCGGACGTCTTTCCCCAGAGCCGTTCGAACGACCGCAACGCGTCGGTGTCCTCGCGGTCACCGTCGCCCCGGCCGGTCGTCGTGTGCTCGGTTCCCGGGCGGGACGTCGTTCCCGTGCCGGTCGCGGAGCGCACGTCACGCTGCGGACCGCTGGTGTTCGGCGAGGCGTCGTCGTGGGCGGCGGGCCTCTGGGGCCGGGGCCCGTCCAGCGCGTCGACGGGACCGGCCGCGGCGTCCTGGCCGCGCGTGGCGTTCGCCTCCGGTGCCGGGGCCGGTGCCGGGTGCGGCGTACCGGAAGCGGGTGTGGAGCCGTCCCGTGCCGGTTCCGGGACGTCCGCTCGCCCCGTTGGCTCACCGAGGTGTCCGGGGGACTCCTGCACCGTGGCCGGGGTCTGCTGCGCGGTGGACGGGGTCTCGTGCACGGGGGGCGTCGGCTGTGACCCTGCGTTCTCCTGCTCCCGGCGTCCGGGCCCGCCGGTGCCGCCGGAGGAACTGGTGGACAGCCGCTCGGGCCCGGTCGAGCCCGGCTGCGACCCGCGGCTCTCCGGACGCGACGTACCAGCCGCCGGCCTCCCGGTGTTGTCGCTCTGGGTCTCCGGGCGGCCCTGGTCCCCTCCGGCCGTGCTCGTGGTGCTGATGCGGGGCGGGGCGGACGGGGGAGTCTGCCCCGCCGCGGGCGCACCCGGACGCTGCGCGGGAGTTCCGGCTGCCGTGCCTGTGCCCGCACCGGCCGCCGTAGCGCCCGTACCGGCGGTTGTGGTGGAGCTGGTGGGCAGCGGCGTCTGGTGGGGGGCGGGGTTGTTGAGAGCCGTCTGCGGCCCTGTCGCACCGAGGCCCTCGGGGATGTGGACGGCCGGGGCGCTGAAAGCGGGGAAACCGAGGGCGGGGGTGTTGGCGGACGGCGGTGTAAACGGGTTCGGGGTCGCCTCGCTGTACGTGGGCGGGGGTGTGAACGCCGCGTTGTGGGTCCCGCCGAGGCTGGAGTCGCCTCCGGTCGGGTACGGGGTGTACGGGGGCGGGGCTGTCAGGTCGTCGGGTGCGGCCGTGTTCAACTGCTCGGGTGACAGGAGCAGTTGGGGCATTTTGAGATTGAGGCCGAGAGAGCTCTTGATGGCGCTGTGGACGGCGCCCAGGACGGGATGTTTGGCGTGGCCGAGGACGTCGCCGCCCATCGCGCCGAACGTGGTCTCCTTGCTGGTGGTGAACTGGCCCTGCTCGATGTAGTTGACGACGGCCTCGGACAGGTTCTGGTGGGCCATGCTGAAGCCGGTGTCCAGCAGCAGGTGCGGCGGCTTCTCCTTCCACACCGACGGCATCGCCTTGGCCACCCCGTCCGACAGGGCCGTGCGCAGCGGCTCGTACGTCGCCCCGAGTTTCTCCATCGGGTCCAGCGCCGACTTCAGCGCGGCGGCCAGGTTCTTGCCGCCGACCGCGTGCGCCATGAACGCGTTCGCCCACTCCGCGCCCATCTCCCGGGCGACATCCGGACCCAGCCGGGAGCCGAAGGCCCGCTCGAACTGGTCGCCGACCGCGTGCTGGAATGCGTCCTGGGCGTCCTTGGAGACGACACTGTGGGCGAGTTCGACCCGCATCGGCACCGTCAGCTTCGCCAGTTCGGGACCGAACGTGCCGCTGAGGTCGGCCAGGTCCTTCACCAGCGGGGCGTCGGCCAGGCCGGTCCCGGTCTTCACGGCGGTCGTGGTCCCGGGCGTCACCGACCCCGACAGGTCCGAGACGGCGGACCTGGTGGGAGTCGACGGCGAGGGATGCTTGAGGGCGTTCTCGATCGACTCCTGCATCGACTTGACGGCCGCCGGCGAGAACCCCTTCGAGATCAGTTTCTTGATCGGCCCCGTCACCAGCGGCACTCCCGCGCCGATCGCACCCTGGACCGCACCCGAGAGCACCGCACTGTGCCGGTACTGGTCCCCCTGCGAGGTGTGCTCGCCGCCCAGCGCCAGGATCCACCGCGCCAGCCCGTCCAGCGCCGTCGACAGTGCCACGTTCGTCACCATCGTCATCGCCGCGTGCGTCAGGAAACGCCGCAGCGTGTTCCCGAACAGGATCTTGAACAGTTCCTTCAGCAGCGCCTGCTCGATCGCCGCCCCGATCGGGTTGAAGTCCCACATGATCAGGGTGATCGCCCACTCCACCAGGAACGCCAGCACCTGGAGAACGATCATCAGGTTCGTGTAGTCCAGCTGGTACGCGAACTCCCCGGCCCCGTCCGCAAGCTGCGCCGCCGTGTCCCGCAGCCCCGAGATGTAGTCCGCCCCGTCCCCCGACAGGAACGTCTTCATCGCATCCACGTACGCCTTGGGCCAGTCACCGTTGGCCCCCTGCGCCGTCCCGCCCGCGACCTGCGCCACCAGGTTCTGGAACTCGTCCAGGTACTTCACCAGCTCAAGGTGCGGAACCTGGACCTCGTTGCGCATCCGCTCGGACGAACCCAGGGGCACGGACATACCCGCCACGAACACCACGATCGGGTTGTACCAGGGCTCCTCAGTCACAACATCCCCACAAACGCGAACTCATCGATCGGCAACCGGCCACCGGACCGCCGAGCGTGACACCTCACACCGGACGGAACTCACCATCAGTTATACGCGTCGATACGTGTATCAGGATCGCACGTTTCGCATGCGAAGCACCTACTCGGTGGTGTGTGGCCGCGTCGCGTCGGCGGGATGAGTCGCAACTCACACGTGCTGTACCCTGCGGTACTCGGATCCGTTGTGTGGTTGCGGGAGTAGGTAGGTGTGCCGAAACCCGACGCACCGGATCCGGCCTGCGCTCCCTCGAAAGGAAGCACATGAAGTCTCCAGATCCGCCGCGGCCCGCCCGCGCGGCTCCGGCAAGCACACCAGTCGTCCCGGGCGTGGCGGCCGGCACCGGCCCCGCCCCCTCGGAACCAGTTCCCCCGATGCCCACGGAATCGGCGACGAAGCCGCCGGTGCCCAGGGGCACGCCGGACGGACGTGAGGAACCCACCGGCTCGAAGACCAAGGACCCACGGAAGGCGTCGTCGCTCCAGCCCGCGGACGAGGGCGCGCAGACCGGGGCCGAGAGCGGTACGCGGGCGCGGACCGACTCCCGGGAGGCCGAGACGCGGCCCACCGCGGGCGTGGCAGCCTCCTCGCCGCTGTCGTTGCTGTCACCGCGCGGTCCGCGGCGGCGGGCCGGCACCGCCGCCGCCGAGGCGGTCACGCCGTCCGGGACGCCGGCCACCGCCACGGCGGAGGGTGAGGACGGCGCCGGCCCGAGCCGTCGCGACCCGGACGTCCTGGTCTCCGCGAAGGCGGACCCCGACACCGGCGGCGCCGCCGTCGGCGAGGCCGCCGGCGAGGCTGAAGGCCGGACGCGGACGGAAGCGGCGGGACGAGGTGCCCGTGCGCTGCTGCGCGGCTCCCACCGCACCCTGCTCACCGTCGCCGCGGTCACCGGCGTCGTCCTGGTGGCGGGTGTCCTGGTCGGTCTGCGCGGTGGCGGTGGCGGCGGTCATGACCGCGCCGCACCGGACCCCGCCGCCACCCTGCTCGATCCGGGTTCGGACGGCGGCCCGCAGGCGGGTGTGCCCGGTGCGCTCCCGGTGCCGTCCGCTCACAAGTCGGGTGCCGCCGGCGGCCACGCCTCCACGGGACACGGCGACCCGAGCCCGGCGGGACACGGCAAGCATGCCGGGACCGGCGCGAGCGGGGGCGGCTCGCACGGCTCCTCCTCGGGGTCGTCGGCCTCGCACAGCCACGGCGGGACGGGAGGCGGCAGTACGTCCTCCACCGCGACCCACCCCGCCACCCATGCCACGAAGGCCCCCGCGACCCCGAGCCACACGAAGGCGCCGTCCACCTCCGGCAGCTCCGGCAGCTCCGGCGGTTCGGGCGGTTCGGGCGGTTCGGGTGTCATGGTGTTCAGCCACGCCTCCGGCCGCTGCCTCACGGTGGCGGGCGGCCAGGGCAAGGACGGTTCCCCGCTGGAGATCCGTGACTGCTCCGGTTCGGCCGCGCAGAAGTGGACCTTCGCCTCCGACGGTACGATTCGCGCCTTCGGCTTGTGCATGGACGCCGCGGGCGCCTCCACCTCCAACGGTACGGTCGTCCAGCTGGCGAACTGCAACGGCGGGCCCGCCCAGCAGTTCCGGCTCAACTTCCGGCAGGACCTGACCAGCGTCCTCGCCGACAAGTGCGTGGACGTGAAGGACCAGCGGACGGCCAACGGCACACGCCTGCAACTGTGGGACTGCGCCGGCACCGACAACCAGAAGTGGTCCAAGAAGTAGCCGGACCCGGTCGCACGAGAGGACCTCACCGCCCCGGTCGCCCGGTGCGATGAGGTCCTCTCCGCTTGGTGGCACCTGCTCGGCAGGCCGCCGACGAGCCCGTCAGATGTGGGAGTGCGGGGTGGGCAGGTCGTGGATGGCCTTCGTGTTGTCGGTCTGCGTCTTCTCGAAGTTCTTGCCCGAGCTCAGGGTGAGGCGCGCGGCACTCTCCATGGCTTGCGCCAGGTCGCGTATGCCGTCCCTGAGCAGGTTGTGGAACGGGACGTAGTTCTGGACGTACTGCTTGCCGTACGAGTCGTTGCCCCACGGAGGGTCCGCCGGGTCGAAGGCGGTGTCGTCGGCGAACTGCTCGGCGGCGCGGTCCGTCGCCTCCGCGACCTGGTCGGTGGCGCCGGCGCCGGACTGGATACGGCTGGGGTCGGCTACGAAGACGTTGTCGTCAGCCACGTTTGTCACCTCCGGCGGGCCGCGGGGCGAGGACTTCCTCCAGTGATCCGCCGTCGAGGAGCTTGTCCAGGTCGACGCGGTCGAGGACTCCGCCGTCCAGGGTCGTCGGAGCGCTCGCGCCCGCGGCCTGGACGAGGGCCATGGCACGCGAGGTCACCTGGGCCCGCGACGCCGACATGGCCTCCAGCACGCTGGCCGCCAGTGCCTGGCCGGTCATCTCCTTGAACTTGTTGTTGGGGAAGCGCAGCCCCGACGGCGTCCCGTCGGAGCCGACGGTGACCTCCACGGCGCCGTCCCGCGACCGCGCCGTGACGGAGATCGACTGGATCTCCCTCCTGGCCTCCATGAGCGCCTCGCGCGTCTTCATGAACTCGGCCAGCGCCTGCTGCTGCTGTTCTTGCAGTGATGAACTCATGGATTCTCCGTTAGTCGGGTGCCCCGGGATCAGTAGCCGATCGAGGCGGGCAGCCCGCCCTCCTCGGTGCCCCAGACGTCCTTGCCCTTCCCCTTCCAGGCGGCGCTGTCGGTCGCCTGCCGGGAGCCGCCGGCCGGTCCGTAGCCGGACTCGGTGGACGGGCGGCGCGGGCCGAGGAGTTCGTCGGAGTCGGTCTCCTCCTCCTCCCACTCCTCCGGCTCCTCGGCAGTGGCACGCCCGGCGAACGGGGACATGCCGTGCTGGATCACGGCACCGTCCATGTCGTTGCCGTCGTAGAGGTTGCGCTCCCGGTCGCCGCCGCCCTGGCCGCCCTGCTGGCCGCCCATGCGGTTCATGCCGGCCATCATCATCATCGGGGAGAGCAGCCCCATGGCGCTCTGGCTGTCCGTGTTCGCACCCCCGGTCATCGCGCCCGCGCCGACGCCGGCTCCCGCGCCGGCCCCGACCCCTGCCGTGAGCGCCTTGTTGGCCTCCGTCGCCGCTGCGCTCTGCGGGCTCGGGGTCGTCTGGTACCGCCCGTCCGAGGTGGTCACCAGTCCGCTGCCGTCCGTGTGCTTGTACTCGGTGACGCCGTCGGGGTGCCTGGTGATGGTGGTGCCGGCCGGCGTGTGAGTGGTGACCCCGCCGCCGCTGTAGGTGGGGATGTCGACGGACGGTATGTGCACGTTGCCGCCGCCGGAGTGGGGACTCGTCCTGTACCCCGTCGCCTCGGTTGTGGTGATCTTCCCGTTCGGGTGCAGCGTGGTGGTGCTGCCGTCCGGGTTGCGGGTGATGATGTCGCCCTTGCCGTCGACGGAGATGGTGCTGCCGTCGCCCGTGGTGATGCTCTTTCCGGCGTCGAGGTGGCTCGTGGTGGTGTGCCCCTGCGCGTCCACGCTGGTCACGTCCCCGTTGGGGTGCACGGTGACCTTGGAGCCGTCCGGGTTGTCGGTGGTGAGGCTGCCGTCGGAGTTGACGTGGGAGACGGTGCCGTCGGGAGAGGTCAGCTGTGTCTCGCCGTCCGGCTTGACGATTTCCGACGCACCGTTGTGGAACGTGGTCGTCTTGGTGCCGTCGGGTGCCGTCTGGGTCAGACTGCCGTCCGCGTTGCGGGTGATGCTGGTGCCGTCCGGGTTGCTGAGCGACTCACCGACGCCGAGGTGGCTGGTGGTGGTGTGGCCCTGCGGGTCGACGGTGGTCACGTCGCCGCCGGGTGAGACCGTCCGGCGGGTTCCGTCGGGGAACGTCGAGGTGATGCTGCCGTCGGCGCTGCGGGTGACCGAGTTGCCGCCCGGGTAGGTGGTCGTCACGCCGGTGGGGGTACGGGTGGTGGTGCTGCCGTCGATGTTGCGGATGGGCAGTCCGGAGCCGAAGTTCGTGGGGCCGCCGCCGTTCGCCGGCATGGTGGTGATGTCCGGTACGCCGCCGCCGAAGCCGCCGTTGCCGGTGAAGTCAGGTGTCTTGGTCGTGATCTGGTGGCCCGGCCCGTTGTTCGGCCCGTGCGAGGCGGCATCGTCGCCGGTGAGGTTCGCCAGGCTGTTGCCGAGGCCGTTCCCGACGTTGCTGAGCCCGTTGCCGAGGCTCTGGAAGCTGTTGTTGAGCCCGTCGCCGAGGCCGTGGAAGCTGTTGCCGAGGCCGTCACCCAAGCCCTTGAAGCCGTTGTTGACGCCGTCCCCGAGGTGGTTGATACCGTCCCCGAGCTTCTTGAGGTTGTCGTTCAGGCTGCTGTTGCTCTTGTCGCCGTTCTCCTGCTGCACGTCCGAGGTCAGCGACGAACCCGTATCGCTGAAGGAGTACGCCGGATTCCACGACGAGTCGAGCACACGTGACCAGTCCTTCTGGAGGGTCTCCAGCACCTGCCGGGCAGGCGCGTCCAGATTGGTCTCGATGTTGGTGGTCCAGCGGTTCATGGCTTCCTGGACCACCGCGTGCCAGGTGGACGTGGAGGTCAGTCCGCCGAACGCGGTGTCCTCCGAGAAGTTCGACGTGAACGTCGCGCCGATGATCGTGTTGTTCTGGGTGTCGACTTCCTCCAGGATCTGGCGAGAGTTGTGGTCGAAGATCCAGTTCCTCATCTCGCTGAATACCTGGTTGAGCACATCCTGCGGATCGGCGGGAATGTTCTGCTCTGTCTTCGAACCGTCCGGCAGCGAGGTGGTGATGGGCTCTCCCCGCTGCCAGAAGAAATCCGAGTAGATCTTGTACAGGTCCGTGTACGCCTTGTACAGGGACTGTTCGGCCCCGATCAGGTCGTCCCCGTGCAGCGTCTTGCTGACGTATCCCGTGGAAGGGGACCGGTGCTGCGGACTGAACCCCGGCGGCTGAAGCTGCGAGGTGTAGTTCTCGTACTTCTTGTGGAGGTCGTCGACCAGGAGCCAGAACGCGCCCGCGGCGTTCCCCTTCCAGGACGCCTTCTCACTGCCGAGCTGCCGCTTCCACTCCGCGAGGACCTCGGTCTGCTGCTTGAAGAAGTCCCCTGCCGCGTCGAACGACCAGGCCAGTTCGGCGAACGTCTTGAGCTGCACGCCGTCCACCGGGGGCGCACCGTCTCCCCTGACGCTGACCTCGCCCTTCAGCGAGGAGTAGTTCGTCAGCAGGCTGCTGAGAGAAGCATCCGATCTGCCCCAGAACCCGTGAAACGAAGGATCGTCCAGGTAGGTGATGTCGGCCCGGCACTTGCGTGCCGCCTTGCCGCCACCACTCGTGAAGAACTCGAAGTGCCAGCCCTTGTTGCCGTCTTTCGGCACGATCCAGGCGAGGAAGTCGTCCTCGCTGTCGAAGGTCTTCCCTCCCGCCTTGAACGAGTAATTGATCCAAGGGATACCACTGTCGCCGGTGACCTTCGTCACGTCGGCGCGTGCGACCGTCGACCAGCCGGTCAACAAGTGGACGATCTCTTCCCAGCTTTGCGCGGCCATGGTCCTCCTACTCCGGGGATGTCGTCGGCGGTCAGAGGTTCAGGGAGTTCTGGCCGTTGCCGGTGCCGCTGCCCGCTCCGGTCGCGGAGCCGCCGATGGCTGACTGGTAGTCACTGATCGCCTTCATGAACTTCTGCGACTCGACCTGCGAGAGGTTGTGCGCCTGCGCGTCCTTCATGGTCGTGATGACGTTCCGCAGATCGGCCTGGAGCTTGGTGAACCCGGCCTTGTGACGATTGAGCACCTCGTCGATCGCGGTGGCGGCCTTCTTCGCGTTGTCGCAGACGGACTTGCCGCCGGTCTGGTCGTCTCCCGCCATCGGGCCGATGGTCAGCACCTGAGGCTTCTTGCTGACGTCGTAGAGCGACGTGGGATGCGCGTCCGCGGACCGCATGTTGTCGATCGCGCGGAGGAAGCCGCTGACGTCGGTGTCGATGAAATTCTGCAGGGCCGCAAAATCCAGTTGGTCCAGGTGGTGGTTCTCGCTACCGGGCATGTGCGCCTTCCTACCGCTTCGACGTGTTGTTGTGAGGGGTTACATCCGGATGTCCATGAACCCCTGCGCGTTCGTCTGCACGACCTTCTTGTAGTTGTCCGAGACGTCGTTCAGCGTCGTGAAGAACCGTTCGAGGATGAGCGACAGGTTGCCCACCTCGGTGTGCCAGGTGGGCAGGACCCGTTGGTAGTAGACGTCGCTGTCGGCACCCGTCCAGGCGCCGACGACGGTGCCGATGTTGCTCTCCAGCTCGCTCATCGTCCTCTCGATCGCCCGGGTCTGCTCCTGCATGGCCGCGACCGACTGGCCGACCTGGAGGTGATCAATGTCAATGCCGTCCGACACGGTTTCTCCTTGGAAGTCGTGGGTGTACTGCGATGTGGTGCTGACCGGCCCGCGGCCGGGTCAGGGTCAGGGAACCAGCGCCCCGTAGGTGCTGTCCGCGGTGGAGCTGGCCGAGGGGGCGACGTTCGTGACGCCCTGGCCGAAGCCCGTCAGGCCGCCACCGCTGCTGACCACGGCCTGGAAGTTGGACTCCTGCACGTGCTCGTCGCGCTGCATGCTCTCGCCGAGCGTGTTCTCCATCGCGATGCAGGTGTTCATGATCCGGTCGACCTCTTCCAGCCAGGTGTCGATCACCTGCCCGAAGGCGACGCCGTCCCTGCCCTGGTAGTGCGTGGCGAGGGACTCCCGGTGCGACCTGACCACGTCCTGCGTGGACTGGAGGCCCTTGCGGGCCTGCTCCAGAAACCCGATGGACTTGATGTAGGCCTCTTTTGTTGACTTCTGGTTGCTGCTGTCCATGGTTCCTCTCCGAAGGTGTCGTGAGGTGCTCCGGTAGGCCGGAGCGGCCGTGCGGCCGACGGGAGGTGTCTCGATGCCGACACCTCCGCCGTCACTGCTGAAGACGAGATACGTGCCTGGAATGGTTCACACTATCGGCTGCGACATCAACCCGCCTTCGTGTTTCCCTTGTTGCCCCGCTCACACACAGGTGAGCCCGTGGCCGCCGCCCGGCCCGTCGCCGCGGCCTGCGCCGACAGGTCGGGTCCGGTGGGGAGCATGTCGAGCAGCGGGGCGGGCAGACCGTCCGCGGCGGACAGGTCGTACCCCAGCGCCTTCGCGGCGTCCGCCGTGGGCACCCGGTACTTCACCCCGTTGTCCGTGACCAGATACGTGGTGGTTCCCGTGCCGCCCCCCGAACTGTTGAGCGCGCGCACCAGACTTCCGCTGCCCGGCGCCACCGCGATGCCGTCGACGGGCAGACAGGCGGGTGCCAGCGCCTTCAGCGGCGGGAGGGCCTCCTCGACGACCGTCTTCCCCGGCACCAGCGAGAGCGTCACCCGGATGCTCTTCGCGCCCTCGGCGTCGAGGCCGACGCACACACCGGAGGACTCGGGCACGCCCAGCAGGGCCGGCGGCTGCCCCGGAAGCTGCGAACCGGCCCGCCGTACAGCGGCGCTGGTCGCCGAACCCGAGGGTGCCAGCGCGTCGCCGAGTGCCTGCGCCGACAGGACCACCTCCGTCGGCACGGCCCCCCGGTAGGCCTTCTGCTTGACCTCCGGGTCGCCCAGGGCGAGGGCGGCCTGCGTCGGGGTGATCGGGGTGAGACCGTCGCCGCCGAGCACGTAGTAGCGCTTGGCGGACCCGGGCGTCTGGACGGTGAACACCTGGCCGACCCGGGTGGCCTTGCCGTCCAGCGCCGGACCGCTGCCGCCCAGGCCCGTCACCGGGGGAGCCGCCAGGTCGGGGCCGGCGGGTACGGCGTCGAGGAACGCCGCGGAGACGGTCGTGGCGGTCGCACCGCCGTAGCCGAGCGCCGCCAGCGCCTCCTGACCGCCGGCCACCTTGAACCGGTTGTCCTGCCACAGCAGGTAGATGTTGCCGTCGGGTCCCTTGACCAGCACGGCCTGGTCCTCCCGTACGCCCGTGCCCTCTTGCGCGCTGTCGACGGCGAGGACCGTCAGCGGCTTGCGGGCTCCGGAAACGGTCGTGGTGGTGGCCGCGCACACCTGCCAGGGGTGGCTGTTCAGGTTCTCCCCGGTCGGCAGCGAGTCGGGGGCACCGGGGATGCCGACCTCGGTGCCGTGCCGGGCCGAGCCCAGGGAGTTCGCGGACACCGACACGGTGGTTATGCCGGCCCCCAGCAGCAGACGCGCGGAGGGGTAGTTGCGCACCGTGTGCAGCCGGCCGTCGTACACGTACCGGGTGCCGGTCTCCTTCTCGACGATGAGCGCCTTGCCGCTCTCCCAGATGGTGTTGCCGCCGGGCTTGACCAGGCCGAACACCAGGGATCCGGCGGACACGACGGCGGCGATCACCATTCCGTAGGTCATACCGCGGTTGGTCCGCCGGGTGGGCGGCTCCGTCACATCGGGATCCGCGCGGAGCAAACCCGAGGTCAGCCGGGACACCAGGAACTGGTGGGCGATGACCTGGTCGCGTCGGGACTGCATGACGACACCTCCTCGGTTCAGCCGAACAGGCCGCGCAGGCGCTGGTACACGTCCAGGACCCACAGGGCGAGAGGGAGCAGCGCGAGGGCCGCGCCGGACTGGATCAGGTCACCCGCTCGGCCCCAGTACGGCAGCAGCCGCCGACCGGGCACCGTCCAGGAGACGACCGCGGCGAGGGCCGCGCACAGCAGCAGGGCCGCGATGCCGAGGAGTTCCCCGTGCCGGCCGTGCCGGGCGGCCAGTTCGACGATCAGGAGCACCGTGCCGATGCCCGCGGGCAGGCTCAGCGCGATCCGCTGCCAGGAGGTGCCCAGGCTGCGCCCGTGCAGACCGAGCAGCACCGACAGGACCAGCACGGTGACCGTCTCGGGCAGGCCGGGGTGCCGGGCCATCGCGGCGAGACAGGCCAGGCAGACCACGCCCACCGCGGCGTACAGACCGGTCATCCAGTGGTCCACGGCGGCGGCACCGCTCGCGACGTCGTCCTCGGAGCGCGGCTCGATGCCTTCCTGGAGCTGACCGGGGTTGGTGGGCAGCGGGGGCAGTCGCAGCCCCGACAGGGAGAAGGACATCATCGGAATGAAGGCGCCGAGCAGGACGGCGCCCGCGGCGACCGCGGCGGCGGCCCGGTGGGCGGAGACGTCGAGAACGATCATGAGGGCACCGCCGAGCACCGCCGCCAGCGTCAGTACCCCGCAGGACGCGAACACGACCGGATAGCCGGTCACCACCGCGGTGGCCAGGACCAGGCCCACGGTGCCCGCCGCCCCCGCCGCGAGCAGATGGGCGCCGGCGGTGCGGGCCGAGCCGTCCCCGGCCTGCCCGCCGCCGACCAGCAGCAGACCCGACACCGCCAGGAAGGCGGAGCCGAACAGGCCCAGCAGCACGCCTCCTTGGGGATCGTCCAGCACCCGGGCGGCGGAGCCCGCCCCGGACAGCGCGAGCAGGGCCGCGCCCGCGGCGAGGGTGATCCGGTCGCCGGAGTCGCCCTTCGCCGTGACGAGCAGCACCAGGCAGCCGAGCAGCGCGGCGGCCATGAGCACCCGCAGCACCCAGCGGCTGATCTGCGGGCTCCACGCGTGCGGGAGTTGCTGGACGACGGCCGAGACGGCCTCCAGCAGACTGTCGTAACGCACCGGCGGCAGGGTCTCGGTGTGCGGGCGCAGCAGCAGTGTCTCGCCCTCCCGCAGGTCGAGCGACTCGGGCGTGCCCTCAAGGTCCAGGGCATGGCCGCCGATGCGTTGCAGCACCCAGCCGCCGTGTTCCAGGCCGTGCTCGCTCAGGTCTTCGCCCGCGTGCCCCGCGATCACGGGCAGCAGGTCGGCTATCGGCACGTCGGCCGGGACCGCGAGGTCAAGTGTCTTGTCGGGGGCGCGCACCGTGAGGCGGCACAGCCCGTTCAGCGAGCCTTCGCTCATGGGGGGCAACAGCCTTCCGTGGAGAGATACACGGCCGTGCCACAGCGTGCTCCGCGGAACACGTGTGCGGCAGGGCGAAGCGGTCGGGACGCTCCGCCTCACCACGGCGCAGGTGTTCAGTGTGCCGGGTGAAGCGAGGGCGGTCGAGGCCATGCGATGCCTGAGCCGGAAATACCTGAGAGTCAGATACTCTCATGTCCGGAAGCGTTTCTTCACCCGAGCCCCCGGGAGCACATGTGTCCTCGGGTGGCTGCGATGCCGCCGCGGCCCGGCGCCGGGATCGTCCCCTGCGGTGACAGGCACACAGATGTCACCCTGTGGTGAGCCCGCTCTCCAGGCCCCTCATCACCCCTGCGCGGGGGCCCTGTCGAACCGCCCTGTGCACAGTTGAAGGAGAGCCCAGTCGTGAGTGTGGTTTTCTTCCGCAGGCCGGCCCGCCGACGCGGCCCGGAACTGCCCGACGGTGAGCTGACGCTCCAGGAACCACCGACACTCGCCGAGGCGGCCCCGTCGTCCACGGCCAACATGCTCACCTATCTGCCGATGGCCGGTATGTCCGTCGGTATGGTGCTGCTGTATACACGTATCGGCAGTGGGACGGGCCCGGTCATCTATCTGGTGGTCGGGCTGATGCTGCTTTCGATGATCATGATGCTGGTCGGGCAGCTGGTGAAGTCCGGCTCCGAGCGCAAGCAGAAGATGCAGGGGGTGCGCCGGGACTACCTGCGCTACCTCGGCGGTGTGCGGCGCCGGGTGCGGTCCGCGGTCACCGAGCAGCAGCGCGCGCTGGCCTGGAAGCACCCCGACCCGGCCGTGCTGTGGTCGTTCGTGAGGACCACCCGGCTGTGGGAACGCCGCGCCTCCGACGACGATTTCGCGGAGGTGCGCATCGCGGTCGGCGAGCAGCGCCTCGCGATGCAACTGGTCAACAAGACGGCGAAGCCGGTCGAGGACCTCGACCCGCTGTCCGCGCACGCGCTGCGCGCCTTCATCAACGCCTATTCCACCGTGCCCGAGCAGCCCATCGCCGTCTTCCTGCGGGCCTGGGCGCGCATCCTCTTCCGGGGGGAACGCGAGAAGGTGCTCGCGACGGCGCGGGCGCTGCTCGCCCAACTCGCCGTGCTGCACACCCCGCAGGACCTGGTGATCGCCTTCTGCGTGGCGCCGGAGAACCGCGTGGAGTGGGAGTGGTCGAAGTGGCTGCCGCACGCGCTGCACCCCAAGGAGTCCGACGGCGCGGGACCGGCCCGGCTGATCACGTCCACCGTGGCCGAGCTGGAGGATCTGCTGGGCGCGGAACTCACCGACCGCGGTGTCTTCGAGGCGGGTGCGTCACCGACCAAGGACGAGCCCTACGTCGTGGTCGTCCTGGACGGCGGTCAGGTCCCCTCCGGCCACCGCTTCGAGCGTGCCGGGTACCGCAACACCGTGGTGCTCGACGTCTCCGAGACGCTGGCCTGGAAGCCCGGCCGGACCGTGCTGCGCCTGCTCGTGGAGGAGGCCGAGGGGACCGCGCGGACGGCCGGGGCATACGACGAGGTGAAGATCGTACGGACGGACCGCAACCGCAAGGAGACGGCGATCCCGCTGGGCCGCGCCGACCGGCTCGGCCCCGCCGCCGCACGGTCCCTGGCCGCCCAGCTCGCGCCCGTGCGCACCGGCGCCACCGCGCAGATCGCGCAGCCGCTGTCCACCGACATCCAGCTCACCGCCCTCCTCGGCATCACCGACCTGCACCGCTACTCGCCGCAGGAGTACTGGGAGCGGCGGGCCGGGCAGAACAAGCGGCTGCGCGTGCCCATCGCGGTCGGGGCCGACGGCCGGCCGGTGGAGCTCGACATCAAGGAGTCCGCGCAGGACGGTATGGGCCCGCACGGCATGCTCATCGGCGCCACCGGCTCCGGCAAGAGCGAACTGCTGCGCACCCTGGTGCTGGGGCTCGCCCTGGCCCACTCGTCCGAGACGCTGAACTTCGTCCTCGTCGACTTCAAGGGCGGCGCGACCTTCCTCGGCTTCGACGCCCTCCCGCACACCTCCGCGGTCATCACCAACCTCGCCGACGAGGCCGCCCTGGTGGACCGCATGCAGGACGCGCTGCGCGGCGAGATGCAGCGGCGCCAGGAACTGCTGCGCGCCGCGGGCAACTACACCTCCGCCCTGGACTACGAGAAGGCGCGCGCCGCCGGAGCGGACCTGGAGCCGCTGCCCAGCCTGCTGGTGGTCGTCGACGAGTTCAGCGAACTGCTCTCGGCGCACCGCGAGTTCATGGACCTGTTCGTGGCCATCGGCCGGCTCGGCCGCTCCCTGGGCGTCCATCTGCTGCTCGCCTCGCAGCGCCTGGACGAGGGCCGTATGCACCAGCTGGAGAGCCACCTGTCGTACCGGATCGGCCTGCGCACGTTCTCCGCGATGGAGAGCCGGGGTGTGCTCGGCGTGCCGGACGCCTACGAACTGCCCTCCCAGCCGGGCGCCGGTTACCTCAAGAGCGGCGTGGAACCGCTCACCCGCTTCCGTGCCGCCTATGTGTCGGGACCGTACCGGCAGCGGGTCGGCGCGCTCGCCCAGGAGAAGATCGCCGGCCAGGTGGTGCCCTGGACCGGGGACTGGGTGAACGCGCGGGAGGAACCGGCGGCCGAGGAACCGGACAAGGCCGCCGGCGCGCAGGGCGACGACGAGGACGACACCAGTCTGATGGCGGTGGCCATCGACAAGCTGCGCGACGCGGGACCGCCGGCCTACCAGGTGTGGCTGCCGCCGCTCGGCGCACCGCCCACGCTCGACGCGCTGCTGCCGCCGCTGGTCCCGGACCCCGCACTCGGGCTCACCACCGCCGACTGGGAGGGCCGCGGCAAGCTGCGGGTTCCGCTCGGCATCGTGGACAAGCCGTTCGAGCAGGTGCGTGAGCCGATGATGGTGGACCTCAGCGGTTCCGGCGGCCACGTGGCCATCGGCGGCGGGCCGCAGAGCGGCAAGTCCACCCTCGTACGCGACCTGATCACCGCGCTGGCACTCACCCACACCCCGCGCGAAGTGCAGTTCTACTGCCTGGACTTCGGCGGTGGCTCGCTCGCCTCGCTGGCCGGCCTGCCGCACGTCGGCGGCGTCGCCGGCCGGCTGGAGGGTGAGCGCGTGGGACGCACCCTGGCCGAGATGATGACGCTGCTCGCCCATCGCGAGCGGCTCTTCCTGGAGCACGGCATCGACTCGATGGCCACGCTGCGCCGCCGCCGGGCGGCGGGCGACTTCCCCGAGGAGCGGCACGGCGACGTGTTCCTGGTCGTCGACGGATGGCAGACCGTCCGGCAGGACTTCCAGGACCACGTCCAGGTGATCGGCCAGCTCGCCACGACCGGTCTGAACTACGGCATCCACGTGGTCACCACCACCACGCGCTGGGTCGAACTGACCGCCGCGGTCCGCGACCAGTCGGCCACCAAGCTGGAGCTGCGGATGGGCGACCCGCTGGACTCCATGATCGACATCCGGCAGGCCAAGAGCATCCCGCGCATTCCCGGCCGGGGCCTGACGGTCGACTCGAAGCTGCACTTCCTCACCGCGCTGCCGCGCATCGACGGCGTCGACGACCCCGCCGACCTCGGCGACGGCGTCGCCGACCTGGTCCAGGCCGTGACCGAGAGCTGGCAGGGTCCCACGGCGCCCCCCGTGCGGATGCTCCCGACGCTCTTCGACGCCCGCGACCTCGCCCCCGCGCCCGAGGGGCGGCCCTTGCAGATCGCGCTCGGCATCGAGGAGAACCAACTGGCGCCCGCCTGGCACAACTTCGCGGAGACCCCGCACCTGGTGGCCTTCGGCGACACCGAGTCGGGCAAGACGAACCTGCTGCGCGTGGTCGCCAAGGCGGTGACCGAGCGGTTCACCCCGGCCGAGGCACGGATCCTCGCGGTCGACTTCCGCCGCGAACTCGTCGAGTCGGTCCCCGAGGCGTACCGGCTGGGACACGCGGTGTCGGTCGACCAGTTGGAGGAGTACGTGCAGGGCGTGGCACGGGCCCTGAAGACCCGCACGCCCGGTCCGGAGATCACACCTGCCCGGATGCGGCTGGCCGACTGGTGGGCGGGGCCCCGGCTGTTCATCCTCGTGGACGACTACGACCTGGTCGCCGCCCCCATGCGGACCGTCTTCGAGCCGTTGCTGGAACACCTTCCCCTCGGCTACGAAGTGGGTCTGCACATGGTCGTCACCCGGTCCGCGGCGGGCGCGGTGCGCGGCGTCAACGACCCGCTCGTACGGCGCATGCTGGAGGTGAACGCCCCGGGCCTGCTGCTGTCCTGCCCGCCCAGCGAGGGATACGTGTTCGGCAACGTCAAGCCGCGCGTACTGCCGCCGGGCCGCGGCAACTACATCACGCGCCGCAGCGTGACGCAGATCCAGACGGCGTTCCTGGAGGACGAGACGGCGGAGGTGCCGACGGGCCACTGACGGGTGGTGGAGGTGCCGGCCGGGCCACTGGCCAACGGCGGCCCCCACCTCGGGTGTCGAGGTGGGGGCCGGATGCGGGGGTGTGCCGTGTGGTCGGCGGGGTGTGGGGGCGCTCGCGTGACCGGCGGGGTGCGGGCGGGTTCCGTCGTCGTGGGTTTCCCGGGCGTCGTTGGTCCGACCGGCCCGGCCGCCGGGGGAGGGGACCGCGATGGCCGGGGTGCGGTCGTGTGCCGGGTGGGCATGGCGTGGAGCGGAGGCCGCCGCAGGGTGGATGACGGGGCCGGGCGGAGTGAAGGGCCGGGTATCGGACGGTCTTCGGTGGCGGTTTCGGCGCCTGTGGTCGCCGGTGGTGGCGGTTCGGCGCCGGTGGTCGCCGGTGGTGGGGGGACGCGCAGGGGCGATGCGTGGGGGCCGGGTCCGGCAGGAAGTGTCCGGCCCGGCCCCCGCGTCGCGAGCCCCGGTGGCTCAGGCCCGTCGCTGCCCGGCCGTCCGCCGGGACAGGCGGACCCGGGCCACCGCCATGGCCCCGGCCGCCAGGACGCCCAGCAGCAGGCACGCTCCCGCCAGCGCCCAGGCCCGGGGGACGACACCGCTCGTCGGTGCCGCCTCGGGCAGGTGCAGCGCGGCCTCCGGCTCGCTGGACGGTGCCGCCCCCGTGGGCAGTACCGTGCTCAGCGCCCCGGAGGGGTCGAGCAGCGGCACCTCGGCGTGCGCGGCGGTCGCCTTGAGCCGGGCGGCGGTCTGGGCCGCGGTGAGATGCGGCAGATGGGCCCGCACCAGGGCGGCGGTCCCGGCCACGAAGGCGGTGGCCACGGACGCGCCGCTCGCCACGTAGTTCCCGGTGCCCTTCGGGCCGATCCCGGTGATGCCGTCGCCGGGCGCGGCCAGGTCCGCGTGTTCCGGCTGCGGGATTCCGTCGGGGCGTTGACCGTTGATGTCCACGTCCACGACCGAGAGCACACCGTCCGATGCGGCCGGCCAGTAGGAGGCGGGCGGGGGAGCCGAGGACTGCCCGGAACCGGTCTGCGGCGCGGTGTCGGGTGCGGCCGGGGCCACCACGAGGACGTCCGCGGCGGCGGCGTGCTTGATCGCGGCCCGCAGCCGGGCGGTGTTCACGGGCAGGGCCGCCGAGACGTCCACCACCTTCGCGCCGGCCGCGATGCCCGCCTCGATGCCGTCGGCGACCATGTCGGCGCTAGGCCGGCCCCACTGGTCCGTGCCCCGTTCCGCGACGATACGGGCCCTGGGCGCGACGCCTACGAAACCGCTTCCGGGCACCGGCGAGCCGGCGATCACCCCGGCCAGGAACGTGCCGTGTCCCACGCAGTCCTGCGCGGCGGCACCGTCCGCCCGCACACGCCCGGCGAGCCCGGCGGCCTGCGGAGCCACACCCGTGTCCACCACGGCGACCAGGACGCCGCCGCCCTGGGTGTAACGGCCCGCCTGCGCCAGGTTCAGGCTCAGCTGCGCCCAGGGTGTGGCGGCCACCTGGGTCGGCGAGGCCTTGGTGCAGGCGCCGGACGCGGGGTCGAGCGAGGGGGGTATCAACCGCAGTTCGGGCCCGGCCGACGCCGAGGCGACCGGCGTCGGCGTGGCGTCCCCGGCGGCCTCGGCGCTCACCGCCGGGACCACGGCGAGTGCCGCGCCGAGCAGCGGGGCCAGCACCGACAGACGCGGCGCACCGGGACCGCGTCCCGGTCGGAACGCCCGGACGTCTCCTTTCCGGGTTCCGCGTGTGAGACGGCGCGGGAAGAGGCTGTCGTCGGTCATGTCATCGAATTCCCTGGCCCTGGCGACCGGTCGGCATGCCACCGGCCGCGGCTGAGGTGTCCCGCTGGGTGTGGACATGGGGACATGCTAGTCAGCTCGCGGTGGAGGCTCGGAACACATGTGACGATCGTGTCCCAGAAACGGTGCCCTGGCTCGGTGGTTGCCGACAGCGGGTAAGCTGCGCATGAGAAACACGTGTGGCAGTGGGCCGACGCCGGCCAGCCGTATGTGGCCCCGCAGGGGGCGAACCGTAGAACACCGTTTTTTCGTCAGGTTTCGGCTCGGCACCGGCCGGCCGTCATCGACGGGTCACTTCCCGCGCCGGGCGGCTGCGATGCCACCCCCGCCGGATGTGACCGCGGACTGAGGACCGCGTGACCGCTGTCCTCGTGAGGAGTGTGTGATGATCCGGCGCGGCACCGGTCGGCGGGGCGGGCAGGCCGACCGGCACCCGGCCCCCCGCCTGACAGTGTCGCGCGCGGGCGAACGGGTGCACCTGGTGCACACGGGCGGCACACCGCCACGGCGGCTGGCGGACATCGCCGACTGGCTCGGGCCCGCCCGCCCCGAGGAGGCCGCGGTGCTCGTCGGCGCCTCCCTCGGCGAGGACGGTGTCGAGGGACTGTGCGACCTGCTCGCCCCGGTGCTCCAGCGGTTCAAGGACGACGGCGTACGTCTGCTGCGGCTGGTGATGTCGGCGGGAGCCGACGAGGCGGAAGGCCGCCCCTCCACGGCCAGGCTCATCTGTGAGCGGTGGGAACTCGACGTACTGGCGACCGCCGGGCCCGCGGTCGTCGTCCCGGACGGCACGCTCTTCTCACCCGACCTCCCCGACGCCCCCGGCGGCTGGTGGCACTTCTCCTTCCGCGAGGTACCGCGGCCCGTCGGCAGCCGGCTGCCCATCCCCGACTGGGAGTCCGGGCTGCGCCGGATGGACGGGAGCCTGGTCGCCGACCACGTCGTCGAGCCGGTACCGGCCGGCCTGCTGATCCGGCACGCGGGCGTGGCCCCCGCCGCCGTGCACACCCTGCCGTACGCCGTGCCTCCGGACCCCGACCGACCGCACCTGCTCGTCGACACGGTGGACGTGCCCGCGGCGGGACTGGCGACCGTGATCGCCGCGCTGCCGGGACGGGTGCGCAAGGACATCCGGCTGCTGTCCCTGGACGGGCGCTCCCTGCTGGAGACCGGGCAGGAGGTGGCGGACCTGCTCGGCACCGACGTGCACGTGGCCAACGGGATACCCGTGGTGGTCGACGGCGACGACCCGGAGACGGACGAGGCGGGCGGGGCATCGACGGAGCTGTACATGGTCGACGCCGACGGCACGCCTGCCTGGCGGCCGTTCGCGCAGACGCTCACCTGCGCGCCGGCGGCGGACGGCCGCGGGGGGCGCGCCCGGGTCAGTTCCTGGCACAGCCCGGCCCCGCTGCTCAAGGGTGCCCGGCCCGACGCCCTGCCCTTCGACCCGACCTGGAAGGTCGCGCTCACCCCCGCCGGTCTGTGGGCCGGCCCGCGCAGCAGCGAGCCCCCGCTCACCGCGGTGACCCGTACGGCGGACGCCGACACCGTGGCCATCGAGCTCGGTGCCCCGCGCCGGGCCGTCGACGACGCGCTGTGGCCGAGCCTCGACCGCCTGTTCGGGGAGCTCGACCCCGAGGTGCGGGAACGGGCCGTCGTCCACGTCCACGGTGTCCTCGGCAGCAAGGGCATGGAGCACCTGCGGCGGCTGACGGTCCGGCACAACTTCTCCCTGATGCCGCTGGCACGGGAGGAGGCCGCCGAAGGGGCGGCGGCGTCCGCGCCGTCCACCGCCGAGCCGTTGCCGTCCTCAGAGACCGGCGGGACTGAAGAGACCGAAGAGACCGAAGAGACCGAAGAGGCTCGGGGGACTTCGGGGATTGAAGAGACCGAAGAGGCCCTAGAGGCGGCGCGAGGGACCGAAGAGACTCAGGAGTCTGAGGAGACCGAGGAAGCCGGCGAGGTCTTGCGGGTCGACGGGTCCGCGTTCCCCGAACGCGGGAACCGGACCGAGACGCCGGTGGCTCCACGAGAGCTTCCCACGCAGACCGGGTCCACTAGCGCGGTGCGCGCCTCCGGGCCGTCCCCGGCGCGGGCACGGGTGCGTCCGCAGGAGCAGACGCAGCCGTCGGCCACCGGCCGTCCGCCGTCCGGCTCCTCCCCGGCGCCGCCCGCTCCGCGTACGACGACGGTGGTGGGGGAGGTCCCCGCGTCCGCCACCGGCACGCCCGGGAAGCCGCCGAACACGCCCCCGGCGCAGACGGGCGCACCCTCCGCGCCTGCCGTGGACATCCCTTCCGCGCCCACCCCTTCCGCACCCGCCGTCGACACACCTTCCGCGTCCGCCCCAGGCATCCCTTCCGCACCCGCCCCGGGCACCCCCTCCGCGCCGCCCGCGGTGAACGCGCCGCCCGCCCTGGGCACGTCGGCGCTGGAGACCGCCGTACCGCCTCAGGGGCGGGAGGACCCGGCCGCGCCGCCGGCGCCGCAGCCCCCGTCCGCTGGCGTCGGTTCCCCCTCCGAGCCGTCGCGTCGTGCGACCGGCCGCGCCGGCGCGCCGGACACGTCACCGGAGCGCGGCGCCTCGGACAGCGACCACAAGAAGCTCCGCGCCTATCTCGGCCCCTTCTGGAAGCAGCACCGCACGGCCGCCTCACAGATCGTCGAGCGCCTGTTCCCCGCTTCCTCGCGCGAGCAGTCGGACGCCCTCATCGCGGAACTGGTCGCGGTGCACGTCTACATGACGGCGGTGGACGACGCGCAGCTGCGCGCCGCGCTCGCGCAGGACGACGACCAGAGCCGGACCCTGCTGCGCTGTCTGCGGTCCGGCATGCGCCGACTGCCCTCGTACCGGGGCGCCGCGGTGAGCACCGCCGAGGAATTCGTCGCGCGCCTCACTCCGGAGGCCGCCGGCGACGAGTGGGAGGGGGACCTGCCGGTCCGCGCGGTCTCGGTCGGGCGTACCTATCCGGGGCCGTCCACCGATCACCTCCTCATCTGGTCGGTCACCGGGCGCCGTAGCGGCACCCGCGCCGGCGACGACGGTCAGGACGTCCTCTTCGCCCGGGAGTCGCGCTTCCGCGTCCTGGGGGTCGCCCGCCGTGGCCAGGCCACCGTCGGGCTCCTGCAAGAGGTGCCGCGACAGGCGCACGCGTCGCTGCCGCACCTGGACGCGGCCCTCCTCAACCGCCTGCGGACCGTACTCGACCTCCCCTCAGCGGCGCCCGAGCGGTACACCGGTCCACCCGCCCCGCCCCCCGGGACGTCGCCCGTCCCCGACACGGGTGACCAGGCGACCGGTCTCGCCGACAGCAGTCAGTCCCGACCAGCCCCTACCTCCAGCGTCCCGCCCCGAGGAGCGTCATGACCCCCAGAACGCCGAGGTCCGCCGCCGAACCGATCGCCACGAGCGGCAGCGCGTCCGCCGACCGGCGGATCCGTCGCGCCGCGGCGCTGCCCATGCCCGACGGAGCGAGCATGAGCCCCCTCGCACCGGCGGACCCGCTGGGCGCCGGACAGGACGAGAGCACGCTGCGGTCCCTGGCCTCGGCGCTGGCCGCGTCCCGCACGGCGCAGGACGAGCCCGAGACGGACCCGGCCGCATGGCGCCCGCGCGGCACGGAGGAGGCCGGCCAGGAGGCCGCGGCCACCGACGCCGACGGCGCGGCGACCGCCCCGGCAGGCTCGCCGCCGCGCCGTGCGGGCGGCGGCCGGCTGACGTCGAAGGTGGCCGAGCGGCCGTTCCTCGTCGCCGCCGCCCTGGCCGGGGCGGTCGTCGCGGCCACCCCGTTCATGACGTCCAACGGCAAGGGCCACACGACGACGTACGAGGGCCTCGGGCAGGCGGACCCGGTGGCGGTGGGGTCCGGGGGCGCCCCCGACCGGCACCCCGACGCCTATCCCAGCCAAGTGCCGTTGCAGGACCCGGGTACCGGCGGGGGTACGACGTCCGCCGACAACCTGCTGGACCCCGATGCCGGTGCCTGGCACGGCTCGACGGACACCTCCGCGACGGGTGGCTCGCCGACGGCGCAGTCCCCGGTGGTGCCCGACGTGCTGGCGGCGGACACTCCCGGCGCCCATACGCCCGCGCCCTCCACCGGCACCACGGTGGCCGCCGCGCGGCCGGCGCACGATGCCGACGCACCGGGTCCGGCGGTGGTCGCCGCGTCCCCGAAGAGCGCCGCCGCCCACGGCAGCGGCGCGTCCAAGCCCGCGGCGACGGAGTCCAAAGCGGCGCGGACGGCTGCCGCCGATGCTCCCGCCAAGGCCGCGACCACGACGGCGGCGGCCCGAACCGCCTCGCCGACGTCCACCAGTGCTGCCACCACGACGAAGCCCGCGGACACGAAGCCCGCGGACACGAAGGCTGCGGACACCAAGGCCGCTGATACGAAGGCTGCGGACACCAAGGCCGCTGATACGAAGCCCACGGGCACCGGCGCCACGGACACCAAGTCCTCGGGCACAAAGCCCACCGACACCAAGCCCACGGACACGAAGCCCACCGACACCACGCCCACCGACACGACGGACACCAAGGCCGCGAACACCGAGGCCGCGGACAACACCCCGGCGTCCGACCGTCAGCAGGCGACGTCCTCCCAGGCGGCCGGCGCCTCGGCCGACACCCCCTCCGACCAGGCCGCCGATCCGACACCCGCTCCGGCGGAGGCGGCCCCCGCACCGCAGTGGAGCACCAAGGTCTTCACCTCCACGCTGACCCTGCGCCCCGGCGAGTCGGTGCACTCCGACCGGATGCGCATCACCATGCGGGCCGGCGGTGACCTCGTCATCTCCGACGAGAACGGCACCGTCCGCTGGTCGTCGGGCACCACCGGGCAGAACAACTACGCCACCTTCAAGGCGGACGGCGAACTCGTCGTCCGGTCCGCCTACCAGCACACCCTGTGGTCCTCCCGGACGGGCGGCCATACCGGCGCCAAGCTGGTCATCCAGAACGACGGCAACGTCACGATCCTGAGCTCCGGCGATCAGACCCTCTGGGCCGCCGGCACCCAGCACTGAGCCCACCGCGAACACCGCGAACACGAAGGAGCAGGCGTGGCCCGCCATCTGATCACCGTCGGCCAGGAGAACGGGTGCGACCACACCACCATCGGCGCGGCACTCGCCAGCGCCCGGCCGGGAGCCGTCATCAGCGTCCGGCCGGGCAGCTACCGGGAGACCCTGGTGGTGAACAACCGGGTCACCATCGTCGCCGACGGCCCGCGCGGCAGCGTCGAGATCGCCCCGGACAAGGGCGCCGCCGTCACGCTCGCCGCCGACGCCGTGATGCTGACCGACCTGCTCCTGCGGGGAGGCGCGGGCGAGCTGCCGGTGATCGACGCGGTCCGCGGCCAGGTCGCCCTGGACGGCTGCGAGGTCCTCGGAGCGGGCTGGACGGCCCTGCTCAGCCGCGGCAGCGGCTCCCTCGCCATACGGTCCTGCCGGATCACCAACCCCGTCGGAGCGGGCGTGGTGGAGGCCGGCACGACCGGCAGCGTCATCGCGGACTGCCTGATCGAGAACCTGGGCACCTCCGGCGTGGTGATCAGCGAGCAGGGCCGCGCCGATGTGCGCAACTGCCGTATCCGGGACGCGCGCGGCAACGGCGTGCTGGCCAACGGCCAGTCCCGGGGCGTCGTGGAGGACTGCGAGATCACCGCCGTGGAGAAGCCCGGACTCGCTCTGGAGGGCGGTACGTCGCTGCGGGTGGTGCGCACGACGCTGCGCGACTGCTCGGTGGGCGTGCATCTCGCGAGCTCCGTGCGCACCGAGCTGTCCCATGTGCAGGTGTACGACTCCAGCAGTCACGGCTTCGTGGTCGCGGAGCGCTCCGACCCGCAGCTGTCGTACTGCGAGACCGCCCGCACCCGGGGCAGTGGCCTGTACGTCACCGGCCGCTCCCGCGGCTACTTCGTGAACTGCGCGTTCGACACCGCCGAAGAGGCCGCCGTGTACGTCGACGAGTCCAGCACCCCGTCCCTGACCGGGACCCGGGTGACGAACAGCAAGACGGTGGGCGTGCTGCTGGAGGGCGAGTCCGCCGCGGAGTTCGACCAGCTCGACGTCGTACGGGCCGGCGGCAACGGGGTGTCGCTGTCGACCGGGGCCAACCCGCTGCTGCGCCGGGCCCGGATCACGGAGGCGCGCGGCGCGGGCATCCTGGTCGCCGGGAACAGCCGCGGCCGGTTCGAGGACTGCGAGGTGGGCGATTGCGCCGGGCACGCCCTGCGCGTCGAGGGCGGCGGCAACCCGCACATGGGAACCTCCGCCCTGCGCGGGGCGGGCCGGTCCGGGGTCTGTGTCGGTGCCAACGGGCGGGTCACGCTGCGGGACTGCGAGATCTCCGGCTGCTCCGCCTCGGGAGCCGCGGTGGAGGAGGACGGCGACCTGTCGCTCGTCCGCACCCGGGTGCTGGGCAGCGGCGGCCACGGTGCCCTCGTCGGCACGGGCGGCCGGGTCGCGCTGAAGTCCTGTGAGTTCAGCGGGAACGCCGGGGACGGCATCCGGATCGACACCGACCGCTCCGTCGAGGTCACCGACTGCACCGTACGCTCCAACCGCGGCGCCGGCATCAAACGCGCGCCGTCCCGGGGCGAGTTCACGCTCTCCGGTCTCACCAGCGTCGACAACAAGTCGCCGGACGAGGGCACCGACCCGGCCGCCGATCCGGTCGTGCCCGAGCACACCGGAACCGGTGCCGCCGGCGGCACGGAGGGCGGGGCGCCGGAGAACGCCCTGGTCGCCGAGTTGAACGACCTCGTCGGTCTCACCCATGTCAAGGAGCAGGTCAACATGCTCGTCAGCCTGGGCAAGCTCGCCCAGCGACGGGCCCAACTGGGCATCCCCGCCCCGCCGATGAGCCGCCACCTGGTCTTCGCGGGCCCGCCCGGCACCGGCAAGACCACGGTGGCCCGGCTCTACGGCGGCATCCTGGCGAGCCTCGGGATGCTGTCGTCCGGGCATATCGTCGAGGTGGCCCGCGCCGACCTGGTCGCCCAGGTGATCGGCGGCACCGCGATCAAGACCACCGAGGTGTTCGAACAGGCGCAGGGCGGTGTCCTGTTCATCGACGAGGCCTACACCCTGCTGTCCGACAGCAAGGGCTCCAGCGTCGACTTCGGCCAGGAGGCCATCGACACCCTGGTGAAGCTGATCGAGGACCACCGTGACGACACCGTCGTGATCGTCGCGGGCTATCCGAAGGAGATGGAGGACTTCCTCGCCGCCAACCCGGGCCTGGCCTCGCGTTTCACCCGGACCATCGAGTTCGAGAACTACTCGGTGGACGAACTCGTCACCATCACCGAGTCCATGTGCGCGGGCCACCGCTACGTACTGGACCCGCTGACCAGGCAGGCGCTGGGGCTGCGGTTCTCCCGGATGCGACGGGACGCGACCTTCGGCAACGGCCGGGCCGCCCGCCAGGTCTTCGAGGAGATGGTCGACCGGCAGTCGCTGCGGCTGGCCACCCTGCCCGAGGCCAGCGAGGCGGACCTGATGCTGATGCTGCCCGAGGACGTCGGCGCCGACCTCGCCGAGGAACTGCGCACGGAGGTCAAGAAGAAGGAGCCCGGCGAGTCCGACGTGCTGGCCCGGCTGCGCGCCATGACCGGTCTGGGGGCGGTCAAGCGCGAGGTCGGCGGCATCGTGAACCTGCTCACCAACTACCAGCAGCGTGCCGCGCTGGGACTGCCGACCCCCTCGGTCAGCCACCACGCGGTGTTCTCCGGCCCGCCCGGCACCGGCAAGACCACCGTGGCCCGGCTCTACGCCGACCTGCTCAAGTCCTTCGGCGTGCTCTCCCAGGGCCAGCTCGTCGAGGTCGCCCGGGCCGACCTGGTCGGACGCTACATCGGTCACACCGCGCAGCTCACCACCGAGAAGTTCGAGGAGGCCGTCGGCGGTGTGCTCTTCATCGACGAGGCGTACACGCTGACGCCCGAGAACTCGCCGCAGGACTTCGGCCGGGAGGCCGTGGACACCTTGCTGAAGCTGATGGAGGACCGGCGCGACGAGGTCGTGGTGATCGTCGCCGGCTACCCGGCGGAGATGGACCGGTTCCTGGAGTCCAACCCGGGCCTGGCCTCCCGCTTCTCCCGGCACGTCACCTTCGAGGACTACTCCACCGACGAGCTGCTGTCGATCATGGAGGAGCAGGCGTCGACGGCGGGATACGTGTGCGCGCCGCAGACCAGGGAGGCCCTGCGCCTCCACCTCGACGGCCTGCCGCGCACCAGGAGCTTCGGCAACGCGCGCCTCGCCCGCCAGCTGCTGGAGACCATGATGACCCGGCAGGCGGGCCGGCTGGCGTCCCTGCCCGCACCCGACCTGGAGGCGCTCACCACCCTCCTCCCGCAGGACCTGCCCGAGGCGGCGCTGGCGGCGCTGCCGGGCGGGGAAGGATGAGGTGCGGTGACACGGTGGCGGGCGGCGCCGGCCGGGCGGGGCGCAGCCGGCGCCCGGTCCGCCCGGCCCGAGGCCCGTCAGTCCGTGTCCGGGGGGCGCAGGGCGTCCCGCAGCGCCACCCGGGAGGCGATGCCGAGCTTCGGATAGATCTGGTACAGGTGTGCGCCGACGGTGCGGTGCGAGAGGAACAGCCGCTCGGCGATCTGCTTGTTCGTCAGCCCGGTCGCGGCCAGTTCCGCGATCTCGCGTTCCTGCGGGGTGAGCGCCGTGACGTCCCTGCCGTCGGGGCCGCCCACCACCCGTCCGGCCGCCCGCAGTTCCTTGCGCGCCCGCTCCGTCCAGGCCGTGGAGCGCAGCTGCCGGAAGGTCTCCAGCGCGGCCGTCAGCGGAGCCTTGGAGCCGGACAGCGCCCGGGACCTGCGCAGCCGCTCGCCCTGGGCGAGACGCACCCTGGCCAGGGCGAAGGGCCACCGCTCCGCGTCCGGGACGGCCAGCGCCGCGGCGAACAGCCGGGCCGCCTCCGCGTCGTCCTCCGCGACGAGGGCCTCGGCGCCGGTGGCCAGCATGGCGAGCCGTGGCGAGAGCCCGGCGACGTTCGTGTCGCGCAGAGCCCGCACATGCGCGACCGCCTGCGCCCGCCGGCCGGTGCGCACGGCTGCTTCCACCAGTTCGAAGAACACCCATGCCGCGTGGGCGACGTACGGCGGGAAGCTCCCGGCCGGGCTGATGGCGTTGACGCGCGCGAACGCCCCGTCGAAGTCACCGTCGGCGATGTCCGCGAGCGCGTGCACGTGCAGCGCGCAGTGGACGGCCTCCCGGATGCCGCGCGGCGCCGCCCAGTTCGTCATCGCCTCGGCGAGCGCGTGCGCGGTCCCGGTGTCGCCTTGCGACGCCGTGACGAGCCCCTTGGTGTACTGGAAGAACCAGGTGCAGACGGCGTACCCCGAGCTGGCGCACAGGGCCAGGCCCTCCTCCGACAGCTGAAGGACCTCGGCCCACTCGCCGCGGTGGTAGTCGTCCAGGCACAGGTGCAGCAGGGCGCCGATGTGCCGCCGTACCGGGCCTCCCTCGCGCCCCTGCCCGACCAGCCGCCAGGCCGCGTCCCGCACCGCCGCCAGCCGGTCCGGGTACACCGCGGCGGTTCCCACCCGGACGACCCGCGCGGGGTCGGTCTCCCGCGTCGTGCCCTCGATGATCTCGTCCAGCTCCCGCAGCGTCTCCGCGTCCGCGTGGGCCGGGTCGCCCCATGTCCGCGCGGCCACGGACAGCAGCCGCGGGGGAGTGGGGCGCAACCGGGAGACGGCCGCGTAGTACGGCTTCCACAGGTCCGCACGCGCGCCGTAGTTGCACAGCAGCAGCAGGAAGTGCAGCGCGTCGATGAGCGCCGGGTCCTCGGCGTCGTAGCCGTGGCCGCCCTCCTCGATGGCGCCGACCAGCAGCCGGTGGGCCGTCGCCAGGTCGCCGTCGCTGTTCAGCACGAGCTGGACGGCGGCGGTCGCGGAGCGCAGGGACGCGCCGTGTCCGGGATCCGCCCGGGAGGCGTCCTCCAGCAGGGCCGAGGCGCTGCTCAGCGCGCCGATCGCCTCGGCGCCCACGTAGGCGGCCTCCGACAGGCGGCGCGCGCGGTCGGCGTCCAGCGGGCTGAGCTCGGCGGACCGGGTGAGGGCGGCGATCGCCGCGACCGCGTCCCCGCGGTCCAGGATGCGCCGGGCGGTGCGCTCCAGCAGCAGGGCCACCTCCTCGTCGGGCTGGAGGGTCGCCTCTCCGAGGTGCCAGGCCCGTCGCTCCGGCCTGCCGGCCGGTACCCGCGCCAGGGCCCGGTGCGCCGCGCGGCGGGCGCTGCTGGTGGCCGCCGCCACCACGGCCGACATGATCAGGGGATGCCGGAACACCAGGCGGCGCGGTGACTCGGCCACGCGTACCAGCCCGTCCCGCTCGGCCGGGTCCAGGTCGCGCAGGTCCGCGTCGGCGCCGCTCTCCCGCGCGGCGGCGGACAGCACACCGAGGTCGCCGGTGCCGTCCAGGGCGGCGAGCAGCAGCAGGGTGCGGGTCGTGGCGGGCAGGGAGCGCACCCGGGAGACGAACACGGACTGGAGGCGCTCGCCCAGCGGCAGCACGGCCGGCAGCACCTCCCGGGCCCGGCGCTGGTCCGCGCCCAGCGCGTCGGGGAGTTCGAGCAGGGCCAGCGGGTTGCCCTGGGCGGTGTCCAGCAGGCGTCGGCGCACCGGGTGCGCCAGGTCCGGGAAGCGCAGGTCGACCAGGTGGGCGGCGGCGTCCGCGTCCAGGGCGGGCAACCGGTGGGCGGGCAGTCCGCCGCCGTCGAAGAAGCTGGGCACGCCCGTCCGGGAGGCCGCGAGGAAACGGATCGGGGTGCCGGACAGCCGCCGGGCGAGGAAGCCGAAGACCGCGGCGCTCGCCCGGTCCACCCAGGGCAGGTCGTCCACGATCAGCAGGACGGGGGTGTCCTGGGCCGCCGACCGCAGCAGGGCCAGCGCGGCGTTGCAGACGACCATGCGCTCGGGGAGCGGACCGGCGCCGAATCCCAGGGCGATCCGCATGGCCTCGCGGGTGGGGGAGTCGAGCCGTTCGAGGAGGCCGTGCAACGGCAGCAGGATCTGGTTGAGCGCCGCATAGCCGACGTCGGCCTCGAACTCGGCGCCGGCCGCCCGCAGGACGCGGGTCCCCCGCTGGGCGGCGGTCCGGGCCACGGCGTCCAGCAGGGCGGACTTGCCGACCCCGGGCTCCCCGGACAGCAGCAGGACACCGCTCGCGTGCCGCTCCAGCATCTCGGAGAGGTGGTCCAGATCGCGCTCGCGTCCCACCAGGAGCTCGGTGTGGCCGGTCCTCGGCACGTCGGCGTGCGCCACCGGCCACCGCCTTCCTCCGGCCCCGGCCTCGCGCGACCGTGCCATGCGTATCTCCCACCGTGCCCGGCCATTGTAGGAGCGCCTGGTCGTGCTCCGGCTACCTGCCTCGCCCGGCGTCACCACCCGGTACCAGGCAGTGACCTGCGCGTTCGTCCGTGATCCCGCCCTTCGCCGGGACGGGGCCGGGCGCGCGGCGGTCAGATCAGTCCGCGTGCCGCGGCCGTGGCCCCCGCCTGGAAACGGGTGTCGGCGCCCAGCCTGGCCAGGACTGCTGCGACGCGCCGGGTGGCGGTACGGGTACTGCACCCCAGCTGGCGGGCGATGGCCTGGTCCTTCAGGCCGGCCTTGAGCATGCGGAGCAGCAGGACGTCGTCTTCGTCGAGGCCGTCGTCCCCGGCGGGCGCCGGCCCGGTGATCGGCTCCGCGCGGTTCCAGTAGGCCTCGTACAACTCCATCAGGGCGTCGAGCATGGCGGAGGGGTGGATGACGACGAGGTCGTCGTAGACCGGCCCCGACAGGGGGACCAGCGCGACCCGCCGGTCGACGATGTGGAGCTTGAACGGCAGGGACGGCAGCATCCGTGCACGCTCGCCCAGTTCGGCGAGCCTGAGCAGCATCGCGAACCGTCCGGGCCGTTCCATGGACTGCGGACAGTAGATCGACCGCACGTCGATGCCCCGTTCGAGCCACCCCTTGGTGAGGCCGAACTCGTCCTCGTTGCTGTGGAGCCGGCCGTCCGGGCGGCCCACGTAGGGCGGCCGGTCCAGGGCCCACATGTGGGAGGTCGCGGAGTTGCTCAGCTCCGCGACCCGTTCCAGGATCAGCCCGCGGTCCGAGAGGACCTCCACCAGGTTGCGCGGATCGGACCGCAGCCGCCCCTCACGGTAGCGCTCGGCGATCCGGTCGATCTCCGCGCGTGCCGAGGCCAGCGCCATCTCCGTCTCCCACTGCCGTCTGGCCAGCAGGGGAAGCATCGCGGTCTGCGGGTCCGTCGCCTGGTAGCGGCTGAGACCGGTGACGTACAGGAGCCCGAGGTCCCGCAGGCGGGCGACACACCGCACAACGTGCTGCTCCGGAACACCCAGGGACGCGCAGACCTCCTCGACGGTCGCCTGACCGTGGTCCACGAAGCACCGGTACACCTCTTCGTCGGGCTCGGCTATGCCCAGGACCGACAGCACGTATGCATACCTCCGTCGGATCGGTGTGTGACATTCCTGGCGCGGTTGGCCATCCGTCCAAATGTGCCAACAGAGTATCTGGACACCTCTCCAAGGAACAGCGTTCACTTTCTCGCTGGGGCGGCGAGGTTGCTTCAGTGTCCGGCACCCGCCGTCGTCAACTCCCCGCCCCCGCACGCGCAGCACCGGCCCGAAGGTGCTGGAGACACATCCGGCTCGGCCCACTCCCCGTGGAGGAACGTGTGAGTTCCACGTCCCGAAGAACGACCTTCGCCTGCGGCGCGGCGGCTCTGGCCGTCTCCTTGGCCGCCGTCTGTACCGGCGTACCGGCGCAGGCCGCCGGCGACCCGCTGACCCCCGTCCCCCGCTCCGGGCACCTCCCGGTCGGCCGTTACATCGTGACCCTCTCCGACGCGCCCGTCGCCCTCTACCAGGGTGGCGTGGCCGGCCTCGCGGGCACCGCGCCGAAGCCGGGCGCCAGAGTCGACACCTCCAGCACCGCCGCACACCGCTACCAGGACTACCTCCAGGACCGGCAGAGCAGGGCCGCCGCCTCGGTCGGCGCCAGGGTCCGGGGGCGCTACACGGTGGTGACCAACGGCTTCACCGCGAAACTGACGGCCGTTCAGGCGGCGCTCCTGAGCCGGCAGCCGGGCGTCCTCAAGGTCAGCCCGGACGGATGGAACAAGCCGGCGGACGACTCCCGGTCCACCGACCTCATGGGCCTGTCGGGACCGCACGGCGTGTGGTCGCGGCTCGGCGGCACCGTGAACTCGGGCAAGGGCGTGGTGGTCGGTGTCATCGACACCGGCGTCTGGCCCGAGAGCGCGTCGTTCGCCGCCCCCGCGCTGGGCACCGCGCCCCCCACGGCCAAGGACCCCTACCGCCCTTACCGCAAGGGCGACGTGATCACGATGAGGAAGGCCGACGGAAGCACCTTCACCGGCGCCTGCCAGACCGGTGAGCAGTTCACCGCCGCCGCCTGCAACACCAAGCTCGTCGGCGCCCGGTACTTCGGCGACGCCTATCTCGCCGAGACGCCCCCGGAGCAGCGGGACGACTACGTGTCACCGCGCGACGGCGAGGGCCACGGCACCCACACCGCGTCCACCGCCGCGGGCAACGCGGACGTCCGGGTGACCGTGGAGGGGAAGGACTTCGGGAGGATCTCCGGAGTGGCACCGGGCGCCGCGGTCGCCGTGTACAAGGCGCTGTGGAAGGACAAGGGCGGCGCCGACTCCGACATCGTCGCGGCGATCAACCAGGCGGTGGCGGACGGCGTCGACGTCATCAACTACTCCGCGGGGGCGCTCCTGGAAACCCCGCTCGACAATCCCGTCCAGCAGGCCTTCCGGGCAGCGGCACAGGCCGGCGTGTTCGTGTCGGCGTCCGCGGGCAACAACGGCCCGTCGAGGTCGTGGATCGACAACACCGCCCCGTGGACCACCACCGTCGCGGCCAGCACCATGGCGACCCCGGAGGCCACGGTGAAGCTGGGCGACGGCCGGACCTTCGTCGGGGCCAGCGTCACCGTGGACAAGGAACTCGGGCCGGAACCGCTGGCGTTGTCCACCGACGTGCGAGCCTCCTCGGCGACGGAGACGGCGGCGAAGCTGTGCCAGGACGGGACGCTCGACCCGGCGAAGACGGCCGGGAAGATCGTGGTGTGCGACCGGGGGGTCAACACCCGGGTGAGCAAGTCCGCCGAGGTCGCGCGAGCCGGGGGCGTCGGCATGGTCCTGGTGAACACCAGCGACCAGGACACGGACGGCGACATCCACCTGGTGCCGACCGTGCACCTGAACGGAACGGCGGCCACGACGGTCCGCGTCTACGCGGCGGCGCCGGGCGCCACCGCCTCACTGGAGCCGGGAGGTTCCACCGGGACGCCGTACCCGCAGATCGCTCCGTTCTCCAGCAGGGGACCCTCGGAAGACAACAAGGGCGCGCTGATCAAACCGGACCTCTCCGCACCGGGCGTGGCCGTGCTCGCCGCCGTCGCGCCGCCCGGAAACCAGGGGCACGACTTCGACTTCATGTCGGGAACGTCGATGGCCGCGCCGCAGGTGTCCGGCCTCGCGGCCCTCTACTTCGGCGTGCATCCCACGTGGTCCCCGATGGCGGTCAAGTCGGCCCTGATGACGACCGCCGTCGACACCAGGACCGCGTCGGGCGGCACCAGCACCGACGTGTACGCGCAGGGTTCCGGTGAGGTCGACCCCGCCGCGATGCTCGACCCCGGCCTGGTCTACGACTCGTCGAACCGGGACTGGCTCGCCTACGAGGAGGGCCTCGGGATCGACACCGGTACCGGCGTGGCCCCCATCGAACCCAGCGACCTGAACTACCCCTCCCTCTCCGTGGACCGACTGCTCGGTTCGCGTACCCTCACCCGCACGCTGACCGCGGTCAGGCCGGGTGTGTACCGGGCGTCGGTCGAGCTGCCCGGTTTCCGGGCCGAGGTGAAGCCCTCGACCCTGCGCTTCACCCGCACCGGGCAGACCGCGAAGGTCAGCATCAAGCTGACGCGCACCACAGCGGTCTCCGACGTTCCCGTCACGGGCTCCCTGACCTGGGCGGGCAGCGGGCACGTGTCGGTACGCAGCCCGATCGTGGTGACACCGCAGAGCCTGCTGGCCCCCGGCCGGCTGGAAGGCAGCGGGAGCGCGGGAAGCGTCTCGTACTCCGTGACCCCGGGAACCGAGAAGCTCAAGCTCACCGCCTACGCCCCCGTGGCGGGCGCCCCCGTACGCGGTGAGATGTCCGACGAGACGGGCAACGCGCAGGACTTCGTCCTCACGGTGCCGCAGGGAAGCAAGGCCGGTGAGTTCTTCGCCGTCGGGGACGACCCCGGCGACAAGCTGTACCTGATGGTCACGCCCTTGCGGGAGGACGGTTCGCCCGCCACGGGCGGCCAGTTGAGCGAGTACGAACACCAGGCGCACGTCAGCCTGGGGACGCTGAAGCCGGGCAAGTACGCGGTGACCGTCATGTCGGCCTGGTACGAGGGGGCACCGTTCTCGTCCGACATCACGTTCACCCTTCAGGCGAACGTGGTGGGCACGGACGCGCCGACGACCGGCACCTTCAGCGTGTCCCCCGAGCGTCCTGCGACGAAGCCGGGCGTCCCGTTCCCCGTCACCGGCACGTGGTCCGGTGTGGACACCTCCGCTCCGGCCACCGCCTACGTCGGCTACCAGGACGGTACCGGCACCCTGGTCAGCATCCACGGCTGACCCCCTCCTCCGGCGGGCCGCCCGGTGGTGCTCAGGACGTGCACCACTTCTGGTCGGGGCCGCCGGAGCAGGACCACAGCGGGAGCCGGGCGCCGTTGCCCCGGACCAGTCACACGTGCGGGTGCCCGCCACCGGCGATCCCGGTGGCGGGCACCCGATGACCGGCTCAGCGCAGCCCGTAGGCCCGTGTGACGGTCTGCCGGACCCGGTCGCCTGCGCGGTCGACGGCGAGACGGAAACAGGTCAGAAGCTGCGCGCCGGCAGCGGGGTGCGCTGCCGGGACCGGCCGGAGCCGGAGGCGGCTTCCGGTCCGGTGCCGGGGCGTCCCGCGGGCTCCGGCCGGGGCGACGTCACCGGGTCGGCGCAGCGCAGTCCGTGACGGACCGTCAGCCCGTGCAGGCGCTCACCGTCCCGTGCGTCGAGATCACCGTGGACGTGCACCACGGCCCGGACACAGACCTCGGGCTCCAACTGCCCGAACAGCCGCTCCAGCGCCGGCCACAGGGAGGCGTCGAGCGGCCGGTGCGAACCCCAGGGCCCGAGGTCGAGTGCGACGGTGTCGGCGCGGGCGGGGCGGGCGGTGGCGAGGAGCGGCGGTGCGGCGTCACGCGGTCCGACCCACAGGCCCGACGGGGTCACCGCCGCCTTCCAGTCCCGGCCCAGCGACAGCGCGTCGGGCCCGGTGCCCGCGATCAGCACGGCGGGGACCCGCCACTGCGTCACGCGCGCCGGCCGGCCGCCCCCGCTCGTCGCCGGCCCGTGGGCGAGGGTCAGGGCGAAGGGCCGCCAGGCGGGCCGGCCCTCCTCGTCGAGCAGGTACTGGTCCACGGCGGCGTCGCCGGCCGAGACGCCCTCCGGGACGGCCCTGCCGTTCATGACGGGCGCTCCCAGCGCCACGCCGACCTCGCAGCCCAGGAGGTCCGACACCTCCTGAGCGGTCCGTGACATCGGCTGACCCGCCAGCGAAACCAGCCGCAGCGAGCCGCGCACCCGCTCGGGGAGCGTCCCCATGACCACCGCGAGGACGGTGGCGGGCGTCCGCGGCGAGGTGATGATCAGCTGCGGCCGGCCGTCCTGCGGCGGTACGGCGTGCAGCCGGGCGTGGGTGGCGGGCGACACCGGTCCCGCGGGCCGTACGGCCAGCCCGGCCGGCACGGGTTCGACGATGTGCCCGGCCAGTGCCTGGCGGCCCACCCGCCGCACCGCGATCTCCCAGTCCGGAACGGGCAGATGAACGCTCACGTGCCGGGCGGCCGTGCCGGGCGAGAAGTGCCACCAGCCGCCGGGGCCCCCCGGGTGGCCGGGCGCGAAGAGACTACCCGCCGCCGTCACGAGCGCGGACCCGGCGGTGGCCAGGACGTCCATGCCCCACCGTTCGCTGATCAGCCGGGCCGCCGACGGGCTGTCGCCGGCCTCGTGGGCGCCCTCGGACATCACCAGGGTCAGCAGGCGCACCCGCGCGTCCCGGCTCGCCTCCAGCACGGGCGCCAGCAGCCGGCCCAGCCCCTCCGCGCCGCCCTCGACCGAGGACACGCCGACCACGACGAACGCCTCGTTCGGCCGGGTGGGGCCGAGCCGGCCGGCGAGCCGGGTGAGCCACACCGGCGGCCTGCTCCCCGAGTGCACCAGATGCAGGTGCTCGCCGACGGAGGTGACCGTCGACGCCGTCGCCGTGTCGTATCGAACGCGGCCCGGGTCTCCCGCGGGGATGACGGTCATGCGGCCCTCACAGTCCATGGTCACGGCGGAAGGAGACACACGAAGGGCATGACACGGACACGCATCGCCGACCCCGCGGCCATCCCTGTGCTCACATGCGCCCGCCGGTCCGCTCCCGGCACACGTTTCTCCGGGTCGGAGTCTACCGGACACATGTCGGACTAAGATATGTACACGATTCGCTGGTTTTGCCCCGAACTTGGGCGCAGCGTTCGTCCAGGTACGTGTGAGATGGCCCAGGGGAGGAGGCAGGACGTCATGACGGCAGAACCGGTGCGGTTCAACCCCGACGAGCGGCTGGAGGTAGTGACGATCCCCGTGTCCGACGTCGAGCGGGCGAAGGAGTTCTACCTACGGCTCGGCTGGCGACTGGACCGCACGCCACCCGCCAAGGTGCAGGTCACCCCGCCCGGACGGCAACGCGTTGCTGGTCCAGGAGGTCACCTCCCGCCTGCCCGGTCGCATCGGCCCCGGCCCGACGGCCTTCACCTCGGCGGACGACCTCGCACGTACCACACCGGGGGACCCGTCCCCGAGCCCGGACTGCTCCCCGAGCGGGAGAGCTACCGCTCGCACTTCCCCTTCCGCGATGGCCCTGCGCCGGGCCGCCGCGGCACACGCCGAGCGGCCGGGGAGCACCGGCGACGCGGACACCGACTGGGCCGAGTGGTACGCCGCGTACCTGGTGGCCGAGCAGACCGGAGGCGGCGCGAGCTGACCTGCCGCACCGGTGCACGGTCAGTCAGATGACGTATGTACCCGCGCGGGCGATGGTCGCATCCTGGACGGGGGAACGTCCCCGGCCCGCGCCATCAGCGCCGCCGGGGAGCCACCGAAGCCGGAAGCAGCGTGAGAGAGAGTCGGATGCACGACCCCGCAGACAGCCACCCGGACATCCACTGGCCGTCCGGATTCTCACCTGCCGAAGCCCATGGCTTCCACCACGTGCAGGCCGTCGTGCCCGGCCCGCCCGAGCGGGTCTTCCGTGTGCTCACCGACCCCGCGGACTGGACCAGCTGGGTACCGGGGTGCGAGGAGGTCAGCACCCGGACCTTCACCCAGACCTTCGAGGCGCGCTGGTGCGGTCAGCGGTTCGAGGTCTACGTGGGAGAGCACGTACCGCCCCGCCGGCTCGGCTGGATGTGCCTGGGTACCAGTGTCCGGCTGTACCAGGGATATCTGCTCACCGCGGTCGGCGACGGCACGGAGATCGTCGTCGAGAGCGCCGTCCGCGCCTCCCTCCCCAGGGCGTTCGACACGTTGTCGCCGACCTGGGTGGAGCGCCTGGACGAACTGTGGCACGCCCAGCTCGCCCGGCTGTCGGACCCGCCGCCGAGCGTGTGAGCCGTTCCCCGCTCCGCCCGGCGCGCGCGATCGTCGTACTACGGCACAGGTGATCCGCCCCGGGCGGCGGCCCGGCACAGCGGCACAGCGGCCCACGGCCGACCGGCAGGGCCGCTGTCGCCTTCTGTCACCTTCGCGGTCAGGCCGTGAAAGCCGCCCACGACTCCTGGGTGCGGAAGCCGGCCTGCTCGAAGAGCGGCAGCGCCTCCTCGCTGGAGTGCAGGTACGCCGTCCGCGCCCCGGCGGCCCGGCCGTCCCGCAGGATCGCCTCGGTCACCGCGCGGCCGACCCCGCGCCGCCGGTGGTCGCGCAGGGTACCGATGTTGGCGAGCCCGACATGCCGTTCGGTGAGGATCGCCAGCCCCGCTCCGGCCGGCACCCCGTCCACCTCGGCGAGGTAGGCCCGGACGAAGGGCTGTCCGAGGACGAGGGGCGTGTACAGGCTGGTGATGATCGCCGGCGGAGCCCCGAAGGCCGCGCCGAGGACGGTGGCGAAGGTCTGGTCCTCGTCGCCGCGGAGCGGACGCACGGTCACGGCCCCCCGGGCGGACTCGCGGCTGCCGCGGTCCTCGTCCAGCGACAGCAGCATGAAGGGCTGCCGGGTGAGCGTGCGGAGTCCGTGGGCGGCGGCGATGCCGACGATCTCCGGACCGGGTTCGCCACGCAGCCGGATGCTCCAGGGGAGCTGTGCGACATGCGGTGCGGCCTTCTCGCAGAGCAGCTCGATCTCCGCCGCGTCCGGCACGTCGGTCACACTCATGACGCTGTTGAGCATGGGGATCATCGAGCGGGTGACGGCCAGCAGGGCGCCGCCGGGACCGCGCTCGTGCAGGCCGTCCGGGAGGACACCGGCGAGCCGCTCCGTAGCCGTCTGGAAGGCCCTGGCGGCCTCGGAAACCGCGTCGTTATTGGTCATACGTGTGAGCGTAACCCAGCGTCATGCGAGACATGTGTGGCTGGCCCCCGGCAAACCCGCTCGCCACACCCTTTCGGTCAGCTGCCCGACCATGTACGACGCCCGCCCGCCAACTCGCCCGGACCGCCGCGCCCGCGTCGGTGTCCGCCACCCGGGCGAGGCGGCCGGGGCGGACTCCGCCCCGGCCTGGGACCGCTGCCGCGCCGGGGTCAGGCGGGCTTGAGCCCGGGGGCGCCGGCTTCCGTGACGAAGGAGGCCGCGGTGGTGACGGGTGCGCCCGGCCTGGTGACGTACGGGACGGTCTTGAAGTCGGCGCGGGCCGCTTCCTGTCCGAGCGTGACGGTCACGTAGCCGCGCCGTCCGTTGTAGAACTTCATGTGCGGGTTGGCCGCGAGGTAGGTGGCCCAGTTGCCGGGCCGGTCCGCGCCGTCGCGCCCGCTGGTGATCGACGTGGTGACGATCTCCGTGCCCACGGTCCGGGAACCGGGGTCGCCGAAGTCGCGCTTGATGTCGAACGCGTAGTGCACGTGCACGTCGCCGGTGAGGACCATGAGGTTCTCCACGCCGGCGGCGTCGGCCCCCGCCAGGATCCGCTCGCGGGAGGCCGGGTAGCCGTCCCAGGAGTCCATGGAGACCTTGGACGGCGTAGCCGTGGTGTTGTACCGCTGGGAGAAGGTGACCTGCTGCGGTACGACGTTCCACAGCGCCCGCGAGTCGCGCCAGCCGTCGATCAGCCACCGCTCCTGCGTGGCGCCGGTGAGCGTGCGCGCCGGGTCCTCGGACTCGGGGCCGGGGTACTGCCAGCCGTCGCCGTAGGCCTGGTCCGAGCGGTACTGGCGGGTGTCCAGGACGTCGAACTGGGCGAGCCGGCCCCAGTGCAGGCGGCGGTAGAGCCGCATGTCGGAGCCGGTGGGCAGCTGCGGCCGGCGCAGCGGCTGGTTCTCCCAGTAGGCGCGGTAGGCGGAGGCGCGGCGCAGCAGGAACTCCTCGGAGGAGCCGCCGTCCTCCGGGGTGTCGTCGGCGTAGTTGTTCTCCGTCTCGTGGTCGTCCCAGGTGACGACGAAGGGGTGCGCGGCGTGCGCGGCCATCAGGTCCGGGTCGGACTTGAACAGGGCGTAGCGCAGCCGGTAGTCCTCCAGCGTCACCGTCTCGTGGTTGTAGTGGGCCGGGAGGGTCCGGTCGGTGTACTTGCGGTCGTTGCCGGTGGCGTTGACGGCGTACTCGTACAGGTAGTCGCCCAGGTGGAAGACGACGTCCACGTCGTCCTCGGCCAGGTGGCGGTAGGCGGTGTAGTAGCCGTCGGCGTAGGCCTGGCAGGAGACGGCGCCCAGGGTGAGCGCGGCGGGGCGGGTGCCGGGCAGCGGGGCGGTGCGGGTGCGGCCGGTCGGGCTCAGCCAGGCGCCGGCCCGGAAGCGGTAGAAGAAGACGCGGTCCGCCGGCAGGTGGGGCACCTCGACGTGGACGGTGTGGCTGAACTCGGGGTGGGCGGGGGCGGTGCCGCGCCTGACGATCCGGCGGAAGTCCGCGTCGTGGGCCAGCTCCCAGTGCACGGTGACGCGCTGCGCGGGCAGTCCGCCGTCGGGCTGGTACGGCTGCGGGGCCAGCCGGGTCCACAGCAGGACCGAGCCGGGCAGCGGGTCACCGGAGGCCACGCCCAGCGTGAAGGGGTCGTCGGTGATCCTCCGGGCGTCGAGCTCGGCGGCGGCGGCCGTGCCGGCTGCGGGCAGGTTCACGGCGAAGGCGAGCGCGGCGGCGGCGCCGGTCATGGTGAGGAAGCGGCGCCGGCCGAGGTGCCGGGCGGCGGCGCGCAGTTCGGGCGCGTGCTGGGACGGGCGTGCTGCGGGTGTCATCCGGTCTCTCCCCTGTCGCGGTGCGTGCAGGGGCAGTTGACCCCGGCGGGACTACCGCGACGGGGCAACAGCTTGGCAGACTCATGACGTTCATATGGCGGAATGATGAGTTCCGGAACCGGGCGTGACATCGGACCGTCCCGCCTGAAGCACACCCGGCTCCACGAGCCCGGCCACGTTCAGGGCCGCTGCCCCGCCGCGATCGACGAGCAGCACCGGTCGACGCGGAACCACCTGATGGCGAGGACCCGTACGCGGCTGCTTCCACACGTGCCGACGCACGGGGGACCGGGCGCTGCGTATCGCGTTGAGGACCGCAACATGCCCATGTCGGCGAGGAAGACGCCGCCGAGGGCGACTGTCACGACCCGATACGCTCTTGCGACTTCACGACCACGGAACATCCGTTTCCCATTCCACAGCGGGAAGCCGATCCCTCGCCGCGCCTCCCCGCTGCCCAGTTGGCTGCCTGGGGTTGCGCGGACGCCACCGATCTGCGCCACGAGCGCGGGCCGTGCACGGGAGAGGTGGAAAGGCCCCACATCCGGTGGCCGGGTACCGGTAGCCGCGCCCAAGGCTCCCACCGCGGACCCGCCCGTGGACAGGCGGCCCGATGACGTGCTGACGCGGCGCGCCTCACCCACGGGGGACAGCACACGGCACGCGGGCTCCAGCCTCGGCGCGCATACGAGGCAGACAGCGCCGTGGAAGCCGGCACAGTGTAATCAGCCCACTGCCGCAACTCCACCGCACTGACGTGCTGGGTCATCTCCAGGCGACGGTCGCCGGAGCGGGCTGCGGCACTCACCGCATCGGCCAGCGGACGACGGTGTGATCTCCCGCCGGTTGGGGATATCGGTGCGGACGTGTCGCAGGCACGTCACCGAGCTGGTCGAGCAGGTTGGTGCGGAGAGCCGCTTGCAAGCGGGATTCCTGACGGACGACCGCGATTGAGCCCGGTGATCCGGCCGGATGATGCCGGAGGTGCGCAACGCACGAGGTTCCCGTGCCGTTGGGGGAGGTCTTCGACGTCTCGACCCCACAGGTGCAGGAGCCACGTTGGTTCCGTATTCCGCGTCATTCGACGTGCCGCACGCCTTGGTCCAATGGGCCACCATGCTCGTCGTCATCCGCGGGGATGATCGCCGCTGTGGGTCCACACGGGCGCCGGTCCGTGGGTGACGGCGCCGCTCGGACGCCCACCGGGCCGCGCGCTCACGCCGGCCCCGCCCACCGTCAACCGCGCTCTCTCCGCAGCCCGGACCGATGCGCCTCTTTGTGTCAGCCGTTCAAGTGTAAGACCCGCGCCGGCGTTAAACCGAAGTGGACTCGGAAGGCGCGAATGAAGTGGCTGCTGTCGGCGAAATGCCAGCGCTGGGCGACCTCGGACACGCTGACTTCGCCGTGGCCGGAGAGGAGGGCTTCCCGTGCCTGCTCCAGGCGTCGGCGACGTACATACCCCATGATCGACTCCCCGGTTCCGGTGAAGGAACGGTGCAGTGTGCGGACTGATACGTTCAGCTCCTGAGCGATCACGGTGGGGCTGAGATCCTCTTCTCGCAGGCGTTCCTCGGCCATTCGCATGGCGGCAGCCCGCAGGGACCGACGGTCGCTTCCGACAGGCGCTTGTGACGGCGGTGCGTCCCCTCGGCCGCCTGTCGCTGCCGAAGTGGCGGCTGTGCCACGGACGTCGTCCTCGTTCGAATACCGCAACTCTCTGACCCTTCGCATCATGGAGACCGTCCTCAAGACTTCGGGGATTTCTCGGGCGGGTTGTCAGAAAATGGCCCTCCGACGCCCGATCGGAACGGCGTGACACGAGGTCGCGCATTCCGGCCGGGAATGAAGTACACGCATCCCCTGATCAAAAGCCCGTGATGTCACCGGCCAGCCTTTCGCTTCGAAGTAAACTGGATCTTCTCCGGAAGGTCCTGTGCTGTGCCACTGGGACGGCCACTCAGATCATTGCTTGAACAGCAACGTGTGAAACGCCGAAGATCGACGAGATTCGGTCAAGGTGACCCTGCTTGCGTTAAGCCGCAAATGAGACGGGGTGGGCGTGTGGTCCGCTTACGCGACTCGATGCAGGTGTGGCGCCCCGATGCAGCCCACTACACCCAGTCGCGGCTGTCACGCCAGGTCGTGCCCCGGTTCCCGAGCCGTGAGCGGTCGACCACACCGCACGACGGGAAAGACGGAGCTGCCGCACACGTAGAGACAGAGCGCTCGGATTGTCAAGATACGTGTGACAGAGGGTTTCTCAAGCCTCACCTCCTCCCGTGGCCGAAAATGACCGAGATGGTGTCCCGCCGGTGTCGGACGCAGGACGGGCACCGCGTCGATCGGGCGGGCGGTCGGGCCGTGACGGGCACCGGAGGTGAACGGCGGTACAGGGCGAGGAGTCGGGCCTCCGGGGCCGCCTGGAAAGTCGGCGCGGGAGCGGGCCGCTGGGCGGTGTCCGGGGCGCCTGGGACGGCCTCGGCGGCCGGGGGCGGCACCGTAGGCGCTGAAGGTCTTAAGGGCCTGCTCAAGGCGCTCTACCCGGCCGGGGCAGGGCCGGGTCATGGACCGGGCCATCCGGACGGCCGCCTGGGAGGAGGGCGGGTACGAGCCCGTCCACTCGCCTCCGGCCCGCTTTGCGTCGAAGTGGGCGATCGGGCCGGGCAGCGCCTCACGCAAGGCCTCCGGCAACCCCTCGAACACGCCCGGCACGAAGGCCGGCGGTGACCTTCTCGCCCCGGTCGCCGAGGACGGCGCACGCGGTTCACATCCCGCGGGCGGGCGCGTGGGTGAAAGCGGGCGCACGCGAGGTCGGCGCGCGGCGGCACGCCGGTCAGACGTCCGGAGTCGCGTTCAGCCACCGGCCTCGTCCGCGGCAACTCGCCCCGCTCCGGCGCCGTCGGCCGGTGGAGCCCGCGTCGTCATCGGTCAGCCGTCCTGCGCGGTGGTGCGGCACAGGATGCGGAAGCCCTTCTGCGAGGCGTACCGCTCGGTGGGCCACCCCTGCTCGCCGAGCCAGCGCCAGCGCTGGAGTGAGTCGGCCCCCAGGTGCTTGTGCACCACGAGGTCCGCCTTGCCGCCCGGTACCAGCCGATCCAGCCGATCCAGCCAGTGTCGCAACATGGCGTGGAGCTGCGGCTTGCCGATACGGATGGCCGGATTGGAGACGATGAAGTCGAAGCGCACGTCGTCGGGGACGTGTTCCGGGCGGGCGCAGCGTACCCCGCGCACGCCGAGCCGCTCGGCGTTCCGGCGGCAGTGCTCCAGCGCGTGGTCGTTGACGTCGACGGCCCAAATGCGTCGAATCGGGTGAAGCTCCGGCGACGGCGACCGTGAGCGGGCCGTAGCCGCACCCGATGTCGAGGGACGTCCCCCCGCACAGGCGGTCCGCGGTGGTGCGGCTGCCGGTCCTGGGCACCATCGGCGCGGTGCTGCCGATGACGCCCGATGAGCACACCGAACGATATGTCACCGTTCGGATGTGACGTCGGTGAGTTCGTCAGGCGTGCTCATGCCCAGGGGCGACTGGTCGTCCAACCCCGGATGGGTTTCGGCGATCCCGCCCTCGTACGAGAGGAGCTGACGGCAGTCGCCCGACTGCCTGCCGAGGCAGAAGTGGAAGCGCCGTTCCTGTGGCTGCGGGCTCACGGCATGCGCATTCCGCGTGGAGGGCGAACAGGTATGGGTTGCCGCTGAACCACGAGGCTGGCAGGGCTCGGCGACCGGATGCCACTGGAGTGGAACATCACCGCGAAGCAGCGGAGGCGCCAGCAAACCGGATTCCGTCCGGCGTTCCGGCCCGCGTGGCAGCCGCCCCGTCTCAGCCGCCGCGGGCATACACCACTTCCGGGGCGAAGGCCGGTCGGGGCTTGCGCGGCCGTCTCCGCCACCCTGTGCCGGGGTACGACGCACCACGGCGTAACCGCGGTGCGTGAGGCTGCTCAGGTTGCCTGGTTCAGGATCTCCTGGAGCCGCTCGCGCAGTTGGACGGACGGTTCGATGCCCAGTTCGTCCACGAGTCGACGCCGGGCGCTGTTGTAGGTTTCGAGCGCCTCCGCCTGCCGGCCCGCCCGGTACAAGGCGAGCATGAGGAGTTCGGTGATCCGCTCGCGCCAGGGGTGGGCCATGCTCATGCGCTTGAGTTCACCAATGGTACGGACGGGGTCGGCGATGTCGATCCCGAGCGACAGCTTGTCCTCCATGGCGGTGAGGTATTCCTCTTTGAGCTGGAGGGCGACGCTGCGACACGTCGGCCCCTGGATGACGTCCTGGAGCGGGTCTCCCTGCCAGAGGGACAGTGCCTCCTCGAATAACGAGTGGGCGGCGATCGGATCCCTGCGCATGAGGGACCGCGCCCGTGTGATCGACTGGTGGAAGATGTCCACGTCGACGGTAGCCTCGTTCAGCTCCAGCACGTACCCCGAGGGGCGGGTGAGCAGTCGCGGGCCGGTCGCGGGGTCGGAGATCTGCTGGAGAGTGCGGCGTAGCCGGTACACGTGCGCCTGGAGCGAGTTGCCCACGGTGGGTGGAGGCGCCTCACCCCACAGGTGGTTGTAGAGCTGCTCCACGGGGAGCGGACGTCCGCTGTCGACGAGCAGGACCGCCAGCAGGGTCCGCTGGCGGGCGCCGGCGAGTGTGTTGATCCGGTCGCCGGTCCGTATCTCCAACGGTCCGAGAAGCCTGAAACGTACTGCTCCCTTACTCTTAGCTTTGCTTGGGTTTGCAAGTTTGACTACTTTTTGCAGCACCGCTATTCTCCGATCCCCTACGAACAGCGCACTCGTCAACGCATTTAATAATGCGGGGTCTCAGGTGGAAATCAAGGGGCGCAGGGCGCTGGGATCGAATGTTGGCCAAGGATCTCGCAGAATGTTCATTCCCGGGTGCCGGGCACCGCACACCCCCAGAACCATACCCATCGCTGGTCATGGCAGCGCCAATCGGCTGACATGGCGTCAACAGCGGGCCAGGGACGTTGGCTGATTTCGTTCGGGAGGGAAGGGTGGATGGTTGCGATATGCGCCACCTGTCTCGGTCTGATACGAGCATTACCTGAGAGGTAATTGACAGGGTGGTCAAGATCCATTGAGAGGTCGCTCGTGAGGTTCGTCACCTGTCGTCCCGATGGCCCGAGGTACATCCAGAGGAACGCAAATCCTGGTCAAGGGGCCTGAGCGCCAAAGTCATGGCCGCACCGGCCTGCGTAACGAACTGGCGATTCTTCCCCGGGTGAGTTCCGTCTATTCACCGCACCGACCATGAGTGAGAGTCAGTGCCCTGTCAGTCCCCCATCAGAACGGACAGGGATAGTCGCCGCTGTAGTTCCGCGGTCGGTATGGAAGTCGGAAACCTGACTTCGGTAATACATTCCATTACCTCCTGGTGCTCCGAGGGAGAAGAATGCTCGACCACGCTCGAACCAATACGGTGAACGCTCGTCCGCCAACACTGGCGACGCGACATATCGTGTATCTCATCGTCTCCGCGGCAGCACCACTATCGGCGATGGCCGGAACCGTTCCGCTTGCGTTCGCTTTCGGGAACGGAGCCGGAGTCCCCGCCGTATTCGTTCTGACCGGACTCGTCCTGCTATGCTTCTCCGCGAGTTACGCAGTGATCGCCCGCAGGACCGGTGGACAGGGCGGCTTCTACTCCGCAGCCGCCGAGGGGCTCGGCCGCCCGATGGGGGTGATCAGCGGATATGTGGCCGTCTGTGCCTACAACCTGGCGGCGATCGGGCTGCTCGGGGCGTTCGGCTACTTCACCTCATTGGTCCTGGCCGACCAAGGCGTGCACCTGTCCTGGTGGGTCTGCGCGGCGGTCGGCACCGTCATCGTCGGCTGGCTCGGGTACCGCGACATCGGGGCCGGCGCCCGCACCGTGGCCGCGATGTTGTCGGGCGAGATAGCCATCCTGCTCGCCCTGGACATCGCCGTGGCGGTCCGGGACGGGGTCCCTTCCGCCCTTCCGGCCGCGTCGTTCGCGCCCCACGAGATGTTCGACCACGGATTCGGGGTGTCGATCATGTTCGCCGCCATCTCGTTCATCGGCTTCGAGTCCGCCGCTCTGTACGGCCGGGAGGCGCGCGATCCACGCCGCAGCGTTGTACGCGCCACGTACATCGCGGTGGTCCTCATCACGGCCTTCTACGCCTTCACCAGCTGGGTGGCCGTCGGCGCGCTGGGCGCCGGGAATGTACGGCGGGAGGCGGGGCGGCAACTCGGGGACCTGTTCTTCACACTCGCCGACACCTATCTGGGCCCGATCGCGGGTACGGCCATGGAGATCATGCTCTGCCTGAGCCTGTTCGCGGCCACCCTCGCGCTGCACAGCGCCGCCAACCGGTACATGCAGACCCTCGCCGACGACCGGTTGCTGCCCACTCCACTGGCCGCGTCACACCCCCGCCACTCCTCCCCCCACCGGGCCGGTCTGGTGCAGACGGCGCTCAACGCCGTCGCTGTAGCGGGGTTCGCGCTCGCCGGACTCGATCCGTACACCGGGATGACCACCACCATGCTGGGGCTGGGCACACTGGGCATCGTGGCCCTGCAAGCGGTCGCCGCGCTGTCCGTCCTGGGGCTCGCCCGCCGGTCCGCGACAGTGCCCTGGCAGCGGCTCGCCGCGTCGGTGCTCGGCTTCGCGGGGCTGGCCGCCGCGTTCTGGCTCGGCGTGGACAACTTTGCGCTGATGTCCGGCTCCTGAGCAACCGGCCTGCCGCCATGACGACAAGGAACGAGCCAGGCATCCCACCGCGATCGCTCCGGGTGCCTCGCCGTCCCGGACGGCGGCCGTCCCGCACTGCGGATGGCCGCCCGCGGTGCGCCGTGCCGTGCCCACCTGAGGCGGTCGTCCGGCAGCCACAATGCTCTTCACCCGACGACGGCGCGTGCCGCTCCCCGGTCCCGGGCGGGTGCCGGCCCACCGCACGCTCTGCGCGGGGTGCTGAATGAGCGCGCTTCCTGGAGGCAGGCGCACAGGCTCCCGGCGAAGCCGGCAGCCACCGGCTCGGGTGGGCGCGTGGCGGCCTCCCGCTCCCGGGTCGTGGCGGGACCCGGCCGTCACCACGCCACGGGCCGGGGCCGGCCGGTGGAAGCTCCTACAGACGTTCAGCGGTCTGTCGGAGCGGTTCGGGGGTGCGGATCATGTGAGGTAGGTGGCGGTAGATCCGGCGGGCGACGAACCGTTACAGGCAGCGGACGATGTCCTTCTCGGCCATGCCTTCGGCGGTGCGTCGGGCGATGTACTCCTGGGTGTGCCGGGCGTACTTCAGGCCGCCCCGGACGATGGTGTGGGGCATTGCCGGCCGCGTGGTCGCCGCCGCGGTCGTTGCGATGAGGGTGGGGGCGGCCTGGGTGACCAGCGGTCCGATCTCCCGGTCGGCTTCCCAGATCTCCTCGTCGAGCGCCTGGTGGCGGCGGGCGATCCGCCACAGTGCGGGCCTCACCGCGCAGGCCGGGTCGGCGAGTTGGCCTGCGGGGGTTGAGCGGGCCAGGGCGTCGATGAGTTCCGTCGTCGACAGGCCGCGCAGCTTGTCGCGGACGTTGGAAGGGGCGGTGGACGATGACGGTGCGGATCTGCTCGATGGTCTGGGTGCGGGCCTTGACCGCGCTTTCGCGGACCACCCGCGGGACCTGGATCGCCTCTACGACCCCGTTGCGGGTCTTCGGGGTACCCGCAGCCCGGCCGGACAGGACCGCCGTCGCCGCGGCACAGGTGTCGATGGAATCGGACATGCCGTTGTCCCGTCTCGCCTTGCGGTCGGGGCGGTCCACCTCCACTACCGTGACCTCGTTCGAGGTGAAGAACCGGGCGATCCCGACGGCGAGGACTTCACCGTGTGAGCGCAGCCAGTCCAGCAGTGTCTGTGGTAGCCGTCCGGATGGTCTCGAACTGCTTGGTGGCCAGGTGCCGGCCGATGCTGTCGATGACCGCGGCCCGGTGGAGATCGGCGTGGGTGTCGATCCCGCCGGCCACCGCTATGTCCTGTGCTGCCATGCTGTTGTGCGCCGCCCTTCCAACGCGCGCCGACGGGAAGGCGCGGACCGGTCGGGTAGACGGACAAGACAGTCATGGGACCTTTGGCCGGGCTCCTGTGAAGTCACAGACGCCCGACCGGCCACGCGCCAAGCGACACCGCCCGGCAGGCCGACGATTCCGCCGGGGGACAGCCGAAGCGCCGGCCAGCCGAAGAGTCAGGCCCCCCGAGCGGTGCCATGGCCAATCCTCACTGTCAGTCCGTGGCGCCGCCGGGCAGGATGCGGGAGAAACCCGCGTAGCGCACCAGCGCCTCGGGCAACTCCACCGAACCGTCCGGCCGCACATGTTGTTCGAGCAGCGCCGCCACGGTCCTCCCGATGGGCAGGGCCGAACCGTTGAGGGTCACGACGGGTGTCTTCTTCGAGCCCGGACCGCGGTGGCGGATGCCGGCCCGTCGCGCCTGGAAGTCGCCGCAGTCGGACACCGAAGAGATCTCCCGGAAGGCACCACTGCCCGGCAGCCACACCTCAAGGTCGTACGTCATCCGCGCCGAGAAACCCAGATCGCCGGCCGGCAGCAGCACCACCCGGTAGGTCAGGTCCAGCGCGCGCAGGCACTCCTCGACGTGGGTCACCATCAGTTCGAGCTGCCGGCGTGCGTCGTCCGGCGCGCACAGGCGGACCAGCTCGACCTTCTCGAACTGGTGCAGGCGCAGGATGCCCCGGTTGTCCCTGCCGTACGAGCCCGCCTCCGCACGGAAGCACGGGGTGTGGGCAGTGACGGCGAGGGGGAGCTGCCCGGTGTCCAGCACCTCACCGGCGAAGAGGTTCGTCAGCGGTACCTCAGCGGTGGGAATCAGCATGAGTTCCCGGTCACCCACCCGGGTGGCGAACAGGTCCTCCTCGAATTTGGGGAGCTGTCCCGTGCCGGTCATCGTCTCCCGGGTCACCAGGTACGGCACCGAGTACTCGGTGTAACCGTGCGTGCCGGTGTGCAGGTCCAGGAAGAAGTGGGCCAGCGCCCGCTCCAGCCGGGCCCCGGCGCCCCGGGCCACCGAGAACCGGGCGCCGGACAGCCGGGCCGCGCGGTCGCTGTCCAGGACGCCCAGCGACGCGCCGACCGCCGCGTGGTGGCGGGCCTCGTCGGCCGGGGCCGGCGTCGGACCGCACCGGCGCACCTCCACCGCCTCCGCCTCGGTCCGGCCGTCGGGCACCTCGTCCAGCGGGATGTTCGGAATCGTCAGCAACAGGGCGTCGAGACGCTCGCGGGCGGCCCGCAGACGCGCCTCGGCCTGCTGTGCACGGACCCGCGACTCCCGTGCCGTGGCCCGTTGTTCCTCCGGTAGCGCGCCTCCGCCGCCCCTCGACGAGCGCTTGAGTTCCGCCCGGGCCAGGTCCACCTCGGCCGCCGCCGCGGTCCGTTCCCGGTGGAGTGCCTCCACCTCGCCCAGCGGCAGCGTGTAACCGCGCCGTGCGAGCCGGGCCACACCCTTGTCGCCCAACGCCAGCAGCTCGCGAGCATCATGCATGGCTCATCCCTTCCTGTCGGGTACGCAAGATGCGGCGCCGGGCGTCGGTCAGGCGGCCGCGATGGCGAGTACGGCGTTCTGGCCGCCGAAGCCGAAGGAGTTGCTCAGTGCCAGCTCGGCCCGGGTGGCGGTCGCGGTGGTCGCGACCTCGATGTCGAGACGCGGATCGAGACGGGACAGACCGGCCGTCGGCGGCACCACGCCCTGCTCCAGGGTCAGCACCGTCAGGGCGGCCTCCACCGCCCCGGCCGCGCCGAGCAGGTGCCCGGTGACCCCCTTCGTCGAGGTGACCAGCGGATCGCCGGTCAGCACCCGGCTCAGCATCCGGCCCTCGGCGAGGTCGTTGAGCGGGGTGGAGGTGCCGTGCGCGTTCACGTGCCCGACGTCCGACGCGGCGGCCCCGGCGTCGGCCAGTGCCGCCCGCACCGCCAACTCGGCGCCGGCGCCCTGCGGATGCGGACTGGTCATGTGATGGGCATCGGCACTCGCCCCGTACCCCACCACCCGGCCCCGAACCCGGGCGGACCGGGCGCGGGCGTCAGCGGTCCGCTCCAGCACCAGCACCCCGGCGCCCTCGGCGGCCACGAACCCGTCCCGTTCGACGTCGAAGGGGCGGGACGCGCTGTCCGGGTCGTCCTCCCGCCCGGACAGCGCGCCCATCTGCGCGAATCCGGCCATCACCAGGGGCGTGATCATCGCCTCGCTGCCCCCGGCCAGGACGATGTCGCAGCGGTCGAGGGCCAGCAGGTCACGGGCGGTGCCGACAGCCGTCGCCCCGGACGCGCAAGCGGTCGCCACCACCAGGTTGGGGCCGGTGGCGCCGAGCGCGATCGCGATCTGCCCGGCCAGCATGTTCGGCAACTGCATCGGCAGCAGCAGCGGCGAGACCCGCCGGGCCTCCTCGGTGATCAGCACCAGGTGCTGTTCCTCCACGGTGTTCGGGCCACCGTCGGCCGACCCCATGACCACGCCGACCCGGGCGCCGTCCCAGGAACCGGGATCCAGACCGGCGTCCGCCACCGCCTCCTCGGCCGCCACCAGGGCGAACTGCACGAAGCGATCCAGCCGTAGGGCCCGTCGGGCGCCTAGCAGAGCGTCGGCGTCGAACCCCGGTACCCGGCAGGACAGCCGTACGGGGTTGTCCTCCAGCGACGGGTCGAGAGCCGCCGTGGGACGGCCCGCGCGCACCGCCGCCCAGTTCTCGGCGGTGCCGATCCCGGCGGGCGTCACCAGCCCCACACCGGTGACGGCGATGTCAGCGCCGCCGGTCATGCCGCGGCGCTCCGCTCCTCCATCAGCTTCGCCATGTCGCCGACGGTCGCCGCCTCCAGGAGCTCGTCGTCGCTGATGGTGAGCCCCAGTTCCTTTTCCAGTACGAGCGACAGTTCCACCACGGCCAGCGAGTCCAGCTCGATGTCCTCGCGCGTCGCGTCGGGCACCACGCTCTCCGGCGTCACCTTGAGCTTGTTGACCAGCATTTCCTTCAGGGTCTCGAACATGGTGCCTCCTGCTTCGGGATGATGTTGTCGGACTGCGGGGTACTCTCAGCCGGCCTTCACGTCGGGCCAGACCAGCGCGGTCGCCCCCCAGGCGAGGCCGCCGCCGAACGCCGTCAGCAGCAGCCGATGGCCGGCGGCCAGGGTGCCCTCGGCGGCCGATTGGGCCAGCAGCACCGCCAGGGACGCGGCGCCGGTGTTGCCCACGTGCTCGATGTTGGACAGCCGTCGCTGGAGCGGGATGCCCAGGTCGTCGGCGACGGTGGCCAGGATGCGGGCGTTCGCCTGGTGCGCGGCGAACCGGTCGGCCGCCGCCGGGCCGTCCCATCCGGCCGCCTCCGCGGCCTCCCGCGACGAGGCGGTCATCCGTTCCACCGCGTGCCGGTACACCTCCCGCCCGGCCATCCGGAAGAACTCCTCGCCGGCGGCGGGCGCGACGCCTGAGGAGCGCTGGCGCGAGCCACCCGCCGGAACCTGGATCAGCCGGTTGAGCCCGCCGTCGCTGCCCAGCACGACCCGGCCCACCGCGCCGGGCTCGTCCGCGTCCCCGGCGCGCAGGACCACCGCGCCCGCGCCGTCGGCGAAGATCACCGCGGTGCTGCGGTCCGCCGGGTCGATGATCGTGGTGAACGCGTCGGCGGCGATCAGCAGCACACGGTCGGCGGTGCCGGACGCGATGAATCCGGCGGCGGTGGCCAGGCCGTACAGGAACCCGCTGCACACCGCCGACACGTCGAACGCGGCGACCGTACCGAGACCGAGTCGGTCGGCCACGTCCGGGGCCGTGGCCGGACAGGGCCGGTCGGGCGTGGTGGTGGCCAGGACGACGGCGTCCGCACCGCCGCCCGCCGACTCCAGCGCCCGCCGCCCTGCCTCCACCGCCAGGTCCGAGGTGGCGACGCCCGGGGCGACCATGTGCCGCGAGGCGATCCCCGTCCGGGAACGGATCCACTCGTCGGAGGTGTCCAGACGCCGGGTCAGGTCCTCGTTGGTCACCACGTCCGGCGGGAGGTGACAGCCGATTCCCGTGATCACCGCCGCCCGCCCGGCGGACGCACCGCTCATGCGGCGCTCCCGCCGCCCAGCAGCTCCGGGGGCAGCCCCATGTACGCCATCCGGACCTCGGCCATCTCCTCGGTCCACCGGTCCGCCATGTCGTAGCGCTGGTCGGGGGTGGTGTCGAGCATGCGCACGCCCGGCCAGATCTCGTAGTCGCCGATCAGGTCCGCGTGGGCCGCCATGCCCTCCTGGAACAGCTTCTCGCGGTGGATGACGAACTCCCGGTCCGGGACCTCGTCCCACAGTTTCACCCCGGCCTGGATGATCTCCACGATCCGATCCCGGGACTCGGGGTGCGCGGCCAGGTGGTTCTTCAGGATCGTGCTGGCCACGGTGAGATGCCGGATCTCGTCGATCGCCGTTCCGCGGGAGATCTCCCCGGTCGCCGGGGACAGCGGGGTCCACTTCCGTTCGCTCAGCTCGGCGGCGGGCGCCAGGACGCCCTCGATGACGACGCAGAAGACGGCCACCCCGCCGGCGAAGTCCTTCCGGTCCCGGACGATGTCCAGGGTGAAGTCCTCGACCGGTTGCAGCACCCGGCGGCGGTAATCGGCGGACAGCTCCGCCACGTCCCGCAGCAGGGTGTCGGCCGGCATGCCCAGTTCCACCAGGTGGTTGCGGAACACCCGGGCGTGACGGGCCTCATCGATCAGCTGCGTGGCGTAGAACTCCATCTCCGGGACGCCCGGCGCCAGTTCGACGTAGGGGGCGAGCAGCCGGGTGGCGATCTCCTCGGACACGCCGCGGAAGCCGAATTCGAGGATGAGCGCTTCGCGCAGCGGGTTGCCGGGCTCCTTGAGGAACTCCGGGACCCGCGCGTCCACGTGGTGTCCCGTCACCCCCCGCTCCCGCAGGGTGCCCTGCGCGACCTGGGTGATCCAGTAGGCGAGGTCGCAGTCGTCCGGCCCGAGGGCCAACTGCTTGGCGCCGTCCAGCAGTCCCGGAGCCGCGTCCCAGTCGGCCTCCGGTGCGACGGCCCCCGTGGTTCGGGCGGTGTCGTCAACGGTCACAGTGCTGTCCTCTCCCTGGGATGAATGTCGTGGAAGTCCGGCACGTAGGGCGGGCTCGACGTGGTCGACTCGGGTGTGCCGGTCACCAGCTCACCGCCGTAGCTGAGCAGCGGCGCACCGGACGGGCCTCCGTCGGCGCGGACCACCAGCCCCAGCAGCACCTCGTGATCACCCAGGAGGAAGCTGCCGCGCACCCGGCAGGCGTAGTGCGCCAGCGCCCCCTCCAGCAGGGGCGCCCGCGAGTAGCGGTCCGGGCGCCAGGCGAGCCCGTCGAACTGGGCGGAGCCCGCCGGGCGGTGGCCGTCGGCGAACCGCCGGGCCGCCACTCCCTGACCGCTGCTGAGCACGTTGACCGCGAAGCGCCCCTCGGAGAGCGCGAGATGAGCGAAGGCCGAACCCTCTTGCAGGCTCGCGGTGAGCAGCAACGGCTCCTGCGACACCGTGGTGAGGGACGAGACGGTCGTCCCGTGCACCCGTCCGGCATGGCACACCGTCAGCACGGTCACGGGCGCGGCGAGCCGGTCCACCGCGTCGTGCCGAGTCGGCCTGGCGGAGCCGGCGCTCATCGCACGGCCCGGTGCGGCTCCCGGCGGCCGGCAGGCAGGTGCCCCACCGGAACCGGGTCACCGGAGTGCCCGACCGGCTTGGGGTGGGCGAGCCCCAGGTCGTCCAGCAGCCGCAGGTAGCCCTCCTGCCGTACCGGCTCGAACGGCAGGGCGAACGATTTCATGAAGTTGCCGAACAGGCCCCGGTCGCCGAACAGGTGGAACGGAATGACCAGCAGCGCCCACTCCGGTCCGATCAACCAGCACCACAGGGCCACCACGGCGCCTTGGGTGATGAGGCTGTGCATCACGTTGTAGAGGACGTAGTACGCCTTGTGGATGGGGCGGCCCTTGGCGCGCTTGAAGGCGATGGCGCCGGGGATGTAGCCGATGAGGTCGATGTAGAGGAACAGCCCGATGGCGGGCCACCACCGGATCTCGCTCCAGTGGGCGATGATCAGCCCCGTGGACACCGCGAAGCCGACCAGGTATTCGGCGCGGTGCAGCGAGTATGTCCGGGGTGTCTCGAACGGATTCGCCTGGTCCATGACGCTCTGCCTCTCACGCGGTGGCGGGCACCCCGACGGACTTGCTGTCCACGTCGGGCTCCTCGCCGATGACCTGGGTCTGGGGGAACATTCCGGTCACGGCCCAGGCGATGGTCTCCCGGATGACCCGCTCGGCGATCGGGTCGAGGATGCCTTCGAGACTGGGAATGCCGAAGTCGAACACCGCGGAGAAGCGCACGGTCACGTCCGCCCCGTCCTGCGCGATGCGCCAGTCGCCGCGGAAGGAGTCGAAGTCCCCGTCCGTCTGCTCGAACCGGATCTCCAGGGTGTCGGTGAGGAAGACGTCCTGCTCCGTCCAGCGCAGCAGACCGCTGCGGAAGTGCAGCTCCCAGCTGGAGGAGCAGTCCGGGTCGGGATGGGTGGCGTGCACCGTGGTGGCCTCCACGTGCGGTGCCAGTTCGGGGTAGCGCTCCCAGCGCCTGACCGCGTGGAAGACGTCTTCGGCCCGCTCCGAGGGGACGAGCGCCTCAAGGGTTACCTCTCGCACGGTTCGCTACCGCCTTTCCGGCATCGTGGCGGAGCCGCTGACCAGGTCGCGGGTCGCCTTGTCGAAGGAGTCGAGCAGGTGGTCCACGTCCGCGTCGCTCATGATCGCGGGCGGGGTGAAGCGGACCACGGCACTGCCGTTCATCGAGTGGTTGGCGACCACTCCGTGGTTGAACAACTCGATCAGCAACTCGCCGGCCAGCCCCGCCTCGACCAGCTCGACCCCGATGAGCAGGCCGCTCCCCCGCACCTCCACCAGGAGGTCGGGCAGGTTGCGGCGGGCGATCTCGGTGATCCGGGGCAGGAGCCGTGCGCCGAGTTCCATGGACCGGGTGACGAGCCGCTCCTCCTGCACCGCCCGGATCGCGCCCTGGACGGCCGCCATCAGCAGCGGCTGTCCGGAGAAGGTGCCGGTGTGGATGTAGGGGTCCTTGTCGAAGGGGCGGAACGCCTTGCGGGTCGCGACGACCGCCGACACGGGGGCCACCCCGCCGCCGAGCGCCTTCCCGGCCAGCAGGACGTCGGGGACGATGCCCTCGATGTCCGCGCCCCACCATTCGCCGAGCCGCCCGAATCCGGACTGCACCTCGTCCAGGATCAGGAACCCGTCGTACTCCCGGACGAGCGCCTCCACCTGCTTCAGGTAGCCCTTGGGGGGAATGATCACCCCGCCCTCGCCCTGCACCGGCTCCAGGATCACGCAGACCTCTCCCGGGTGGGCCGCCAACTGCTCGCGCAGGGCGTCGGCGTCGCCGTAGGGGATGTGCGTGAAGTCCGGCAGCAGCGGGCGGAACGGATCCTGGTACACCTTCTTGGCGGTGGCCGACAGAGCCCCCATGGTCTTCCCGTGGTAGCCGCCGAGCATGGCGACCGTCCGGCGCCGGCCGCCGGCGCGGGCGAGCTTGAGTCCGGCCTCGACCGCCTCGGCGCCGGACAGCGCGAAGTGGACGCGGTCCAGACCCGTCGGCATCACCGACACCAGGGCCTCGGCGGCCTGTGCGACGGTCGGCTCCAGCAGGATGCGGGTGGCCACCGGGTGCCGGTGCAGCTGACGCTCGACCGCCTCCACGACCAGCGGGTGGCGGGCGCCCATGATGAAGACGCCGTAACCGCCGGCGTTGAGGAAGCGCTCGCCGTCGCTGGTGGTGAGCCAGGCGCCCTCGGACTCCACCTCCATGTGGCTGCCGAACAGTTCGGCGACGGTGGCCCGGCCCTTGCTCAGGTGCGCCCGGTACATGCCGAGCACGTCCTGCTCGGACACGGCGCCGAGGGCGGCCGGGGGTTGTGCGGTGGTGGTCATGCGGTGACTCCTGTGACGGTGACGGGGGTGGGCACGGTCATGACAGCTCCAGGGCCCCGCCCGCGAACCACTGGAGCAGCGGCTCGGCCGCGGAGGCCCGGCCCGGGGGGTGGAAGGCGAGGGGGCGTACCGAGTCGGCGAGCCGCGTGTGGTCGCCGCCACGGATGAAGTCGATGCCGCCGAGCAGCTCCAGCGCCTGGTCGGCGGCCTGTACGAGGGTCTGCTGCGCGGCGTATCGGGCGACCAGCACCTCCGCCACCGCGGCCTCACCCGCCAGCCCGTCCCGTACGGCACGGGCGGCGCCCTCCAGCAGGGCGAACGCCGACTGCACGCCGGTCGCCAGCGCGGCACGCTCGCCCACGCTGCCGCGCTCGCGCTCCAGCACCGTGGCGGCCAGCGCCGTCGCCGCGCCCGCGTACCCGGCGGAGATCAACAGCTCGAACCAGATGAAGCCGGTCGTCTGCAGGTCGTCCAGCAGCCGAGGCGCCTCCGGCAGGGTGCGCACCACCAGCTCCTCCGGTACGAACACGTCGGCCAGCCGCACTTCGTCGCTCTGTGAGCCGGCCAGCACCTCGTTGCCCCAGAACGGGTGCACGGAGATGCCGGGGGTGTCGGCGGGGAGCAGGGCCAGCGCGAGTTCCGGGGTGCCGTCGGCGCCGGAGACCGCGATGCTCGCGGTGAGCAGGTCCATGGAACGGGCCAGGCTGCACGGTTTCTTGACGCCGTTGAGCAGGAAGCCGCCCTCGGTCCTGGTGGCCGTCACCGAGGGGATCAGGATGTTCTGCTGGGTACGGCCCTCGGCCCAGCCGGAGGCGAGCAGCAGCCGCTCCGGTGCGATGCCGTGCAGCAGCTTCGTCTGGGCAGGGGTCAGCCGGCCGGCTCCGGCGGCCAGTTCGAACAGCATGGCGACGGTGAAGTGGTGCATCGCGGCGGCGGCGGCGAGGGAGGGCGACACCGAGCCCACGGCCCGCTGAACGCGGAGGGCGTCCAGGATGTCGGCGCCGTTGCCTCCGTACTCCTCGGGAACCAGCAGACCCGCCCCGTTGTGGTCGCGCAGCAGCGCGGTGACCGGCGAGCCGGACGCCTCGCGCTCGGCGAAGGGTATGGCCTCCAGTGCCGCGAGGAGACCCGGATGGTGGCGTTCGCACACCTCTCGGGCGAAGGTCAGGGATCGCATGGAAATCTCCTACTGGTGAGGGCGTGGGTCAGGAGCCGAAGACCGCCTCGTGCGGGCTGACGTCCCACGCGATGCTCACCCCTTGCAGGTGGGAGGTCTTGAGCATCGGGTAGTTGGCCTCGCCGAAGGCGCCGCCGGTCAGCCCGGTGCCGCCGTGGCTGGGCAGGTAGGGCAGGAAGCCGATGTGCGAGTCGTTGACCTTCAGCAGGCCGCCGTTGCCGACGCGGCGCACGAATGTGTCGATGATCTCGGGGGAGCCGGTCCACAGGGAGTTGCGCAGGCCGTACTCGTTGGTGTTGACGAAGTCGATGAACCGCTCGCACAGTTCCTCGTCGGAGCCGGGCTCGGGCACGACGATCGGCAGCAGCGGGAAGAACGTCTCGTCGCGCACGACGTCGTACTTGCGGGCCTCGGTCAGCCCGTCCACCCGCAGCACCGTCGGCTGGAGGAAGACGCCCGTGTCGGACGGTGTGCCGTCCACCTCGGCCCGGCTGCCGCCGGTGACCAGCTTCGCTCCCCGGTCCAGTGCCTGCTGGAGCAGTGCGAAGAACCGCTCGCTGCGGCGTACCGGAGAGAGCAGCACCTCCGGGTCCTCCGGGTAGCCGGGGCGGATCGCCGCCGCCCGCTTGCCGACTTCCTCGACCAGCCGGTCGGCGATGTCCGGGTGCGCCAGGACGTAGTTGGGCACCATGCAGATCTGGCCGGATCCGTAGAACGCCTCGGCTATCGCCTCGGCCGCCCGTACCGGGTCGGCGTCCCGCCACACCACGATGCCGTCGTTGCCGGCCAGCTCCAGGATCGGCTTCTTGCCGCGCGCGACGCACTGCTCCTGGAAGCGCAGACCCTCCTGGCTGCCGCCGATGTAGAAGATGTCGTCGATCAGCGGATCGTCGAGCCAGCGGTCCAGCGTCTGACGGGGATTGCCGCAGATCGCGTTGAGCACCCCGGCCGGTGCGCCCACCTGCTCCAGCAGTGGCGCCACGACGTCCCGCATCAGCCACATGGTGCTCAGCGCGATGCTGCGCGGCGCCCGCACCACGACAGCGTTGCCCGCCATCACCGCCAGGACGGCCAGGGCGGCACTGGGGGCGGGCGCGTTCTGCGGCGGGTTGAAGGCGACCACGCCGTCGGGCTGCCGCCGCACGATCAGCCGCCGCGGGCCCTGCCGGAACTCCGTGTGCATCTGCTGCCGGTACCAGCCGAGGCTCTCCTCGCTGTACACCTGGAGCAGACAGCTCAGCTCCCAGCGGGCGAGTTTGACCGGATGGCCCTCCAGTGTGAGCATTTCGGTGAACTCGTCCTGACGGCGCAGGAGTTCCTCACGGAACAGAGTGCCGAGCCGCATCCGCTCGTCGAGCGGAACCGCGGCCCAGTGGGGAGCCGCGGCGGCTGCGGCGGCGGTGGCCCGGTCGATCGCCGAGTCAGTCGCGACCGCGCACCGGCCGGCCACGTAGGGATGACTCGCCGCCGTGGACTCCGGATTCCGCTCCAGTTCCCGTTTCAGGCTGACGCTCGTGAAAACGTCCTCCAGCAGGGAGCGCGAGCTGACCGTGTACACCCACTGGTCGCTCTCGACGTCCTCGCCGCCAATGTACAACTGATAGCTGCGGATTCCTGACGTATGCGTCGGCCGACCCATCGATTGTGCCTCCGTATTGCCGTCCAATACCTTCTGCAGCCGTTCGGGAAAGAGTCTTCCAGTGTTGTCTGATACGGTCCTGATGTGTGGCTGACCATGATCTGACGTGTGTTGAATACCGGGCCGCAACCCTCTTTCGGTCGCGAATATGAGTCTGCTCTACTCTTCTCATGCCCGACACACTTCTGAACGCCATCGAGAACTGGACCCAGGCAGAAAATCCCAGCGCCTTTCTGGCGATGAACGACGACAAGGAGGTGTTCACCCTTCCCGGCGCCGAAGGAGTCGTGCTGTACCGGCGGGCCGGCAGATATCTCGTGCAGTTCGGCGGCCCCTTCGCGCCGCCGGACACCTACGAGACGCTGCTGGACGCCTTTGTCGCGCACGCCCGGCAGCAAGGACTGCGGGTGGTCGGCGTGCAGCTGCAGCGATCCGACGCCGAGACCTACGTCCGGCACGGTTTCACCGTCAACCAGATCGGCGCCTCCTGGGCCGTTCGGCTGCCGGAGTTCAGCCTGCGCGGCACCAGGTTCATGCAACTGCGCAACAAGATCTCCCGGGCCCTGCGCAACGGGCTCCAGGTCCAGGAGGTGGAGGCCGAACGCTGGCGCGACGCCATCGAGCACATCGACGAGGCGTGGCTGAAGTCGAAGGGCGAGACCGCGCGCCCGCTGGAGTTCCTCGTCGGCCAGATCGGCGGGCAGGCGCAGCGGTACCGCCGCCTCTTCCTCGGCACCATCGACGGCGAACCGGTGGCCTACATCTCCTACTCGCCGGTCTACGGCAGCCGGGCCGGCTGGATGCACGACCTCAGCCGGCGGCTGCCGGGCGGCTCACCCGGACTGATGGAGGCCGTCAACGCGGCGGCGATCGAGATCTTCCGCGGTGAGGGCACGCAGTGGCTCCACTTCGGCTTCACCCCCTTCACCGGACTCGCCCCCGAACACGAACTCCCCGGCCACAGTCCGGCCTTCAGCTGGCTGATGCAGTTCCTGTGGGCCGAGGGCGGGGCGCTGTACCCGGCGCAGTCGCAGCTCGCCTACAAGGAGAAGTGGGGGCCGGAGCTGGTGATCCCCGAGTACGTGGCCTTCGAGGGGCATGCGTCGCTGCCGTCCTTCGCGCACATCTTCCGCGCCTGCAACTCGTTCTGAACCGTCCGAATTCAGGGAGACCCGCATGTCCACACAGACGACCACCGAGGCGATGAAGACGAGTACCGACGCGCTGCGGACCTCCGTCGTGGAGTTCCTCATGGCCGTCATCGGCGCCCCGGACGACGAGGAGATCGCCCGCAACGCCGACGAGGCGGTCCGGCTCCTCGACGCCCGTCTGGCCGAGGAGGGGACGGGCTGACGAAACCGCGCCGACACACGGCCGTGGCGGCGGGAACCGGTCTTTCCGGGTTCCCGCCGCCACGGCCGTTCGGGGTGCGCGTCCGTCAACGCACCGGCGATCGGTCCGCTGGAAACCCGTCCACCGGCCGTCCGGTCGTACGCTCCCCGAGCACGACGACGTCCAGGGCGAGCACCGCCATCGCACCCGCGATCACGGCGAAGAGCAGCATCGCCCCGCCCGACTCCAGCAACGGCAGCAGCAGGAACGGCAGTGCCGCGGCGGTGAGCTTGGACAGGGAGTAGGCCATGCCGGAGGCGCCGGCTCGGATTGCCGTGGGGTACTGCTCCGCCAGCAGGACGTGGGAGGCAGCCGAGAAGACGTTGCTGAGCAGCGTGTAGCCGAAGCCGAACGCCACCACCCAGCCGGGAGACCCGGCGAAGGCGAAGCCGAGGCCGGCCGCCGCCATGGCGCACGCGGACACCGCCACCAGCACCTTGCGTTCGACCCGGTCCATCAACGGCGCCGACAGCAGCGAACCCACCGGGTATCCGAAGAACGACACGGCCGTGTAGCCGAGGCCCTGGACGACGTCGAACCCCTTGGCGGCCAGCACCTGCGGGGCCAGCGTGCCGAAACCGTAGTAGCCGACCGTGGACAGCAGGCAGAAGACCCACGTCATCACCGTCCGGCGGCGGTAGGGCGCCGAGAACAGCATCCGGAGCATGCCGCCCCCGCTCGGCCGCGCTCCGGTAGCGGCGGGCGCAGGTGCCGGGGCCGTCGTCACGTACGCCGGTCCGGCCTGCGCTTCCAGCCGGGCCGTCAGCTTCTCCGCCTCCGCGTGGCGGCCGGCCGCCGCGAGCCAGCGCGGCGACTCGAACAGTCCCCGGCGCAGCACCCACACCACGGCCGAACCGAGCGCCCCCAGCAGGAACAGCCAGCGCCACCCCGCGACGCCGAACGGAGTGAGCGGCACGAGCCACACCGCGAGCAGCCCGACCGCGGGCACCCCGCAGAAACCGATGGTGTACGCCCATGCGATGAGCCGGCCGCGGTGTCGGGCGGGCAGTACGTCGGCGAGGTAGCTGTCGGTCAGCGACTGCTCCGCGCCGATTCCGATGCCCGCCACGAAACGGGTTGCCACCAGCCATCCGACCGACGGCGCGAACGCTCCGGCCAGCGACGCGCCGGAGTACAGCGCGAGGTTGACCAGGAAGGCCCGCCGTCTGCCGAACCGGTCGGCGAGCCGGCCTAGCACCACGGCCCCGAGGAACTGGCCGAGGAACGCGGACGCGAGAACCAGCTTCAGCGTCGTGCCGTTCAGGGCGAAATCCGCCTGTAGCACCTTCGACAGGACGCCGGACAGGTTGTTCTCGTACATGTCGAACAGCAGGCCCACACCGATGACACCGGTGAGGCGGTGGTGCGCCGGGAGGACCGGGAGCCGGTCCAGTCGATCGCCGATGGACAAACCGTGGTGCGTGGGCGCGGGGGCCACCTTCGCAGATTCCTCGGACATGGCGGAGAGAGGGCTCCTCTCGGTCTCTTGGGAGATTCGGGGGCGTGACGCGGCCCGGCTCCGGCGGGATGCGCCGGAGCCGGGCCGGGGAGGGAACGGGTCAGGCGGCCTGGGCCGTCGGACCGGCCTGGCCCGAGCGGACGGGCGCGCTGACGTCGTGCAGGAACGTCGCGACTTCCTTGTAGGAGGTCCAGAAACCGACCTCGTGGTACGGCATCCCGCGCTCGGCGCAGTAGTCGCGGGTCAGTTCGCGGGCGCGCCGCAGGCTCTTCTGCGGCATGGCCGGGAACAAGTGGTGCTCGACCTGGTAGTTGAGGCCGCCGTAGAGGAAGTCCATCAGCACGGACGGCCGGATGTTCCGGGAGGTCAGCACCTGGCGCGCCAGCCAGTCCAGCTGCTCCTCCTCGCCGTCGCGCAGCGCCATACCCTTGTGGTTCGGGGCGAAGATCATCCCGAAGTACACGCCGAGCGTGGCCTGCTGCACCAGTACGAAGGCCACGGCGAGCAGCGGCGACAGCACGGAGAACACGAGCGTCAGGTAGATCGCCGCCCGCACGAGGAGCAGGACGGCCTCCAGCACGGGACGGCGCACCTCACGGCGCGCGATCATCTTCACGGCCGTCTTCTGCATCTTGTACGACTCCAGCACGAGCAGCACGAAGAACAGCACGCTCTGGTACCGGACGACCAGCCGCTGCCGGCCGGTGCGGGTGGGGTACTGCTTCATGTCGAAGATGACGGTGCGCCGGCCGATGTCCGGGTCCATGTCCAGGTGGTTGGGGTGAGAGTGGTGCCGGTTGTGGTGGTTGACCCACCAGCCGTAGCTCACCCCGTTGACCAGGTTGGCGTGGATGTACCCGACCAGGGAAGCGGCGCGGCGGTTGCGGAACATGGCCTTGTGGCCGGCGTCGTGCCACATGAACGCGCTCTGGCCGCCACTGAGGCCCATCCAGACGGCCACCAGCAGTTGCAGCCAGGAGTCGCCCAGCGCGAAGAACGCGACCAGGCCGGCGGCGAAGATGGCGGTGTTCAGCGCAAGGCGGCCGAAGTAGTAGCCGGGGGCCAGGTCCAGCAGACCTTCTGCCTTCACGCGCTGGAGCAGTTCGGCGAACGTCGCCGACGCTCCCACTGATTGGGGCCGGCCCTTATGCCCCGTTAAGGCATCGTCGTAAGGAAGAGTCATGCCTGGGTCCCCTCGCACGAGATGATCCGTCGTATGAGACGGGCGGAATTCCAGCATCAAGGAGCGTGCTGACGACCAACTGATTGCGCCCTGACGGCGATACGGAAAAGGCTGTCAGAGGGGTATCAGCGGGGCGTCAGAAGGGTGGTGCAGAGTTGTTTTCGAGAACGGCGCCGGGAAGCGAAATCCTCCCGGAGTCGGGATCATTGGAGAGGTGCCCGGAGCGGCTT
>NZ_KQ948376.1:0-13213 GCF_001514055.1 Streptomyces corchorusii | reverse complement strand
CCGGTCGGGTGGTTCGCCCGCCTGCGCAGGTTCGAATCCTGCCCTCTCCGCTCGCGTCCCGCAGTGCTGTCCGCCCCGTCGGCATCCGGAGAAGGGTTTCCATGACCGAGGAGTCTGAGGCGCTCGTGCGGAGCGTGCTCGTTGTCGCCAACCCCACCGCCGGCACCACGAGCGACCGCCTGACGGCGGACGTCCTCGCCCTGTGCGCGGCTCGTGCGGCCGAGGTACGCATCCACCGCACCACCGGCCCGGGTGACGCCGCGGCGGCGGTCACCGCGGCCCGCTGGGGAACCGACGGGCACACCGCACCCGACATGGTCGTGGCGGTCGGCGGCGACGGCACGGTGCACGAGGTCGTCGACGGCCTCACCGCCCCCGGTCCTGCGGCCCGCCCCGCACTGGCCATCGTGCCCGCCGGCACCGGCAATTCCGGCTACAAGATGCTCTGGTCGGAACGCCCCTGGCAGGAGGCGTTGAGCGCCGTCCTGGACGGCCCCGGGCACGGCGCCCGGCTGTGCGGTCTCGACCTCGCCCACCTCGCCGAGACCGGCGCGAAGGTCTTCCTCGGAGCCTGCTCCGGTGTCATCGCCGACGCGCTGAGGGTGGCCCGCTCGGTGCCGCTGAGCGGCCGGGACCGGTACACCCGGGCATTCGCCGACGCCGCGGACGCCTTCACGCCGTACCCCGGCAGGGTCACCGTCGACGGCGCCCTCCTGTACGAGGGGCCCACCGTGCTCGCCAACGTCGGCGGCGGACGCTTCCGCGGCGGGCGCTACCAGGTGCTCCCCCACTCGAAACTGGACGACGGCCTGCTCGACGTGTGCGTCATCGGCTCGCCCGTCAGCCCGCGCGAGGTCCCCGAACTCACCCGCCACGCCGCCCACCTCGGCCTGCCCGGCGTCCACTACGGCCGTGGTCGGCGCATCGTCGTGGAACGCCTCGACGGCGCACCCCTGTGCTTCGAACACGACGGCAACCTCCAGCCCCCCGGGCTCGCCCGCCTCACCTTCGACGTGTTGCCAGGCGCCCTCCCCGTGTGGGCGGCCGGCACCGCCGTACTGGCCGATGCCTCAGCGCGGGAGCCGGCGTGACGCCCCTGGAGGAACTCAGCGCGTGGGCCGCCGGGCTGACCTACGACGACATACCGGAGCGGGTCCGCGCACTGGCCGCGAGCCAGATCCTGTCCCAGGCCGCGTCGATCCGGGCGGGCGCCCTCCATCCGCTGGGCGCCCGCCTGGTCGCCGCGTTCGGGGAACCGTTCCAGACCGACGCCCGGCAGGGCGCCTGCGTGCTGGCCGGCCTCGGATCATGGCTCAACCTCGACGACACCGCGTACGCCGGGCACCTCTCCAACTCGACCGTCGCCGTCCCCCTCGCCTTCGCCCACGCCCGCCGGCTGACCGGCGCCGAGCTGCTCACGGCGGTGGTCGTCGCCACCGAGTGCGCGGCCCGCGTCACGGCCGCGGCGACGCTCGGCCCGCTGCGTGGACAGAGCGCGCTGCACACGCACCTGGTGGGAGCCGTCTGCGGGCGGCTGCGCTGTGAGGGCGTCACGGACCCCGCACGCTGGACCGACGCGCTGGGGCTGGCGCTCGCCATGCCGCACCGCCCGCTGATGCGGGCCTTCCTGGCCAGCGACGCTCGACTCCTCAACGCCTTCGCTCCGGTGCGGGCCGGCATGGACGCCTGCGACGCCGCGGGCGCCGGCCTACGGGGCGCGCCGGACCTGCTGGAGCACCCCGACGGCTTTCTCGCCGCGCTGGCCGCGGTGCCGCTGCCCGACGAGATCACAGAGGGCCTCGGCCGTCGCTGGCACACAGACACGCTGTCCTTCAAGATGCGCCCCGGTGGGCCCGGTATCGACGCGGCCGTGGACTGCGCCATCGACCTGCACGGCGAACTGCGTGCCGCCGCAGGACCGCTGGACCCCGCTGCGGTGTCGGAGGTGCTGGTGGAGACGTCCCTCTACACCCTGTACGCCGGCCGCCGCGCCGACCGCTACGTCAATGGCCCCGACGCACCCCTGGGCGCGCTGGTACTGCACACTCCCTACCCGGTCGCCACGGCACTGCTCACCGGTGGCCTGACAGTCGCCGATTTCGAGCGGCCGGCCCTGTCCGACCCCCGCCGCCGGGAGCTCTCGCGACTGGTCCGGCTCGCTCACGACCCCGCGCTCAGCCGGCAGCTGTTCGCGTCCACCGCGCCCTTCGGTGCGGCGGTCCGCCGGGCGGGAGCCGCCGCCGAGGCATGGCTGCTCGAATTCGGCGGCCCCGAGACCGTCCGTCTCGCGCTCGACACCGCCCGGCCGCCGGAGACCGACTTCACGGCCGCCACGAAGGCCACAGGTGCCCGTGTCACCGTACGCCTGCACGACGGCCGCGCGTTCACCCGCGAGCGGCTCATTCCCCTGGGCGCCGCCGGTCCGCACACCCGGGCCCGTCATGAGGAACTGGTGCGGGAGAAGTACGTGTCCCTCGGCGGCGACGCCGGCACCGCGATGGACGCCGCCGGGCTGGGCACGATGGACGCCGCCCGGCTGCGGGACTGGCTGGAGTCGGCACTGCGCTGACGCCCGGTTTCCCGGGGTACCACCCGGGTCCGCCGGGTGAGGGCGGCCGGTCCGGAGCGACCACCAGGTCGCTCCGGACCGGCCGCCCTCGTTCTCACTCGGCGCTCATCGCCCGTGTCATGCGCAGCACCTCGTCGCCCTCGGGCGCGTCGATCTCCACGTCCAGCACCGTGCACATCCGGGCCACCAGGAAGTAGAAGCCCGCGAGGACCAGCGCCTCCACGACCTGCTCGTCGTCGTAGTGCTTCCTGAGCTCCGCGTAGCAGGCGTCGTCGACGGTGGGGCCGGCGGCCACGGCCGCGGCGAACGCCACGAGCGCCCGCTGGGCCGGACTGAGGGCCTCCGCGCCGTGGTCCCCACGGTGCAGGGCCGCCCGCTGTTCGTCGGTGACACCCACGGCGCGGGAGATGGGGACGTGCTGCGCCCATTCGTACTCGGATTGGAAGCCGGTGGCGTAGGTGAGGATGAGCAACTCGCGGTCGACCGCGGTGAGGCCGCCCTCCGTGAAGAGCGCGGCGTTGAGCCGGGCGATCTGCTCGACCGACTGCGGCGCGTGGGCGAGGATCCGGTACAGGTTGATCATGCGTCCCTGGGCGAGGGAGCGCAGGGATTCGGGAAGGGCCTCGGTACCGAGGCAGGGAACGCGGGACATGTCGACTCCTCTCCTCCTGCGGTGCGGGGCAGTGGGCGGCGTAGGAGGATCAGCCGGCGGGCGTGTCGAGCCAGTGGGGCTGTGAGGAGCCACGGGGCACGAGAAGCGGGCCGCGCCAGGACGGAGGTGTCTCGCTCAGCCGCACCGGCGGTGCCACCAGGCTGAGTTCGCCGAGCGGTGTGGAACGAGTGAACCGCTCGGCCGCGGGCAGCGAGTCCGGCGGCACCGACCGCGCCACCTCCGGGCTGAACGTGCCCAGTTCGTAAGCCCAGTTGGACACACCAGCGAGGGACACGCGGACCTCGTAACTGCCCCCTTCCCTGGCCCGGCGCAGGAGCGCGCTCATCACGCCCGCGGCCGCGAGATAGGCTGCCAGGTAGTCGTTCAGCATGCGCCCGTGCGGGAGCCGGGGCACATCGCCGTCCCGCTCGCTCCAGTTGACGCCGGTCAGAGCCTGGGCGTGCTGGTCGAAGCCGCCGCGGTCCTGCCACGGCCCGCTGTGGCCGTAGCAGCGCACCGACACCTGGATGAGCCCGGGGCTGATTTCCGCGCACTCCCGTGGGCCGAGGCCGAGGCGGGCCATCTTCGTGGCCCGGTGGTTGTGCACGAAGACGTCCGCCGTGCTCAGCAGTTCCTCGAACCTCCGGCGCCCGTCGGTGCCCCGCCCCAGCTCCAGCCGGGCCGAGCGCAGACCGACCCCGCACTCGTTCCAGCACACGTCGTGGTCGAAGGCGTGCGGCTCGCATACGTGCAGCACGTCCGCACCCTGTTCCGCGAGGACCCGGCCCGCCGCCGTGCCTGCGAAGACATGGGTGAACTGCAGACTGCGCAGCCCGGACAGAGGCTGTGCACCCACCGGCAGGGGGCGCGGCGGGCCGTCTCCGACGCGCTCGACCGAGACGAGGGGTTCGGCCAGCACGGCCTGGCCCTGGGGGTGCTCAAGGAACTCCTGCCTGCTGCGGACCATGGCCAGCGGCACACCGCGCGCCGCCGCCGCCTCCTCCAGCTCCGCTCCGTTCCAGCCGGCGATGGCGGCGGCCACGTGCTCTCGGGTGTGCGCGGTGTCCAGCAAGGTGAGGAACTCGTCGCGGGAACGCGGATAGCAGGCGATGGGGATGACCCAGCGGTCGTCCGCCGTACGGTACAGGTCCCACAGGGCGGGGATGGGGGTACCGTCACCTCCGAGCACACTGCCCATGTTGGAGCCGTAGCCGTTCAGCGTGTTCCCGCCGCCGAGGTACGGCGTGATCTGGTGCATCGCCTGTCCCAGGTCCAGTGCCAGCCGCTGCGGCCGTCCCTTGCCGGCGTGCCAGATCTGCGCCGTGCCGACAGCCGCGGACAGCAGGGCTATGCCCATCGCCGAGCCCAGCCGGATGGTCGATGGCACCAGGGGATCGCTTCCGGTGACGGCGATGTCGCTGACCGCCGCCTCCCGTGAAAGCCCCAATACCTTGAGGGTCCTGTCCAATTCACCCAGTAGGTCGAATCCATTTTCTTCCATGTCAGGGATCGTAACACTCAATCCGTGGCGATAAACCGAACCGCGTCGAATACCCGGGAACCGGACGCTGTTATCAGCGGCCCGTCAGTTGGTTATCAGAAGCGACTGTTTTGATGGGGGAGGGCAGTCGATCCCGAGAGGCGGTGGCCGGGGCGAGAGCATGGTTGTGGAGGAGCTCAAAACAGTACTTTCCATGACTAGTCGAGATGAATTCCCGCTCGATATCGGCTTCTTCGACCTCGGTCTCACCTCTCTCCGCCTCAGCGAGGTGAAACTCGCGCTGGAGCAGAAGCTGGAGTGTGCGATTCCACGGCCGCTCTATTGAGGCATCCGACTGCGGGCCGGTTGATCGGTCATCTTTCCGAGCGACCCGTATTCGGCTGGAACCGATCAATGCCGAAAGCGTCGAAGCCGAGTCAGGACGAGCCGGCCGTCGCGCTGGCCGAATTGCGGACGGCGAAAGAAGCGCTCGCCGAGCTGACCCGTGAGAAGCACGAGCCCATCGCCAGCGTGGGAATGGGTCTGCGCTACCTCGGCGGGAACTACGGCGCCGACGAATTCGCCGACTTCCTGCGTGAGGGACGGTCCGGCATCCGCCCCCTGCCCGCCGACGAGCGCCGGCAGATGGCCCCGGACCCGGACTCCGACAAGGGGCCCACCGGCGAGCGGCCCCTCGGCGGCTTCCTGAGCGACATCGACCGCTTCGACGCCGCCTTCTTCTCGGTGTCTTCCCAGGGGAAGCCCTGTGCATCGACCCGCAGCAGCGCCTCGCCCTTGAGACGGCTTGGGAGGCGCTGGAGCAGGCGGGCATCGACCCCACCTCCCTGCGGCAAGGTGACGCCGGCGTGTTCATGGGCGTCACGACCCTCGACCACATCTTCGAATCCACCGCTCTCGCGCCCGCGGACCTCGACGCATACCTCGCGCCCGGGCCGACTCACAGCGCGGTGTCGGGCCGACTGTCGTACTTCCTCGGCCCGCGCGGGCCTTGCATGACCGTCGACACCACCTGCTCCTCGTCCCTCACCGCGGCCCATCCCGCCGACAACATCCTGGCCCTCGGAGGGGTCCTCGCCCCGACGGACAGTGCAAGACGTTCGACGCCCGCGCCGACGGCCACGCCCGCGCCGAAGGGTGCGGTGTACTGGTGCTCAAGAGGCTCTCCGAGGCGCAGCGCGACGGTGACCGCCCAACCTGTCGTCGTAGGGTCCCTGAAGACGAATTTCGGCCACATGGAGGGGGCGGCCGGAGTGGGCGGGATCATCAAGACGGTGCTCCAGCTACGGGAGAAGACCATCTTCCCGCACCTGAACTTCGTCACCCCCTCCTTCCGCATCGCCTGGGAGGACGCCCCCGTCACCGTCCGTGACCGGCATCATCGCGTCGATCGTGCTGGAGAGACACCGGCCCCAGCCGAGCCTGCCGAACCCCCTGCCGACGAGCGTCCCGGCGCGGTCCTCACCCTCTCCGCCAAGAGCCGCAAGTCGCTGCGCAGGCTCGCCGAACGCCACCTCGACCATCTCGCGCACACCCCGGACCTGGCGGTCGCCGACCTGTGCCGGACGTCCAACACCGGCCGGGCTCACTTCCGTTACAGGATGGCCGAAGTCGTGCATGACCGGGAGAGCGCCCTCCGTGCGCTGCGCAAACGCATCGCCGGCCCTGGAACAGCCGAACACCACGGGCGGCGGTTCCGGTGCCCCCAAGACCGCGTTTCTCTTCCCGGGTATGGGGACGCAGTACCTGGGCATGGGTACCGCGCTGTACCGCCAGTACCCCGCCCTCCGTGACGCCCTCGACGCCGCCGACCGCGTTCTCACGCCGCTGACGGGTGTCCCGCTGGGCGCGCTCATGCGCGGCGAGTGCACCGGCACCGAGCGCCTCAACGAGGCCCTTTACGCGCAGCCCCGCCCTGTTCGCCTTCGAATAGGCCATGAGGCAGCTCTGGCTGTCCTGGGGAGTCCGCCCGTCGGTGCTGATCGGCCACAGCCCCGGCGTGCCTTCTCCAGTACCGCGAACGAGTGCCGTCCGCTCTCCCGCAGCCGGGCGGCCGTGCCGAGACCTGACATGCGGGCGCCGATGATGAGCACTTCATGGTCTTCGACCACGGACCCTCCCTCAGGGATGTTTTTTGACGGTCCGCTGTGGGCGGTGGTGCTGACCCAAGGCTGACAGGCCGATGATCGGGGGCGGAGCGCCGGGGCCGCTGCCCGGTGCCGGTCCGTCTCAGTCCGGCGCCGGCTCCCGGCGCGGGTGTCCGGGGCGCAGGACGGCCTGCGACTGGATGGTCAGAGCCACACGGCGGTCCTCGTCGTCGCTCAGTTCCGTCTGGACGACGACGAACGACGACCCCACGTGCAGCGGGCGGGCCACCGCGGTGACGTTTCCGGACCGCACGCCACGGAAGAAGTTGGTCTTGGACTCGACCGTCGAGGTGGACGCGCCTGGCGGCATGTTCAGATAGGCGCACACGGCACCCACCGTGTCGGCGAGGGACATCACCGCTCCTCCGTGCAGGAGCCCTCCCGCCGTGCACAGGTGCTCCGCCCACGGCAAGGTGCCCCGCACCAGGCCGGAGTCGGCCTTCTCCAGCCTGATTCCGGTGCCCCGCGCGTACGGCATCAGGGCGAGGAGTTCCTCCGGGCCGAGGGGGGAGTGCGTCAAGGTGACCTCCGGACGGGGACGGGGCGGGTGGGCGTACAGCGTCGCATGGTTTTTCAGCGCGGGATCAGGTACGTATCAGACAGGCTTGATGGGATGGGAGTGACCGCATACCGCGAGTCCGAGAAAGGTGTGTGATGGGTGTCTTGTTGGTACCTGAGGTGCGGCCCAGTGCCGCGGAGGCCGTATGAGCACCCGACGGGGTACGCGGCGCGCCCGCTGATTCACGGCGTCCGACGCCGCACCGGACCCGCCGTACCAACTGTTCGTGTTCCCACACGCTGGCGGCACGGCTCCCATGTACCGGGCACGGGCCGAGACCCTGCCGTCCAGCACGGACGTACGGGTCCACGATCATGCCCGCACTGCGCGCCGACTTCATGGCGGCCGGAAGCTACGAGCATGACGAAGTGCCGGCGCCCTGCCCGGTCGCGGCCTACTGCGGCACCGACGACCCGATCGTGCGGCCCAGGAGGCCACTTCTGCCACGCTGTCGCGGTGCAGCACGGCCTCGACCGTCAGCTGCGCCGGCTCCCGGGCAGGCCGTGAACCTCCTGCGTCGTCACGTACCACGGCACGTTGATGGAAACGGCCGGCCGGATGGTTTGGGAGAGGCACTTCGCGGAAAGCGGGAATCGTGGGGGTCAGTGTTCATCACAGTTATCGTTGAGCAATGAACAGGCAGCTAGTGCGGTCGAGCGATACTCCCACCGTGGGCATACTGTTGCGGAGGTGGCGCGACCGGCGCGGAGTCAGTCAGCTGGAACTTGCCAGCCGGGCCGCCAGCTCCGCTCGGCACATCAGTTTCATCGAGACCGGCCGGGCCAAGCCCAGCCTCGCCCTTCTGATGCGTCTCGCGGAGGAACTCGATGTTCCCGTACGCGAACGCAATACTCTGCTGGTCGCCGCCGGGTTCGCCCCGGCGTTCCCTGAGACGCCGCTGGACCACCCGGTCATGGAAACGCTGAACGGCGAACTCGACCGCTTGTTGGCTGCCCATGACCCCAACCCGACGCTCATCCACGACAGTGTCTACAACGTTGTCGGGGCCAATCGCAGTCTGCTCGCGCTGGTCTCGGGCGTCGCCGACCACCTGCTGAAGCCGCCCATCAACACCATGCGTCTGGCGCTGCACCCCGAGGGGCTCGCTCCCCGGATCCGCAATATCGCCCAGTGGCGCGCCCATCTGCTGGGCCAGATGGAACGACAGATCGTGATGAGCGGCTCAGCAGCCCTTGCCGACCTCTGTGAAGAAGTGGCTGCCTACCCGTTCACCGATCGTGGTCCCGTGGTCCCGGCCGTTGACGCCGCGTACGCACTGCCGTTGCTGATCGAGTGGGAGGGGCGGCAGCTCTCGTTCGTCACGATGCTGACGACCTTCAACACCCCGCTGGACGTGACCGTCTCCGAGCTGGCCATTGAGACCTTCCTGCCCTCGGATGCGGAGACGGCCGCCGCCCTGCGAGACAAGCTGACCGAGGTCAGGCCTCCGGGGCACGGTCCAGGAAGCCGCTGACGGAGCTGATGCGACCGTCCTCGGCGAGGGTGATGACATCGGACCCACCAGCCGGGGAGGAGCCGTCGGCCGTCGACACCAGATCCCACGAGAAGCGCGCGATGTGGTGGTTGCCGTCGACCGAGCCCTTCTGCCGGAACTCGAAGCCCGGGAACTGCTCGTGCGCGCCGGCGATGACGGCGGCCAGGCCTTCGTGGCCCGCCACGTCGACCAGCGGGTCGGTGTAGGTGGCGTCCTCGGTGAACGCCTCGGACACGGCCTTGGCGATGGCCTCGGCCCCGTCGGCGTTCCAGGCGGCGAAGTAGCGCTCGGCGGCGGTGTTGTACTGCGTCATGGAGTTCTCCTTGGTTCGGTTAATGACCGCGATGGCGACGCGGCTTCATGATCACTGTGCCGCGTGTCACGGAGGCCAGTCGATTACCTTGTAGGTAATGGCCGATTTCGGGTGCGCGGGGCCCGTCCCGTACCGTTGACACCCAACGACAGCCGGGAGGGGTGGCGCACCCGGCTCTTCCCCCTTCCCCACGGCCGTTCGCGGCCGTGCGCTTCATGCGAGCACGTTCTCCAGCCAGTGCTCCAGCAGCCGCGTGTCTCCCTGGACGTCCACCGCGGCCTCCGTCATCGGCATCCGCCGTTTCATCAGCATCAGTAGGTCACCAGCCCGGCCACTGACCGTCACCCCGGCTCGCCTGCCGTCGTCCTCGGCTGCCATGACCAGGCCCTTGGGCGTCCGCAGCACCAGCCACTCGGCTCGTACCGCACCGGTCGCGCCCGTGGCCCGGGACCGCAGCGGCTCCCCCTCGCCGGTGGTGGCGGCGAGCCGCGGCCCGAAGGACGCCGCCGCTTCGGGTGAGGTGGTTCCACGCATCCAGAACCGAAGGGTGTGGATGGGCCATGAGGTGGCCTGTGCTCCACCCGGGGCAGGTCCTCACCGCCACCGCGGGATCGGCGTCCCGTACCAGATCCGCGAGCAGTCCGGCCTCTGTCCCGACTCCGGCGCGGAGCTGTCCGTGTGTGCACTCGGTAGGTCAGCCGCTGGGAGCACCAGGCCGTCAGGCGGTCTCCGGTGCAGGCGGCAGGACGATCTGTGGTCCCGGGCGCCGGAAGTCGCCGTCCTGGAAGAGCAGGGGGTCCCCGGGTGCGTAGGCGAAGTCCTGCACCTCACCGAGGAAGAGGAGGTGGTCGCCGCCTTCGTAGGTGCGCCACGGCCGGCACAGCAGCCAGGCCACCGTGCCGTCCAGCCTGGGCACACCGTCCTGGTCCAGCCAGGGAACGGCCAGCGCGGACTGCGGTCGGCCGGCGAAGTGAAGCGCCAGCGGAACCTGGTCGGCGGCGAGGACATTGACGACGAACGACGCGTTCCGCAGTCCCGCACAGGCCCGCGCCCGACGGCCGACGCTGATCAGGACAAGCGATGGGTCGAGCGAGACGGAGGTGAAGGAACTGATGGTGATGCCCCGGAATCCGTTGTCTCCGGCGTACGTCACCGTGCTGACCCCTGAGCCGAATCTGCCCAGGCAGTCACGGAGGCGACGTGTGTCCGAACCGGTCGACTGGGGACGAGATCCGGTCAGTGCGGGCTGCATGAACCCTCCAGCGGGAGTGGACTCGGATGGCTGGGGTGCGGGGCCGTTGCGGGCATCCGCCGACGGAGACGGCGCTCTCTCCGTGGCGGCGGCTCAGGCCGTGACCGCCCGCACCGCCGGCAGGACCACCTCGGCGATCTCCTGCAGCTGCGGCTCGGGCCGCAGCGATCCGATTCGGATGACGATGTGCCGGGCGCCCGCCCGCACGTAACCGGCCAGCCAGTCGGCGCAGTGTTCGGCCGTACCCCAGGCGTACGCCTGGATGGTTGACATTTGCTCCAGGGTGCGCCCGTAGTAGTGCTCGATGTAGTGCTCAAGCTCGGCCTTCGCGCCCGCCTCGTCCGGACCGACGGTGATCGTGGCGTAGAACCCGGGGACCACCGCACCCTCGGGTCGACCCGCCTCGGCTCGCAGCGACTCAAGCCGTTGCCAGGCCGAGCCGTACGCCTGGGCCGATGGGAGGAACGGCAGCCACCCGTCGTAGAGCCGGGCTACTCGATCCAGGACGCGGGCCGTGTCACTGCCGGCCAGCCACAGCGGGGGTCCTCCGGGCCGGGGCGGGCGGGGGAGCCGGTCGAGCTGTTCGGCCTGCCAGTAGCGCCCGTTGAAAGTGTCCGCCCGGTCGTCGCCCCAGGCGGTCCGCCACAGCGCGGCGATCTCGTCGAGGCGCCCGGCACGGCCGGCGAACGACGCGCCGACGGCCGTGAACTCCGCTTCGGTCTCGGGGACGGGGAAGCCCGACCCCAGCCCCATGATCAGCCGTCCCCCACACACATGGTCCAGGCTGCTCACCATGTTGGCCCCGATGAGCGGGTGTCGGAGCGCGGGCGTCAGCGCGGCGGTTCCCAGTTGGATGGAATGCGTCGCCGCACCGGCGGCCGACAGCACCACCAGTGGGTCGAGCCGCGGACGCGCGGTCAGGGAATCCCCCGTCCACAGCGAGTCGAACCCGAGAGACTCGGCCTGCCGTGCGAACTCCAGGAGGGGGGAGGCAGAGAAGTCGCCGAGGATCGCCTGCTCGCGAGTCGGCAGCAGGACGCCAAGGCGGGGTGGCTGGTCGGAGGTGGTCATCGCGTGCCTCTTCTCTGGCTGTCGGAAACTGGAGCAAGCTGCTCAGGATCCAAACACCGTCCCCTGACACGCCACTGACCTGTGCCTGAGAGCGTCACACGTCGCCCCTGTACGGCCTTCTCGGCTCGCGGCTGGGCACCCTAACCGCCCGTTGCCCCCCACCGTCACACCGGAGCACTGGGTCGCCGAGAACGTCACCGCCACGGCGTCGGTCCACATCGTCGGCAACCACTTCGTCAACGTGCCCACCCGCCGGGTCCTGGTGACCACCCGGCGGCCGGTCGTCATCGAAGGCAACCTCTTCGACGGCGTGACCATGGCCGGCGTCTACGTCTCCGCCGACGCCGAGGAGTGGTACGAGTCGGGGCCGGTCGCCGACCTCACCATCCGGGACAACACCTTCCTGCGTCCCTCCACTCCCGCAGTCCTCATCGCACCGACCAACACCGTCCGCGACCCCGCCCACCCCGCGCACCGCAACGTGACGATCAGCGGCACAGTCTTCGAGGACGCCGACGCCCCGATCGTGCGCGCCCGCTCCGTCCGCGGGCTGGCCGTCACCGGCAACCATCTGACGGGCACCCGCGCCGGGGCCCTCACCGAGTCCGGCCTGGTGGCCGCCGAAGGCTACTCGGACGTGGTCGTGGAAGGAACGTCGGGCACGCTCCCCCACCCGGCCGGCCCCGGGTTCACCGGCTCGACGAGCGGCCGTGACCATCGCCCACGTGTCAGGTCCGCGGGTGCGCCGCCTGATCCTTCTCAGTCGCCGCGTAGCCGGGCACGGACGGCCATCGAACGGTCAGGACCACCGACTCCTCCTCCGCGAACCATGAGTGGTCGACTCCGCGCCCCCACACGACGTAGTCACCCTGCTCTTCCAGAAGGACGCTGCGGCCGGGCAGTTCGACGCGGAAGCGGCCACTGATGAGAACCAGGAGAGCCGTGCGTTCTTCGCCCCTCACCCACTGCGATCGCGCGTCGGCACGGGGGTGGACGCCCCACTTGATCTCTACGGCCTCGCTGTGGCGCGGGTCGCCCACGTCCTTGAAGTGCCCGAGGAGCCATCCTCGGTCCAATGCCGCGTCCTTGCCCGCGTTGCCCACGTACACGGTTGGGGACGAGCTCGGGCGGGCTGGGGCGTGCACCGCTGCGGCGCCGGACCGTCACCGGGACCCTGGAGCGACACTTCAGACCAGCTCCGGTCGCGGGTCCGGCTGTGGTGCCGGAGCGGCCTTCGGCTCCCACAGTCCGGTGATGCGTACGTATCGGTGGATCACTGACGCCATCGCCAGAATGAGAAGTGGTCCGAACAGCCAAGGGTGTCCGGCCATCTGCGTCGGCAGGTAGCGGTAGGACACCAGGAGCGCGGCGAAGAGCGTTGTCCCGTAAGCGACGAACTGGACGCCTGACCGGTCCCAGCCGCGGTCGATCGAGCGCAGGGCTACCTCGATTGTGAGCGCGAACACCACGCCGGCGATGAGATCCGTGCCGTAGTGGTAGCCGAAGCCCAGCGTCGCGCCGAGCGTGGCGATCAGCCAGAACGTGCCCGCGTACCGGAGGATGCGTGGGCCCTTGCGGGTATGGATGAAGATCGCGGTGGCCCACGCCGTGTGCAGGCTGGGCATGCAGTTGCGCGGGGTGATCCCGTCGTAGGTCG
>NZ_KQ948375.1:0-136847 GCF_001514055.1 Streptomyces corchorusii | reverse complement strand
CCCCCCCGAAGTAGGGGGCCGTCCCTGCCGGGCACACCTCCACACTCCGCCACCCCCCACCCCGGCGGAAGAGACAAGTTCCTGCCCGGGAAAGATCCTGCCCCCCTTCCCGCCGCCTCGGGAGGGCGCGGCACACGTGTCCCGGCACCCCGGCCCGCCGTGCAGGAGGTGGTCAGGGGCGGACCGCGAGGATCCAGCGGTTGGCGGCCAGCGCGTCGTCCGGCGTCGGCCGCAGACCGACGCCGTGGCGGTCCGCGAAGTCGAACGGCGTGTGCACGGCCGTGTCCCAGCCCCGGGCGTCGAGATCGGCGACGGAGCAGGGGCGGGGCGCGGTGTCGAACAGGGCGAGCAGGTCGATGCCGAGCCGCTCCCGGACCGCCGCGTAGACGGGGTAGTCGCGTTGCCCGGCCGGGTCCACCCCGCGTTTGACCTCGTAGCCGAACGCACTGCCCGGTGCGCTGTGCGCGTTGACGGTCGCGATCAATTCCTGTTCCGCGGCCGGCGGCAGATACGGCACCAGCCCCTCGGCGAGCCAGGCCGTTGGACGCGTCGGATCGAAACCGGCCGCGACCAGGGCGTGGGTCCAGTCCTGGCGCAGGTCGGCGGCGAGGGCGACGCGGGCGGCCCGCGGTACGGCCCCGAGCGTGTCCAGGACGGACTGCTTGAAGGCGAGCACCTCTTCCAGGTCGATCTCGAAGACCGTGCTGCCGTCCGGCCACGGCAGCCGGTGGGCGCGGGTGTCCAGACCGGCGCCCAGCACGACCACCTGCCGGCAGCCGCCGGCCGCGGCGCTGAGCAGGAACCCGTCGAAGACGCGGGTGCGCAGACCGAAGAAGCGGGCCAGCCGGCCCCACAGCGGATCGGCGTCGCCGTCCGGCACCTCGTCGAACCGGCGCGGCCAGTCGGCGCAGCCGGGCGCCGCGCGGACCAAATGCTCCGCGTACTCGTCCCGCGCCGGCGCGTCGGGCCGGGACGTCTCGATCGCGCGGGCCGCGGCGACCAGGAAGGCGGTCATGCCCACCCCCGCGACTCCGGTGCTGCTTCCTCGGCCGGTATCGGTCATGTCGCTCCCCGCGGTGCCGTGTCCTGGGCGGTCCCTGTGTGGGCAACACGTTGTCGAGCGGGCCCGGGGTTCACTCGACACGTGTGCGGATACCGGGCCCGGCACCCGGCGGCACCCCGCGCCGAAGGCCGCCCGCACCGGCCCCCGCCGCCCGTCGCCGTACCCCTGACGGCATGATGGTGCTCCCCGCATTCATGCGCCCGGAGGGGAAGACATGTCCGCCGTACCGGTACCGGAAGGCCGCCCGGCCCCCGTCTCGATCCTGCTCGTCGAGGACGACGAGGTGATCCGCAGGTCGGTCGCGCTCGCCCTGGAGCGCTACGGCTACCGGGTCGCCACGGCCGGGGACGGGCTGACCGGACTGGAGCGGTTCCGGGAGGGCGGGCACGACGTACTGCTGCTGGACGTGATGCTGCCCCACCTGGACGGTGTCGGACTGTGCCGGCGCGTCCGGGAGACCAGCACGACGCCCGTACTGATGATGTCCGCGCGCGGCGACGCCCTGGACGTGGTCTCGGGTCTGGAGGCCGGCGCCGACGACTACGTGGTCAAACCCGTGGACACCGCCGTACTGGTGGCCCGGATCCGCTCACTGCTGCGCCGTGCCGCCTTCGGCGCGGCCGACGCCTCGCCCGTCGAGGCCGCGCGGAAGGACACCGTGCTGGTCTTCGGTGACCTGGCCGTCGACACGGCGGGGCTGGAGGTGTCGCGGGGCGGTGAGCCGGTCGCGCTGGCCCCCACCGAACTGCGGTTGCTGCTGGAGTTCGCCGCCAACCCCGGCATCGTCCTCGACCGGCAGACGCTCCTTCGCACCGTGTGGGACTACGGCTGGGAGGGCGACACCCGGGTGGTCGACCTGTGCGTGCAGCGGCTGCGGAAGAAGATCGGCGCCGAGCGGATCGAGACCGTGCGCGGCTTCGGCTACAAGCTGCGGCGGACCTGACGTGCACACCGTCCGCTCCCTGCTCAACTGGCGTTCGCTGCGCTGGAAGGTCGCCCTGCTGGTGGCCGTGGCCTGCTGCGCCGTCGCGCTCACCGTCGGACTGCTGGTCCACCGCAGCACCCTGGACCGCTCCATGAACGACGGCGCGGCCAAGGCGGTGACCGCCCTGTCCCACTCGGTGGAGCGCTACGCGCGCGACGGGACGCTCGCCCCGGGCGAGGAGCTGGACCCCGCGGCCATGCCCGAGGAACTGGTGCGTCGGCTCCATGAGCGGAAGGACCCGGCCCACACCCCCGTCACCTGGTACGACGGCGACCCCCACGCCCCCCGGATGTGGGCGGCGACCAGCTACCGGGGCGAGCCCTTCGCGGTGTACGAGGACATGACCCCCGACCTGCTCACCCGGCAGGCGCTGGACCGGCACATGTGGAAGTACTCGCTGGTGGTGCTCGGGATCGTCGTGCCGGTGTCGGCGCTCGCCGCCGAGCTGCCCCACCGCAGGCTGCGACGGGTGGCCAGGACCGCGCGCCGCATCTCGGACGGCGACCTGGCCGCGCGGACCGGGGCCGGCGGCGGGGACGAGATCGGCGCCATCTCCGCCACCGTGGACGCGATGGCCGACAGCCTGCACGAACGCCTGCTGGCCGAGCAGCGGTTCACCGCCGACGTCGCCCACGAACTGCGCACCCCGCTGATGGGGCTCGTCACCGCGAGCGGCCTGCTGCCCGAGGGCGAGGCGACCGATCTGGTCCGGGACCGGGTGGCGGTGCTGCGGAACCTCGTCGAGGAGCTGCTGGAGATCTCCCGGCTCGACGCGGGTGCCGAGACAGCCGATGCGCGCCCGGTGCCGCTGGCCGCCGTGATCCGCGACTCGCTGGCCCGCACCGGCCTCGGGGCACGGTTCACCGCGCACGGGGAGCCGTGGGCCGACACCGATCCGCGCCGGCTGGACCGGATCGTCGCCAACCTGGTCACCAACGCACACCGGCACGGCCGCGCGCCCGTCGAGATCGAGGTCACGGGCACGACGGTGACCGTGCGCGACCACGGCCCCGGTTTCCCCGCCCACCTGCTGGCCCACGGACCGCGGCGTTTCCGCACCGGGGCGGCCGAGCGCGGCCACGGCCACGGCCTGGGCCTGACCATCGCGCTGGGCCAGGCACGAGTGATCGGCGCCCGGCTGGATCTGGCCAACTCCCCCGACGGCGGGGCGGTGGCCGTGCTCCGGCTGCCCGCCGCGCCCTGAACACACCGCCGTACCCGGGCGCCGATACACGACGGATGCACAGCCGAGCGGTGCCGGAGAGCCGGCCGGCGTCGTGCGGACACGTCCTGCCCGCAAGGTGACCGAGGTGCGTGGACGTCACGCACCTGCCCGTAGGAGGTGCGTTTCCATGTGCCCGGCCACCGTTCCCGGCGAGTCCGAGCTGTGCCCTGACCAGGTGCCACCATCCACCGTCGCGCCACGTACGTCTCGGCCGCGCCGCCCGCTCCGGTCGCGCCTGGTCGTCTCCGGTGCCGCCGGTGCGGGCGCGCTGACCGCCCTGGTGGTGCTCGGCACCGTCGTACACTCCGGTGGTGACCGTCCGGCGGTCCCCGGCTCGCCGGCGTCCCTGTCCTGGCCGGTGGAGGGGCAGACCAGCATCCACGTCGAGGGCCTGGGCTCCCGGGGCGCACTCGGCTCCCGTGGCGCGCAGAAGCCCGTACCGCTGGCCAGTGTGACCAAGGTGATGACCGCGTACGTCATCCTGCGCGACCATCCGGTCCCACCCGGCGGGGACGGTGCCCGCATCACCGTCGACGCGCGGGCGGCCCAGGAGTCCAGCCTGGGCGCGGAGTCCACGGTGGCGGTCGAGGCGGGACGCCGGCTGAGCGAACGGCAGGTGCTGGAACTGATGCTGCTTCCCTCCGCCGGCAACATCGCCCGGATGCTGGCCCGCTGGGACGCCGGCTCGGAGGAGGCGTTCGTCGGGAAGATGAACCGGGCCGCCCGCGATCTGGGCATGACGAACACCACGTACACCGACCCCAGTGGCATCACCCCGACGACGGTCAGTACCTCCGAGGACCAGTTGAAGCTGGCCCGGCAGGTGATGCGGGACCCGGTGTTCCGGTCCGTCGTCGCCGAGCGGGAAGCCGACGTGCCCGGGGTGTCCGGCACGGTCCGCAACACCAACACCCTGGTCGGCGAGAACGGGGTGATCGGCGTCAAGACCGGGTCCAGCACCCCGGCGGGGGGCAACCTGATGTGGGCCGCCACCGCGCCGGACCGCGACGGGCACGAGCGGCTGGTGCTGGGCGTCGTACTGCACCAGGAGGCCGGCACCGGCTCGGAGCAGGGTCTCGACGCCGCGCTCACGGCCGGCGGTTCGCTGATCGCGAGCGTGCGGCGGTGGGTGGCGGCGACCGGACCGGCCTCCCGTTGACGGGCCACCGGTTGACGGGCTCGGCGCGAGCCGACGGCGCGTGCCGGGTCACTCCGCCGTTGACGTGGAGGTCCTGGCCGCTGACCCACCGCGGCTGACCGTGTTGGCGGTGATGCCGCGCGAGCCGAGTCCGCGCGCCGCGACCGCCGTGAACTGCCCGCCTCAGGCCCGCTCCTGCGGCAGACCGATGGTCCTGGCGATCTCCCAGACCCGCTCCGACCAGGGAGTGGGCGTGAAGGTGGTGCTGTCGAGGCGGACGACGGTGCGGCTGCCGTGCGCGTACGTCGTCTTCCCGTCGGCCGAGCACACCCGGTAGCCCGCCGTGGCGGAGGTCGTGCCCAGCCGCGTCATCCACAGGTGTACGGCGTACTCGCCGATCCCCGCCACGGGCTGGTCGTAGGTGATGTCGAAGTGCTTGGCGACGTTGAAGCCGTCGCCCTCCAGGCCGCTCTTGCCGCCGATGCCCTTGTCCCGCCAGAACCACCCCCACGCCCGCTCGACCAGCACCTGGTAGTGGCCGTTGTGCAGCAGGCCCATCGGGTCGAGGTCGTCGAAGTGGACGACCACGGGCATCAGGACACCGACGTCGGTGCCGGGCGTGTCGACGGTGGGTGTGGGGGGCATCGGTCTTCTCCTCGCGCCATGTGTGTCTCATCGGACGATACCTGTCACGACGGCGTGGGTCATGCGGCGGCACATGTGTGTTGACGGGAGGCGAACGTGTGCCCTCGGCCGGACGCTGAGATCAGTGATTCACGCGACTGATATCGTCGATTCATGACCACGGAGACGGAAACGGAGCAGGCAGGCACGACACTGCGGCAGAAGATCGTCCTGGCCGCCGCCCGGCTCCTTGAGGAGGGCGGCCTGGACGCGGTGTCGACCCGCGCCGTCGCCGCCCGCGCCGGCGTGCCGACACCGTCGATCTTCCGGATCTTCGGGGACAAGGAAGGGCTGCTGGAGGAGGTCGCGGAGCACGGTTTCCGGCGCTACCTCGACGTGAAGGCCGAACTGCTCACCGGCGACGACCCGGTCCAGGCGCTGCGCGACGCGTGGGACCTGCACATCCGCTTCGGGCTTGAGCACCCGGCCTACTACTCGCTCGTCTACGGCCAGGTCCGCCCCGGCCACATACCGCAGGCCGGACGACGGGCCGCCGCCGGACTGCGGCACATGATCACCCGAGTGGCCGCCGCCGGGCGGCTGCGGATGAGCGTCGAACGCGCCACCGAGGTCATGCACTCCGCCGGCGTGGGCACGATCCTCACGCTGATGAGCCGGCCCGAGGGCGTCTGCGACCTGCGGACCGCCGACACGGCACGCGAGATGGTGATCGACACCCTCACGCTCCCGCCCGCGGAGAGCGGCGACGGCGACGCCGCCGCCCCCCGTGCCGCCGTCGTGAGCAGTGCCATGGCGCTGCTGGCCGCCCTGGGGCAGGAGGGCACCGTGGCGTTGAGTCCGGCGGAGCTGAGTCTGCTGCGTGAGTGGCTCAACCGGCTGGCCGACGCGGGGGACGCGGGGGACGCGGACGGCTGACGCGGCGGCCAGGGGCACACTCCGTCCGGCACGGATGGTCAGTCGTCGTGGCGCATATGGTCACGTTCGGGTCGGCGCGGCGGCGCATCGTGGGGGCATGACCAGCAACGACACGTCCACTTTCGGTGGACGCCTGCTCATCGGCGCGACCGGCTCCGCCGCGATCGCCCCTCGTGCCGCCGTCGTGAGCAGTGCCATGGCGCTGCTGGCCGCCCTGGGGCAGGAGGGCAGCGTGGCGCTGAGTCCCGCGGAGCTGAGTCTGCTGCGTGAGTGGCTCAACCGGCTGGCCGATGCGGGGGACGTGGGGGACGTGGACGGCTGACGCGGCGGCCGGGGGCACACTGCGCCCGGCACGGATGGTCAGTCGTCGTGGCGCACATGGTCATGTTCCGGTCGGCGTGGCGGCGGATCGTGGGGGCATGACCAGCAACGACACGTCCACTTTCGGTGGACGCCTGCTCATCGGCGCGACCGGCTCCGCCGCGATCGCCATGCTCCCGATGTACATCAACACCCTGCGCACCATGTTCACCGGGACCGTCACCGTCCTGATGACGCACACCGCTGCCACGTTCCTCCCGCCGCACACCGTCGGCCTGTTCGCGGACCGGGTGGTCACGGGTGCGACACCGGACGACTGGGCCCACGAGAACCAGGCGACCCTCGCGGCGGAGCACGACATGATGGCCGTCCTGCCGGCCACCGCCAACATGCTCGCCGCCACCGCCACGGGTGCCGTGCCGAACATGCTGACCGCGACGATCGCCGCCGCCGACTTCCCCGTGGTGTTCTTCCCGGTGATGACCGGCGAGATGTGGCGCAAGCCCGCCGTCCAGCGCAATGCCGGCCAGCTACGCCAGGACGGCTACCACGTCGTCGACCCGCAGTGGGGACAGCGCTACGACGTCGGCCTGAAGCAACTCGTCAAGGCTCCCATGCCGCCGGCTCCGCCCCAGTTCGTCGAGGTCGTCCGGGAACTCATGCCCCGGCGCGGGCCCGAGGAGGACTGAGGACACCCCCCGGGGGGACGGCCGGGGAGCCGCCGCATCCCCTCCGGTGACCGGACCGTCACCGCGCACCCGGCCGCCGGGCCCGGAAGGCGCCGGGCGTCATGCCCGTGACGGCCCGGAACGCCCGGTGCAGCTGTGCCTCGCCGCCGAATCCGCACGCGCGGGCCACGGCGGCGAGAGGGCGTTCGGGGTGCGACAGCAGCAGCCGCCGGGCGTGCGACACCCGCAGCCGGCGGATCAGCTCCGTCAGCGATTCGCCGTCCTCGGCCAGGGCCCGGTACATCGTGCGCCGGGAGACCGCGCAGCCCGCGGCCACCCCGGCGGCGTCGAGGTCTGGATCCGTGGCGTGCCGGCGCACGAACCGGTGGATCCGTTCGCGGGTCAGCGCCGTGGCGGACGCCTCCCTCGGCGTGCTGCCCGCGGCCCAGGCCAGACCGGTGTCCAGCAGGTCGACGGCGTGCGGCAGCAGAGCGGCCGCCGCCCCGGCATCGTGCCCCTGCATACGGTTGAGGCCGACGAGGAAGTCCGCGATGACCCGGCCGGGGCCCGAGGAACCCAGCTCCACGCTGGTCGCCCCGGCCGGCGAGCGGTGCGCCAGCCGGGATCTGGGCACCTTGACCACCAGCTGGGAGAAGTCGTCCTCGAAGTCCAGCGCGTAGGGGCAGGTGCTGTCGACGAAGGCCATCGTGCCCGGCGTGAGCAGGGCGACCCGCCCGTTCTGCTCCAGCCTGCCCCGGCCGCGCAGCTGGATGTTGGCGAGGAAGACGTCCTCGGGGTCGCGTCCGATCAGCCGGCGCGTCCGGACCACCTGCTGGGGGCCCGCGGTGAGCTCGGCGAAGCCGATGCCGTCCAGGACGGAGTGCTCGATCCGCCCCGCGAACGCCCCGTCCGGTCCGGGGCGCACCGCCACTCCGACGAACGTGTCACAGATGACGTCGGCCCAGTAGGCGAACGCGTCGCAGGTGTCGACGTCCGCGCTGGACCACACGGTGCGCGGAACGGGGCGGGGGAAGGTGTGCATACCTCCATGATGGCGCTCCGCCGACCCAGGGGTCAGCCCGTCAGGTGCGCTGACCCCTGCTGACCCATGTGCCGCCCCTGGACCGCACCGCCGGACTGTCAGCGGGCTCGGGTGCCGGTCGGATCGGTCGGCGGGCGCCGCGCCGGAGATCGGCTCGGCGCGGATCCCTCCGCTCCGGCCACCGCCCCGCCGGTGCTCAGGACGTGGACCACTTCTGGTTGGGGCTGCCGGCGCAGGACCACAGCTGGAGCCGGGTGCCGTTCTGCGTGCCGTTGTCCCGGACGTCCGTGCACTTGTCGGCGAGCGTGCTGACCAGGTCGTGTCTGACGTTCAGCTCGAACCGCTGCGCCGGACTCCCGTCGCAGGAGGCGAGTTCGAGGTCGGCCCCGTCGGCGGTCGACCCGTTCGCGAGTTGCACGCACATGCCGAGCGCCCGCATGGTTCCGCCCGTGAACGTCCAGTGCTGGGAGGCGGATCCCGTGCAGTCCCAGATCATCAGGCCCGCGCCCGGCACGGCCTCGCCGCCCACGACGTCTATGCAGCGCTGCGAGGCGTGGCTGAACACCTTCACCCCCGGTGCCGCGGCCGGCGCGGTGGTCCTGGCCCCGGTCGTGGCCTTCGCCGTGGGGGTAGAGCGCCGGCCGGGGGACGCGGAGCCCTTGCCGGACGCGCTGCTGCCGGGCGAGGCGGACGCGGGCTCGCGGGAACCGTCGGCCTTCTCGCCGGGGCCGGTCGCGGACGCCGTCACCGAGGGCGCCGGCACATCGCCGAACCCGTCGATGACGTCTGCGCCCCGGCCCCGGGAGTCGACGGTCACCGAGGCCCCGTCGCGCTTGCCGTCGTCGTGGCCGTTGACCAGGCCCAGGGTCAGCAGGACACCGCCCGCCGCCAGCAGTCCGACGACGCCCACGACGCCGAGCGCACCGCGCAGTCCCTCGCGCCGGGTCCTGTCGCCCTTGCCTCGGCGGACCGTGTCGAGTGAGACGACCTGGTCCGCGGCGGGGCTCCGGTCCGTGTCGGCGCGGCGTGCGAAGGTGTCGCCGGGTCTGTCTCCGGGTCTGTCACCGGGTCTGTCACCGGGTCTGTCTCCGGCGGAGCCGCCCACCGCGCCGTCGGCGGCCGGGGCCGCCGGTCCGTTACCGCGGCCGGCGTTCCCCCGCGATCCCAGGGAGGAGATCCGGGTGAGCCGGGGCAGCGAGGTGCCCCTCCCGGCCGCGTCGGGCGTCCGGTCACCCCTGCCCGGCGCGGGCGGCTGCGCGCCGCCGGGCGCGGTGCCGTCCTGGCCAGGCCCGGAACGGGAACTGATGGATCTGGCGCTGCCCGGGACTCTTCTGGGGAGATCCCCCGCGGACCGGGGCGTGTGTGGAGGCTTCATGTGTTCCTTTCCAGCGGAGCCGGAGCATGGGTGGCGATGTCGCGGGGGGTGGCCGACCGGTCTCCGGGACGGTCCGGCCCTGTCACGCGGGCAGCGAATCCACCGCCGTTCCGGTTCACCGCCACGACAGTCACTGCTATGACATGTCACCGCTACGACATGTGACATGTGACTCGTACCGGTCGGCGAGTGAGGACTCGAACCGGCGCGTCGGACGGCGTGGCCGGCCGCACCGGTGGGCGCGGACGCCGCCGCGCACACGAACGCCACCCGACCTCGCGGCCGGGCGGCGCCTGAGTGCCTGGTGCCCGCTCCCGGACCCGGTCCTGCCGAACTCCCGCCTCCCACGCCCCCGGGACTCGGGACAGTGGGCGAGGACGCCGGGCGTCGCGGGGGCGGACGGGAATCCGACGGCAGGCCCGTTAAGCCCAGCAGCCGTTCACGGTGGCGGCCAGACCGTCCATCGCGTCCTTGATGTCGTTCGGGGCGGCCGTCGAGCCGTTCTCGATGAAGGAGAAGACCCGCCACTCGCCGTCGTCGGTCCGGGTCAGACCGCTCAGGGCGATGGCACCGGTGAGGGTGCCGGTCTTGGCCTGCACCTTGCCGACGGCGCACTGGGAGTGCGGGTCGTCGAACCGGCCCCACTCCGGGCCGAGGGTGGAGCCCGCCTCACCGGCGACGGGCAGGCCGTCCAGGATGGCGCCCAGGGTGTGCGCGTAGCGGGGCTGGGTGAGCAGTTCGAGGATCTGCGCGAGCGTGGCGGCCGGGATGCGGTCGGTACGGGACAGGCCGCTGCCGTCGTGGATCTCGAAGTTGTCGAGGGAGACGCCGTAGCGGTGGCTGAGCACGTGGCGCACGACCTCGGTGCCGCCCTCGAAGGTGGCGGGGCGTCCCGCACCCAGAGCGGTCATCCGCAGCAGGGTCTCGGCGATGTTGTTGTCGCTGGTCTTGAGCATCTTCTTGACGGTGTCCGCCAGCGGGGCCGACTGGTGGCGGGCGACCGGCACATCGGTGGGGCGGGCCGTGCCGCGCGTGACGTCGCCGGAGACGGTGACGCCGTCCTGGGCGAGCAGCCCGGCGAAGGTCTGCCCGGCGTCGATGGAGGTGTCCTGGACACCGCGGCCGTCGACGACGAGGGCGCGGACCGGGGCGACGGTGTCCGGGTAGTAGCCGTCGTTCCAGCCGTCGGCGAGAGCCGGTGCGGGGAATAGGCTGTCGTCCACGGCGACCTTCACCGTGCCGAGGCCGGCCTTCTCCAGCCCGGCGACCGCGGTCTTCGCCAGTTCCGCGAGGTCGGCGCTGCTGAGCGTGCGGTCGCCGCCGCCGACGAGGGTCAGGGTGCCGTGGCCGTAGACGACCTTGGTGGTGAACCGGTGCTCGGGGCCCAGCACGGTCAGCGCCGCGGTCGCCGTGGCCAGCTTGACGTTGGAGGCCGGCATCAGCGCGGTGGAGCCGTCGTGGTCCCACAGGGTTTCGTCGGAGTCCGCGTCGAGGACCACGCCGCTCACGTCGGCGCCGAGCCGCTGGTCGAGCACGCGGGCATCGAGGTTCGCGGCCATCTGCCGGTCGCTGGGGTCGGCTGACTCCGCGCCGCCGGACGCGCCGCCGGCCGTCGTCGTGGTGCCGTTGCCGTTGCCGTTGCCGTTGCCGGCGGCGAAGGCCGAGGGCCCGGCCAGCGCGGCCGAGGCGACGGGCACCGCCAGCGCCAGCACGACGGTACGCCGCAGACCCGTGCCGCTCTGCTTCGCCCTCCGGTGCCGGCGACGGCCGCCGGGCACGAAGGAGCTGGTCTGTGTTTCCGCTGTGGAGTTGTTCATGGATTCCAGGTTCGATAGAGATACGTGTGAAGTGGATCGGCGCGCACCTTACTCCGTCGCGTCCCGGCCCCGGACCGCTTCCGTCCCTCGCCACCACTTCTTCACACCAGTGTCACCCCTGCGTGTGCCTAGACTGAGACAGATGTCTCGGGAACGGGAGTCCGGCACACTGTGTTCGTCCGTTCGACGCGCCACCGGGCCGGTGTGACATGTGGAGGGTACCGTCCGATGAAGTCCGCACGCCGGGAGAACGCACGGTGGCTCGCGGTGGGTACGTGGGCCGTCGTGCTGGGGCTGGCCACCGCGGGATGCTGGTTCTCCGGCCGGGCCGGCGGGCCGCCGAGCCATGCCGGTGACGCGACCGCCGACCGCGTGACTGCGGGCCGGGTGTGCCGGTCCGCGCTCCCGCGCGGCATGGAGCTGTCCTGTGGGACGTACGGCTTCGGCGACCTGCGGTACGTCTGCTCCGCCCGGCGGCACGACGGTGCGCGGTGCGAGCGGACGTCGCAGGTGACGGTGCGCAACCCGGGCCGTGCGGTGGTGTACGTGACGTATCTGGCGGGTGCGCGGCCGGGGGTGCGCGAGGAGGGCCCGCGACAGGCGGTCGAGCCGGGCGGTGAGACGACGCTGCGCCCCGGCGCGGGACGGCTGTTGTTCGACATCACGCTGCGCGGCACGGACGGAGGGCCGAGCCGCCTGGAGGTGGTCGGGGTCCGGTGAACCCGCAGGAGGCCGGCCCGCGTGTTGTGTGAAACGGCTGCCGCGGCCGGCCGGGCGGCCCGTGTTCCCGTCCCCGCGCGGGCCGGTCGGCGGGGTGCGCGTTCTCGTCCCGGCGCGGGCCGGTCGACGGGGCCCGCGCGGACCGGCCGACGGAGCAGGCGCGTTCCGCGGCCGGCTCGGACCCCCGGGACTGTCCCGGGCAGAAGGTGAGGAATCTCGGATGGACACGCACCAGCAGGCACGGCCGGTCGGTGAACCGCACGAGCGGGTGATCATGAGCCCGGAGTTCAAGGCGGACGCCCACCGGCAGTAAGCGCGGCTGCGCGCGAAGGGTCCCGTCCACCCGGCGCAGTTCTTCCCGGGCATCACGGGCTGGGTGGTCGTCGACTACGACCTGGCCCGCGAGGCGCTGACCCATCCGGCGCTGCTCAAAGACCCGGAGCCGGCCGCGGAGATGCTGGAGGCGGCGGGCTTCCTGGGCCACAAGCGCGGCACCGGGTTCGGCGGCCAGATGCTGGAGGCGGACCCGCCCGAGCACACCCGGCTGCGCCGTCTGGTCTCCGGTGCCTTCTCCCCGAAGCGGACCGCCGGGATGGAACCGCGCATCACCGAGATCGCGGACCGGCTCGTCGACGCCATGCCGCCGTCCGGTGAGCTGGACCTGGTGGAGGCCTTCACCGCGCCGCTGCCGGTCGCGGTCATCGCCGAACTGCTCGGCATCCCCGAGGCCGACCGCCAGGACTTCCGCCGCTGGACGACGCTCGCCTTCCAGGTGGGCCACCCCGAGTACGCCTCGGCGGTGGCGAGCCTGCACGGGTTCCTGCGCGGGCTGGCCGACGACAAGCGCCGCGCTCCCGGCGACGACCTTATGTCCGCGTTGGTCGCCGCCCGGGACGAGGACGACGGCCGCCTCTCCCAGGACGAACTGGCCGGCACCGCGGCCCTGCTCGTCGTCGCCGGCCACGAGACCACCGTCAACCTCCTGGGCAACGCCGTGCTGGCCCTGCTCCAGCACCCCGGCCAACTGCGGCTGCTGCGGGAGGACCTCGGCCTCCTGCCCGACGCGATCGAGGAGTTCCTGCGCTACGACACCTCCGTCGAGCGCACGACGAACCGGTACGCGGCCGAGGACCTGGAACTGGGCGGCGTACGCATCCCCCGCGGCGGCGTCGTCGCCGTGGCCCTCGCCTCCGCGAGCCGCGCCGCACCCCTGCCGGGCGGCGGCGACCCGGACGTGCTCGACATCACCCGTCCCGCCGCCCGGCACCTCTCCTTCGGCCACGGCATCCACCACTGCCTGGGCGCCCCGCTGGCCCGCCTGGAGGCCCGCGTCGCCCTGCGCACCCTCCTCGCCCGCGTCCCGCACCTGGAACTGGCGGTGCCCGCCGATTCCCTGGACTGGTTCCCGGCGGGCATGGTGCGCGGGGTGCTGTCGCTGCCGGTGCGGTACCGCAGGACCTGACACCGGGTGTCCCACACGTGCCGCCCGGCGTCCGCCGTCCAGTGCCGTGCCGACGCCCCTGCCCGGACGAGTCCGCTCGGCGGGGCCGGACCTCGCCCGGCCGTGTGAGCAGCGGTCACGGAGGCTCTCCAGCACGCCGCACTCGGCGAGTACCGGCAGTCCGTCGCCACGTGTGAGGAGGCACTGCGACTCGTCGGTGACGTGCTGGACGACCACAGCGCCGCCGAGGTGTGGGACCATCGTGCGTCCGCTCGGCTGGAACGGGGGACGCGGAGCAGGCGCGGGCGAGCTGGGCCAGGGCGGCCGAGCTGTACGCGCGCTCCGTGTCGCGTGCTCCGTGTCGCACGCGCCGCGCGGATGCGAGCCGGGGCACGGTCCGTGGCACGGCCGGAGACGAGGACGGCCCACCGCGCCGGGAAGTGACCACCGGCCGCCACCGGTCGCCGGGCCGCGGCGGCTGTCGTCGGACAGGCGAGAACGGCATCATCAGGGGCTCAGCGACACGCAAGGAACAAGGCGACGGCAGTGCATCAACACAACGCGACGCGTTCCCTCGACGGCACCGGTCCGACGACGGAGCCCCAAGACCGGCAGGGGCGACTGCGCCGCTTCGGACACGTGGCACGCCCGGGGCCCGACACCCGCGAGCGTCTCGTTCCGCCCTTCCCGGAGCCGGCGGTCCGGCTGCGGGCGCTGACACGTCTCGACCCGGCACGTGTGTACCCCGTCGCGAAGGCGATGGACTGGGTGGGGCCGGTACTCGTCGCCGTCCTGGCCGGAGCGGTCCGCTTCTGGCACCTCGGCCGGCCGCGGGCCCTCGTCTTCGACGAGACCTACTACGCCAAGGACGCCTGGTCACTGCTGCGGCTCGGCTACGAGGGCACCTGGCCGGACCGCAAGATTGCCGACCCGCAGATCCTCGCCCACCCCCGGACGATCCCGCTCTCCGACACCGGGGCCTTCGTCGCGCACCCGCCGACGGGCAAGTGGGTGATCGCCCTCGGCGAGTGGATGTTCGGCCTGGACCCGTTCGGCTGGCGGTTCATGACGGCGGCCCTGGGCACCCTGTCGGTGCTCATGCTGTGCCGGATAGGCCGCCGCCTGTTCCGTTCGACGCCGCTGGGCTGCCTGGCCGGCGCGCTGCTGGCGGTGGACGGTCTGCACCTGGTGATGAGCCGTAACGCGCTGCTGGACCTCGTGGTCATGTTCTTCGTCCTGACGGCGTTCGGCTGCCTGCTGATCGACCGGGACCACGCGCGCGCCCGGCTCGCGGCGGCCTTGCCGGTCGGCGCGGACGGCCGTGCGCGCCCGGACGCGCGCACCGGTGACCATGCCGGGACGGGGGCCCGCCCCTGGCGGCTCGCCGCCGGCCTCTTCCTGGGACTGGCGGCCTCCACGAAGTGGAACGGGCTGTACGTCCTGGCGTTCTTCGTGATCCTGACGGTGCTGTGGGACGTCGGCGCCCGCCGCGTCGCCGGGGCCGGCCGCCCGTACCGGGCGGTGCTGCGCAAGGACCTCGGCTGGTCGGTCCTGTCCCTGGTTCCGGTCGCCGCGACGACGTACCTGGCGACGTGGACCGGCTGGTTCCTGTCCGACAAGGGCTACGGACGCCACTGGGCCGACGGCCGCGGCGGCACCTACTCATGGGTTCCCGCTCCGCTGCGCAGCTGGTGGCACTACGAGTACGGGGTCTACCAGTTCAACGTGGGGCTGCACTCGCCCCACGCGTACGAGTCCAACCCCTGGAGCTGGCTGGTCCTGGGCCGCCCAGTACTGTTCCACTACGAGTCGCCGAAATCCGGGCGGGACGGCTGCCACACGGCGGTCGACTGCTCGCAGACGGTCCTCGCCCTCGGCACCCCGCTGCTGTGGTGGTCGGCGTGCTGCGCCCTCGTGTACCTGCTCTACCGATGGGCGCTGCGCCGCGACTGGCGGGCCGGCGCCATCCTCTGCGCGGTGGGCGCCGGTCTACTGCCCTGGTTCCTCTACCAGGACCGCACGATCTTCTCCTTCTACGCGGTGGTCTTCGTGCCGTACCTGTGCCTGGCCGTGACGATGATGCTGGGAGCCCTGTCGGGGCCGCCGGGCGCGGACCGCGGACGCCGTACCGTGGGCGCGGTGGCCGCGGGCGTGCTCGTTCTGCTCATCGCCTGGAACTTCGTCTACTTCTTCCCGCTCTACACCGGGCAGACGATCCCGTACGCCGACTGGCACAGCAGAATGTGGCTCGACACCTGGATCTGACGGCCGCGTGGTGCATACGTGTCGGGTTGCCCGGCATTGCGCAAAAGGCACATGTGTGTTCCGCTCTTCGTGTGGCCCCCGACATCCGACGCGAGGGCCCACGCACTGGCCGTACACACCGACCTTCCTGACCCGAGGAGAACACGCAATGCTTCGCAACGGACTGGAACCCTGGCACCTGCTCATCGTGGCGGTCGTGCTCATCGCGCTGTTCGGGTCGAAGAAACTGCCCGACGCCGCCCGCGGACTGGGCCGCTCGATGCGCATCCTCAAGAGCGAGGCCCGCGCGATGCGGGAGGACGACGCCGCGGACGGAACCACCGCCTCCACCGTGCCGCACGCCGGCCGCGCCCCTGCCGCGGACACCGCCACGGCAGAGCCCGCCACCGAGCGCTGACCGCCACGCGGGCGACCGCGGGCCGTCCGCGCCGGTGCGAACCGGGCCGAGGGCCGCATGCCGTGGCCCTCGGGCCGCCGGGGGGGAGCCGGACAGTCGTCCGACCCAGGGACGGAAGACACCGTCGCGCCGGTCACGCAGTCATTCGACGGATGTGTGCCCAATGTCGGTTCCCCGACACTGATCATGCGCTGCTCACGCGTGCCGGGCCGAGAGCGGGCGGGTATCGGCCCACGCGCTTCCCCGCCGCCCCGGACGCGCTCACGACCGACGAAAGGCGACCTGTATGCCCACCTTCGCTGACCACGTCATCGCCTCCCTGAAGGCCTCCGGCGTGCGGCGCCTGTACGGCCTGCCCGGCGACTCCCTCAACGGTCTGACGGACGCCATCCGGCGCGACGGCGAGGTCGACTGGGTGCACGTGCGGCACGAGGAGAGCGCCGCCTTCGCGGCGGCGGCCGAGGCCGGGCTGACCGGAGAGCTGACCGTCTGCGTCGGTAGCTGCGGTCCCGGCAACCTGCACCTGATCAACGGGCTCTTCGACGCCCAGCGCAGCCGCGTGCCGGTCCTCGCCATCGCCGCCCAGATCCCGAGCGGCGAGATCGGCTCCGGCTACTTCCAGGAGACGCGACCGCAGGAACTGTTCGCCGAGTGCAGCGTCTACGCCGAGGTCGTCACCAGCCCCGAGCACGGGCCGCGCATCCTGGAGATGGCGATGCGGGCGGCCGTCGAACGCAGGGGCGTGGCGGTCGTCGTCGTACCCGGCGAGATCTTCCTCGGCAAGACCGGCCGCGACCTGGCCCCCACGGTGGTGCGCCCGGCCAGGACCGTCGTCCGCCCGGACGACGCCGCCCTGCGCGAGGCCGCCGCGCTGCTCGACAACGGGCAGCGGGTGACGATCCTGGCGGGCGCGGGCGCGGCCGGCGCCCACGACGACCTCGTCCGGCTCGCCGAGACCCTCAAGGCGCCCGTCGTGCACGCGCTGCGGGGCAAGGAGTACGTCGAGTACGACAACCCGTACGACGTCGGGATGACCGGTCTGCTCGGCTTCGCCTCCGGTTACAAGGCGATCGAGGAGGCCGACACCCTGCTGATGCTGGGCACCGACTTCCCCTACCGGCAGTTCTATCCGCAGGGCGCGAAGGTGATCCAGCTCGACATCCGCGGCGAGCAGATCGGCCGGCGCACCCATGTCGACCTGCCCCTGGTCGGCAGCGTGCGCGACACCCTGCCCGCGCTGCTGCCGCTGCTGACGGTCAAGAGCGGGCGCAAGCACCTCGACGAGGCCCTCGCCCACTACGCCCGCACCCGCAAGTCGCTGGACGCGCTCGCCGTCAACGACCGCGAACGCACCCCGATCCACCCGCAGTTCGTGGCCCGCACCCTGGACCGCCTCGCGGACCGGGACGCGGTCTTCACCGTCGACGTCGGTTCCCCGGTGGTGTGGGCGGCCCGCTACCTGACCTTCAACGGACACCGGCGGCTGCTCGGTTCGTTCAACCACGGCACCATGGCCTGCGCCCTGCCGCACGCCGTGGGCGCGCAGGCGGCGTATCCGGGCCGTCAGGTGGTCTCCCTGTCGGGCGACGGCGGGCTCACCATGCTCCTCGGGGAGCTGTTCACCCTGCGGCAGAACCGTCTGCCCGCCAAGATCGTCGTCTTCAACAACGGCTCGCTGAACTTCGTGGAGCTGGAGATGAAGGCGGCGGGCATCGTCAACTACGCGACCGAGCTGGACAACCCGCAGCTCGCCGAGGTCGCCGCCGCGGTCGGTCTGTGGGCCCGCAGGGTGGAGCGGCCCGGTGACCTTGAGGACGCGCTCAAGGGCGCCTTCGCGCACGACGGACCCGCTCTGGTCGAGGTCATGACGGCTCGCCAGGAGCTGTCCGTGCCGCCGGCGGTCACGGTCGAGCAGGCCAAGGGCTTCACCCTCTACGCCATCCGCACCATCCTGTCCGGCCGGGGCGAGGAACTCCTCGACCTGGTCACCACCAATGTCGCCCGGCGGATCCTGCACTGAGCCGCCGCACCCGAAAACACATGTCTCCGGTGACATGTGCTCCAGGGCACATCTGAAATGCCTGCCCCAGGCAACCGAGCACCTTCATCAACCACGGTGCCGGCACTGCTCGGCCGTGACGGCGACATGCGCATCGGCAGGCTCGCCGAACTCCTCGCCGTCGACATGTCGGTCACCAGCCGCCACGTCGCGCACGTGGCGGCCCGGGGCTGGATCGACCGCAGCCCCGATCCCGCCGACCGGCGCTCGCGCATCCTGCGCCTGACCCGCGCGGGCCGGGCCGTGCTCGCCGGGCTGTCCGAGCACACCGCCCAGACGCTCGCCCGGCGGCTGAGCGGCTGGAGCGACGAGGAGATCCTGCGGCTGACGTGCCTCATGGCCCGGCTCCGGGCGAGCTTCGAGGATCCGTGGACCGATGAGGAGCCCTGCGCGCAACGGCACCCCGGGACCGAACAGGACCCCGGCACCGGACCGCCCGAGGGCGAGCTCTCGCCCCGTACCTCCCAGGACGACCGGTCACCCCGCACCCCCGAGGACGACCGCTCGCCCCGTACACCCGCTGTCACCACGTAAGGACGAGAAACCCCATGACAACCACCCCGAAAGCCGGTGTGCGGGCCCACGCCCGTCCAAGAGGAGGTTCGCCCGACGCGCCGATGACCCACGCGCAGATCATGCGCGCGCTCTCCGGACTGCTGCTCGGCCTGTTCTGCGCCATCCTGTCCTCGACCGTGGTCACCAACGCACTGCCGACGATCATCGGTGACCTCGGCGGCGGCCAGAGCGCCTACACCTGGGTCGTCACCGGCTCCCTGCTGGCGGTGACCGCCTCCACCCCGCTGTGGGGCAAGCTCGCCGACCAGTTCAGCAAGAAGATCCTGGTCCAGTCGGCGCTGATCGTCTACTCCGTCGGCTCCCTGGTGGCCGGTCTCGCGCCGAACCCCGCGACGCTGATCACCGCCCGTGTCATCCAGGGCCTGGGCGGTGGCGGTCTGTCCGCGCTGGCACAGGTCGTCCTGGCCGCGATGATCTCTCCGCGCGAGCGCGGCCGGTACTCCGGCTACCTGGGCGCGACCTTCGCCGTGGCCACCGTCGGCGGTCCGCTGCTCGGCGGTGTCATCACCGACACCGGTTGGCTCGGCTGGCGCTGGTGCCTGTTCGTCGGCATCCCCTTCGCGCTCGTCGCGCTGGTGGTCCTCCAGCGGACGCTGAACCTGCCGGTCGCCAAGCGTGAGGTCAAGGTCGACTGGGCCGGCGCCTTCTTCGTCACCGCGGCCGTCTGCACCCTGCTGGTCTGGGTCACCTTCGCCGACGACAAGTACGCCTGGCTGTCCTGGCAGACGTACACCCTGGTCGCCGCGTCGATCGTGCTGGCGCTGGTCTTCCTGTTCGTCGAGACGAAGGCCGCGGAGCCGATCATCCCGCTGCGGCTGTTCCGCAACCCCACCATCGCCCTCGCCTCCCTCGCCTCCCTCTTCGTCGGCATCGCGCTGTTCGCGGGCACCGTCTTCTTCAGCCAGTACTTCCAGCTCGCGCGCGGCAACTCCCCGACCAGGTCGGGCATCATGACGATCCCGTTCATCGCGGGCCTGTTCGTCTCCTCCACGGTCTCCGGGCGGGTCATCACCCGCACCGGCAAGTGGAAGGGCTGGCTGCTGACCGGCGGTGTGCTGCTGACGGCGGGCCTGGCCCTGCTGGGCATGCTCCGCTACGACACCCCGTACCTGTTCATCGCGCTGTGCATGGCGCTGATGGGCCTCGGCGTCGGCATGACGCTCCAGAACCTGGTGCTGTGCACCCAGAACCAGGTCGCCCCGACCGACCTCGGCGCCGCGTCCTCCACGGTGACCTTCTTCCGGTCCCTCGGCGGCGCGGTGGGCGTCTCCGTGCTCGGCTCGGTCCTCACCACCCGCATCGGCCACTACGCGCGCGAGACCGTCACCCAGCTCAGCCCGCCGGACCAGGCCGTGGCCGCCAAGGCCTCCGGCGGCGGCCGGCTCCCCGACCTCGCCCTGCTGCCGGCCCCGGTCCGCACCTGGCTGGAAGGCGCCTACGGGCACGGCATCGGCGACATCTTCATGTACGTCGCCCCGGTCGCGCTGATCGCCTTCCTGGTGACCCTGTTCATCAAGGAGGTCCCGCTGCGCGCCTCCAGCGGCCTGGTCCAGGCGGTGGAGGCGGCCCAGGCGGCGGAGACCGCCGAGGCCGTCGCCGGGGTACCCGTGCCGGCGGAGGCCGTCGACGCGGTCGCGCAGGCCCCCGGGTCCGAGGGCATCCCGGTCCGCGGCCGGGTCCGCGCCGCCGGGAGCGAGCCCGTCCCGGGGGCCGCGGTCACGCTGACCTCACCGGAGGGCCGGCAGGTGACCCGGGCGGAGGTCCAGGCCGACGGTTCCTACACGTTGGACGCCCCCGGCTCCGGGCGGTACGTCCTGATCACCTCCGCCGACGGCTACCAGCCGCAGGAGTCCACGATCGTGGTGGACGACGAGTCGGTCGTCCACGACGTCCTGCTGACGGCACCGACGGGCTGACCGGTACGAGGTGGCCGTGCCGCACCGGCCGGGGCTGCCGGCCGGGTCTGCGACTGCTGCGAGTGAGATGTCAGAGGCTCGCGACCGGATCGGCGGTCTGGACACGTATCTCCCCTCCCCTGTCGGCCTGTTGGGGCGGTAGCGCACACCGGATACTGTCACGGAACATCCCGCCGGCCACTGGCGGGCCGTCACTCGCCGCGACAGCGGCGGGAGTCGGCGTGATGCTTGAAGCGGGCCGAAGCCCGAACCGGCTGTCCGCCGCCCACATGTTCTCACGCGGGGCCCGTGACACACGTGTCTATGGTGGCCGACTTTCACCCTTGTGAGTGTGTCGAAACGTGTGATTGCCTCGTAGAAGAACGGTCGTTCTGCATGTGCGGCTCGGCCCCGACGAGAAGGACACACGATGATCAACCGACGCCTCCTGCTCCGCACGACCGGCGGCGCCGCGGCCGGCGCGCTCGGCGCCGCCGCCCTGTCGTCCACCGCCGCCGCGGCGGAGCCCGCCGGGCACTTCGCCGCCCACCACCCGGTGGACCCCGACCCCACCGCGGGCGTGACACGCACCCTGCTCCAGGAACACCCCTCGCCCGCCCAGGGCTGGGAAGCCGTGCAGACGCTCGTGCAGATCCCGCGCCACAAGGAGTCGGGCCGGCACAGCCACCCCGGCATCGAGGTCGGCTACATCATCCGCGGCGACGTCCTGATGGAGTTCGACGACAGGCCGCCGCTCAGGCTGCGCACGGGGGACCCGTTCTTCATCCCGAACGGCGCCATCCACAACGCCCGCAACGTCGGCACGGTGACGACGATGATGCTCTCCACGTACGTCGTCGACGAGACGAAGCCCCTCGTGACCACCTACTGACGCCGGAGCAGGGGTGCACTCGTACACGGGGTGCGCCCCGGCGGTCGGGGTCAGAGGCTGCGGTTTCCTCAACGCCGCCGCCGAACACCCCGACCCCGGGCACCCGGTGCGCCGCTGCGTCGCGGAGCACCGCCGGTGGTTCCTGGGCGTCCTGCGCGAGGCCGACGCGGCGGGCCACCCGGAACCCGAGGACCTGGCGCGGACGCTGCTGGTCCTGCGGGACGGGGCGATGGCCGGCGGCTACCTCGACGACCTCGGGGACGTGGCCGAGACGCTGCGGAAGACGACGGAGCGGCTGCTGGACGCCTGACCGGCCAGGGCAGGCCCCGTGCGCGGGCCATGCGTCCGTCCCGGTGCTCCACCCGTGGGCCGGGAGCGGGAGCGGGAGCGGCCCGCGCATCCGCGAACGGCATACGTCCCGCACCCCTCACCCGACCTCGCCGCCCACCGCCCGCGTCACCGGTACCGCCGCCGCCCGCACACCCGGTCCGAGCGCGGCGAGCACACCGACGGCGCCGGCGCCCGCGAGCAGCGCCAGCAGGGCGGCCCACGGCACCGAGATCACCGCCCCGTGCTGTCCGGCCACCGCCGCCACCCCGGCGGCCGCGCCCGCGAGGATGCCCAGCCCGGCGCCCAGCGCCGACACCACCACCGCCTCCACCCGCAGCATGGACCGCACGCCCGCACGGTCGAGGCCGACCGCGCGCAGCAGGCCGATCTCCCGCGCCCGCTCGAAGACCGCCATGCCCATGGTGTTCGCCACGCCCAGCGCCGCGACGGCGACCGTGACACTGAGCATCGCGTACAGCACCGACAACAGCGGTCCGAAGCCCTGCTCCGCGTCCCGTGCCGCGTCCGCCCGGTCCTCGACGAGCAGCACCGGATTGCGCAGTGCCCGGCGGATCTCCTCCTTCAGCGCGGCGGTGTGCCCCGGCTCGGCACGCACCAGCACCGAGAGCACCGCACTCTCCGGCGTACCGCCCCCGGCCACCGCGCTCTCCGGCAGCAGGGCCGGGCCGAGGGCGTCGGGGCCGTCGTAGACCGCGACGATCCGGCGGTCCAGCGCGGGGCCGTCCGCCGTGCCCTCGTCCGACAGCCGCCGGCCGGCGATCCGGTCGCCCAGGTGCCACCCGTGCTCCTCGGCCAGGTCCCGTGTGACCGCGATGGCGTCGGTCCGGTCGGCCAGGTCGTCCAGGTTGCCCGCGCGCACCGTGAGGTCGGCGAGGCGGCCCCGGCCCACGGCCCGCGGATCCACCACCGTGGTCCACAGGTCGGAACCGTCGCGGAGGCGGATGCCGGCCTCGCGGACCGCGCTGACCGCCGCCACGTGCGGCAGCCGTGCCACCCGGGCCGCCGTGTGGGCGCCGACCTGCGCGTAGTCGACCGCGGTGATCCGCAGGTCCGTCGGCATGCCGGCCTCCGCCTCCCGCCCCGCCGTGGCGCTCAGCGAGGACAGTGCCACGGTGACCGCGCTGACGAGCGCCACGCACACGGTGAGCGCGCCGGCGGTCGCGGCCGTACGCCGTGGATCGCGGCGCGCGTTGGCGAGGGCCAGGGTGCCGCGTACCCCGGTCAGCCGCCGCACCGGCGCACGCAGCGCCCGGGTGGCGGCGCGCGCGAGTTGCGGCGTGAGCAGGATCAGCCCGGCCAGCAGCACCGGCGTGGCGAGGGACAGGACACCGAGGTCGCCCTCGCCGGCGGCCATCAGCAGCGCACCGGCCGCGGTGACCGCGAGGCCGGCCAGGTTGCGGCGCCGCAGGGCGGCGGCCGGGGCCGGCAGGTGCGTGCGCAGTGCCGCCACCGGGGCGACGGCACTGGCCCGCAGGGCGGGAACGTACGCGGCGGCGGCCGTGAACCCCACGCCGACGCACAGGGCCGTCAGCAGCGGAAGGGGGGACAGCAGCGCCGGCGCGGCGGTGTCCGCGGGCCCGGCGGCCGGTCCGAACAGGGCGGCGAGCAGCGTGGCCACGCCCACCCCGAGCGCGTACCCGGCCACGGCCGCCACGGCTCCGACGACGGCGGCCTCGGCGAGCACCGTGCCCAGCACCCGGCGGCGGCTCGCGCCCACCGCGCGCAGCAGGGCGTGCTCGCGTGCCCGCACCGCGCTCAGCATGGTGAAGGTGTTGCTCACCAGGAAGGCGGAGACGAACAGGGCGATGCCGGCGAAGAGCAGCAGGAGCGTGCCGAGCTTCTGCCGGTCGGGCGCCGCCGCGGCCTCCCTGTCCAGCTCGGCGCGGGTCACCGCGTCGAGGCCGCGCGGCAGGATCCGCGCCGCCCGCTTCGCGAGGGCCGGCGCCGAGGTGCCGGAGGCGGCCGTGAGGGTCACCGACGCGTACCGGCCGGGAGCCGGCGCGAACAGGGCCCGCGCGGTGGCACCGTCGAACGCGGTGACCGTGCCGTCGGCGGCGGTGGCGGGGTCGTACACGGTGAAGACACCGGTGAGCCGGACCGAGCGGACCTCGCCGGCGACGACGACCCGCATCCGGTCACCGACCCGGTGCCCGGCCCGCTCGGCCGACCACCGGTCCACGGCGATCTCCCCGGGACCCTGCGGGCCGCGCCCCCGCGTCATCGGGTAGCGGGGGTCGGCGCCGTGCGCGTCCGGCACGAAGTCCACGCCGGCGTCGGCGGACGGCGGCCCCACCAGGGTGCCGTCGCGCGCCACGAGGAAGGCCGGGCCGCGCAGGGTGCCCCGGGCCGCCGCCACCCCGGGCAGCGCGGCGAGCCTGCGCCGCAGCGCCTCGCCGGGCGCCGCGCCGCCTCCGGTGGGGCGCACCTCCACGGACACGTCCGGGCGCGAGGCCCGCTGGAGCCGCTCGGCGCCCCGGGCCAGGGACTCGGTGTACAGCAGGGAGCCACTGACGCAGGCGACCCCGATCAGCACGGCCAGGGCGGGCAGGACGAAGCGGTGCCGGTCGCGGAGCACGGAACGCACGACGGTACGGAGCATGGGGCCTTCCAGCGCTGCGGTCGGGGGTGACGGTGCCGGGGAGCCGGCGGACGGTCCGATCCTGACCGGGACCGGGGTGCGCGCGGATCAGCCGGAGGTGCGAAGGTGCGGGCGCGGGCCGGGCGTTACTCGGCCGAACGGACGAGGCGCGGCGGTGGGGCAGCGCCGTACCCTCCCGGCATGAACCAGCTCTTCGACGTCCCGGCGGGAGGCAGGCGGATCGCGGCGGCCTGCGCGGCGGTGCTCCTGATCGCCGCGGTGGCGACCGAGGGCGCGGACACCGGCTCCGTGCCGCTGGCCGCGGCCTGGACGGTGGCCGGCGGCCTGCTGCTCGCCGCCGCCGCCGTGCGCCGGGACCGTTTCGACGCGGTGGCCGCCGCGGGTGTCCTCGCGTCCTGCCTGGTGACCCTCGTGACCACCCGGGTGGCCGCCCGGCCCGAGACCACCTTCGGGCTCGTCGAGACCTGTGCCCTGCTGCTGGTCGTCGTCCGCGCCGCGCGCCTGCGTCCGCCGCCGCGCGCCGCGGCACTGGCCGGCGGGGCGCTGGTCGCGCTGACCGTGATCCTCCTGCGGCTGCCGCGGTCCGAGTACCGACCGCTGGTGCCGTTCGCGGTCCCGGCGTTCTGGTTCGCCGCCGTCCTGGCGGCGGTCCTGGGCCTGTACCTCCGGCTGCTCGACCGGTACCGGGCGCAGGAGCACCAGGCCGGCCTCCAGGCGCAACGCCTCGACTACGCGCGCGAACTGCACGACTTCGTCGGCCACCACGTGACCGCGATCATCGCCCAGACCAAGGCCGTCAGGTACGCGACGGCGGCCGGCCGCCCCCCGTCGCCGGAGGAACTGGACGGCATGCTGGCGGCCGTGGAGGAGGCCGGGTCGCAGGCCATGCAGTCGATGCGCGGCATGGTGGCGGTCCTGCGCGATCCCGCCGGCCCGGCGTCCACGGCGGGTCCGGGCGGGGAACTCGCCGACCTGCGCACCCTGACCGAACGCTTCTCCGCGACCGGCCCGGCCACCAGGCTCACCCTCGATCCCCGCCTCACCGCGGCGGCTCTGCCGCCGGGGGTGGCCGCCACCGTGCACCAGGTCGTACGCGAGTCGCTGACCAACGTGCGCAAGCACGCGCGCGGGGCCGAGTCGGTCACCGTCGACGTACGGCTGGGCGGCGACACCGCCCGTCCGGCGGTGCTCGTGTCGGTGACCGACGACGGACCGGAGGCCGCCGGGAGCGGCGCGGAACTCGCCGACGGCGGCGCGGGCGAACCCGCCGGCGGCGTGGGCCGGCCCGCGCGCTCCGGCTACGGACTGGTCGGGCTGGCGGAACGCGCGGCCATGGTCGGCGGCACCGTCACCGCGGGGGCGCGAGCGGGCGTCGGCTGGCTCGTCGAGGCGCACATCCCGCTGCCCGGCCCGCTGCCCGTCCCCGGCGACGACCGGCGTCACGGTGACGACCGTACGACTGCCACCCTGGAGCCATGACGATCAGCATCCTCATCGCCGACGACCAGCAGATGATCCGCTCGGCCTACGGCATGATCCTCGGCGCCCAGCCCGACATGGAGATCGTCGCCTCGGTGGCCGACGGCACCAGCGCGGTGCGGGAGGCCCGGCGGCTGCGTCCCGACGTGTGCCTGCTGGACATCAGGATGCCGGGAATCGACGGCCTGGAGGCGACCAGGCTGCTGGCGGGCCCGGAGGCGGCCGACCCGCTGAAGGTGCTCATCGCCACCACCTTCGACCTGGACGAGTACGTGTACCGGGCGCTGCGCAACGGCGCCTACGGCTTCCTCCTCAAGGACGGTTCCCCCGCGCTGCTCGTCGAGGCGGTGCGGGCGGTGGCCGCCGACAACGCCCTGATCTCCCCGGCGGTGACGGTGCGGCTGCTCCGGCACATGACCGACGCCGCGTCCGACGCCGTGTCCCCGGCCGCCCCCGGCAGGCCCGCGGGCCGGCGGCGCGGCTCGCCCCCCGCCCGCCCGACAGTGCTCGAACTCCCGCTCACCGCCCGCGAGTTGGACGTCGTACGACTCGTCGCGCGCGGCCGTACCAACGAGGAGCTGGCGGCCGAGCTGCACGTCTCCCTGTCCACCGTCAAGACGCACCTCGGGAGCGTCCAGCGCAAGCTCGCCGCCCGCAACCGGGTGGAGATCGCCGCCTGGGCCTGGGAGAACGGGGTGTGCACCGGCCAGGACGCGCGGGGTCCGGCCGCCGACTGACGCCACGGACGCGCGACGGAAACGGCGGCGCGTCCCCCGGGGACAGCCGGTTCCGGGGAGGTCAGAACGTATGTTTCTCGCTGCGGACGTCCCGCGTGATGGAGCGGACCCCATGTTTCCGCGGCGGTGTGCGCAGGGCCCCCGCCGCCCTCGGCTGAAGGTCGTCGCCCGTGACACCGCGGACCCGCACCGCGTCTCGGGGGAACTCCTCGACGTGCCGGGTGTCGTGCGCACCAGCACCGTCGTCTCGCTGCGCGAGGAACTGCCGCCGCGCACCCGCGCGCTGATCGAGCGGGCCGCGGACAGGGGAGGGGAGGCCGCGCGGTCGAGGCGGAACCCGCCCGACGCCGCCCGTCCGGTGCGGGAGGCCACAAGGGCGCGTGCGGAAATCCCCTTGCATGAGTGATACACAAACCGTAGGGCTCCCCCTATGGCCCCGCCGTCCGACCGTTGGGCATGCTGAGGACATGTGCATCAACATCGTCGTCGTCGACGACGACCCCGGATTCCGCCGCATCGCCACGACGCTGCTGACGGCACGGGGCCTGCGTGTCGTGGCGGAGTCCCGGGACGGCGCCTCGGCCTTGGCCGCGGTGCGGGCACACCGCCCCGACGGACTGCTGCTCGACCTGCACCTGCCCGACCTGGACGGATTGAGCGTGGCCCGCCGGCTGGCCGAGGAGGACGCCCCGCCGCGGATCGTGCTGACCTCCACGGACAAGTCGTTCTGGTCGCAGGAGGAACTGCGCGGAGCGGGAATCGAGTCCTTCGTCGCCAAGGACAAGCTGTTCGACGCCGATCTGCGGGGCCTGTTCGCCCCCTCGGCGCCCTGACGGCCCGGCCCGGCCCGCCCGGGCCCGCGGGCCCCGGGCGGTGAGCCCCGGCAGCCCCCCGGTTACTGCCCGAGGTAGCGCAGCACCGCCAGCACCCGCCGGTGCTGCCCGGAAGCCGTCTGGCTGAGCCCCAGCTTCATGAAGATGCCGGTCACGTGCCGTTCCACGGCGGCGACGCTCACGAAGAGCTTCTCGGAGATCCCGGTGTTGGAGTGGCCCTCGGCCATGAGGGCCAGAACCTCCCGCTCCTTCGGCGTCAGCGCCGCCAGCGGGTCCTCCGGGCGCTTGCGCCCCAGCAGGGCCGAGATGACGTCCGGGTCGAGCGCCGAGTCGCGGGCCACGACCCGCTCGACGGCGTCTATGAGGATCTGGGGACTGGCCACCTTCTCCTTCAGCAGGTAACCCACCCCGCTCGGATCGTCCCCGACCAGATCGAGCGCGTAGGAGGAGTCGAGGAACTGCGAGAGGACGATCACGGCGGTCTCCGGCCGTGCCGCGCGGATCTTCCGTACGGCGTCCAGGCCGTCGGCCTCCAGGGCCGGCGGCATCCGGATGTCGGTGATCACCACATCGGGCCGGTGTTCCTCGGCGGCGCGGACGAGGTCCACCGCGTTGTCGACGGACGCGACGACGTCGATGCCCGCGTGGCGCAGGATGGTCGCGATGCCCTCGCGTACGATCGGCTGGTCTTCTCCGAGCACCGCCCGCAGTGGTTGGCTCATGGCGGAATCTTAGCCTGCGGTGTGTCGTGCCTGGTTGACGAGTCGAGTTGACGGGTCGAGTTGACGAGGGCACGGTGACCGGAACCCGCCGGATCGTGTGGCGTCCGGCGCGGAAGTGCCCGGCCGAGCGCGCGGACCCCGGCGCGCCGGCCGCTCAGGCGGAGACCGCCGCCGAGTCGACCTCCCGCGCGTACAGGCGGGCCAGCTGGACCCGGGAGCGGACGCCGAGCTTCTCGAAGGCGTGCCGCAGGTGCGTGTTCACGGTGTGCGGGGACAGGAACAGCCGCTCCGCCGCCTCGCGATTGGTGGCACCGTGAGCGATCAGCCGCACCACGCCGAGTTCCGACCGGGTCAGCCCGCGCCATTCCGGCTCCGGGACGGCGGGGGCGGCGGCGCACGCCGTGCCGAGGGGCCGGATGCCCAGCTTGCGGAGCCTGCCGTGCACCCGCCGCGCGTCACGCTGTGCCCCGCACCCGGTGTAGAGCCGCAACGCCTCCTCGAAGCGCGACCGGGCCGTGCCGGCGTCGGGCAAGGCGGCGCACTCCCCGGCGTCCTCCAGGGCGCGGGCCCGCAGCAGGGGGCGGGCGGCCCCGTGGAGTTCCGCCGCCTCGGCGAGCAGGTCCGCGTCCCGGGCGAACAGGCCCCGGGCGTGCGCGGCGGCGCCCGCGAACAGCGGCAGGCCGGGGTTGAGCCGGGCCCGTTCCTCGGCGAACTCCACCGCCGCGGCGGCCATGTCACGCTGCCCGGAGGCCAGGGCGGCCGCCACCAGCAGCACCACGTCCCCGGCGTCGAGGCAGGTCGCGTGGAGGAAGCCGCGGCGCAGGTGGGCGGCGGCCACGCCGAGCTGATGACGGGTCAGGGCCTCGTCCCGGTACAGGGCGGTCAGGACCGCGATCCACGCCCCGGCCCTGCGCGACTGCCGGTCCTGGCCCTCCAGGCAGGCCGCCGCCAGGGCCGAGCAGGCCTCCAGTTCGGCGTCGTCCCCGGTGTGGAAGGCGATCCGGGCCCGGGCGCACACCATGGCCGCCTCGCTCGCCGCGGACGTCCCCGAAGCACGCGGCCCGGCCCCGGCGGCGGCCGGTTCCCGTGCCGCCGCCGGTTCCTGTGCCGCCGCCAGTTCCCGTGCCGCCTCCGGCAGCCGGCCGCCGTCCAGCAGCAGCCGGGCCCGCGCGGTGCGCCACAGCGGCAGGTACGCCCGCCGGCCCCGCTGCTCCGCGTCCGCCAGACCGCCCTCCACCAGTTCCGCGGCGGCCGTGCCGTCACCGGCCAGGCCCAGCAGCGCGGCCCTCCAGACCGTCGAGACGACCACTTCGGGGAGGGCGGCCCCGTACGCCGGGTCCAGTTCGGCGACCTTCGCCGGCACCGACTCGCTGTGTCCGAGCGCCTCGGTCCACCGTTGCCGGTGGCAGGCGCTCATCGACCGGAGGGTGCGCTGCGTCAGGTCGTTGAGCGGGTGTGTGCCCCGGGCGCGGGCCAGGGATCCGGCCAGGGCTCCGCCGGCCTCCTCGGCCTCGCCCGCCAGCAGACGGTTCAGCAGGGTCGTCGACAGCAACTGGTCCTTCACCGGCTGCGGCACCTCGCGATGGCCCAGGGCCCGGCGCAGATGCGCCTCGGCCTCGGCCACCGGGAACCGGCCGCCCATCCGGGTCAGTTCCAGGCACACCCGCGCGTGGGTGGCCGCGTCCGGCGGCACCTGAACCACCTCGCGGGCCAGGGCGCGGGCCTCGTCGGCCTCGCCCGTCTCCCACAGCAGCGGAATCAGCCGTGCCGCCAGCCGCATCCGCCGGGGAGCGGCGTCCTGGCTCAGCTCCATCGCACGGCGCAGGTGGGCCGCGGCCGTCGCGGGCGAGTGGGGTGCCAGCTCCCGGGCGGCGGTCGCCAGGACGCGGATCGCGTGCTCGTCGCCGGGCTCGGCCAGTTCGGCGATCTCGGCGGCGAGCACCGCCGGGGGCGTGCCGTCCGCGAGCCGCAGGTCGACCGAGCGCCGGCGCACGGACAGCCGTACGGGCGGCGGCAGGGTGGCGACGACGGCGTCGCGCACGGACGGGTGCGCGAAGGCGAGGTGCTGCTGCCCGGCCCGCATCAGCCCTGCCGCCAGTACCTCGCCGAGGGGGCGCAGCAGGGCGGACTCGCGGCAGCCGAGCACCCGGGACAGGTGCCGGACGGTGAGGCTGTCGCCCAGCGCGGAGGCGATCAGCACCAGCTCCTTCGCGTGCCGCGTCAACTGGTCGAGCCTGCGGGCGGCCACCGCCCCGGCCACCGGGTCCCCGCCGGTACGGACGGCGCCGGGGGTCCCGGTCCGCGAGGCGAGGAGGGCGCACAGCTGTCTGACGGCGCCCGGCAGGCCGCCGCAGAGGGGCAGGTACGGATCCGCCTGCGCGGCCCGCGGCCCCAACAGGTCCCGGACCAGCAGCCGTACGGCCTCCGGGTCCAGGGCCGGGACGTCGAGGGGGACCGCCCGCTCGGTGAGCAGATCGCGCCGCAGCGACTCCACGGCCGGCACGTCGTGGTGGGACCGTGCGGCGAGCACCCACAGCAGCGGCAGCCCGGCGAGCCGCGCGGTGAGTCCCCGCACCGCGAGCAACGTCGGTTCGTCGCAGTGCTGCACGTCGTCGAGGACGACGACGAGCGGCCGGTCGTGGGCGAGGTCCCGCAGGCGGTCCTCCACCTGCCGCATCAACTGGTACGGAGAACCGGCCTCGGGGTACGTCCCCGGCTCGCGATGCGCGCTACCGGGCTCGCGGCTCCGGAGCGCCGGTAGCGGACCGAGGGCGTCCAGCAGGGGGGCCAGCGGTGGCATGCCGTGCCCGGCGACGCCGCCGCCGGTCAGGACCAGGGCCCCGGCCGGCGCCGCCTCCTCGGCGGCGAAGGCCAGCAGACGGGACTTCCCGGCGCCGGCGGGCCCCTCGATCCACAGCACCCCTCCCTCCTCGCGGTGGAGGAGCCGCAGCACTCGCTGGAGGATCTGCTCCCGCTGGCGCCCGTGCCCGCGCGGGACCGCCGCGGGCACGGGGACGGCGGCGCCGTCCGTCGTCGGCGGGATGTCAGTCGCCTGGATCAAGGCAGCCTCCAGTGGTCGTGTGCCGCGCGGCCGGCCGCGTTCCGCCTGGTCCAGGGCCCGCACACGTGATGTCACCTCGGTTCGGTTCGTGACACAGGATGTGCCGCCGTCGCCGCCGGTGGCTGTCAAGCACACCTGAAAGGCGCAGGGGGCGAACTCCACGGGCGATGTGGGGACAACCCGACGTCTGCGTGTGTGCCACCCCGGATCCGGCCGGCGCGCTGCGGCCGGCGCGAGCACGCCGCCGCACGTCACAGGGCCGATGACCGCCCGGGTGTGGGGCGGACCCTACACGGGCGTGGGGGAGCCCCTAAGAAGCGCGAGGGATCACACGACAGACCCGGAAGCGGCCCGATCCGAGACTAACGCTTGTATCCGGGGGGTTCCCGGTCAGCCCGGCCCGCCGCCACGGGGGTCCGGAGGGCCGGCGGACGCAGGGGTGCTGTCCGGGGGGGAACGCGACGCGACGGACAGCCGCCACCACTGGACACCTCGCGCGCCGACCGGCCCACCGGAACCGGCACGTCTGAACGGCGACAACGACAACAAGGCCCGCAGTGCACCGGACGCCTGCGGCTGACGAACGGGAACTGGGCATGGCACAGCTGGAAACCATTCGGGCCGAGGTCCGTCACCCCCTGGGCAGTACCGGCGTACGCATGGTCGCCGGCCCGGGCGGTGTCCTCACCCGGAGGGCGATGCTGGCCGGTTCTCTGGTCTCGGCGACCGTCGGGGGCGCGCTGATCGTCACGCAGGTCCGTACGGTGACGCAGGCCGGCGCGTTCTTCGGGGTGCACCTGGCCGTGCAGGGGGTCCTGCAACTGCTGGCGGTCCACGAGTCGAAGGCGTCGGCGGCGGTGCGCTGGATGCTGGCCGCCGGAGGCGTCGCCGCGCTGCTGCTCGGCGCGGTCCTCTTCCACGGCCGGGCCGACACCCTGTTCCTGCTCGGACTGTGGACCGGCTGCGGCTGGCTGCTGCGGGGACTCACCATGGCCGTCTCCGCCACCTCGTCCTCGGTGAGTCATGTCTTCGTCTACGACGACGTACTGAACGCGGTGATCGTCTCGGCGGGCCTGTTCATCACCGCCTTCCCCTTCTCGTCCCTGGGGCAGCTGGCCGACGTCGGCGGCTCCGTACTGATGGCCACCGGCGCGGTCGAGGCGTTCGCCGCGGTACGGCGGCACCCCCGCACCCTGCGCGCGATCGACTGAGCCGGGCCCGGCCGGGGCGGCGCGCTCCCAGGCAGCCGCGCGGCAGGACCGCAGAACACGACAACCCACGTTTCCAGGCCGGTCGACCGGCCGAGCCCCGAGGAGGCGACCATGAAGAAGTGCCAGCTCTCACTGGAGGTCACACACTGGGTGACCTCGGACCTCACCCTCACGCTGAACTCCGAGATCTCCTACGACACCCATGACCCGCTGGCGGTCACCCTGGTCCTCGACTCCGACGGCGAGCGGCCGGTGCGCTGGGTCTTCTCCCGGGACCTGCTGGCCGACGGCATGTCCGCCCGGGTGGGCGAGGGCGATGTGGTGCTCTGGCCGGTGTGCGACCTCGACGGCGAACCGTCCTCCTTCTGCGTGCGGGTGGGAGGCGCCCGTACGGCGCTCTTCGAGATCCCCGCCGGACCGGTCATGACATGGCTCGCCGGGACCTACACCATGGTGCCGCGCGGGGCCGAGCTGGACGGGGTGAACTGGGACGAGCTGGTCCAGCTGGCGGAGTGAGGCGTCCACCGCCGGCACCGCACGAGCGAGCAGACACCGGGACGTGTGTCCCGAAGAACCGTTGCACACCCCTTCTCGGAAGGAAGACGAAGACGATGCCAAGCAACCCGCGGCCCCTCCTCAGCGACTGGCAGTGGCAGCAGCGCGCGGCCTGCCGCGGCATGAGCAGCTCCACCTTCTTCTCCCCGCCGGGGGAGCGGGGGCGGGCGCGCCGCGACCGGGAGGAGCGGGCCCGGCGCATCTGCGGCCGGTGCGAGGTCGCCGACATCTGCGCGGCCACGGCCCTCAAGCACGGGGAATCCTACGGAATCTGGGGCGGTATGTCGGACGCGGACCGCAGGCAGTTCGACACGGGCACCGCGGGCGCGGCCTGACGCGGGCGCGTCGCCGCCCCCGGTACGACGCGACACGTGCCACGGGCCGATCACTCACATGTGTGATGTGTGCCCGAGGGGTCGGTACCACCATGTCGTACGCGGCGCCGGCGCCGTGAGGTGTCGACTGGAGCGGCGAGTGAGGAGACCCCAGGTGTCTGGTTTTACCCGTGGAAGGGACGACGTGGCGCGCCGTCCGGATGCCTTCGGGACGCGGGAGCGCCGCGTCCGGGTCCTGGGCGGCCACGACGTGGCGCTGCTGAACGGCCCGGTGTTCCTGGTCGGTCTGTTCTACGCCGTGTCGCCGTGGGTGCTGGGTTTCGCCGCCGCCCACCACGACCTCGCCGTGCACGACCTGGTCGTGGGCTGCGCCGTCTGCCTCCTGACCGTCGGCTTCACGGTGGCCCCCGAGCGCATGACCGGGCTGAGCGCCGCCCTGGGGGTGACGGGTCTGTGGATGGTGTTCTCGCCCTGGGCGGTGGTCCGGCATCCGGGACGCGCCGCCGCCGTCGACGGCGTGGTCCTCGGTGTGCTCGCCCTGGTCCTCGGCCTGTTGTCCACCGCCCTGGTCCGGCGCGCCAACCGCCTCCCGTGACCTGCCGCCTCCCCTGACCTACGGCCCCTGGCCTACTGCCTCCCCCGACCTACCGCCACCCCGCACCGCCCCCGTCCGCAGACGAGCACCGCGTCGCCCGCAAGGAGAGAAGTCCGATGGCCGCACCCGTACCGCCCCGACACGACCCGCGGTCCCCGTGGCGTTCCGAGGGAGTGCCGGGCGGGCCGCCCGCGCCGAACGGCCGGCGCTCGCGCAACGGCTGCCTGGTGCAGATCGTGGTCATCCTCGTCATCTACCTGGGGACCGGCCTGCTCTACAACACCATGCACGGCGACGGCACCACCTCCATCGACTACACCGACTTCACCGCGCAACTGGACTCGGGCAACGTCAAGACCGTCTACTCCCAGGGCTCGCAGATCCAGGGAACGCTGAAGAAGGCCCGCGAGGTGCCCGGTGGTGACCACGGCGCCACCTACGTCCGGTTCAAGACGTACGAGCCCGCCTTCGCCGACGACGACGGGCTGTGGCGGGAGATCACGCGGCAGAAGGTCTCGGTCTCCGCGTCGCCGGTGGCGCAGGGACCGGGCCTCGGCCAGTCGTTGCTGGTGTCGCTGCTGCCGACCGCGCTGCTCATCGCCGTATGGGTGTTCGTCGCCCGCAAGGCGGGAGGCGGTCTCGGCGGCGGCATGAGCGGGATCCTGGGCCGCAAGCCGCCGAAGCCGGTGGAGCCGGAGCAGGGGCGCACGACGTTCGCCGACGTGGCCGGCATCGACGAGGTCGAGGACGAACTCAACGACGTCGTCGACTTCCTCAAGCGGCCCGAGGCATACCGCCGCATGGGCGCGAAGATGCCCCGCGGCGTACTGCTCGCCGGTCCCCCCGGCACCGGGAAGACGCTGCTGGCGCGGGCGGTGGCCGGCGAGGCCGGGGTGCCCTTCTTCTCCGCCTCGGCCTCCGAGTTCATCGAGATGATCGTCGGCGTGGGCGCCTCCCGGGTGCGCGAGCTGTTCGCCGAGGCCCGCAAGGTGGCCCCGTCGATCGTCTTCATCGACGAGATCGACACCATCGGCCGGGCGCGCACCGGTTCGGCGGTGGGCGGACACGACGAACGCGAGCAGACGCTCAACCAGATCCTCACGGAGATGGACGGCTTCTCCGCCTCCGACGGCGTCGTCGTGGTCGCCGCGACCAACCGGGCCGAGATCCTGGACCCGGCGCTGACCCGGCCCGGACGGTTCGACCGGGTGGTCACCGTCTCCCCGCCGGACCGCAAGGGCCGCGAGGCCATCCTGCGCATCCACACCCGGTCCATGCCGCTCGCCGGCGACGTCGACCTGGCCCGGATCGCCCGTACGACCCCGGGCATGACCGGCGCCGAACTGGCCAACCTCGCCAACGAGGCCGCGCTGCTCGCGGTCAAGCGCGACCGGGACCGGGTGACCGGACACGATCTGTCCGACGCCCTGGAGAAGGTGCAACTCGGCGCGCAGCGCCCGCTGGTGATGCCCGAGGAGGAGCGCCGGCGCACCGCCTACCACGAGAGCGGCCACGCCCTGCTCGGCATGCTCCAGCCGGGCGCCGACCCGGTCCGGAAGATCACCATCGTGCCGCGCGGCCGGGCCCTGGGGGTGACCCTGTCGACACCGGACGCCGACAAGTACGCGTACACGGAGGAGTACCTGCGCGGCCGGATCATCGGCGCCCTCGGCGGCATGGCGGCCGAGCGGGTCGTGTTCGGGGTGATCACCACCGGCGCCGAGAACGACCTGGAACACGTCACCGGCATCGCGCGCGGGATGGTGACGCGGTGGGGGATGAGCGACCGGGTGGGACACCTGTCGGTGCTGCCCGACGACGGTCAGCAGCCCTACGGGCTGTCCGCCGCCCCGCGCACCCTCGACCTGGTCGACGGCGAGGTGCGCCGGATCGTCGAGGAGTGCTACGCCGAGGCGTGCCGCACTCTGGAGGAGAACCGCCACCGTCTGGACGGTCTGGCCATCGCGCTGCTGGAGCACGAGACGCTGGAGGAGGCGGACGCCTACCGCTTCGCGGGAATCACGCCCGCCGCCCAGGGGCGGGAGTGACCCCCCGCCCCGCGGCAACCGGCTGACCGGCCGCGCTCCTTGGCGGACCGTCCCCTCCGGCACCGCGACGCATCGGCACCGTGCACCGCGCACCTCGCACGAGGCGGCTCCCAGTCAAATGACGGATGCGTCGACCAGGCGTGTCTGTGAGAGTCGAGACCAGCGGCGCCGGCGCGCTCAGGTGCGTGGCTCCGCCTCGCGTGGGGACGTGCGGCGGCCGCTGTCCGCCGGCGTCGCTCTCCGACGCCGCTAGGGCAGGGTGCCGAGCCCCGGGGGGAAGGAACGAGCGCGATGACGTCGATCGCCGATGAGCTGGGAAGCGTCTTTGACGTCATACGGCAGCCGGTCTGGGCCGTGGACGCCGATCACTCGGTGCGCTACGCGAACCCCGCCGCCGCCGAGGCGCTGGGACACGGCCGTCCGTCCGACCTGTTGGGCACGGACGGCTGTCCGGCTGAGGTGCCGGGCATTGATCGTGGTCCGGCTGAGGTGCCGGGCACGGACGGTCGTCCGTCCGATCTGCTGAGCATTGACGGCCGTCCGTCCGACCTGTTGGGCATGGACGGCTGTCCGGCTGAGGTGCCGGGCATTGATCGCCGTCCGGCTGAGGTGCCGGGCACGGACGGTCGTCCGTCCAATCTTCTGAGCATTGACGGCCGTCCGTCCGACCTGTTGGGCATGGACGGCTGTCCGGCTGACGTGCCGGGCACTGATCGCCGTCCGTCCGGTCCGCCGGGCACCGACGGCGGCCCGGCCACCGCCTCCGGGCAGCCGGAGACCGCCGGGCGGACCGGGCCCGCAAGCGGTCGGGGCACGCTCACCCGGGTCGACGGCTCCCTGCTCCCGGTCGAGTGGACCCGCGTGCCGCTGTGCCGGCCGGGCGGCGACGCGGTCCTGTACGCCTTCGTGCCCCTCGCCGGGCCGGCCCGCGCCGGGCGCGGGATGCCGGACGACGGGCCGTTCCCGCTCCTCGCGCACCGGCAGGTGGAACGACAGCACCGCTACGCCCGGACCCTCCAGCACACGGTCCAGGAGCGCCTGGTGCGAGCCCTGCTCGGCCTGGGCCTGGCGCGGCAGGAGCTGGGCCCGGCACCCGCTCTGGTGATCGATCTGCTCCACGACGTGGTCCGCGACACGGAGGCGGCCCTGGCCGGCGTGCGGGAGGTCACCGACGCCCTGAGCCCCGGAGCCCTGCGCGCCGGAGGGCTTCCCGCGGCGCTCGCCGCCCTTGCCGGACGCTGCCCGGTGCCGATGACGGTCTCGGGCTCCCTGCCCGGACGGCTGCCCCGGCTGGTCGAGTCGCACCTGTACCTCCTCGTCGCGGAGGCCGTCGAGCGAGCCGTGGAGAACGGCGACGCCGCCCGCGTCCGGGTGACCGCCGACCTCGGGGCGAGCCTCGTGGTCACCGTCGTGGACGACGGGGCGCCGCCGGCCGGAGCGGCGGACCTGGCGGCGCTGGCCGCCCTGACGGAGCGGGCCGCGAGCCTGGACGGCACCCTGCGGGTGCGCCACACGCCCGGCGCCGGCACCACGGTCACGGCGGTCGTCCCGCTCTGACCGCGCGACCGCGCCCAGGGACACACATGTGAGCGCGCGCAGCGCAGCCCCCGCCTCCCGGCTCAGGCCGGGATCGGTATCTGGATCAGGATGGTGGTGCCCCCGCCGGGCGGGGAGTCGATGGCCAGCTTCCCGTCGAAGGCCGCCACGCGGTCCGCGAGCCCGCTCATCCCGTTGCCGGCGGTGGCCTTGCCGACGCCGCCGACGCCGTCGTCGGCGACCTTGATCCGCAGCACGTCCCCGAAGTCGAGGGTGACGTCGATCCGGGACGCCTGGGCGTGCTTGACCGCGTTCGTCACCGCTTCGGCCACGACGAAGTACGCGTTCGACTCGACGGTGGAGGAGATCCGCCGCTCGTCCCGGCTCTCGACGACGGTCGGCACCGGGCACCGGGACGCCAGGTCCTTCACCGCCGGCACCAGGCCCTTCACCGTCAGCACGAGCGGGTAGATGCCCGAGGCGAGCTCCCTCAGCTCGTTGATCGCCGTCTGCGCGTTGTCGATGGACTGGTCCAGCAGATCGATCGCGGCCGTCTCCGTCCGCGGTATCAGCTCCCGTGCCAGCCGGAGCCCGATCATCAGGCTCACCAGACGCTGCTGTGCCCCGTCGTGCAGGTCCCGGGCCGTACGCCGGTGCACGGCCTCGGTGCTCTCCATGATGCGTCTGCGGCTGTCCTGGAGGGATGCCGCCATGGTGTTGAAGGAGGTGCCCAGTGCCCCGATCTCCGCCACTTTGCTGGGCGCCATCCGCACGCTCAGGTCACCGCCCGCGAGTTCCTCCGCCGCGGCTGCCGCCCCGCGCACCGGCCGTACCACCGCACGGTGCTGGAGCACCGTGAAGACGGCCACGAGCGCGGTCGACGCCGCGAGTCCCAGGGCGGCGGCGAGCACCGCCTGGCGGCTGTTGGCGCCCGCCGCGTCCGTGCGTTCCGCGAGCTGGGCGCGTTCGTCCGTCGTGTAGCTGTCGAACTGTGCCCGCAGGACGTCGACGCGCTGTTTGCCCTCGGCCGTCTCCTTCAGGCCGGACGCGGCGGGATCACCCCGCCGGACCATCTCGACCAGCGGGACCGAGTAGTCGTTCAGGAAGGACTTGACGCCGCGCGTGATCCGCTCGGCGGCGCGCCGCTGTCCCGGGGAGGTGGCGCTGTCCGTGAACCGCCGCTCCTCCGCGGGCAACGCCTTGCGCGCCGCCTGCCACGGCTGGAGGAACTCCTCCCGCTCGGTGATCACATAACCGCGCTGCCCGGTCTCCAGGTCGAGGAGCAACTGCTCCATGCCACCGGCTTCGACGAGGGCCGTCCGGGACGCGCGCCGGGCCGAGACGGAGCTGTTCGCGTCGGAGATCGCGAACAGCAGGACGGCGAACGCCACACCGATCAACAAGGCGAGCAGGCCGCTCGCCGCGACCGTGAGGCTCGTCAGCCCCAGTCGCCGGCCCGTCTTCTCCTGTCGTGCGCCCATGTTCCGCCTGCCCGTGGATGAATCGAGACACCTGGAGTGTGCAATGTATCCGCACGGGAGCGGAAGACATGTCCACATGGCAGGCGCGGGGCGTGCGCCCGCGAGGTGTGCGAGCAGGTGCGGCTCCGCGGCGTCGGCCCGCCACACAGGCGGCCAGGGGCGCATATCGCGCAAACGTGTGATGCCGGGCCCACCGGTCGATGTCTACCTTTCCGGTCAACTACCCGTCCGCGGTCACGGTCCGTCCCCGAGGAGAGACCCATGCGCGCAGTCACCCATGCCACCTGGCCCGCCCTCGCCGCGGCGGCGGCCCTCACCCTCACCGCGTGCGGCGGCGGTGGCGGCTCGGACGGCGGCGGCAGCGGCAGCGGCGACGCCGTCCTCAGCGCGGTCTGGGGCGATCCGCAGAACCCGCTGGAGCCGGCCAACACCAACGAGGTGCAGGGCGGCAAGGTGCTCGGCATGATCTTCCGGGGGCTGAAGCAGTACGACCCGAGAACCGGCAAGGCCGAGAACGCGCTGGCCGAGAGCATCACCACCAAGGACTCGCAGACCTTCACCATCAAGGTCAAGAAGGGCTGGACGTTCAGCAACGGCGAGCCCGTCACGGCCGCGTCCTTCGTCGACGCCTGGAACTACGGCGCGAGCCTGAAGAACAACCAGAAGAACGCCTACTTCTTCGGCTACATCGACGGCTACGACAAGGTCCACCCCGACAGCGGGAAGCAGACCGCCGACACGCTCTCCGGCCTCAAGGTCGTCGACGACCACACCTTCACCGTCAAGCTCAGCCAGAAGTTCTCCACGTTCCCCGACACTCTCGGCTACGTGGCGTTCGCGCCCCTGCCGAAGGCCTTCTTCACCGACCACGCCGCCTGGCTGGCCAAGCCGGTCGGCGACGGCCCGTACACCATCACCTCGTACGCCAAGGGCTCCGAGATGCGGCTGCGCACGTGGGACGCCTACCCCGGCGCGGACAAGGCCCGGAACGCCGGTGTGGACCTGAAGGTGTACACCGACAACAACACGGCCTACACCGACCTGCTGGCCGGCAACCTCGACCTCGTCGACGACGTCCCGGCCCAGCAACTGGGCAACGTCCACCGGGATCTGGGCAACCGCTACCTGAGCACCCCCGCCGGCATCATCCAGACCCTCGCCTTCCCGTTCTACGACAAGGGCTGGAACACCCCCGGCGCCGCGAAGGTCCGCAAGGGCCTGTCGATGGCGATCAACCGCGCCCAGATCACCAAGACGATCTTCCAGAACACCCGCACCCCCGCCACCGACTGGACCTCCCCGGTCCTCGGCGCGAGCGGTGGCTACGACAAGGGGCTCTGCGGCGCCGCCTGCGACTACGACCCGGCCGAGGCCAAGAAGCTCATCGAGGAGGGCGGCGGCATCCCCGGCGGCCAGCTCAAGATCACCTACAACGCGGACACCGGCTCGCACAAGGAGTGGGTGGACGCCGTGTGCAACTCCGTCAACAACGCCCTCGGCGACGACAAGGCGTGCGTCGGCAACCCGGTCGGCACCTTCGCCGACTTCCGCAACCTGATCGGCCAGGACAAGATGACCGGACCGTTCCGCGCGGGCTGGCAGATGGACTACCCGCTGATCCAGGACTTCCTCCAGCCGCTGTACTACACGAACGCCTCCTCCAACGACGGCAAGTGGTCGGACAGGAAGTTCGACGAACTCGTCGACGAGGCCAACGCGCAGACCGACCCGCACCGGGCCGTCCAGCTCTTCCAGCAAGCGGAGGGCGTCGTGCGGGACACCATGGCGGCCGTCCCGCTGTGGTACCAGAACGGCAGCGCCGGCTGGTCCGACCGGCTCTCGCACGTCATGCTGGACCCGTTCAGCGTCCCCGTGTACAACGAGATCAAGGTCGGCTGAGCCACGTGGGGCGGTATGTGGTCCGGCGGCTGCTCCAGATGATCCCGGTGTTCATCGGGGCCACGCTGCTGATCTTCCTGATGGTGAACGTGCTGGGCGACCCGGTCGCGGGCCTGTGCGGCGACAAGGCCTGCGATCCGGCCACCGCGGCCCGGCTCAAGCACGAGTTCGGCCTCGACCAACCGGTGCTCCAGCAGTACGCGACCTACATGGGCCATGTCTTCACCGGTGACTTCGGCACCGCCTTCAACGGTGAGAGGGTCATCGACCTGATGGGCAGTGCCTTCCCGGTCACCGTCCGGCTGACGATCGTGGCGGTCCTCTTCGAGATCGTCCTCGGCCTCGGCCTCGGCGTGCTCACCGGTCTGCGCCGGGGCCGCCTCCTCGACACGGCCGTGCTGCTGCTCACCCTGGTCGTCATCTCCGTGCCGACGTTCGTCACCGGCCTGCTGCTCCAGCTGCTGCTCGGCGTCGAGTGGCGCTGGATCTCCCCGTCCGTCTCCCCGGACGCGGCCTTCGGCGAGCTGATCGTGCCGGGCCTGGTCCTCGCCTCGGTCTCCCTGGCCTACGTCACCCGGCTGACCCGGACCTCCCTCGCCGAGAACCTGCGCGCCGACTACGTGCGCACCGCGGTCGCGAAGGGGCTGCCCCGGCACCGGGTCATCACCCGGCACCTGCTGCGCAACTCGCTCATCCCCGTGGTCACGTTCATCGGCACGGACATCGGCGCGCTGATGGGCGGGGCGATCGTCACCGAGCGGATCTTCAACATCCATGGTGTCGGCTACCAGCTCTACCAGGGCATCCTGCGCCAGAACACCCAGACGGTCGTCGGCTTCGTCACCGTCCTCGTCCTCGTCTTCCTGGCGGCCAACCTGCTCGTCGACCTCCTGTACGCCGTACTCGACCCGAGGATCCGCTATGCCTGAGCAACCGCCGTACGAACCCGAGGGCGCCGTCGCCGGGACCGGCACGGGCGGTGCGATGGACCTCGCGGCGAGCGAGGCCCGCTCCCTGGAGCCCACCGCCGACGACCCGCGGGGGAAGCCGCGCGGCCTCTGGTCGGACGCCTGGCGCGACCTGCGCCGCAACCCGGTGTTCCTCGCCTCCGGCCTGGTGATCCTCTTCCTCGTGGTCATCTCCCTTCGCCCGTCGCTGATCGCGTCGGGCAACCCCCTCGCGTGCGACCTGGCCAAGGCCCAGCAGGGCTCCCAGCCGGGCCACCCGTTCGGGTACGACGGCCAGGGCTGCGACGTCTACACGCGCACCGTGTACGGCGCCCGCACCTCGGTCACCGTGGGCGTCCTGGCCACCCTCGGGGTCGCGGTGCTGGGCTCCGTGCTCGGCGGCCTCGCGGGCTTCGTCGGGGGCGTCTGGGACGCGGTCCTGTCCCGTGTCACCGACGTCTTCTTCGCGATCCCGGTGGTCCTCGGCGGTCTGGTACTGCTGTCGGTGGTCACCAGCGACACCGTCTGGCCGGTGATCGGCTTCATGGTGCTGCTCGGCTGGCCCCAGGTGTCCCGGATCGCGCGCGGCTCGGCCATCACCGCCAAGCAGAACGACTACGTGCAGGCCGCCCGCGCCCTGGGCGCGTCCAGCTCCCGCCTGCTGCTGCGGCACATCGCGCCGAACGCGGTGGCCCCGGTGATCGTCGTGTCGACCATCGCGCTGGGCACCTACATCTCGCTGGAGGCGACCCTGTCCTACCTCGGGGTGGGACTCAAGCCGCCGACGGTGAGCTGGGGCATCGACATCTCCGCGGCCTCGCCGTACATCCGCGACGCCCCGCACATGCTCCTGTGGCCGGCGGGCGCGCTCGCGATCACGGTGCTGGCCTTCATCATGCTCGGCGACGCGGTGCGCGACGCCCTCGACCCGAAACTGAGGTGAGTCGTCGTCATGCTGCTCGAAGTGCGTGACCTGCACGTGGAGTTCCGGACCCGGGACGGGGTCGCCAAGGCGGTCAACGGCGTCTCCTACGGCGTCGACGCGGGCGAGACCCTGGCGGTGCTCGGCGAGTCGGGCTCGGGCAAGTCGGTGACCGCGCAGGCCGTGATGGGGATCCTCGACACACCGCCGGGCCGGATCACCGGCGGCCAGATCCTCTTCCAGGGCAAGGACCTGCTGAAGCTGAAGGAGAGCGAGCGGCGCCGGGTGCGCGGCGCGCGGCTGGCGATGATCTTCCAGGACGCGCTGTCGTCGCTCAACCCGGTGCTGACGGTGGGCGACCAGCTCGGCGAGATGTTCGTGGTGCACCGGGGGATGTCGAAGAAGGACGCGCGGGCCAAGGCCGTGGAGCTGATGGACCGGGTGCGCATCCCGGCGGCGAGGGAACGGGTCGGGCAGTACCCGCACCAGTTCTCCGGCGGGATGCGCCAGCGCATCATGATCGCCATGGCGCTGGCCCTGGAACCGGCGCTGATCATCGCCGACGAGCCCACCACCGCGCTGGACGTGACGGTACAGGCCCAGGTCATGGACCTGCTCGCGGAGCTCCAGCGCGAGTACCGGATGGGACTGATCCTCATCACGCACGACCTGGGGGTGGTCGCGGACGTGGCGGACCGGATCGCGGTGATGTACGCGGGCCGGATCGTGGAGCAGGCACCGGTGCGCGACATCTACAAGACGCCCGCCCACCCCTACACCAGGGGCCTGCTGGAGTCGATCCCGCGCCTGGACGCCAAGGGCCGGGAGCTGTACGCCATCAAGGGGCTGCCGCCCAACCTCATGGACATCCCGCCGGGCTGCGCCTTCCACCCGCGGTGCCCGATGGCCAGGGACGTCTGCCGCACCGACGAACCCCCGCTGTACGAGGTGTCCGACGAGCGGGGCAGCGCCTGCCACTTCTGGAGGGAGTGCCTCGATGCCTGAGCCGATCCTCGAAGTCAGCGGGCTCGTCAAGCACTACCCGCTCACCCAGGGCATCCTGTTCAAGAAGCAGGTCGGTGCCGTCAGGGCCGTCGACGGCGTCGACTTCACCCTCGACCGCGGGGAGACCCTCGGCATCGTGGGGGAGTCGGGCTGCGGCAAGTCCACGGTCGCCAAGATGCTGGTCAGCCTGGAGCGGCCGACGGCCGGCGCCATCCGGTACAAGGGCGAGGACATCACCAGGCTCTCGGGCCGCGCCCTGAAGGCCGTACGCCGCAACATCCAGATGGTGTTCCAGGACCCGTACACCTCCCTCAACCCCCGCATGACGGTGGGGGACATCATCGGCGAGCCGTACGACATCCACCCCGAGGCGGCCCCGAAGGGCGACCGCCGCCGCAGGGTGCAGGAACTGCTGGACGTCGTCGGTCTCAACCCCGAGTACGTCAACCGCTACCCCCACCAGTTCTCCGGCGGCCAGCGCCAGCGCATCGGCATCGCCCGCGGTCTCGCACTGCGCCCCGAGATCATCGTGGCCGACGAGCCGGTCTCGGCGCTCGACGTCTCCGTCCAGGCGCAGGTCGTCAACCTGCTCGGCCGGCTCCAGAGCGAGTTCGACCTGTCGTACCTCTTCATCGCGCACGACCTGTCGATCGTGCGGCACATCTCCGACCGGGTCGCGGTGATGTACCTCGGACGGATCGTGGAGACCGGCCGCGACAGCGAGATCTACGACCACCCCACCCACCCCTACACCCAGGCGCTGCTGTCCGCCGTGCCCGTCCCGGACCCGGAGGCCACAGGCCGCCGGGAGCGGATCATCCTCAGCGGAGACGTGCCCTCCCCGACGGACGTCCCCTCCGGCTGCCGGTTCCGCACCCGCTGCTGGAAGGCACGCGAACGCTGCGCCATGGAGGACCCGCTGCTGGCGGTCCCGGCGGAGTTCCGGCACACGACCGGTCCCGCCGCCCACGCCTCCGCCTGCCACTTCGCCACGGAGTGGGCAACTGGCCCGGCCGTGTAGGGACTTCCTCATGCCGTCCGGGTTGCGATCGTGGGGTGTGCCCCATGGCGGCGGAGGCCGTGCGGCGAGAGAGTGGAGGTGTTCGGTTCGGACGGGATCCGGATCGTGCCGGATCCCGGCGATCGGCATCCGACCGCCTTGGACCACGTGTGGCGCGGCGGCCCCATCCCCCCGGGGGCTGAGCGCCACCTTCCCCGCGGTGCGGGCCCGGTGTCCGCGGACACCGGGCCCGCACCCACGTCGGCCGGTCCCCCGGCCGGCGGCCGGGTGGGGTCTGGTCGGAGGCCCCACCCGGCTCACACACGGGCGGCGACACCGGTTCAGTCGACCTGAGCGGCGGCCTGGTCGACGAGGCGCTGCGCGAGTTCGCCCAGCCGGGCGGGGTCGCGCTTGAGGGCCCAGACGCCCAGGAAGTCGACGAGGTCGAAGAACGTGTCGTCACTCTCGATCTTCCGGTCCAGCAGCATCGCGAGGGGGCCGGGCTCGTCGTACGGCAGTGTCCGGGTGGGGTGCCCGTTGGCGGCCGGGGGCGGGGCGCCGTCGGAGGGGGCGGCGGCCGTGCGCGGAGGGGCGACCGGCGGGGCCGGCTTCGACGGCACCGGGGAGGACACGGCGGGTGACGCCTCGGACCGGGCGGCTTCCCGGCCCGCGTCGGCGGTGCCGGCCGGCGTCGGCGGCGCCTGGACGCTGCCGGCGCCGGCCGCCCGGGGCGGTGGTGCCTGGACCGGTACCGTCGGCGGTTCCTCGTGCACGGTCGGCGGTTCCTCGTGCGCCGCCGGCGGTTCGTCGTGCGCCGCCGGTGCCGCGGCACCGGCGACCTGTCCGGCACCGGACACGGCCGGGTGGCCGCTCCCGGCCGCACCGGGGTCGGCCGTCGCCGTTTCCGCTTGGCGGGCGGCCTTGAGCGCCGCCTTCTCCGCCTCCTTGCGGGCGCGTTCGGCCTTGAGCGCTTCGAGCGCCGCCATCTGCTGGTCGGCCGGCTTGTTGCCGACGGCGCGCAGCAGGTCGATGGGTTCCTGGCCGATCCGCGCCTGAAGTTCGGGGGTGAGGGTGAGCAGCGCCAGCCGCTGCGACACCCAGCCCTGGGAGCGGTGCAGCCGTTTGGCCAGGGCCGTCTGGCTGCCGTGGATGACGAGCAGCCGCTGGAGCGCCCGGGCCTCGTCGAGTTCCTCCAGGTCCTGCCGGTGGATGTTCGCGACCAGCGCGGATTCGAGCAACTCCTCCGAGGTGCTGCCCTGTTCGTCGCTCACCATGACCTTGACGGTGGCGAGGCCGGCTTCGCGGGCGGCGGCCAGGCGGCTGCTGCCGTCGATGACGACATGGGTGGTGTTCGGCTCCAGGTCGCCCGCGCGGTCCGGGTTGGCCGCGAGATAGGCATCGCGGTTCATGACCGTGATGGCCTGCTTCTGACCGTGGGTCTTCAGACTGCCCGCGAGGTCGGTCAGATCGCCCAGCTGCGAGCGGGGGTTGTCGGGGTTGGGGCTGATCTGGTGGACGGGCAGTTCACTGGGCGGAGCCACGCCCTCGGTCGGCACTCCGGTCGCGGCGGCCACGGCCTGCCGGCGTGCGCTGACGGGCCGGGCGCCGCCGAAACGTCCGGCGCCCAGCTGGTCGGCCTTGCTCATGAGATCTCCCGGGCCAGTGCGCGCATCCCGATGGCCTGCTGCGACTTGGGGGCGTAGGACAGCAGGGGCTGCTTCATGCGGACCGCTTCCTTCTGTTCCTTCAGGTCGCCGATCAGTCCCACCACCCTCGGATCCTTTATGTCGACCCAGCCCTGGAGCGAGGAGGTGGCGATGTAACCGCGGCGCGAGTCGTAGAGGTTGACGACGATACCGAGGTAGTCGATGTCGATCTGGAGGTCGTCGCGCAGGTCGTCGATCTGCGTGGTGAGCAGTTCGTAGGCGTCGGCCGAACTGTCCTCGGCCTGCACGACGATGAGCGCACCGGACTGACCGGGCTTCTCGCCGTCGCGCCGCCTGCCGTAGTAGGCGGCGGCGTCCATGCTGAGGCCCAGGCTGGGCGGGCAGTCGACGATGATGACGTCGTAGTCCGGCTCCAGCGGGGCGAGCGCCCGCTCCAGGGCGGCCTCACGGGCCCGTACGGCGGACAGCCGCACGTCGAGGAGGAAGGCGTCGTTGCACGCGGGCAGCAGGTGCAGACGGTTGCCGAAGGTCTCCTCGTCGATGGGCACGACGAGGTCGCGCAGGTCGCCCTTGGGGTCGCCCGCCATGTGGTTGGTGAGGCTGTCGCCGTTCATCGGCAGGGGAGCGGCGCCGAGCTGGTTGGTGAGGTGACACTGGGGGTCGAAGTCCACCAGCAGGACCCGCATGCCGAGGCCGGGCAGGTTCTCGATCTCCAGGGGCTCGTCCTCGCCCTCCGCGGCGTCGGCGGCCCGCAGGGCCTTGGCGAGCGCCTTCGACACGCGCACGGCGTGCAGGGCGTTGGGGGACTCGGCGAGCGCCTCGCCGACGCCGGCCGTGATGGCGGTCTTGCCCACCCCGCCCTTCTGGTTGCAGACGATGACGCGGCGGGTGACGCTCGGCCGCTCGACGTCGGGCGCGGGGTTGGAGTCGAGCCACAGCCTGACGGACTGGGCGAGTCCCTGGATGAGGGAGACGCTGCGGTCCGCCGCCACCTTGCGGAACGTCTCCCACTGGCCGGGCGGGAGGAAGGTGGAGAAGGAGTCGGCGCCCGCGGTGTCGACGGGTTCGGTGGCCGAGGCGAGGGCGCACCAGTCCCTGATGCCCTGCTCGACGGCGGCCTGGATCTCGATGCCGTGCTGGGCGGCTCTGATTTTCAGGTCCTGCCGAAGCTGACCCGGCAGCTTGGAGACGACCTTGTCGCGGTCGCCGGAGGAGGCTGGAGAACTCATGGGGGTACCTTACTAACGCTCGTGATCCTTCGCGTCGCCGACACGTTAGTTAAGCCGACTGCCCGGTGGCCCGCGCCGCCCGCCGCGGCGGCCGGAAATGTCGTTCGCGCTCCATCTCCCCCCATGGGTAACGGATTTCGCCGCTCGTCGGATCAGTTACGGTTCCGCCCGCCCGGCTGAGCGGGTCACCCGCGAGCGGCAGTCCGCGACGGGCACCGAACGCGGCGCCGGCCGCGACCCGGTGACGGGCCGCGGCCGGCGCCGCGTCGCTCAGGCGCGCCGCAGCCGCAGCGTCACCAGCTCGAACGGCCGCAGCCGTACGGTGATCCGGTCGCCGTCCCGCTCCGGGGCGGTCGCCGTGGCCAGCGGGCGCTCCAGCAGGTCCGTCACCGTCACCTCCGCGACCTCGAAGCCGGCCGTGAGCGTGGCCCGGGCCCGGCCGCCGTGGGCCTCGTGGAAGCGGACCACCACGTCCCCGCTGCCGTCGTCGGCGAGCTTCACCGCCGTGACCACGACCGCGTCGTCGTCCACGGTGACCAGCGGAGCGACCTCGTGGGCGCCGGTCAGGCGCCGTTCCGGCAGGTTGACCCGCCAGCCCTCGCGCACCGCGTCCCCGATCCCGGCGCCGGGCACCAGGGCGTGCCGGAAGCGGTGGACGCCCTGGTCGGTCTCGGGGTCGGGGAAGCGCGGGGCGCGCAGCAACGACACCCGGACCGTCGTGGTCGTACCGCGGTCGCCGTCGGAGCGCACGGTCCGGGTCACGTCATGGCCGTACGTCGAGTCGTTGACGACGGCGACGCCCCAGCCGGGCTCCTCCAGGTGGACGAAGCGGTGGTTGCAGGCCTCGAACTTGGCCGCCTCCCAGGAGGTGTTGGTGTGGGTGGGCCGGTGGAAGTGCCCGAACTGCGTCTCGGAGGCGTACCGCTCGGCGTGCAGGTCGAGCGGGAAGGCCAGCTTGAGGAACTTCTCCGTCTCGTGCCAGTCGACCTCGGTGTCGATGACCAGCCGCCGCTCGCCCGCCCGCAGGGACAGCACCTGGGTGACCCGGGAGTCGCCGAAGGCGCGGACGACCCGCACCGACGCCCCGTCGTCGCCCGGCAGCACCGACTCGGCGTCGGTGAGGTCGGTGACGGTGTTGCGGTAGAACTCGTCGACGTCCCAGGCGTCCCACATGTTCGGGAAGTCGGGGTGCAGCTGGAGCAGGTTGGCGGCCTGCCCCGGCGCGACCGTCTCCCGGCCGGCCGCGATGTCGTACGCCGACACCACCAGGCCCCGGGCGTCGACCTCGATCCGCAGGCTGCCGTTGTCCAGCGTGAACCCGCCGCCCGCGCGCGCCGCGAGCGTGGTGCCGCCGGTCACGGCCGGGGTGGCGGCGCCGCCCGCCGGGACACCGTCACGGGGGTGCGGGGCCGCGTTGAAGACCAGCTCGGTGCCGCCCTCGCCGGCCAGGGCACGCTGGGCGGCCTCGATGATCGCGGTCAGCTCACCCGCGATCCGTTCGTACGTGGCCCGTGCCTCGCGGTGGACCCAGGCGATGGACGAGCCGGGCAGGATGTCGTGGAACTGGTGCAGCAGCACCGTCTTCCAGATCCGGTCCAGCTCCTCGTACGGGTAGGGGAAGCCGGTGCGCACGGCCGCGGTGGCCGCCCACAGCTCGGCCTCGCGCAGCAGGTGTTCGCTGCGCCGGTTGCCCTGCTTGGTCTTGGCCTGGCTGGTCAGCGTCGCCCGGTGCAGTTCGAGGTACAGCTCGCCCACCCAGACCGGCGGCTCGGGGTACTCGGCCTCGGCCTTCTCGAAGAACGCGCGCGGGGTCTCCCACTCGACGGTCGCCGAGCCTTCGAGGTCGCGCAGCCGGGCCGCCTTGGCGACCATCTCGCGGGTGGTGCCGCCGCCCCCGTCACCCCAGCCCGTGGGCGCGAGCGAGTGCCGGGCCCGGCCCTTGTCCTTGAAGTTCTTCGCCGCGTGGGCGATCTCGCTGCCCTTCATGGAGCAGTTGTAGGTGTCGACGGGCGGGAAGTGCGTGAAGATCCGGGTGCCGTCGATGCCCTCCCACTGGAAGGTGTGGTGGGGGAACTTGTTCGTCTGCGACCAGGAGATCTTCTGGGTCAGCAGCCACTTGGAGCCGGCCGCCTTGATGATCTGCGGCAGGCCCGCGGCGAAGCCGAAGGTGTCGGGCAGCCAGGCCTCCTCGTTCTCGATGCCGAACTCGTCGAGGAAGAACCGCTTGCCGTGCACGAACTGCCGGGCCATCGCCTCCGAACCGGGCATGTTGGTGTCCGACTCCACCCACATCCCGCCGGCCGGCACGAACCGGCCCTCCGCCACGGCCTTCTTCACCCGCGCCCACACCTCGGGCCGGTGCTCCTTCACCCACGCCCACTGCTGCGCCTGGGACATGGCGAAGACGAACTCCGGCTCGTCCTCGATCAGCGCGGTCATGTTGGACGTCGTACGGGCCACCTTGCGCACCGTCTCCCGCAGCGGCCACAGCCAGGCGGAGTCGATGTGCGCGTGCCCGACGGCGCTGATGCGGTGCGCGGACGGCACGGCGGGGGCCGACAGGACGCCGGCGAGCTGCTGCCGGGCCCGCTCCGCCGTGCCGTTCACGTCCTGGAGGTCCACCGCGTCCAGCGCCCGGTCCACGGCGCGCAGGATGTCCCAGCGGCGCGCGGACTCCACCGGCAGCTCGGCCATCAGCTCCCCGAGCACCTCCAGGTCCAGCACCAGCTGCCACACGGTCTCGTCGAAGACGGCGAGGTCCATGCGGGTCAGGGTGTACTGCGGCTCGCTGCCGGCGGTCTCCTTGTCGCCCAGCTGGGTCGGCAGGAAGGGGTGGTAGTCCAGGATGACCGGGTTGGAGGCGGCCTCGATGTGCAGCCGCACCTCCTCGCCGCCCGCCACGGGCGCGCCGATCCGCACCCACTGGTTGCGCGGGTTCAGGCCCTTCACCGGCGTGCCGTCGGGCCGGTAGACCAGGCCCTCGCACTGGAAACCGGGCATGTTCTCGTCGAAGCCGAGGTCCAGCAGGGCCTCGACGGTCCTGCCCGCCCACGCCGTGGGCACGGTCCCCGTCACCCGGAACCAGCTGGTGCCCCAGGGAGCACCCCAGCGGGCGCCCACCTCGATCGGCTCGGGCTCGGCGGCCAGCCCCTCCGCGACCGGCACCGGCTCGCCGGGCGCGTGCCACACCGCGACCTGGAGGGGTACGGACTCGGGGTACACGGCGGGGCGGATGCGTTCGTCGAGGACCCGCTTGAGGCGGGCTTCCACCAGAGTGCGGTCGTCATGCATGCGGGATGCTCCGTAGGTCGTACGTAAGGAGGGTGGTTACCAGGGTGGGTGACGGGCGCGGGGATGTCACTCGGCACCGGTCGCCCGAGCCGCGCCCGCCCCCGCTGCCGGGAGCACCTGCCCGGCGGTGACCACCTCGGTGATGCCACGGGCCCGCAGATGGTCCGCGTCGTCGGCGCGGACGTCGAGGACGGTGGTGGGCCGGGCCCCGTCGGCGGTCAGCCGGAAGAAGGCGTCGTACAGGGCCCCGCCCGGAGCGAGCGCCGTACGGCCCTCGGGGTCGGCGGGTACGACGAGGGCGGTCGTGCGCGGTGCCGGGGCGGGGTGGGTCCGGCGGGCCGCGTCGGCGAGCACCCGTGCGATGTCCTTCGGCCGCCGGTCGTTGGTCAGCAGGCCGAGGGAGTATTCGAGTTCGGGGAAGTCGGCGAGGCCGCGGGAGACGTCGTGGGAGCACCACCAGGTGATGCCCCACAGGCCGGGGCAGTCCAGGGCGTTGGCGACGGTCGCCTCGGCGAAGGCGGCGGCGTGCTCGGCGGGCACCAGCGGGGCGGGGGCGCCGACCTCCTGGAGCCACACCGGCCGGTGCGGGTCGTCCGCCCACGCCTTGCTCAGCTCGACCAGGTAGGCGGCGTGGTGCTCGCTGGGTACGGAGGTACGGCCGTGGCGCTGGGCGGTGCCGTTGAACACCCAGGAGTGCACGGCGGTGACGCCGCCGTACCGGGCGGCCTGGGCCGGGGTGAACGGCATGTCGTGCTGGTACCAGGTGGCGTCGTACTCGGCGTGCAGGTGCAGCCGGCCGGGGGCGCCCTCCTCGCAGGCGGCGAGCATGCGCTCCAGCCAGGTGTCGATCTGCTCGGGGGTGGCCCGGTCGGGGTCGGGGTGGGGGCCGGCGCTGAACTGGTTGACCTCGTTGCCGACGGTCATGCCGATGAAGTTGGGCCGGTCGGCGAGGGCGGCGGCGAGGGTGCGCAGGTAGGCGGCCTGGCCGTCGACGACCTCGGGGTCGGTGAAGAGGTTGCGCCGGTGCCAGGTGCGCGTCCAGGCGGGGAGGAAGTCGAAGCTGGACAGGTGGCCTTGCAGGCCGTCCACGTTCACGTCCAGGCCGCGTTCTGCGGCGGCGTCGGCGAGGGCCACGAGCTGTTCCACCGCGCGCGGCCGGATGAGAGCCCGGTTCGGCTGGAAGTACGGCCACAGCGGGAAGACCCGGACGTGGTCCAGGCCGAGCGCGGCGATCGAGTCCAGGTCGGCGCGTACGGAGTCGAGGTCGAAGTCGAGCCAGTGGTGGAACCACCCTTCGCTGGGGGTGTAGTTGACGCCGAAGCGCACGGCAGGAGGCATGGGTGTCCTTGCGGGGGGTTCGAATGCGGTGGTCAGCCCTTGACGGCGCCCTCGCCGACCCCGCGGAAGAAGAACCGCTGGAGGCAGGCGAAGAGGACGATGAGCGGGGCCACGGCGATGATCGTGCCGGCGGCGACCAGCCGCTGGTCGTTGGCGAAGGTGCCGTGCAGGTAGTTGAGGCCGACGGTGAGGGTGAACTTGGACGGGTCGCCGAGCACGATCAGCGGCCACAGGAAGTCGTCCCAGGCGCCCATGAAGGCGAAGATCGCGACGACGGCGAGGGTGCCCTTGACCGACGGCAGCGCGATCCGCAGGAACCGCTGCCAGACGTTGGCGCCGTCGACGAAGGCCGCCTCCTCGATCTCGTACGGCAGGTTGAGGAAGGCGTTGCGCATCAGCAGCACGTTCAGCGCGCCGACGCAGCCGGGCAGCACCACGCCGATGAGCGTGTTGTTCAGCTCCAGCGACCGCATGGTCGTGAACTGGGCGATGATGATGCTCTCGGCGGGCACCAGCAGGGCCAGGATGAAGACCAGGGTCAGTACCCCGCGGCCCCGGTAGCGCAGCCGGGCCAGGGCGTAGCCGGCGAGGGCGGAGCCGACGCAGTTGGTGACCACGCTGGCGACGGCGACCTTGAGGGAGTTCAGGGCGTAGTCCCAGACGGGGATGACGTCGGCGACCCGGCTGTAGTTGTGCAGGGTGGGGTGCTCGGGCAGGAACGACGGCGGGGAGCTGTAGATGTCCTCCGTCGGGCCCTTCAGCGAGGTCGACAGCTGCCACAGGAACGGGCCGATCGTCAGGGCCAGCACGCCGAGCAGCAGCAGGTAGCGCAGGACGAGTTCCCAGGGCCGCACGCGCTGGCCGGTGTCGTCGGTGAAACGGGAGCGGCGGCCGGTCCGCCGCGCGCGGTCGGTCGTCGGGTGGCCCGGGCGGGCGGTCCGCCCGTCCGGGGTGCGCAGGGTGTCGGTCATGCCTGGGCCTCGTCCTTCCGGTCCGCGCGCAGTACCAGCAGCATCAGCACCACGGTGATCACGAAGACCACCACGGAGATCGCGGAGGCGTAACCGACCCGGCCGCTGAGGCCGGTGCCGGTGCGCTGCACGAGCATCACGAGAGTGGTGTCCTCGCCGGCCGGACCGCCGGTCGGGCCGGCCATCAGGTACACCTCGGAGAACACCTTGAAGGCGGAGACCGAGGCGAGAGCGGCCACCAGGACCATCGTGGACCGCACGGCGGGCACGGTGACGCTGAGGAAGCGGCGGACCGCGCCCGCGCCGTCCACGGCGGCGGCCTCGTGGAGTTCGCGCGGTACGTTCGCGAGCGCCGCCAAGTAGACGATCATGTAGTAGCCGAGGCCCTTCCATACCGTGACCGCCATGGCGCTGACCAGGATCAGCCACTGGTCGCTGAGGAACCCGACCGGGCTGGCGCCCAGCGTCTCCAGCAGCGAGTTGACCAGACCGCGTTCGTCCAGCAGCCACACCCAGATCAGGCCGACGACCACGATCGAGGCGACGACCGGGGTGTAGAAGGCGGACCGGAAGAAGGCGATGCCGGGGATGTGCTTCTGCACCAGCAGGGCGAGCAGCAGCGGCAGGACCACGAGCGCGGGGACGACCCCGAGGATGTACAGCGTGCTGTTGCGCAGGGCGATCCAGAACGCGTCGTCGTGGAGCATCTCGCGGTAGTTGGCGAGACCGACGAACTGGCCCGGGATCAGCGTGCGACGGTCGGTGAAGGAGTTCACCACGGTCGACACGAACGGGTACAGCACGAACGCGGCGGTGACCAGCAACCCGGGTGCGGCGAAGAGCCACGGACTGGTGGGCAGCTGACGCCGCACCCGGGAGCCCCGACGGGCAGGGGAGGAGAGGGCCACGGCGGATCAGCCCTGCTTGAGCAGCTGGTCGCAGGCCTTGACAGCGTTGTCGAGCGCCTGCTTGGGGCTCTGCTTGCCCTGGAGCGCCTTGGCGACCTCCTGCTGGAGCGCGGTCTTCATCTGGTCGCTGAACAGCACCGGCGTGTAGTTCACGGCCGTCTTCAGCGACTTGGCGGCGGCCACCCGGACACGGGTCTCGTCGGTGCCGTCCTCCTTGGTGAAGTACGGGTCGTTCAGGGAGCCGGCGGTGCTCGGGAAGATGGCGACCTTCTTGGCGAAGGCCATCTGGTTCTTCGCGTCGGTGACGAAGTGCGCGAAGGCCACGGCCGCGGGCTTCTGCTTGGACTGCGCGTTCACCATCAGGTTCTGCACGTACATGTTGACGTGGCCGGTGCTGGTGATCTGGTCGGTGATGCCGATGTTCTTGTACAGGGTCGGCGCCTGCGTCTTGAAGTTCTTCAGGTCCAGCGCGCTGCCGGGGTTCATGGCGACGGCCCCGGTGAGGAACTTGCGTCCGGCCGACTCGGGCGTGGCCGTCAGCGCCTGCGGGTCGAGGGCCTTGGCGTCGTACAACTCCTTGTACTTGGTGAGGAGTTCCACGCCCTTGGCGTCATTGAAGGCGAAACCGGTGCCTTCCTTGTTCATCAGCTGGACGCCGTAGCGGCCGAAGTCCTCGATGGCCGGCACGTTGGCGAGGGTGGCGACCTTGCCGTCGGTCTTCTTGGAGATCTGCAGGCCGTCCTTGAACAGGTCGGCGTACGTCTTCGGCGGCTGGTCGGGGTTGAGACCGGCCTCCTTGAACAGGGCCTTGTTGTAGAACAGCGGGCCGGTGTTCAGGTACCAGGGGAAGGCCCAGGTGCCCGGCAGGCCCGGGATGTCGGTGCTGCTCCACGCGCCCGGCAGGTACTCGCTCTTGTACTTCGCCGCCGCCTTGTCCTTGTCCAGGTCCAGGGCGAGCCCGGCCTTGGCGAGCGGAGCGGCCAGGTCGGGGGAGACGTTGACGACGTCGGGCAGCGTGCCGCCGGCCGCCTCCGCGCTGAGCTTGTCGGCGTAGCCCTCGGCGGGCTGGTCGACCCACTTCACGTGGGTGCCCGGGTACTTCTGCTCGAAGTCGGCGATGACGCCCTCGAAGTACGGCTTGAAGTTCGCCCTCAGGTTCCAGGTCTGGAACGTGATGTCGCCCTCGATCTTGCCCGAGGCGTTGCCCGACGAGCTGTCGTCGTTCCCGGAGCCGCAGGCGGACAGCGGCAGCAGGGCCGCGACGGCGACAGCGGTGGCGAGGGTTCTGCGGGATATGCGCACGGCTGGAGGCTCCTTCGGACGGCGGGCGACGGCGACGATGCCGGCCACGGGTTCAGGGGCAGACATTGCATCCTTCGGCGGAAAAATGTCAATGGATTCGGCTGAAAACTTCCCTGCTTCGATAGAAGTCGCAGGTCAGGAGGGGTTGACGCGAGCCGGACAAGTGCCGGACACGGCTCTTGCTCCGATCGCTAATGCGCTTTAGGCTGGTCCAGCTCAAGCGCTTTAGTGCTCGGTGCCAGAGAAGGGGAGCGGAAGTGGCGGACAAGCGTTCACCGGCGCGCCGGCCGACGATGAAGGACATCGCGCGGCGGGCCGGGGTCTCCGAGAGCGCCGTCTCCTTCGCCCTCAACGACCGGCCCGGCGTCTCCGAGGTGACCCGGGCCCGGGTGCGCCGGGTGGCCGAACAGCTCGGCTGGCGGCCGAGCACCGCCGCCCGCCAGTTGTCCGGTGAGGGCGCGGCCACGGTCGGGTTCGTGCTGGCCCGGCCCGCGCACACCCTCGGTGTGGACTCGTTCTTCCTCCAACTGGTCTCGGGCATCCAGGAAGTGCTGGCCGAACGCCATCTCGGCCTGCTCTTCCAAGTTGTAGAGGACATTGCCGACGAATGCGCGGTATACCGGACCTGGTGGGCCGAGCACCGGGTCGACGGCGTCCTCATGGTCGACCCCCGCACCGACGATCCCCGTCCCGCGCTCCTGGAGGAACTCGGCCTGCCCGCCGTGGTGATCGGGGGCGCACCGGCCGAACTGCACCCCGGTCTGTCGGCGGTGTGGGCGGACGACGCCGGCGCGATGGCCGCGGTCGTGGGGGAACTGCACGCCCTGGGCCACCGGCGGATCGTGCACATCGCCGGGCTGCCCGGCCTCGCGCACACCCAGCGGCGGATGCGCAGCCTGCGGGCCGAGGCCGAACGGCGCGGCCTGACCGAGGTCCGCTCGGTGACCACCGACTACTCCGACGCCGAAGGGGCCGCCGTCACCCACCGGGTCCTGTCCGGACCCGCCGCGCCCACCGCGCTGATCTACGACAACGACGTGATGGCGGTCGCCGGGGTGGCCGCCGCGGCCGAACTCGGATTCGCGGTGCCCGAGGACGTGTCGGTGGTCGCGTGGGAGGACTCCGCGCTGTGCCGGATGGTCAAGCCCTGGCTGTCCGCGCTGTCCCGGGACAGCGTGGCCTTCGGCCGCACCGCCGCGCGAGAGCTGCTCTCGCGGCTGGACGGGGCCACGCCGGGCACGGTCCAGGTACCGCTCCCGGAACTGATCGCCCGCCAGAGCACGGGACCGGCGCGGGGCGCCTGAGGCCGGCACCGCGTGGCGGACCGGATCGCTCACACGTGTCGCCGTCCCGGGCGAGGACTACCGCTGTGCGGCGGCCTGGTGCAGATGGCGGCTCACGTCGCCGACGAGGTTGATGCGGACCCGTCGCTCCACGAAGCGCCACCGCCCGTCACGGCGCTCGAAGCGGTCGTGGTACCGACCGCCCGCGATGGGTTGCAGCGGCAGCTCGGGCAGCGCCTGCAACACGGTGACGTAGGAACGTGCCTCCGCCGCACCCGCCTGTTCGTCGACCTCGATGGCGACGTTGGTGGTGACGTGCTGGGTGCGCGGCGTACCGTCGGCGTAGACGATCAGAGTGTCACGGAACATCTTCTCGATCGCGTCGCTCCCGCTCACCGGCTCGCCGCTGCCCGTGAAGGTGGCGTCGGCGAGAAGCCTGCCCAGCCCCGCGAAATCGCCGTCGTCCACCAGCTCGGCGTACCGCGCGATCAGATTCTCGATGGCCCGGTGGCTCGACGCGGGGTCGGCGGGAACGGGTGTGGACGTGGACATGGGTCTCCTCCGAGCGACACGGCCGACCTGCAACGTGTCTCAGGCTACTCGCACGGCCGAAGCACCTGTTTCGCCGGCGCCCGGGACACCGCCTCTTCGTGTCATGCCGTGGCGAGTGCCTCGGTCGGTGTGAGCCGCGCCGCACGGATCGACGGGTACACGCCCGCCAGCACCCCGATGACCACGGCACCGCCGACACCCGTGCCGAGCACGGTGAGCGGGACGACGGGCCGCCAGCCCTCGTGGACGGCGTAACCGGCGGTGGCCAGCACCCCGGTCACCGTGCCCGCGACCCCGCCGAGCAGGGACAGCACCACCGACTCGGTGAGGAACTGACCCCTGATCTGCCCCCGGTTGGCGCCGAGCGCGCGCCGCAGGCCGATCTCCTTGCGGCGTTCCAGCACCGAGATGTACATGGTGTTCGCCACGCCGATCCCGCCCACGAGCAGCGCCACCCCGGCGAGGCCCAGGAACAGCGACGAGAAGGCGCTGTTGGTCGCCCGCTTCGCCGCCAGGGCGTCCGAAGGGCGGCTGACCTGCACCAGACCCGGCAGTTCCGGGTACAGCGTGGCCGGCAGCACGGACGAGACCGCCTCGACGGCGTCCTCGCGCGCCTTCACGTAGACCACGGTCGGATGCCCGTCGAACGCGAGGGTCCTGCGCGCCGCCTCCCAGCCGACCAGCACCGAGCGGTCCAGGTCCGGTGCGAGCGGCAGCGGGTCGAGGATGCCGATGACCGTGAACCACTTCGTCCCGACGAGGATCTGCGGTGCCTCCCGGCCCGGTGCCAGGGTGGTCACGCCGAGGCGGGCCGCCGCCTCGTAGCCGAGGACCGCCGTCGGCAGCCGGTCGGTCGCGGCGTCGAGGAACTTCCCCGCGCGGACCCGGCCGTTCACCACCGACAGCAGGCCGTCGCCGCTCGCCAGGACCGTGAGGCCGAGCCCGTCGCCGGGGTCGGTCCGGTCCGAACGGTGCACGAGCCGATGGGTGTTGGCGACCTCGCTGGTCGCCGTGACCGGACCGATGCGGGCGGCCGTCCTGTCGGCGGACGCGGGCAGTACCACCGGAGGGTCCTGGTCGGGCTGCGGGACCGCCCGGAGCATGTTCGTGCCGAGCGCGGACAGCCGCTCGTTCAGCGCCCGCTGGCTGGACGCCGGGATCCCCGTCACGAGGACGAGGGTCGCGACGCCGATGGAGATGCCGAGCGCGGACAGCGCGGCACGCAGCCTGCGGGTGCGGATGCCGATCAGCCCGAGCCGCACCACGTCGGACGGGCTCTGCCGGGCCGGACGGACGAGCCTTCCGCGCGGGGCGGCGCTCACCGGCCGCCGCCCCGGAGCCGGGTCCGCGGCGCTCACCGGCCGCCTCCCCGGGCCGGGCCGGCGGCGGGGTCCGCGGACCGTCCGGACGCGGCGGACCCGGCCGACGGTGCGGAGCCGGTGCCCCGGTCCGCCGCCGGGCCGCGGCGCGGTCCCGTGTCCCTGACGATCCGTCCGTCGCGCATCTCCACCCGGCGTGGCAGCCGCGCCGCGATGTTCCCGTCGTGCGTGATCACGGCGATGGTGGTGCCCTCTCTGTTCAGCCGGACGAGCAGGTCGAGAACGGCCTGGCCGTTGGCGGAGTCCAATGCGCCCGTCGGCTCGTCCGCGAGCACCAGAGCCGGCTCGCCCACCAGCGCGCGGGCGATCGCGACGCGCTGCCGTTCGCCACCGGACAGCTGGTGCGGCAGATGCCCGACCCGGTGGCCAAGCCCGACCCGTTCCAGCGCGGCGAGCGCGAGCGGGGTGCGCCGCCTGCGCGGCACCCCCGCGTACAGCAGGCTGGTGGCGACGTTCTCCGCCGCGGTCAGCCCGTCCGTCAGGTGGAACTGCTGGAAGACGAAGCCGAGCCGCTGTCCGCGCAGTGCGGACAGCCGCCGGTCGCCCAGGGACGCCGTGTCCTGTCCCGCGATCTCCACGGTGCCGCGGGTGGGCAGGTCGAGCGTCCCCATGATGTTCAGCAGCGTGGACTTGCCGGAGCCGGAAGGGCCGACGATGGCGAGCAGCTCGCCCTCGTGGATGGTCAGCGACACGTCGTCGAGCGCGGTCACACCGCCGGGATACGCCTTGGTCGCGTTCCTGAGCCGCAGCACGGGCGACGGCTCGGCGGGTCCGGCCGCGGCGGGTACGGCACGCAGGGTCGGCGTGTCGTCGCCCGCGCGCACGGGGAGCGTGTCGCCGGCGGCGGGTGCCGGGGCCGTCGCCGGCTGCGCGGTGGTGCCGTACCCCGCGTCCTCGTGGTGACCGTGCTCGCGGCGACCGCCCTCGCGGTGCCTGCCGGGGGCTCTCACGAGGCCGTCACCACCCGCTGCCCCGCGTCGATCCCGGCGCCCGAGACCTCCACCCGGCCCTTCGCGAACAGTCCCGTCTTCACGGCGACCAGCTCTCCACCCGGGCGCTGGAGCGCGTACCCGCCCTCCTGGAGCGCCAGCAGCGCGCCCACCGGCACGGTGAGGACGTTCTCGCGGGTCTCCGTCGTGAAGGTCACCCGCACGGATGCCGCGTCCAGGTTCCCGACCGCGGCGCTGTCCTGCGGCACCACGGTGACCCGCACCGACGGCGAGGTGTCGCTGTCGGACGCGTCGTCACCCGGGCCGCCCTGCACCGTCGTACCGACCGAGGCCACCCTTCCGGCGATCCGCTTGGTGTCGGGAAGGGTGATGACGACCTTGTCGCCCTGGTGGACCTGGGCCGCGTCACCGGCGTCGACCGTCACCGACACCGACTTCCGCAGGGACGTCACCGACAGGACGTCCGTCGCCGCCGGGTCGCCGAGCTGGGCCTTCACCGCGCCCACGCGGACCGCGCCGGGCAGCACCACCACCTCGCCCACCGAGAGCGTCCCGGTCTGCTGCCGGCCCGTGTCGCGCTGCCAGCGCTTCAGCGCGTCGAGGAGCGACGACGTCAGGACGGACCCGGGGGCGTTGCCCGTACCGGTGGACGACCGCGGGTGGCGTGGCTCGGGCCCGATGTCGTAGCCGAGGGCCTTCAGGTTGTCCGCCAGGACGGTCACGTCGGAACCGCTCGCCCCGGCCTTCACGGCCGCCTCGTCCAGCGTGCGGAACACCGGGGTGTCCCCGTAGAAGACCGCGACCGGCCGGTCGTCCACCCAGTACAGGGGCTTGCCCCGGGTCACCGTCGATCCGCTCGCCGGCAGCTTGGTGATCAGGCCCTTGCCCGCGCCCTTGACCGTGACCGCCGCGCCGTAGCCGAGGGTGCCGGGCAGTGTCTCGCTGTCGGACAGATCGGTGCGCCGGATGACCGTGGTCTGCGCGGACGGCACCCCGGCGGGCTTCACGTGACCGGCGTCCCCGTGCCGCTCCAGCGCGGTCCCGCCGTAGACCCCGCCCGCGATGACGGCGAGGACGGCGACGGCGACCGCGATCCTGCCGCCGGTCCGGCCGCCACCGTCGGCGACCGCGAGCCGGCTGCCGTCGCGGGTGCCGCCGTCGGCGGACACGTGTGCGGCGGTCCTAGTTCTCGCCCTTGCCACCGAACGCCTCCAGGCGGCAGTCGTGGTCGATCTTCTCGCTCGGCAGTCCGCCGCCGTCCTTCGGGACGTCCTTGTCGTAGGTCCAGCCGTCAGGGCTCCCGTCGTCGCCGAAGACCTCGTGGACCTTCATGCCCTTGGATTTCAGGCAGCCGACGTAGGCGCGGTAGTCGTCCGCGTAGTGCGGGTTGGTCTCGGGGCGCTCCTCGACCGGCTGGAGCGGCATCCTGGACAGGCACGCGTGGTACTGCGCCTTGTACTGGTCCGCGACCTTCGGGTCGTCCACGGGGGGCGCCTGCTCGCCGGGGCGGTCCACCCGCGCGTCGTTCATGGGGACGCCGTGGGCTTGCAGGCACGCCCAGTACGCGTCCCAGAGCCGGTCGCTCTCCTCCTGGGAGCTGTCGAGGCGCAGCTGCGGGCGCTTGGCCTCGATGGCGGCCGTGGAGGACTGCGCCGAAGAGGTCGCCCCCGGCGCCGAGGGGGTCGCCAACGACGCGATGCCGCTGTCCGACGCCTTCCGGCCGCTGTCGGTGCCGCCTGCGCCTCCGCAGGCCGTGAGAGCGGCGCCCGCCGTCAGGAGGGCGGTGGCCAGGACGGCGGCCCGGACGCGGCGCGTCCGACGCGGGGCGCGCGTCGTGCCGGGGGTGCCGGCGGCGGGGTGCGGCCGGTCTGTCTGGTTGTCCATGACGGCAGAGGCTGCCGAGCGAATGTCAGGGGTTTGTCAGAAAGCGATGGCCCTGCCGTTTCCCCGTCCGCGAGATGCCCCGAGGACGCCGTGGGCGTTCCTAGACTCCTCACATGTGTGCGCATGTTGTCGTCGCCGAGGATGACGCCAAGCAGGCCGAGCTGATCCGCCGCTACCTGGAACACGAGGGCCACGACGTGATCCTCGTCCAGGACGGCCGGGCCGCGCTCGACCAGATCCGCCGGCGTCTGCCCGATCTGCTGGTGCTCGACGTGATGATGCCCGGGCTGGACGGGCTCGACGTCTGCCGGACCATCCGGTCGGAGGCCGCCCTCGAAGGGCTGCCCCTGCTGATGCTGACCGCCCGGTCCACCGAGGACGACCTGCTGCTCGGACTGGACCTGGGCGCGGACGACTACCTGACCAAACCGTTCAGCCCACGCGAGCTGATGGCCCGCATCCGGTCGCTGCTGCGGCGCAGCGCGCGCACCCGGACGGGGTCCGGCACGGTGTCCGGCGCGGCGGGCGGTACGCCGGACGGCGCCCTGCTGACCGCGGGCCCGGTGACCGTCGACCCGGCCCGGCACGAGGTCTGGGCGCACGGTACGCACATACCCTGCACCCCGGGCGAGTTCCGGCTGCTGGAAGTGCTCGCGGGCCGGCCGGGACAGGTGTTCACCCGGTCGCAGATCCTGGAGCGGCTGCACGGCTTCGACCGGTACATCACCACGCGGACGGTCGATGTGCACGTCATGAACCTGCGGAAGAAGATCGAGGAGGACCCGCGCCGGCCGAAGTGCCTGGTGACCGTGTACGGGGTGGGCTACAAGCTGTCCGACGACAAACGCCCGTCCCGGCCCGGGGGCGTGCGCCATGAGCGGTGACGTCCGCCCCGGCCGCCCGTCCGCGGGCCCGGGTCTCGCCGTGCCCCTGGGGCGCAGCCTGCTCCTGCGCCTGCTCGCCGTGGCGGCCCTGGTGTCGGTGTGCTCGATCGCGGCCACCGCGTGGGTGGTCGTACGGACGACGGCCGTGGCGATCCGCGAGGAGCAGGGCAAGGACCTCGCCGAGGACACCAAGACGTACGACGTGCTCATCGGTTACGCCGCGCGGCACCGGAACTGGGACGCGGTGGGCCCCACGGTGGCCGCGCTGGGGCGGACGACCGGGCACCGGATCGTCCTGCGGGACGGCGACCGGACGCTGGCGGACTCCGCTTCGGTGCCCGGCCACCCGTACGTGGTCTCCCGCGGGCCGACCGTCGTCGTCGACCCGCTGTCGGTCGATCCGCAACGGCTGCCGGCCGCGGCGCGCAGCGGCGGGATCGCCCCACGTGCCGTCGGCCCGTACCGGCTGTCGGACGCCGAGAGCGCGAGACTGCTGGGTACGGCCCGGGAAGTCGTCGCGTGTCTGCGGGCGGCGGGCACCGCGGCGCGGGTGGTGCTCGGCCCCAGCGGCCGGCCCGCCGTGCGGACGCCGGCCGGACAGCGCGTCGACTCCCGCTGCGAGGAGCCGGCGCTGAACGACCCGATGCCCTCCGAGCGCACGGCACTCGACACCCTCGACGACCTGGTCGACAGCTGCCTGGCACGGCGGGGGCTCGGCGGGGTGGACATGCTGCTCGACGGTTCCTGGCAGACGGTGCGCACACAGTCCCGTACGCCCTGGGGCCCTCCGCCCGACAAGGACGTGCGGGACTGCGTCGCGCGCGGGCGCGCGGAGCAACTGCGGCCGTACGTGGCGCCCGCCGCCCAGCTCTACGTCAGCGGCCCCGGCGACCGGACCGCCACCACCTTCCTCTCCCTGTCGGCACCCAACAAGCTGCGGATCGCGTGGGGCGCGGCGCTCGTACTGCTCGTGACGGTCGCGGTCACCGCCCTCGCGGGCGTCCGGCTCGTCCGGCCGCTGCGCAGGCTCACCCTGGCCGCACAGCGGATGGAGGCCGGGGACGTCTCGGCGCGGGTCGAGGTGGCGGGCCGCGACGAGATCGCCCGGCTGTCGGCCGCGTTCAACGCGATGTCACGGCGGCGCGAGCAACTGGAGTCGGCCCGCAAGGCGATGGTGAGCGATGTGGCGCACGAGCTGCGCACGCCGCTGAGCAACATCCGCGGCTGGCTGGAGGCGGTCGAGGACGGCATCGTCCCGGCGGACGAGAAGCTGGTGGCCTCGGTGCTGGAGGAGGCGGTGCTGCTCCAGCACGTCATCGACGACCTGCGGGACCTCTCGGCGGCGGACGCGGGTGAACTGCCCCTCGCCACAGAGCCGTTGAGCGTGGCCGACGTCCTCGCCCAGACGGCTCAGGGCCACGGTCCGCGGGCCGAGGCCGCGGGGGTGCGGCTCGTCGTGGCGGCCGACCCGGGACTGACGGTGCCGGCCGACCCGGTACGGCTGCGGCAGGCGGTCGGCAACCTCGTGTCGAACGCCATCCGCCACACACCGCCCGGCGGCACCGTGCTGCTGAAGGCGGCCGGCGACCTGCCCGCCCCCGCCCGGGCCTGGAGGACGGCGGGGGCCGCCACCACGGCGGGCGTCCGCATCGAGGTGTCCGACACGGGCTCGGGGATCGCGCCCGAGGACCTGCCGCACGTCTTCGACCGGTTCTGGCGGGCCGAGAAGTCCCGCTCGCGCCAGACCGGTGGCAGCGGGCTCGGCCTGTCGATCGTGCGCAAGCTGATCGAGGCACACGGCGGCACGGTGGAGGCCCGCAGCACCCCGGGCGCCGGCTCCACCTTCACCCTGCGCCTACCCGGGCTCCCCTCGCCACCGTGCTGAACGGCCGCCGCGGACACGGACGCCGTCGAGGCCGGTCGAGGGGGCGGACCTGGCGCCCCCGTCCGCCCGTTCGGTGTGGCCCTGTCTCAGCCGGCCCGCCCTTCCAGGTCGAGCAGGCCGATGGCGGCGATGTGCAGGGTGCGGCCCAGTCGCTCGGCGAAGTCCACCTTCGTGGCGGCGAGTTCCGGGTCCTGCTGCGCCTCGGCGACGGCCGGTGAGGGATGCGCGAAGGGCCACAGCCCGGCCGTGCAGACGACGGTCAGGGAGACCAGCTCGCGGGCGGCCGTGGCGCTCAGCGCGGGGATGTGCCGGCGCAGCAGCTCCGCCAGGGCGGCCAGCAGCCGGGCGTGGGCTCGTTTGAAGTCGCGCGCCGACTCGGCGGAGATGTTCCGTTCGAGTTCGGAGCCCAGCGAGCTGAGCAGTTCGCACAGCAGGGTCCGGCGGGCCAGGGACCGGGCCAGGGTGTCCGTCACCGCCCGGGGCGATGCCGGTCCGGCGGCGCCGGCGGACGCCAGGTCGGTGGGCAACTCCTCGATCCACCGCGCGAGGTCGCGGTTGAGGAGCTCGAAGAAGACCGCTTCCCTGGTCTCGAAGTAGCGCACGACGTTCGTCTTCGACAGCCCGACCCGCCGACTGAGCTCCCGCAGGCTGATGTCGCTGACGGGCATCTCTGTGAGGAGTTCTGCGGCGGCTTCGAGGATGGTCTGCTTGCGGATCTCGCGCTGCTCGGCACTGCGGGCGCGCTGGAAGCCGGTCGGCCGGTCGTCTGTCATCGTCGCTTCCTCGGGAACGTTCGCGGCCCACCCCTGGCGCCGCTCCCGGTCACCCTATGGCCTGCCGGTGCCGTCCGGAGGGGCGGCGCCGGCAGGGGGGCGGACCTGGGTGCCAGGGTCCGTCACCGCGGATCACACGGACTCGCTCACGTGACGCCACTTGGCGTCCGAGGCGGCGAGGGTCTCGGCCGCGAACCGGCCGACCTCGACGGCGTCCTTGCCGAGCAGCAGGTGCAGCGGCGGTTCCTCGGTCTCCACGATGTCCAGCAGGATCCGCGCGACGCGGGCGGGGTCGCCGCTCTGCTTGCCGTCCGAGGCCCGCTGGCGGGCGATGGCAGGCTCGACGACCGGCTTGTAGGGGTCGCTGACCGGCGGGGTGGCCATGGAGGAGCCGGCCCAGTGGGTGCGCATGGCGCCCGGCTCGGCGACGGTCACCTTGATGCCGAGCGGGGCGACTTCCTTGGCGAGGACCTCGGAGAAGCCGCCGACGGCCCACTTGGCCGCCTGGTAGGCGCCCAGGCCGGGGCCGCCCACGCGGCCGCCGACGGAGGAGATCTGGATGATGTGGCCGGAGCCCTGCTCGCGCAGGACGGGCAGGGCAGCCTTGGTGACGTTCACGACGCCGTAGAAGTTGGTGTCCACCTGGTCGCGGAAGGCCTCGTCGGTCATGTCCTCGATGGCGGCCATGTCGGCGTAACCGGCGTTGTTGACGACCACGTCCAGGCGGCCGAAGGCGTCGACGGCGGCCTGGACGGCCCGGCGGGAGGCTTCGGCGTCGGTCACGTCCAGCGTGACCAGGCGGACCTTGTCGCCGTACTTGTCGGCGAGGTCGTTCAGCGACTCGGTGCGCCGGGCGGTGGCGACCAGGTTGCCGCCGGCCGCGAGGACGGCCTCGGCGAGGGAACGGCCCAGGCCGCGGGAGCTGCCGGTGACGAGCCAGGTCTTGCTCATGGTGGTGCCTCGAATTCTGTGTTTGAGTCGGGGGTGACGGCGACGATGGGTGGGGGGAGCCGGAGAGGCTCAGATGAGGAAGCCGCCGTCGACCGAGAGGCGGGCGCCGGTGAGGTAGGACGCCGCGGGCCCCTGAGTGGGGTTCCGCACCGGGTGTCACTTCGCGGTGTCGTCCGCAAGCGTGTTGAGGGCTCCGTACCGGCCACCCTTGACCCGTGCGGGGTCGAAGAGGGCGCCGAGACGGGCCACGTCGTCGGCGCTGAGCCGGACCGAGGTGGCGGCGAGGTTCGCTCGGACGTAGGACAGACGTTTTGAACCCGGGATCGGGACGATGTCGTGGTGTTGGGCCAGCAGCCAGGCGAGGGCGACCTGACCGGCAGTGTGCCCCGTGCTCGCGGCGAACTCCTCCAACTCGTCGACCAACTGCCGGTTGTGGTCGAAGTTGTCGCCCTGGAACTTGGGCAGCGTGGAGCGGAAGTCGTCACGGTCGAACTCGGTGCCCCGGCTGAAGGAGCCGGTGAGCATGCCGCGGCCCAGCGGGCTGTAGGGCACCAGGGTGATGCCCAGGCGGCGGCACTGCGGCAGCACTTCGGCCTCGACGCCGCGCTCCCACAACGAGTACTCGCTCTGGAGCGCGGCGACGGGGTGGACGGCGTGGGCCCGCCGCAGGATGTCCGGGCCGACCTCGCTCAGGCCGATCGCCCGGACCTTGCCCTCGGCGACCAGTTCGGCCATGGCGCCCACGGTGTCCTCGACGGGGACGGCCGGGTCGAGCCGGTGGTAGTAGTACAGGTCGATCCGGTCCGTGCCGAGCCGCTTCAGGCTCGCCTCGCAGGCGGCCTTCACGTACTCGGGGCGGCCGTCGAAGAAGCTGCGGCCCTCGGGGGTCGGGCGCGCGGAGAACTTCGTCGCCACGATCGCCCGGTCCCGGCGCCCTTGGAGCGCGCGTCCCAGCAGTTCCTCGTTGTGGCCGAAGCCGGCCACCGGCCGGCCCGGGGTGGCGCTGCCCGCCCCGTAGTAGTCCGAGGTGTCGAAGAGCTCGACACCCGCCTCGATCGCGTCACGGATGGTGGCGACCGAGGCATCCGGGTCCGTCGCGCCGTAGAACTGCGACATCCCCATCAGCCCGAGCCCGACGGGCCGCACCGAGATGCCGGATCCGCCCAGCGGAGTACGCGCCGCGTGTGCGGTGCCTTCGCTCATCACCTGAACCCACCTTCGCCTGTGTGACCGGCACTTCTTAAGAGGCCACTGGAACTTTATAGGCTCGAAGGTAACAGGCCACTGGTCTCTTGTCGAATGCACGACCTTGCCCCGCGGACTGACGGCGGCCACCTGGCGGCCGGCGGCGAAGGTGACGACGGCATGACTCGAAGCCCAAGCGGCGTTAGCGCTCCCGCAGAGGTGACTCGAACAGGTTGACTCCCCTGACTGAATGAGACGTCTGTATGCGCCATGATGCTTTAATCCATGGCTGAATCAGCTTCTCCGGAGTGACATCACCCACCAGGAGGGTCCCGGCATGCCTGACTCCCAGACGAGTACGACGGAGCTGGTGACGCAGTACAGCTCCCAGTTGGCAGGCGATCTCGAACGCAACGCCCAGGAGCAGGATCGGATCCGGAGCGAGATCGACCAGCTTCAGGGACGTCTGCTGGCGCTCCAGCACGATCACTCCGTACTCGCGACCATGCAGCAGGCACTGGAGAGCGGTATCCCGATGCAGCAGGCTCCCGCGTCGAAGGCGGGCCCGAGGAGACGGCAGGACAAGCCGACCCTGGTGGGCCTGATCCGTGCCTACCTCGCGCAGCAGTCGGAGCCGTCCTCCGCGGCCGAGATCGCTGCGGCCCTCGGCGAGGCCCACCCGGACCGGATCGTCAAGACGACCGTGGTGCGTACGACCCTGGAAGGACTCGTCGCCCGCAGCGCTGCCCAGCGCCTCAAGCAGGGCCATTCCGTGTTCTACGCCGCCCTTGAGCCGCCCGGCGAGGCCGCCGGGCGGGCCGGCGCGGCGGCCGGTGCGTGACTTCGGCACCGACCGCCGCATGCTCACAGACCCCATCGACTGCCCCGTCCACTGCGGCGGCGCCACACCCGCGCACGGCCGGCGGACGAACTCCTACAGCGCGTGCTGCTGACCACGCACCGGCACCGACGCGGCCACCCGGCCCGGAGCCGCCAGCCGGTGTGTGGCGTACACCAGCAGGGACAGGCTGATCGCGGCCAGCACGCCGTAGGCGAGGTCACTGTCCAGGCTGTCCCACAGGGTGTGCAGGGTGACCGCGACCGCGTAGACCAGCACGAACAGCCCCACCGAGCGGCGGCGCCACCCGTTGGCGGCGGCGGACCACAGGGCCGCGGCCGTCAGGCCCGTCCAGGCCATGTGCGCGGCGGGGCTCAGCAGGCCCCGCCACACCAGCAGGTCGTCCACCGCCGAGAGGTCGCCGTTGGAGTTGACGAGTTCGACGAAGGCGTAGCCCATCGTCTCGAAGACGGCGAACCCGGCGCCGGAGGCGACACCGATCAGCAGTCCGTCACCGGGGTGCCGGTCGCGGATGATCAGGAGCAGCAGCACCGGGACGATGAGCTTCGCCGCCTCCTCGATCACTCCGACGGCGACCATGGGCAGGACGTCCATCAGCAACAGCGTCCGGTACTCCAGGAATCCGGCCGTGGTCACCCCGATCGCCCCGCCCGTCAGTGCGGTCACCCCGACGACCCCCATGCCGGCGCCGAAGTCGAGCCGTCGGCCGGCCACGAAGGCGACGAAGGCCGACGGCACCAGCGCCGCTCCGAAGAAGATCAGAGCGGGGATGAGGTTGGGATTGCGCGTGGAGATCAGGGCCGAGTGGATCAGCCAGAACAGCAGCAGGCCGACCAGCAGGACGGCGACCCAGCCCCAGCGGCGGCCGATGCGGGCCAGCCCGTTGTGGTCGGACCGGACCGAACGGTGTGTGAGCGACACGGACACGACTTCCTCCCCGAAACGTGGATGAGCCGACAGTGCCCGGTCGCGCGCCGGTCCGCATCACACGTTCATGCGGTCTGCGCGGAGGCGCCATGTGTGACGTCCGATGCCGTGCCCTGTTCCGCGGCGGGCGGTGGCGGTCGTCCTCCTAGTCGCCGCCGCTGCCCGGCCTGCTGGTCAGACGGGTGAGCCATTCCGTGAGCAGCAGGTGCTCGCCGGGGGTGAAGGGCTGCCGGCCGTCCTCCTCGTCGAGCAGGGCCTTGAGCGCCACGGCGTGCCGGGCACCGCGTTCGGCGCGCGACTCGGCCGCACCGGTGTCCCGCTCGTCCGCGATCAGGGCCGCGAGGACGGCGTCCCGCGTGTTCTCCGACAGGCCCTCGTGCTCGGCGAGCAGCCCGGCGGCGCTCGCGCTGATCAGCGTCACGGTCACGCCGATGCCCGCCGCGTGGATCATCGCAGCCGCGGCCTCGACGCTCATCCGCAGCCGGCCCGCCTCGGCGACCCGGGTGACGAGCTGCACCAGGATGTCGTAGGCCTCGCCCATGACCGTGGCGCCCTCGCCCGGCCGGGGATCGGTGTACAGCAGCCGGTAGAGGGCCGGGTTGGCGAGCCCGAAGGCCACGTGCAGGTCCCAGCCGTGCCGCAGTTGGTCGACCGCGTCACCGGAGGCGAGATTGGCCTGCTTCTCGGCGAGGTAGGAGGCGAAGCCCCGCTGGGCGACCTCGTCGAGGAGCCCCTGCATGTCACCGAACTGCCGGTAGATGGTCTGGGCCTGTACCCCGGCCGCCGCGCTGACGGAACGGGTGGAGACCGCTTCCCGTCCGCCTTCGGCCAGCAGGTCGGCCGCTGCCCGCAGGATCCGCTCGCGCGGCTGCGGGATCGTCTCGCTCGCTGTCATGCCATCGATGATAACGGTTGACCGTGATCGATGCTGACGTTATCGTCGATGCATCGGATACGTGATCGGCGATCGCGACGATGCCACTTGTGGAGGCTGCGCGGCGCGCGAGTCCACCTCGGCTGCGCCTGGTACGGATCACCCTGTCCGTCCACATCGGAACCCCCACCATCCCCCGCAAACACGATCCCCCGCACACCTCACCCCTCGCACAAGGAGAACCGTCATGACCGTGACTCGGCGCAAGCTGGGCCTGTCGGGCCCCGAGGTTTCCAGCATCGGCCTGGGCGCCATGGGCATGTCGGACCTGTACGGTCCGGCGGACGACGCGGAGAGCATCGCCACTCTGCACACGGCGATCGACGCGGGAGTCAACCTGATCGACACCGGTGACTTCTACGGCTCGGGCGCGAACGAGATGCTCATCGCGCGTGCCCTGCGCGAACGGCGACGCGAGGACGTCGTCCTGAGCGTCAAGTTCGGCTCGCGCCGCGCACCCGACGGCAGCTTCCAGCCGGTGCCCTACGACGTGTCGCCGGAGGCCGTGAAGGACCGGCTCGCCTACTCGCTGCGGCGCCTGGAGACCGATTACATCGACATCTACCGTCCGGCCCGCCTCAATCCGCAGATCCCGGTGGAGGAGACGGTCGGCGCGCTGGAGGAGATGCGTCAGGCCGGTTACATCCGGCACATCGGGCTGTCCGAGGTGGGCGCCGACACCATCCGGCGCGCCGCCGCCGTGGCCCCGATCAGCGACCTCCAGATCGAGTACTCGCTGCTCTCGCGCGGCCCGGAGGAGTCGATCATCCCGACGCTGCGGGAGCATGGCATCGGCCTGACGGCGTATGGCGTGCTCTCCCGCGGTCTGCTGAGCGGCCACTGGTCGTCCTCGCGCGAGTTGGCCGGGAACGACTTCCGCGCCCACTCGCCGCGCTTCCAGGGCGAGAACCTGGAGGCGAACCTGCGCCTGGTCCAGGCGCTGGACCGGGTGGCCGAGCGCCTCGGGGCCACCACCAGCCAGGTGGCCATCGCCTGGGTGGCCGCACAGGGCGAGGACATCGTGCCGCTGGTGGGCGCCCGGCGCCGGGAGCGGCTGGCGGAGTCGCTGGGCTCCGCCGCCCTCCGCCTCGACGCGGAGACGCTGGCCGAGATCGAGAAGGCGGTGCCCGCGGGCGCGGCGGCCGGTGAGCGGTACGCGGCCGCGCAGATGGCGACGCTCGACAGCGAGCGCTGACCGCCGTACCCGCCCGGCCCGCGGCGCCGCCATGGTCCCCGGCCTCCTCGACCCGCAGGCCCGCGGGCGGCTCCCCGGTCCTCTGCACGCGGTCCAGGGGCCGGGTCGTCAGCGGTAACGCCCCGAGCGGCACGGCCCCTGCTCGGTGAGCACCCGAGGGGTGTCCGCCGGACTGTCCGACCCGGCCCACCACCAGGGCACGCCCACGAGCCGGCCGTACCGCGCGGGCGGTGCTCCTCGGTTTCCTACGCGGTGACTCCACGCACATCGCCCGCCGACGCCGTCGCACCGCACACATCGGCCAGCGGCGGTACGGCGCTCAGGACGCTCCGGGCGTCGTACCGCTGGATAGTCCAGGCCGAGCAGACCGTACGGTTCCCCTGCTCACCCCGCAGGACCAGGTACCGGAGGTCCTGGTAGGGCTCCGTCGTCAGGCGCAGGCCGGTGATCGGACGGGCGAAGAGCCGGGCGAGGTACTGGCTCGCATACCGGGGGCCGACGCTGCCGGGCTCGAACAGTCGCTGGAAGGCGGCGGCGTCCCGGGCGCGGACGGCCGCCGTCGCGGCGGTCTCCAGCGCGCCGACACTCCTCGCCCCCCGGTCGGCCGGGGCTGCGCTGCTTCCTTCGTAGATGAAGAAGCAGATGACCGTCAGCCAGAGGGCCACCAGGGCACAGACCACCCACAGCCAGGACACTCTCGGAATTCGCAGCATGCTCGCATCCGCCGTTTTAGGGTCCCGGGCCGGCCGGGGACCATGGGGGAGGGGAGGGAGTACGTCCCGCGTACCAGGATGGCCGCCGTTTCCCGGCGCCGCGATGGAGCCGCCCCCACACGCTCGGACCCCGATGGTGGGGAGATCCCCAGGAGTCCCCCCGGCCGGGTGCGTCGCGACCGTGTGGGAATCCCCGCCCCGCACCGAGCGGTAACGTGGGGCTGCCCCTATGGTTCAGCACTCGGAGCACGAGGCATTCTGGTGAGCATGTCCGTCAACATCGTGGTCGTGGACGACGACCCAGGATTCCGCCGCATCGCCAGGCTGCTGCTGGCGGCGCGCGGTCTGAACGTCGTCGCGGAGTCGGAGGACGGCGCGTCGGCTCTGGCGGCGGTGCGCGAGCACCGGCCGGACGGACTGCTGCTGGACCTGCATCTTCCCGATCACGACGGCGTGACCGTCGCGCGCATGGTGCGCGAAGAGGACACCCCGCCCCGGGTCGTGCTGACCTCCACCGAGCAGTCGTTCTGGTCCGCGGAGGAACTGGAGCAGGCGGGCATCGAGTCCTTCATCGCCAAGGACCGGCTGTTCGACGCCGACCTCAAGGGAATCTTCCACCCGGCCTGAAAGGTGCGCACCGCGGTCCTCCTGGTCTGCCACTCTTTGGCGCCAGGAGGCGATGAGGCATGCGCAGGGGAGAACATGTCACAGGTCATGTCAGTCATATGACATGACTTTGAGTCCGTGACGGTTGGGCTACCCCCGCCGCATGTGAGGGCAGGTCGCATGCCCACAGTCAATCGGTCGGCCACGCGCGGCGCCGTCGGTGTTGCCGAGGCGCTGTTATCGACGCTCACAAAATTGTGTTGCCGTCACTCCGCCCTGCTGTTATCGTCGATAACGCAAAGACGAGATCGGTGATGTACCCGCTGGATCGGACACGTTGCCACACCCCATGGAGGACTGGTCACCATGACGGAGACGAACACCCGCGTCGCGCTGGTCACGGGCGGTACCGGAGGCATCGGCCGGGCCGTGGTCGACCGCCTGGCCGAGGACGGCTTCGCCCTCGCGGTGCACTACGCCGGCAACAAGGCCAAGGCCGACGAGACGGTCAAGGCCGTCGAGGCGCGCGGCGGCAGGGCGATCGCGGTGGCCGGCGACGTGGCCGACGAGGTCGCCATGGCCGCGGCCTTCGACGCCGTCGAGGCGGAGTTCGGCGGCATCGACGTCGTGGTCAACACCGCGGGCATCATGCTCCTGTCGCCGATCGCCACGCTGAACCTGGACGACCTGGACCGCATGCACCGCACCAACATCCGCGGCACGTTCGTCGTCTCCCAGCAGGCGGCCCGGCGCCTGCGCCGCGGCGGTGCCCTGATCAACGTCTCCTCGTCGCTCACCCGGCTCCAGTTCCCCACCTACGGCGCCTACGCCGCGAGCAAGGGAGCGGTCGAGGCGATGACCCTGGTGCTCGCCCGTGAGCTGCGGGGCAAGGACATCACCGTGAACGCGGTGGCCCCCGGCCCCACCGCCACCCCCCTGTTCCTGGAGGGCAAGGACCAGGCGGCGCTCGACAACCTCTCCAAGGCCGCCCCGCTGGAGCGGCTGGGCACCCCCGAGGACATCGCCGAGCCCATCGCCTTCCTGGCCGGTCCGGCCCGCTGGATCAACGGCCAGACCGTCTACGCCAACGGCGGCATCGCCTGACACCCGGCCCTCTTCTCGGCCCCCCGCCTCCGCCCACCCCACCCCACCGGCAGTCCACCCGCGGTCAAGGAGATTCCCATGAGCAGGATCGTCGTCATCACCGGTGCCTCCAGCGGCTTCGGCGCGCTCACCGCCCGCGCCCTCGCCGACGCCGGCAACACCGTCTACGCCGGTATGCGGGAGACCGCCGGCCGGAACGCGCCGCAGGTCCGGGCCGCCGCCGACTACGCCGAGGAGCACGGGGCCGACCTGCGCTCCATCGAACTGGACGTCAACTCCGACGACTCCGTCGACTCGGCGGTCGAGCAGATCATCGGGGAGCACGGCCGCATCGACGTCGTCATCCACAACGCCGGTCACATGGTCACCGGGCCGGCCGAGGCCTTCACCCCGGAGCAGCTCGCACAGCTCTACGACATCAACGTGCTGTCCACGCAGCGGGTCAACCGGGCCGTGCTGCCGCACCTGCGCCGGGCCGGCCGGGGCCTGGTCGTCTGGGTCTCCAGCTCCAGCGTCAAGGGCGGCACCCCGCCCTACCTCGCCCCGTACTTCGCCGCGAAGGCCGCGATGGACTCGCTCGCGGTCAGCTACGCCGGAGAGCTGGCCCGCTGGGGTGTCGAGACCTCGATCGTGGTGCCCGGCTCCTTCACCAGCGGCACCAACCACTTCGCCCACTCCGGTCACCCGGCCGACGGGGCCGTCGAGGCGGAGTACGAGACCAGGTACCCGGGACTGCTCCGGCAGGTCTCCCAGAAGCTCGCGGCGCTCGCCCCCGAGGGCGCTCAGGCCTCACTGGTCTCCGACGAGATCGCCCGCATCGTGGCCCTGCCCGACGGCGAGCGCCCCTACCGGGTCCACATCGACCCGGCGAACGACGGCTCCGAAGAGGTCTCCCGGGTCGCCGACCGCATCCGCCGTGAGTTCCTGACCCGGATCGGCCTGGACGACCTGCTGACCACGCACCCGGCCGACGCCTGACGGCGCCTGCCCGGCAGGCGCCGGCCCGGATGCGGAAGGTCCCGGCCGCGCTCACCGCCCCCGCCGGCGGACGGTGCGTCCCGGCACCGGAACACGCCGAGGAGGGCCGGGCCCACCGTCCGCGTCCCGGGCCTCACACGTTCATGTGATGCGGAACGGCCGTACCGCTGGAAGGCTCAACATCAGCAGAAGGCCGACGAGAGGTGTGCGCCATGGGATTCGTGACGGTGGGTCGGGAGAACTCCGAGTCGATCGAGCTGTATTACGAGGATCACGGCAGTGGCCGTCCGGTGGTGCTGATCCACGGGTACCCGCTCAACGGGCACTCGTGGGAGAAGCAGGAGCGGGTCCTGCTGAAGGCGGGGTACCGCGTGATCACGTACGACCGGCGGGGCTTCGGCCGGTCGAGCCAGCCGACGGTGGGCTACGACTACGACACGTTCGCGGCGGACCTGAAGGCGCTGCTGGAGCACCTGGACCTGCGGGACGTCGCCCTCGTCGGGTTCTCCATGGGGACGGGCGAGGTCACCCGGTACCTGGGCCGGTACGGATCGGAGCGGGTGGCGAAGGCGGCGCTGCTGGGCGCGATCCCGCCGTTCCTGCTGAAGACCGACGACAATCCCGAGGGTGTCGACGGGTCGGTGTTCGAGGGGATCAAGGAGGCCGTGCTGAAGGACCGGCCCGCGTACTTCAAGGACTTCCTCGACAACTTCTACAACGTCGACATGTACGCCGGGACGCGGATCAGCGACCAGGCGTGGCAGAACAGCTTCAACGTGGCGGTGTCGGCGTCGGCCTGGGCGGCGTACGCGTGCGTGGACACCTGGCTGACGGACTTCCGTGAGGACCTGCCGAAGATCGACGTGCCGACGTTGCTGGTGCACGGCGACGCGGACCGCATCCTGCCGTACGAGAACACCGCCGAGCGACTGCCCGGGCTGATCAAGGACCTGACGTTCGTGACGGTCGAGGGCGGACCGCACAACATCGCCTGGACCCACCCGGAGGAAGTCAACGCCGCCCTGCTGGAGTTCCTCGCCAAGTGACCACGCCGAGCCCCGACCGGTCCCCCTGGCCCGGGCGGAACGGAGCCACCCGGCACCTGCTGACCCTCGCGGCCGGAGCGGCGAACGCCTTCGGGTTCCTCGCCCTCGACGGCGTCTTCACCAGTGTCGTCACGGCGAACTCCGCCCTCCTCGGCCTGCACCTGGGCAGCGCCCACCTGGCCGCCGCCCGCCTCGTCGCCGTAGCCCTGCTCGGCTATGTCGTCGGGGCGGCGGCCGGCGGCCTGGTGGCGGCGGGCCGGGGCCGGCTGCGCGGCGCGGGCATCCGGGGCGGTCTGCTCCTGGAGGCCCTGCTGCTGTGGCTGGTGGTCTGCGGCTGGCTCGGCTGGCACATGGCGCCGCACGGCGCGGCTCGCACCCTGCTGCTGTTCCTCACGGCCCTCGCCATGGGCTGCCAGAACGGCAGCGTCCGGGTCACCGCCGGCGGCGAGGTCACCACCGCCTATCTGACGGGCCTGCTCACCTCCACCGTCACGGCGTTCGCCACCCGCGGACGCCTCCAGGCCCGCAGTGTCGGCATCGTGGCCTCGCTGATCGCCGGGGCGGCCGTCGACGGCGCCGTCTACCGCTGGCTGCGCCCCGGAGCCCCGCTCGTGCCGGCCCTGCTCGTCACCGCGGCGCTGGCGGCGACCTGGCTGCGCGCGCCGACCCGCCCGGCCACCGTCCCGCTGCGGCTCTGATCCGCCCGGCCCCCCGACTCCAAGTCCCCGCCTCCGAGCCCCCGTCTCCATGCCTCCGTCTCGGAGCCCCCGTTTCCAAGCCCCCCGTCTCCGAGTCCGTCCCCCGTCGCCGAGTCCCCCGACGCACGGCCCGTTCCGACAGAGAGAGCGCACGACATGACCGCATCCGATGTTGACCCGACACCGAACCCGCAGGACGGCGCGGTCGGCCGCTCGGCCACCGGCGGCGACGGCCCGGCCAGTGACAAGCGGCCGTCCCACCGCTCCTACCACCACCCGGCGGCCGGCTGGGGCGCCGCCAAGAGCGTCGGCCGGGTGCTGATCAAGGAACGGGCGCTGTTCGAGGGGCCGCGGGCCATCCTCAAGATGAACCACGAGAACGGCGGCTTCGACTGTCCGGGCTGCGCCTGGCCCGACGACACCAAGGGCCTCAAGCTCGACATCTGCGAGAACGGCATCAAGCACGTCACCTGGGAGATGACCGGCAAGCGGGTCGGCGCCGACTTCTTCGCCCGGCACACCGTCTCCGAGCTGTCCGAGTGGTCCGACTTCGCGCTGGAGGACCAGGGCCGGCTGACCGAGCCCCTCGTCTACGACGAGGCGAGCGACCGGTACGTCCCGATCACCTGGCAGGACGCCTTCGCCCTGATCGGCCGCGAACTGCGCGCCCTGAACAGCCCCGACGAGGCCGCCTTCTACACCTCGGGCCGGCTGAGTAACGAGGCGACGTTCCTCTACCAGCTGATGGCCCGCGAGTTCGGCACCAACAACCTGCCCGACTGCTCCAACATGTGCCACGAGGCCTCCGGCCGGGCCCTCACGGCGGCCCTCGGCACCGGCAAGGGAACCGCCGACCTCAAGGACTGGGAGACCGCCGACGCCCTGTTCGTCATGGGCGTCAACGCGGCCTCCAACGCCCCCCGCATGCTCACCGCGCTCGCCGAGGCCTACCGGCGGGGCGCCCAGATCGTCCATGTGAACCCCCTGGTCGAGGCGGCGGCGACCAGCACGATCGTGCCGCACGAGTTCACGGACATGGCCCTGTTCAAGGCCACCCGCACCAGCACCCTCAACCTCCAGGTCCGCGCGGGCGGCGACATGGCCCTGCTGCGGGGCATCGCCAAGGCGGTCCTGGAGGAGAGCCGCAGCGACCCCAAGGCCCTCGACAAGGAGTTCATCGAGCGTCACACGCACGGCTTCGAGGCCTACCGTGAGCTGTGCGAGGCCACCTCCTGGGAGGAACTGGAGGAGCAGTCCGGCCTCCCCCGGGCCGACATCCTCAAGGCCGCCGAGATCTACTCCCGCTCCGACCGCACCCTGATCAGCTGGTGCCTCGGCCTCACCCAGCACGAACACGGCGTCGACACCGTCCGCGAGATCGTCAACGTCCTGCTGCTGCGCGGCAACCTCGGCCGGGAGGGCGCCGGCCCCTCGCCGGTGCGCGGGCACAGCAACGTCCAGGGCAACCGCACCTGCGGCATCGACCACCGGCCCCGGCCCGAGTTCCTGGACCGGCTCGCCGACGTCTGCCGCATCGACCCGCCGCGCGAGCACGGCATGGACACGGTCGACACCATCGAGGCCATGAACCAGGGCCGGGTGAAGGTCTTCGTCGGCATGGGCGGCAACTTCGTGCTCGCCGCGCCGGACACCGCGTACACCTCCCAGGGGCTGCGCAACTGCGAACTCACCGTGCACGTCAGCACCAAGCTCAACCGCAGCCACCTGGTGCACGGCCGGAAGGCGCTGATCCTGCCCTGCCTCGGCCGCACCGAGAAGGACCACCAGCGACGGGGCCTCCAGTCCGTCTCCGTGGAGGACTCGATGAGCATGGTGCACCTGTCGGTCGGCATGAAGAAGCCCGCCTCCCCGCACCTGCTGTCCGAGCCGGCCATCATCGCCGGCATGGCGCGGGCCACCCTCCCGGAGAGCAGCACGCCCTGGGAGTCGTACGTCGAGGACTACGACCGCATCCGCGACACCATGGCGAAGGTCCTGGACGGCTTCGAGGACTTCAACCGCAGGGTGCGGCTCCCGCTCGGCTTCCGCATCAAGCAGCCCGCCCGGGAACTGGTCTTCCTCACCCCGTCCGGCCGCGCCGAGTTCTCCGCCGCGCCGCTGCCCGAGGCGCCGCCGCGGGACGACGTGCTCGTCCTCCAGACCATGCGCAGCCACGACCAGTGGAACACCACGATCTACTCCGACAACGACCGCTACCGCGGCATCAGCAACCTGCGCACCCTCATCCTGATGAACGGCGACGACATGCGCGCCCGCGGCATCAAGCCCGACAGCCTCGTCGACATCACCGCCACCGCCCGCGACGGCAGTCAGCGGCACTTGAAGCGGTACACGGCGATCGAGTACAGCATGCCCCGGGGCTGCGCCGCCGGATACATGCCGGAGATGAACGTCCTGGTCGCCGCGAGCGACTACAGCAAGCAGAGCAACCAGCCCCTGATGAAGAACATCAAGGTGCGGGTCGCGCCCAGCGCGGAGGACTGACCGGTCATGACGACAGCCGGCGCGCTCGCCCACCTGCCCGCACTGGCCGCCGCGGACCCCGCGCAACTGCTGCCCGCCCGGGAGCAGATGGCCTTCACCCTCGGGTTCCACATCATCCTCGTGCCGTTCGGCGTCGCCCTGACCACCCTCATGCTGATCGCGCACTGGCGGGGTCTGCGCAAGGGGGACGCCGAGGCGCTGCTGCTCGCCCGCCGCTGGTCGAAGGTGGCCGCCGTGCTGTTCGCGGTCGGCGCCATCACCGGGACCGTCCTCTCCTTCGAACTGGGCATCCTGTGGCCCCGTCTGATGGGCGACTACGGCTCCGCCTTCGGCTTCCCCTTCGCGATCGAGGGCCTGTTCTTCTTCCTCGAAGCCATCTTCGTGGCCCTCTACATCTACGGCTGGGACCGGATGCCGCCCTGGGCGCACTTCTGGACCGGGGTGCCCGTCTCCCTGGCCGGCGTCGGCGGAACCGCCTCGGTCGTCGCCGCCAACGCCTGGATGAACCAGCCCGGCGGCATCACCGTCGAGCACGGCAAGGTGGTCGCCGTCCGGCCCGCCGAGGTGTTCTTCAACGACGCCTTCTGGCTGGAGTTCCTGCACATGCTCATCGCGGCGTACATCATCGCCGGCTTCGTCGTGGGCGGCGTCTACGCGGTGGGCATGCTGCGCGGCCGGCGCGACCGCTACCACCGGGTCGGCTTCCTCACCGGGTTCGTCACCGCGGCCTGCGCGCTGCCGGTGCAGATCCTCGTGGGCGACACCATCGCCCGGCAGGTCTTCGACGACGAACCGGCGAAGTTCGCGGCCATCGAACTGCTGCCCGACACCGGCTCCCACGTCCCCGAGACCCTGGGCGGCGTCCTGGTCGACGGCGAGGTGCGCTACGGCATCAAGATCCCCGACATGGCGTCCCTGCTGGCCGGCTTCAAGCCCTCGACCACCATCAAGGGACTGGAGGCCGTCCCGGCCGGCGTCCGGCCGACCGACGCGCAGGCGAACATCGTCCACTGGGCGTTCGACATCATGGTCGGCACCTCCTTCCTCATGCTCGCCGTCGCCCTGTGGTTCGCCTGGCTGTGGTGGCGCCGCCGGCACACGCTGGCGACCGACCGCTGGTTCCTGCGGTCCGCCGCCGTGTGCGGGATCGTGGCGATCCTCTGCCTGGAGAGCGGCTGGGTGGTCACCGAGGTCGGCCGCCAGCCCTGGATCGTCGTCGGCCACCTGCTGACCCGGGACGCGGTGGCCACCCGGGGCGACCTGTGGCCCTTCTTCGGCGCCGTCCTCCTGCTCTACCTGGCCGTCGGCGCCGCCGCCCTGTGGGTGCTGCGGTCCATGACCCGGCGCTGGCGACAGCAGGGCGACGAGGCCGTGTCCGTGCCCTACGGTCCCGAACGCCCCGCCGGGACCACCACGGGAAAGGCGTCCTGACATGGCGGACCTGGTCGCGGTGTTCCTCTTCATCGGGGTGATCGCCTACTGCGTCCTGGGCGGCGCCGACTTCGGCGCGGGGTTCTGGGACCTGATCGCGGGCGGGGCCGGGCGCGGCCGGGAACCCCGCCATCTGATCGACGACTCCCTCGCCCCCGTCTGGGAGGCGAACCACACCTGGCTGATCTACTGCCTGGTCATGCTGTGGAGCGGCTTCCCCCCGGCGTTCGCCGCGCTGACCTCGACGCTGTACCTCCCGCTGGGGATCGCCGCGCTCGGCATCGTGCTGCGCGGAGCGGGCTTCGCCTTCCGCAAGGCCTCGATCCGCACACCCGAACAACGCGTGTACGGCGCCGCGTTCGCGTTCTCCTCGGTGCTGACGCCCTACTGCTTCGGCTCCATCGCGGGCGCCCTGGCGTCCGGGCGGGTGCCCGCCCGAGGCGACGGGGACCCCGTCACCAGCTGGCTGAACCCGACCAGCGCCCTCGGCGGTGTGCTCGCCGTGCTGGCCTGCGCCTACCTGGCGGCCACCTACCTGACGGTGGCGGCCGGCCGGCACGGGGACCCGCACCTGTTCCGGTACTTCCGCGACCGCGCCCTCGCGGCGGGCGTCGCCACCGGTGCCGTCAGCATCGCGGGGATCTTCGTCCTGCGGGCGGACGCCCCCCGCCTGTTCCACCAGCTCAGCCACCGCGCGCTGCCGCTCGCCCTGCTCGCGGCGCTCTGCGGCCTACTCGGCCTGGCCCTGCTGCGCGCCGAGCGGACCCGCGGCCTGCGCACGACCGCGGCGGCGGCCGTCGCCCTCATCGTCAGCGGCTGGGGCGTCTCCCAGTACCCCTACCTCCTCGGCACCCACCTGCCGGTCCAGGACGCGGCGGCACCGCACGCCACCCTCGCCGTCCTCGTCGGCGTCGCCTGCGCCGCGGGCATCCTCATCCTGCCGTCCCTGGTCCTGCTGTTCCGGGTCATGGGCCGGGCCGACGTCGCCGCCCCGGCCCCGCATGACTAGGACCGCCGCGTCCGGGAGGTCACGTGTGTCACTCGGTGGGCAGCAGCGCGAGCAGCTCGCGCGCGTACGCCAGGGACTCCGCCACCGTGTCCACCTCGTACATGGTGTCCACCATGACGTGCTCGATGCCCGTCCGGTCGTGCACGGTGCGGATCGCCTCCGCCACCGCCCGCACGCCCGTGCCCGTGGAGACGTTGACCCGCAGTACGGTGTCGATGTCCTCCGGCTCCCGCCCGGCGGCACGCGCCCACGTGTCGAGCTGCGCCCGCTGGGCGGTCAGGCCGTCGGTGTCCACGTATTCCGGCACCACGCACAGCGGCAGCCACCCGTCCGCGCGCCGCGCGACCCGGAGCAGCGCCCGCTCGGAGAGCGCGCCCAGATACACCGGGGGACGCGGCAGCCGCGCGGGCTTGAGCGGGGCGTGGTGCCGGGGCACCGACAACAGGGCCCCGGAGTACTCGGCGGGGTCCTCGGTCCACACGGCTTGGAGCGCGTCGAGGAGTTCGTCCAGCAGGGCGCCGCGCCGGCCGAAGTCCCGCCCCGCGGCCTCGTACTCCTCCGGCGACCAGCCGATGCCGAATCCGGCCAGCAGCCGGCCGCCGCTGATCAGGTCGATGGTGGTCAGCGCCCGCGCCAGCTGCACGGGCGGATACAGGGGTGCGATGAGCACATGCGAACCGAGCAGCACGTGTTCGGTCGCGGCGGCGGCCACCCCGAGGAGCACGAAGGGGTCGGCGGCCGGGTTGAGCTCCGGCGGAATGGTGGTGCCCCGCCCGCCGTAGCCGACGCTGGGCCGCACCGCCGCCAGGTTGCGGTCGCCGACCCAGAGGCTCGCGGCACCGGCCCGCTCCACCTCCCGCGCGAATTCCGCGACCCGGGCGACCTCGAACGCCTGACGGTGGAACTGGGGGAGTGCGAATCCGATGCGCATGGCTGCCTTCGCGGAGGTGGGGTGACGGGGGCGCCCAGCCTACACATGCCCGTTGCGTCATGTGCCGGAACACACGTATGTCACCGGCCGCACGAGGTGTCCGCCCATGTCAGTGCCATCTGTCGCGCGCGGGCCACGGCTTCGCCCTAGAGTGTGGCTGGTCCACGCATTCGTCCACCGCCGACTCGGCTGGGAAGGGTATGACACGCATGACCCAAGACGTCCCCGAACCGGTGCCCCAACTGGTCCTGTCCCCGCTGACCAGCGCGGCGATCTTCCTGGTGGTCACCATCGACAGCGGCGGCGAGACCACGGTCCGTGACCTGCTGTCCGACGTCGGCTCACTGGAACGCGCCGTGGGGTTCCGCGCCCAGCCCGAGGGCCGGCTCAGCTGTGTCACCAGTATCGGCTCGCACGCCTGGGACCGCCTGTTCACCGGGCCCCGCCCGGCCGGGCTGCACCCCTTCCGGGAACTGCGGGGACCCGTGCACCGGGCCGTGGCCACCCCCGGCGACCTGCTCTTCCACATCCGGGCCGCGCGGCTCGACCTGTGCTTCGCGCTCGCCACGGAGATCATGAGCCGGCTGCGCGGCGCGGTCACGGTCCAGGACGAGGTGCAGGGCTTCAAGTACTTCGACGAACGCGACCTGCTCGGCTTCGTGGACGGCACGGAGAACCCGACGGGCGCCGCGGCGCGCGCGGCCGTCCTCGTCGGCGACGAGGACCCGCCGTTCGCGGGCGGCAGTTACGTCGTCGTGCAGAAGTACCTGCACGACATGGAGGCCTGGGAGGCCCTGCCGGTCGAGGCGCAGGAACACGTGATCGGCCGGCGCAAGCTGTCCGACGTGGAACTCGCCGACGACGTCAAACCGGCCGACTCGCACGTCGCCCTCACCACCGTCATCGACCCCGACGGCACCGAACGCGAGATCCTGCGCGACAACATGCCCTTCGGCGCGGCGGGCCGCGGGGAGTTCGGCACCTACTTCATCGGCTACGCCCGCACCCCCGAGGTGACGGAGACGATGCTGGAGCGGATGTTCCTGGGCACGGAGTCGGCACCGCACGACCGGATCCTGGACTTCTCCACCGCGGTCACCGGCACCCTGTTCTTCACACCCACCGCGGACTTCCTCGAAGACCTCCCCGAGCCGCCGGCCGCCGGGGCCGTCGCCGCCGTCACACCGACCGACAGCCAGGTCCGATCCTCCGGGTCCTCCCTCGGGATCGGCAGCATGAAGCGGAGCATGTCCCGATGAACAATCTGCACCGTGAACTCGCGCCCGTCTCCGATGCCGCGTGGGCCGACCTGGAGGAGGAGGCCCGCCGCACCTTCAAGCGCCATGTCGCGGCCCGCCGTATCGTCGACGTGCCCGAACCGGGCGGCGTCGCGCTCGCCGGCGTGGGCACCGGCCACCTGGACGCCGTCGACACCCCCGCGGACGGGGTCATCGCGCACACCCGCCGCTTCCAGCCGCTGGTCGAACTGCGCGTGCCGTTCACCGTGGACCGCCGGCAGGTGGACGACGTCGCCCGGGGTGCCAAGGACGCCGACTGGCAGCCGGTGAAGGACGCGGCCCGGCGGCTGGCGTTCGCCGAGGACCGGGCCGTGTTCGAGGGCTACCCGGCGGCCGGGATCACCGGACTGCGGGCGAGTTCCTCCAATCCGGAGCTGACGCTCCCCGCCGACGTGCGCGACTACCCGGACGTCATCAGCCAGGCGGTGACGGCCCTGCGCCTGGCCGGTGTGGACGGCGCCTACACGCTGGCGCTGAGCGCCGAGGCGTACACGGCCGTCAGCGAGACGTCCGATCACGGCTACCCGGTCATCAAGCACCTCGCCCGGCTGCTCGACGGCGACATCGTCTGGGCGCCCGCGATCGACGGCGCCTTCCTGCTCTCCACCCGCGGCGGCGACTTCGAACTGCGCCTCGGCCAGGACGTGTCGATCGGCTACCTGTCGCACGACGCGACGAGCGTCACCCTGTACTTCCAGGAGACCCTGACCTTCCTGGCGTACACCAGCGAGGCCGTGGTGGCCCTGTCACCGGCCCCGGCCGGCGCCTGACGCGCGAAGCGGCACCGGGTGGACGTGGCCACCCGGTGCCGTGCTGTCTCCGGCGGGAGCGGGGAGCCCGCTCGGGAGCGGGAGCTCAGGTGCCGTGCGGCCTTTGGGGCCGGTCCAGGTCGACCCGGTGCAGCAGGGCGAGCAGCACGAGGGTGACCGCCGCACTGGCCCCCGCGGCCAGCACGTGCCCGCCCGCGTACGCCAGGCGCGGCACCGCCGGGTCGCCGGGCGGCAGGCGGAACATCGAGTCCACCAGCAGCACCGTGCCGCAGCCGAGCCCGGCCAGCGCCACACCGCACAGCGGGGCGATCACGAACAGCGCGCGCAACGGACGAGCGTGGTCCGCGACGGGACGCACCCGCCCGCTGCGCGCCAGGAGCGCGGTGAGCGCGCAGGCGACGGCCAGCACGAGCAGGTCGGCCCCGATGGTGTCACTGGGCCGGTGCCAGCCCGCCGCCACCGTGTAGGCGCCGATGAAGGTCGCCCACAGTGCGCAGACGCCGACGGCGACGCCCCGCCACCGGTAGGGAACCACCAGGGTGAGCCCGAACAGCACGCTCATCGCGATGGTGGTGTGCCCGCTGGGGAAGCTGTTGCCCAGCAGCCGTTCCGGGGCGTTCACGAGATCCGGACGGGGCAGCGCGTACCGCTTGAGCATCTCGGCGAGCAGCAGGGAGACGCCCACCGTGCCGACGGCGACCACCGTCAGGGCGAAGCGGCGCCGCGCCAGCCCGATCAGGAGCAGCACCGCCACCGCCGCGCCGAGCGAGGACAGGGTGATGTGGTCCAGCAGGCGGTTCGCGGCCCGGGCGGCGGCCAGGGTCTCGTCCTCGCGCCGCCCCGCCAGCACCGCGTTCTCCCAGCGCTGCCCGGTCGCCGTCCGCACGAACGCGCCGTAGACACCGGCCAGCAGCAGCGCCGCGCCCGCGGCGGCGGCCTCCAGCCGCCCGCGCACACGCGTACCGAAGGGTCTGTCGTCTTTCCCATGAGGACACACACACCGATGCTAGGTCGGCGTCCTCGTGTCTTCCTCACCTGAACATGTGAGGTGCCGCGACATCTTCGTGCCGTCCACCGGCCGGGCATCATGCGTCCCACGCATGAGGAATGTGCACGGCGTGCTAGGTTCGGCCTTATGAGTATGGGCCTTGCCGAGCGAGTACGGTCCGCGGTGGCCGCGTTGCTGCACGCGACCGGCGAGTCGCAGACCGCTCTCGCCGCCGCGCTCGGGGTGAGCCAGGCCCAGGTGAGCCGCCGTCAGTCCGGCAGCGCGGCCTGGAGCCTCGCCGACTGCGACGCGGTCGCCGCACACTACGGCGTGGACGTCCTCGACCTCCTCGCCGGACCCACCCGCGCCGTCGAGGCGCTGCCCGCGGCACGCCGGCGCCTCCCCGGCGGCCACACCACCACCACCGCCCGCCCCGCGGCCGTACCGGACGGGGGAACCCGATGACGGACTTCGACGCGATCGACGCCCTGCTGGCCGGCGCCAGGCAGGAGGTCCCGCTGCCGCCCGCCGGGGAACGGCGTGCCCTGCGCGAGGGACTGAACCTCTCCCGCACCCAGCTCGCGCGGGCCCTGGAGGTCAGCCCGTCCACGGTCGCGGGGTGGGAGTCCGGACGCGACCCGAGCGGCGAAGTCCGGGAGAAGTACGCGTACTTCCTCAAGGGAGCGCGGACGAAACTGGCCGCGGCGGCCCCGGCCGAGCAGCCGGAGCAGACCGAACCGGAGCAGACCGAACCGGCGGAGGCCGGGACCGACCAGCCCCCCGCCCACGGCAGCGGCGACGACGGCGACGAAGACGTGGTGGCCCTGTCCGCTCCCCAGCCCTGCGTCCTGTGCGGACAGCCCGCCCGCCACCAGGTGGCCGGATTCCCCCAGCACCTGGACCCCGCGCACTGCGGCACACCCGAGCACACGCGTACGGCCCACCAGGCGCCGCCGACCGCGCCCCCGCCTGCCCCCGCCCGCCGCAGCCCGCGGACGGGCGGCGGTGTCAAGGTCGTCCCCGCCGGCCGCAGGCTCAAGACCGCCGACGACCCCGACCTGATCGCCGCCGCCGTGTCGGCCGCCCTCGACCAGCACGGCGGTGACGTCGAGGCGGCGACCGCCGCGCTGGTCAGGCGGGCCATCCCGGACGCGATGGCGTTGCTCGACCAGACCCGCAAGGGCGGCCGGTACGACATCGTCGCGCACCCCTGGCTGCCCGACGTCCTGCGCAAGCAGACCTCCCGCGGCCCGGACCAGATCTGGGAGGCCCGCCCCAAGTGGACGCGCGCCGAACTGCCGCCCGGCGAGTACGAGGTCACGGCGCTCGACGTCAACGGCGCCTACCTGTCCGCGCTCAAGACGCACCTGCCGCTCGGCCAGCTCGAACACTCCACCGGCGACCGGCACGACCGCCGCCGCGCGGGCGTCCACCTGATCACCCCGCCCGCCTGGGAGCACGACGCCTACCTGCCCAACCCCATCGGCAGCCGCGACGAGCCGGGCCCGCTCTGGGTGACCGAGCCGACGCTGCGCCTGCTGCTGCGCCTGTCGGGACCGAAGTACGGCCTGTGCGACCCCCCGGAGATCCACGAGTCCTGGACCTCCGGCGCCACCGAGGGCCTGCTGGAGAAGTTCCGCGTGACCCTGAAGGACGCCCGGGACCGCGCGATCGCCGAGAACGACGACGTGACGCTGGAGTACGTCAAGGCCATGTACTCCAAGTTCGTCTCCACGATGGGGGAGTCGAACTACAACCGGGAGCTGTACCGCACCGACTGGATGCACCTGATCCGCTCCCAGGCCTTCGCGAACCTGTGGTGGAAGGCGCACCGCGCCTACGACGAGGGGCTGATGGTCGTCCGCGCGATGGGCACCGACGAACTCCACGTGATCGGCGAGTGGCGCGCGGTGTTCCCCGAGGGGCGCGGGGTCAGCGAGGTGAAGGTGAAGGACGTGTACACCGTCGGCACCCCGGTGGCGGCCGGCCAGGACGTGTAGCGTGACGCGTAGGTGAAGTCGTATCGGGTCGAGGGGCGGCAGGAGACAGGGAGATGCCGGAGAGGACGCTCAACTTCGGCGCGTACGGGGCGCGTGGCATCAAGGGGTACGAGGCCGTCGCCCGGCAGCTGGACGCGCTGGCCGGGTTCGTCGCCACCCCGGTCACGGCCAGGCGCGGCCTCCTCGCCCGCCTGCGGTACCTCACCCGCAGCGACCAGTCCCGCCAGGCGGCCCGCGCGGCCGGCCTGACCGTCACCGACCGCACGCTCCGGGCCTGGCTGCGGGGCGAACGGAACCCGTCGAAGAGGAACCTGGAGCGGATCGAGACGGCGTACCGCGCGGTCCGCCGCCAGAACGTCTCCCGCTACCTGCTGGCGCGCCTCAACCGCGAGGGCCGTGGCACCCGCGTGGAGTTCCACCCGCTCAACCAGTCCCAGGTCCTCCGCCCCCGTCAGCGGGTGGTCGCCTACCGCACGCTCAACGTCCGCCGCTGGGACCGCATCGTCGAGGCATGGGCGGCGGGCGACGCGCAGGCGCTGGACGACGCCTGGATCTACGACGCGGTGGTGGACCTCGGCTCCGAGTGGGGCCAGTACGAGTACGTCACCAACATCGGCTTCGCGGCCTGAGCCCTCCGGCGAGGTCTTCGGCTCGGAGAGGTCATCACCACGCCAACGCCAGGTCAACAGGCGTTCCCGTGCGGCAAAGATCGCGTATGTGCCAGAACCGTTCCCCTCGGGTGCACCTCATACCTCGCAGAGATACCCAAATGGGGCATCCGGAAGGGGTTTGACCATGCTCTTCGGCAAGCGCACCCGCCGCACCCGCCTCCTCGTCGCACCCGCCGCGCTCTCGGCGCTCTCCGCCGTGGCCCTGATAGGCGTCGCCGCCGGCCCCTCGCAGGCCGCGACCCGGCCTGGCTGGGCGGACACCTCCGCGCTGTCCGTCCGCGTCCACGCGCTGGACTCGGGCGCCGGGCAGCGCTACGCGACGGTGATCCTCACCAACAGGACCCACAAGACCGTCCGGACCCAGGGCTATGTGGGCCTGCAACTGCTCGACGCCCACGGCAAGGACGTCCCCACGCACGTCGTGCGCGACCGCGGCCGGGCCGAGCCGATCACCCTCAAGCCGGGCCAGAGCGCCTACACCCGGCTGCACTGGGGGGTCGTGGCGGGCGTCGGCGAGCCGACGAAGGCGGAGAAGGACCCGACGCGGCTGGAGGTCACCCCGCCCGACTCCCGCAGCCACCTGAACACCGCCTGGAAGCTGGGCGAGGTCCTCCAGAAGGGCCGCATCGACATCACCCCGCTCGCCAAGGGCACCGGCCCGAGGTTCTGACCGGCACACCGCCATCCGACCGGGGCCCTGCGGCGGCGGGGCCCCGGCCGGATTTCCCGGCACCTGCCACCGTCCCCGGCGGGGCGACTGCCACACACGTGTGTCGCTGACTCCCGTACCGCCTTCGACGTCTGCACCGAGCTGGGCCGGGGCTGCGGATCCCGCGGCCGGCCCGCCCTGGTTCGTGGGGTGCGGACGCCGGGGCGGGGGGATGGGGGAGGGCTCGTGGTGTCCGGTGTCGGGCGTCCACCGCGGTGAGTGGGGGGTGGCGGCGGTGGCTGATGTGGACGGGGGCCCTCGGCTGCCCTACGCTAGGTAGACCGATCTACCTAATCTGGAGTGTGATGAGCGGCACCGATGTGAGCACGACGGACGGCGCGCGACGGCGCCCGGCCCGCGAACGCCTCCTCGCGGCGGCGGCCCGCCGCTTCTACGCCGACGGCGTGGCGGCGACCGGCATCGACACGATCACCGCCGAGGCCGGCGTGGCGAAGATGAGCCTCTACAACAACTTCTCCTCCAAGGCCGACCTGGTCAGGGCCTACCTGGACGCCCGGCACGAGGAGTGGCTCGGCCTGTACCGGGCCCGGCTGGAGCACGCCCGGGGCCCGCGGGACGGCGTACTGGCGGTGTTCGACGCCTACGCCGACCACGCGGCCTTCGCCTACGAGCATGGCTTCCGCGGCTGCGGACTGCTCAACGCCGCCGCCGAGCTGCCGGCCGGCGACGCGGGCCGCGCCGTGGTGCGCGCCCACAAGGAGGAGGTCGAGCGGCTGATCGCCGGACACGTGGAGGAACTGCTGCCCGAGCGGCCCGACGAGGCCCGGGCGACGGCCGAGCACCTCGCCTTCCTCCTGGAGGGCGCGATGGCCCGCGCCGGTCTCGAAGGCGACGGCGACCGCTTGCGCCACGCCCGCGCGATGGCGGCCACCCTGCTGGACCGGCTGTGAGCCGGCCCACCGGACCCGGCCGGTCCGCCGGGACGGGAGCGCTGTGCGTGCTGGCGGCCTCCGTCCTGTGGGGTACGACGGGTACGGCCGCCACGTTCGCGCCGGAGGTCGGCCCGCTCGCCATCGGCGCCGTCGCCATGGGCCTGGGCGGACTCCTCCAGGCCCTCGTCGCCGCCCGGCCGATCGCCCGCCACGCGCCCCGCCTGCGCGAGCAGCGCGGCACGGTGCTGCTCGGCGCCGTCTCCGTCGCGGTGTACCCCCTGGCGTTCTACACCTCCATGCACCTGGCCGGAGTCGCCGTGGGCACCGTGGTGTCCCTGGGCACCGCCCCGCTCGCCTCGGCCCTGACCGAACGCGTGATGGACGGCCACCGGCTCACCCGCCGCTGGACGGCCGCCGCCGCCCTGGGCCTGCTCGGCACCGCCTTGCTGTGCGTCGCCGAGGCCGCGCACGCGGGCGACGGCACGGGCCGGGCGTCCATGGCCGCGACGCTGCTCGGCGTGGGCCTCGGCCTGGTCGCCGCCGCCACCTACGCCCTCTACTCCTGGGCCGCGCACCGGCTCATCACCCGCCGGATCCCCTCCCGCGCGGCGATGGGCGCCGTCTTCGGACTCGGCGGACTGCTCCTGCTACCCGTCCTCCTGGCCACCGGCGCCCCGCTCACCGGCTCCTGGTCCAACGCGGCGGTCGGTGCGTACATGGCCCTCATCCCCATGTTCACCGGCTACGTCCTGTTCGGCTGGGGCCTCGCGCACGTGCCCGCCAGCACCGCCACCACGCTCTCCCTGCTGGAGCCGGCCGTCGCGGCGGTACTCGCGGTCCTGGTCGTCGGCGAGCGCCTCCCCGCCGCGGGCTGGGCGGGCATAGCGCTGGTCATCGCCTGCCTCACGGTCCTCACCGCCGCTCCCCGCCGGCGGAAGCACTCCCGGAACCCGGCCGGAGCGGCCCCCGAGGAAGCGCCGCCGGTCACGGCCGGCCTCACGGAGGCCTCGCCGTCGTAGGCGCGGACGGCCACCGTCCACCTCGCCGGCGGCGGGCCGTCCCGGCACCCGCCGCCGGGGCACCCCACCCCCGCCGGGGTCACCCCGCGCCCGCGGGGACCCCGCCCTCGCGGGCGCGCGGCGGCGGCCCGGCGGGGCAGCGGCGGCGGCCGGGTGCGCGGCGGCGGTCCCGCGCGGCTACGGCGCCGGGTCCTCCTGCGTGCTGCGGACCGCCTGCTTCACGGACTGCTCCAGCTCGTACCGCGACCCGCCCTCGCGCGCCGCGTACGCGGACAGAGCGGTCTGGAACGCCTCGGCCGCCCCTCGCCACGCCCGCCACTGGGCGTCGTACTCCTCACCGCACAGGCCGGCCAGCTTCGCGCGCTCCGCTTCGCAGGAACGTTCCAGTCTGACCAATTCGTCGGGAATGTCAGTCACACAAGGATGCTATGCAGAGCATCACCGGGACGCCTGTCAGGACCCGCGGCGCGGAGGGGCCGGCAACCCTGCCTGCCCTGCGGCAACCCGAAGCATGGAATGTTTACTGACCCGGTCAGTATAGTTGACTAAGTGAGCGTCGAAATCCCGTGGACGGTTTGTGCAGACGTCCGGGATGATCGTAGGAGCACGGGACGGTGGCCGCACAGTCGGCTACAAGTGAAAAAATAGTGACGGTACGATTGCTGCGTCTGTCGGTCCGAGAAGAGCTCGCTTCGTGCATGACTCCTTCAAGACCTGACAAGTGAGGGGTCACAGGTGACGGCGAACGAGAGTTTGGGTTCACGTATTCGGCGACTGCGCAGAGCCGCCGGGCTCTCTCAGGAGGCGCTGGCGAAACCTACTCTCTCTCCCAGTTACGTCTCACTCCTGGAAGCGGGCAAGCGTTTTCCCTCCGAGGAGGTGCTCGCGCAGCTCGCCGAGCGGCTCGGCTGCGACCCCGGATACCTCACCGGCCTGATCACCGCGCCGGGCACCGACGACGTCGAGATCCAGCTGCACAGCGCGCAGCTCACCCTGCGCAACGGCGACGCGCGGGCGGCGCTGGACGGGTTCACCGCGCTGCGGTCCCAGGTCGCGGACAGCGACCGGGCCGATCTGCGCTTCGCGGTCGAACTGGGCATCGCCCAGTGCCTGGAGGAACAGGGCGATCTGGAGGAGGCCGCCCGCGCGTTCGAGTCGCTGCTGCACCGGTCGGCGGCGGAGGGCCGCGGCGTCCTGAGCCGGCTCAGTGCGGCCACGCCGCTGTGCCGGTGCTACCGCGAACTCGGCGACCTCTCGCGCGCCGTCGACGTGGCCGAGGAGATCCTCGCGGAGGCGGACACGCTCGACCTTCCGCCCACGGTGGGCCAACTGGAGCTGCTGTCCACGCTGATCGGCGTGTACAGCGAGCGCGGCGACCTGCACCGGGCGAACTTCCTCGCGGACGAGGCGATGAGCCGCGCCCAGCTCATGGCGGACCGCAAGGCCCTCGGCAGCGCCTACTGGAAGGCCAGTGTCGACCTCAACCGGCGCGGCCGGTCCGGTGACGCGCTGGTCCTGGTGAAGAAGGCCGTCGCCCTCTACACCGAGGGCGACGACGAGCGTGCCCTGGCACGGCTGCGCAACGCTCAGGCCACGGTGCTGCTCCAGTCCGAGGAGTGCGACCCCGAGGTCGCCAAGGGACTGCTCCAGCAGAGCGCCGCCGCGCTGCGGGCGCTGGGCAGCAAGCTCGACCTGGCGGACGTCGAAACCGCGCTCGCCCGTGCCGAGGTGCTGCTCGGCCGGCCCGAGAAGGCCATGGAACACGCGGAGACCGCCCTCGGCCTGCTGGGACCCGAACACCGGCTGGAGAACGCCCGCGTCCATCTCGTGGTCGCCGCGGTCTGCCTGGTCCAGGGCGATCAAGAGGGCGTCCGGGCCGCGTACGAGCGCACCGCCGCGCTGCTCGAAGGGGTCGAAGCCGGGCGGCAGGCCGCCTTCGCGTGGTCGGAGCTGGGGGAGATCCTGGAGAAGAGCGGGGAGAACGAGCGCGCCGCGTGGGCCTTCCGCCAGGGCATGCGGCTGATGGGGCACCGTGGGTCCCTCGTCGCCGATGTGCCCCGCCGGGTCCGGGCCGACTGACGCCGTCGGGGCCACCGGCTGCGCCGGGTGGTCCGCGCGGGCGTGCGCCAGGCCGCTGACGGGCGCCCGGGGGCGTGCCCGCGGACGCCTGGTGACGTCCAGGCCGGCGTGCCGCGCGGCGATCGGCCGGGCGCGTGTCCCGTGCCTCAGTCGACGGAGGCGCTGTGCTGCGGTTCCTCGTCGAGCAGTCCCTGGCGAGCGGCCAGCACCCCGGCCTGGAACCGGCTCTCGGCACCCAGCGTTTCCATGATGTCGGCGATGTGTCTCCGCGCCGTGCGCAGTGACATGCCGATGCGGCGAGCGATCGTGGCGTCCTTCATGCCCGCCGCCAGCAGCCGCAGGATCGTGCGGTCGATGTCCTTGGCGACGAGGTCCAGACCGTCGGCGGCGGCGTTGGAGAAGGGGGTGGCCTGCGACCACTCCTGTTCGAACATGTCGCACAGGTAGCTGACGGTGGAGGGCTCCCTTATGACCACGGCGCCCCAGGTGTCTCCGGCCTGGGGGATGAAGGCCAGTGCGCGGTCGAAGACGATGAGCCGGCCGAACAGCTGGTGCCTGGTGCGGTACTCGGCACCGCGGGCGGACAGCGTGGCCACGTATTCCTGGCTGGGGCCGTTGAAGCGAGCCGTGTGGTGGTAGAGGGTCCGGATGCGTACGCCGCGGGCGAGCATGGCGGTGTCGCGGGGCAGGGCCTCCTGGAGGACTTCGGGGGACCGGCTGCCCCCCGGCTGGCAGGCGAGCACCTCGTGCGCGCATTGCTGGGAAGCCATGGTCAAGGCCGCGCGCACCTCCTGGGGGCCGGGGAGGATCTCGATCCCGAGGACGGGAAGCCGGCTCACGCTCTTGCGGTAGTGGTCGCGCAGGTTCGCGAAGTGCTCCCGGATGGTGTGCAGTTCCGCCTGCTGGGTGCGGATCGCGGACTCGATGGACGTCGTGACGACGGCTGCCACCAGGTCCGGGTTGACCGGGCGGAGCATGGCGGGGTCGTCGGATTCCGGCCGCAGGAGCCCGAGGTCCGTCAGCGAGGTCACGGCCGACTCCAGCTCGGCCATGGTCAAGCCCAGTTCCCGGGCGGCCAGGGCGGCGTCCATCCTGCCGTTCTCCGCCACCCAGCGGTACAGGGCGACCTCCGTCTCGCAGGGCCGCCCGGGCGTCTCGGGCGACCGGCTCTTGTTCACTGTGAACACTACGTCCCCTGTTCCTCTGACCCGCGGGACACCTCGCTGGATACCCCGGCCCGGCCTGGTCGTCGGTGTGCGCGACGGGGGTGCGGCGCGGTGATCCGCGTACCGCTCCCACGGCCGGGCGGAGTGAACGCGCGGTGCCGGCATCGGCGTCGAAATCCGTGGAATACGGTTCGGAGACCATTTCCTGGACCACCGACCCGATTCCCTTCCGTCCGCGTTCGATTCTCGGCGCCACCTTACTCGGGCAGAGCCTATGCAGGCTGTCAAAGTCTGTCAATATCGAGTCAATAAAGTTGGCGGGTGGTCACCGTGCCCGCTTCGTCCCCCAGGCATGTTGGTGCCGTGCAGCTAGATGAGCGGGCCGGCAGCGGGCCGCCGGCCGTGCGCCGCACCAGAATCGATGGCACCGCCACCGCGCGGGCGGCCGTACTCGCGGCCCGTCCGGGATGACGGCCACGGACGTGGAGGCGGCCGGGACGCCCGCACCGGGATGCCCGGCCGGACGCTGTACGGCTGAACGGGAGGAGAACGGACGGAATGGCACTGCCCGACGGTCAGCTCGATCTGTTCCTGTCGGACGTGGAGCTGTCCCTGTCGGCGTACGGCCGCGACCAGGTGGTCGTGGTGTGGCCGCGTGGCGCGGACCTGCTCGTCTCAAGTCTGGCGCACGCCGCCGCCGGAACCCCGGTCGCCGGCAGCGGTCGCAGGCCCCCCGAACCGGCCCTGGCCACCCGGCTGGCGGAGCGGTTCGCCGTGCGGCTCGGCGCACCGGTCACGGCAGCGTGGCGCGCGCTCGCCGGGCAGCCCGGCGGCGGCCGGACTCCGGAGGTCGTGTACCGCACGGAGTGGGACACCCTGCTGCTGACCGTGCGGGGCGCCCTGCAACTGGGGGTCGGCCCGTTCGACGTCGACGTGCACATCCGCCTGCCCGCGGGCCGTGAGCGCACGGGACCGCTGAGCCTGCGTCTCCGTACCGGCGAGGCCGTCTACGCGCCCCGCGGTTTCATGTGCGAGATGTCGGCCGCCGCGGCGCCGACACTGCTCCTCGAACTGACGTTGACCGGCACGGGCTGAACCGTGGGCGACCGGTCGGTGCGCGGCCCCCACGGCGGCACATCGTGAACGGCAGTTCGTTCTCCCCTGGTCTCCGGGACGCCTGCTCGACCCGCCCGGCGGTTTGACTGCGATAATGAGTGATGTGCTGCACGGCCGGTCAGTAGCTCCAGTGCCGAGGGCGGCCCGTCCGTCATCACCGGTTCAACTGCCTTCGGGCTTGGCGAGTGAGGAGTCACAGTGACGGAGAACGAGTCCTTGGGCTCGCGGATCAGGCGTCTCCGTCGAGCAGCGGGACTCTCACAGGAGGCCCTGGCCCGCCCCGACTTGTCCCCCAGCTACATCTCACTCGTCGAGGCGGGCAAGCGCATCCCCTCGCAGGAGGTCATCGCGCAACTCGCCGAGCGGCTGGGCTGCGACGCCTCCTATCTCTTCGAACCGCTCGCCGAGCCCGACATCGCCGACCTCGGCGTGGAGGTGCGGTACGCGCAGCTGGCCCTGCGCAACGGCGACGCCGAGGCCGCCTTCACCACCCTGACGAACCTGCGCCTCAAGGTGCCGGCCACGGCCACCGATCACCGGGACGTCCTCTTCTCCATCGACCTCGGCATAGCCCAGTGCCTGGAGCACAAGGGGAATCTGGAGGAGGCCGCGGTGCGTTTCGAGGCACTGCGCCAGCGCTGTGCCGAACACGAGCGCGGGCGGGTGGAGGAGCTCAGCGTGGTCATGTCCCTGTGCCGCTGCTACCGCGAGCTGGGGAACCTGTCCCACGCGATCCAGGTGGCCGAGGAGACCCTGGCCGGTGTCGCCGAGCTGCCGCCCACCATCGAGTACCTGGAACTGTTCTCCACGTTAATCGGCATCTACTGCGAACGCGGTGACCTGCACCGTGCGGGCTTCCTCGCGTCCCAGGCGATCAGCCACGCCGAGATCATCACCGACCGCAGGGCGCTGGGCGGTGCGTACTGGAACGCCAGCGCGGTCCTGCACCGCCAGGGGCGGTCGCACGAGGCACTGGCACTCATCAAGAAGGCCGTCGCCATCTACGCCGAGGGGGATGACGAGCGAGCCCTCGCCCGGGTGCGCAACGCGCACGCCACCCTGCTGCTGCAATCGGAGGAGGCCAACCCGGAAGCGGCCAAGACGCTGCTCGAACAGAGCGCCGCCACCCTGCGGGCCCTGGGCAGCAGCATCGACGTCGCGTACGTCGAGACCGCCATGGCGCGGGCCGATGTGATGCTCGGCCGGCCGGACAGCGCGATCGAGCACGCCGAGCGGGCCCTGGACCTGCTGGGCTCGGAGCACAGGCTCGAAAGCGCGCGCGTCCACCTCGTCATCGCGACCGCGCACCTGTTGCGAGACGACCACGAGGCGGTGCAGGCCGCCTACGAGCGCGGCGCCCTGCTGCTCGAAGCCTCGGAGGCCGGGCGCCAGGCTGCCTTCGCCTGGTCCGAGTTGGCCGAGATCCTGGAGAGGAGCGGGGAGAACGAGCGCGCGGTGTGGGCGTACCGGCAGGGGATGCAGCTCCTGGGCCACCGCAGCACTCTCCTGTCCACCAGGCACCGGGACGTCAAGGGGACATGAGACGTGTCCCCGCGATGAGACGGACGGCCGGGGAACGAGAAGGCGCAGCGTCCCGGTGCACTCCGTGGGGCGCTGCGCCCGGTCTCGACGACGCCGGTGCCGTCAGGCCGACTCCCGTGACTCCGCGAGAGCGTGGATCTTGGCCTCGGTGAACTCCGTGATCAGCTCGATCGTGCCGAAGTTGCCCGGGTGCAGTTCCTGGTCCCGTACCGTGATGCCGAACGCCTTCTCCAGGTGCACCACCAAGGTGTAAACAGCGAGCGAATCGAGGAGTCCCGAACTCAGCAGCGGGTAATCGTCGGTGATTTCCTCCGCCGGTACGGTACTTGCGGCGGACGTGCTGAGCAGGAATTCGCGCACGCTTGTCTTGACGTCCATGAGCCCTTCTCGGTCGTGTGGTCGTGTGCTGTGAGCGGTGGCTCAGGAGTGGGTGACGACCGACATCCGCTCGCTGGAGTCGATGGGCAGGTGCGGTACGCCGAACGACAGGATCTCGAAGGCCTCGTCGACCTCCGGGTTCGTCTTGACGCCGTGCGCGAACTGCGCGGGGACGTAGACGGTGTCGCCCTCGGTCATCTCGTAGTCGACGCCGTCGACATGGATGAAGCCGGCGGCCCGCATGACGTAGAGGATGTGCGCGCCGGGATGGGTGTGCAGCTCGAACGCGGATCCGGGCTGCATGATGATCCGGTCGGCTCCGATCTCGATGCCGGAGTCGATTATCTCGCTGACGCCGGGCACTCCCTCGATGCCGTTCAGGGGCGTGCCGTCCGGCTCCAGCATCTTCAGCGTCGAGTTCGTGAGGATGTTCTGGATGTGACGGGTCGCGTCGAACTCGTGGTGGTGGCTCACTTGTTCTCCAGGAGAGACGGTAGGGGGGTGAGGTGAGACGCGCTCAGCTCACCTTGCGGTCGGAACACTGCATGAGCTGCTCGGCGAGTTCGCCGAGCTGCTTCCAGCTCTCGGCGTAGCTGTTCGCGAGCGTGATCACCGCGGGCAGGCAATGCGGGAGGACCGCGGAGATCAGGCTGGCCCAGGGCTGGTCGGTCACCATGGACTGCTGGTGCAGACCACGAAGGAGGGTGCGTCCGGCCTCGGTGTAACGCAAAGAGGGGTCACGCATCAGCCCGGCCAGGATCTGCTGCGGCTGCTGGTGCGCCGGAAACGCGAGCAACGTCGACGATCCCGTGGACTCGCCGGTCCGGGACGGTGCTCGACGCGGTTCGGCCGGTGCGGCCGGCCCGGCGCCGGCGTCCGGCGGGTCCGTCGCCGGCCGGGAGTCCGGTACGGCGTCGCGCGGGGCGCTGATGGCCCGCACCCTGCCGTCACGTCCCACCCGGGCGCCGAGCTGGGGCAGATCGTCGATGGACCGGCGCAGCGCGCCGACCGTCTTCCCGGACAGACCGGCCAACTCGGCGATCGCGCGGTCGGACTTGTCCGGGCACATCCGCAGCAGTCGGGCCGCCGCCTGCTTCCGGTCCCGCAGGGTCAGTGGCAGACCGTGCCGGCTGTTGGCGGTCACCGAGCGGATGAACGCCTCGTCCTCGCTGTCGTCCACCACGATGGCGTCGATGTCGTTCCGGCCCCGCAACTGCGCCGCGCGGACCCGGTGCGCCCCGTCGATGACGTGCATCGACCGTCGCACCAGTATCGGCGGCAGTTCGCCGTCGCATTCCGCCAGCAACCGGGCGTGTTCCTCGTTCAGGCCGGCCACACGGGGATACCAGGGAGCGGTCCGGAGCGCCGCGATCGGCACACGTGTCACGCGTGGGGACGGCGGGTCCGGCTGCGGGACCGAGCCCCCCGCCGGCCGGGTCGAAGACGCGCCGGACACGTCAATTCCTCGGAGAGGTGTCCGCAGCCAGGGAGGTCAGCCGGCGAGGGCGAACCGACGACCGACGCTCCGTGCGGACGCCGGAGTCGGCGGCAGGCAGGGGGAAACCTCGTTCGCGCATCACAAATCCATTTCTCCGTGCAAGGGATCGCGGATGTCGCAAGAACTAAATCAGCGGCCGGGGCGCCGGTCACCACCGGCGAGGGGCGGAAAAGCTGCCATGGCAGGTCGTTACCCCGGCGCCCTTCCGCCACGGACGCTGGTGTGAGCCCGCCGCCACGGCGAGACTTCACATGTGTCTCACACCCATGGAAGGTCCCGCGTCCCCTTCTCGGCCGGTCCGTTCGTCGTCGGGTTCGACCTCGACCAGACGCTGCTCGACACCCGACCGGCGGTGGCCGCGGCACTGGGCCGGGCCGCCGCGGAACTACGTGTGCGGGTCGACGTCGATGCCGCGGTCGCCCGTCTCGGGCCTCCTCTGCACGAGCTGCTCGCCGAGCAGTTGCCGGCGGACGAGGCGCGACGCTGTGCCGAGCGGTACCGGCGTGTCTATCCGGCGTACGGGCTCCCGCACGCCCGCTTGCTCCCCGGCGCACGGCAGGCCGTGCGGGCGGTGCACGACAGCGGCGGCCAGGCCGTCGTCATCACCGGGCAGAGCGAATCGACGGCACGGCACCACCTCCGGCACGAGGGCCTCGGCATCGGCGTCGTGGCGGGCGGGGTGTGGGGGGTGAGCAAGGCCGAGGTGCTCCGGGCCCGTTCGGCGGACGCCTACGTCGGCGACCATCCCGCAGACATCCAGGCCGCCCACAGCGCCGGCGCGCTCGGCGTCGCCGTCACCACCGGCGGGCACCGGGCCGGCGACCTCGCCGAGGCGGACGTGGTGCTGTCCACGCTGGAGATGTTCCCCGCCTGGCTGACGGACGCGATCGAGACCGCACGACGCGTCGGACGCTGAGGCCGATGGACAGCGGAACAAGCATTTGCTCTGCTGACGCCCATGCAGATCTACGGCGACAACGTGCGATTCGGTATCCACTCTGGGCAGCTGCACGGCAGTTACGACGTCTGCGTACGCCTGTGGCGGACGGCGGAACGGCTCGGCTACGACTGGGTCTCGCTCATCGACCACCTGCGACCCCACCTCTACGCACCCGACCAGCCCTGTTTCGAGGGGACGACACTGCTCGCCGCGCTGGCGGGGGTCACCAGCCGGATCCGGTGCGCCATCCTCGTCACCAGCGCCACCTGGCGTCACCCGGCCGTCACGGCCTCCATCGCCGCCACCATCGACCACATCTCGGGAGGCCGTCTCGAACTGGGAATGGGCGCCGGCGGACCCGACCGCGCCCACGCCCAGTACGGCCTTCCCTTTCCGGCGCCCCGGGAGCGGCTCGAACGGCTCGACGAGGCGTGCCGGATCCTGCGGATGCTGTGGACACAGGACACCAGCACCTTCGACGGACGGCACTTCCGGCTTTCGGACGCCTGCCTGGCCCCCAAACCGCTCCAGGCACACCTGCCCCTCGTCATCGGCGGGGACGGGCTGAAGACCCGCCGGATCGCGGCGGAACACGGCGACATCTGGAACGCGCTCGCGGACACACCGGAGGGCTACCGGGCCAAGGCCGAAGCCTTCGACGAGCAGTGCGCCGCGGTGGGCCGGGACCCCGCGGACGTGCGCCGGTCGGTCACCTTCCGTGCCGTGCTGGTGGAGCGCGAGGAGCAGTTGCCCGGCCGTGCGGCCGAGCTGCTCGACGGGGTCCACGACGAGGTCCGGGCCGAATACCTGAGCTTCGGCACCGCCGAGCAGTGCGTCGAGGACCTCAAGCCCTATGTCGACCTCGGTGTGCGCGACTTCCTGCTCGCGGTGAAGTCACCGATCGACTGGCTCACCGTCGAACTCGTGGCCACGCGCGTCGCCCCGGCCCTGAAGGAGTACGCGGCGCTCAGTCGACGGTGAAGTGGTGTGTGGTCCGACTCGTGTAGACGCCGTCCGGGTCCAGCCGGGCGGAGGGGAACTCCGGCCGGTTCGCCGCGTCCGGCCAGGCCCCGGTCTCCAGACACAGGCCGGCCCGGCTCCGCGCGTACCGGTCCGCCGAGTACAACCCGATGCCGGGCTGGTCGGTCACCACACGCATGCGGCGCCCGCTCGCCGGATCGCTCATCTCGGCCGCCCAGGCCGGATCGGAGAGGGTGAAGAAGTTGTCGATCCGCGTCCGGCCGAGCCTGCGGGCGGTGGTGAAGTCGTACGCGGTGCCGTGGACGGGGACGGGCCCCGCGACCGGCAGGAACTCGTCGTCGAACGGCAGCATGTGCGTGGCGTTCAGCCGCAGTCGGTGGTCGTCGATGACACCGCCGTCCCCGGATCCCGCGAGGTTCCAGTACGCGTGGTTGGTGAACCCGACGATCGTGCTGGCGCTCGTCGTCGCCCGGTGCTCGAAGGTCAGTCGTCCGCCGGCTTCGACGCGGTAGCTCGTCTCCGCCGCCAGGGCGCCGGGATAACCCTGGTCCCCGTCCGGGCTCAGGTAGCGCAGCCGCAGGGTGAGCGCGTCCGCGGACCGCGTCAGTTCGGCGTCCCAGACGACACGGTCGAAGCCGTACGAGCCACCGTGGATGTGGTGGCGGCGGTCGTTGAGGTCCAACTGGTAGGACCGGCCGTCCAGGGTGAACTTCCCGTAGGCGATGTTCCGGCAGAACCGGCCCACGGTCGCGCCCAGGTACGGGTTGCCGCGGCGGTTCTCGTAGTCCCGCAGACGGGCGTGGCGCAGGACGACGTTCTCCTGCCGGCCGTGGCGGTCGGGCACGCGCACCTCGACCAGCGTCGCCCCGTACGTCCAGACCACGATCGCCAGACCGTCCCCGGTGTCCAGCTCGTAGGCGTCCACCGGCCGCGGCCCCTGACCGGGGTGGCCGGCCGTGACACCGACCGATTCCTTGCGTGCGTGCACCCGATCCTCCGAGTCTCGGCTGTTCGTTCCGCCGAGCCATGCTGGTCCAGGCGCCACGGCCCGGCAAATGCGCCGGCGCGGACGTGGGAACCGCGGAATTTCCGCAGTTGCGCGCGGAGTCGACCGCGCACGCGACGGGTGGCCGGCCGTGCTGCTCGCGTCACCGGACGCCAGGTCGGCGCGTGTTCCGTGGGCCGCCGATACGGGTGGACCCGGCGGCGCGGCCGTGGCCCCGGGGCGGGGCAGCCCCGCACACGCGGCTGGACGTCATGTCACACCTCGCTCGGCTCGGCCCGGCGTCACCGGGCGCTGCCGAGGGGCGGGTAGGGCCGCGAACTGCGCGCCAGGCCCCGCACGTCACCGTGTCACGAACCCGGTCCCGCGGCCGGATCGCGGTGCGCCTGGCCTCCCGGCCAGCGACAACACGCCCGCGACGCTCCACGCGGTGGTCGGCCAGCGCGGCCGTGGCCCCGGGCTCGCCGGCATGGACCCGGGGCGGGGCAGCCGCGCACACGCGGCTGGACGTCATGTCACACCTCGCTCGGCTCGGTCCGGCGTGGCCGGGCGCTGCCGGGGGGAGCCGCGAACTGCGCGGCAGGTCCCGCACGTCACCGTGTCACGAACCAGGTCCCGCGGCCGGATCGCGGTACGCCTGACCTCCTGACCAGCGACAATGCGCCCGTGACGCGACGACCGTGACGTTCCACGCGGTGGTCGGCCCGCTCGGTCGTCTCTCGATCGCAGCGGGGGTGATGGCTACTGTTCCGGCCATGCCTCCCCACACTGAACTGACCGACCCGCGCACCGGACTGGTCCGGTCCGTCCAGCCGGTCTCCGAAGAGAACGACGTGCTCCACGCCGTGCGACGCGCCCGCGAGGCCGCCCCCCGGTGGGCGGCACTTCCGGTGTCACAGCGCAGCCGGCGTCTGTTCGCCCTGGCCCAGCTCGTCGAGGATTCCCTCGACGCGTACGCGCTGGCCGAGCAGGCGGGCACCGGCAAACCGCTGGAGCAGGCCCACGGCGAGATCGCCGCCGCCGTCGACGTCCTGCGGTTCTACGCCGGTGCCGTCCGCGCGGACACCGGGCCGTCCGCGGGCCAGTACCTGCCGGGCCGGGAGAGCTGGGTGCGCTGGGAGCCGTTGGGCGTGCTCGCCGCGATCGTGCCGTGGAACTACCCGCTCCTGATGGCCGCGTGGCGGCTCGGTCCCGCGCTGGCGGCCGGGAACACGGTCGTGCTCAAACCGGCGGAGACGACCCCGGACACCGCGCTGCTGATCGCCTCCCACGCCGAGCAGGCCCTCGGTCCGGGTGTTCTCGTCACGCTCCCCGGCGACCGGCACACCGGGCGTCTGCTGGTGGAGAGCGCGGTCGACGCCGTGGCGTTCACCGGCAGCAACGCGGGCGGAACCGATGTCGCGCAGCGCGCCGGAATCCGACGCCTGAGCCTTGAACTGGGCGGCAACTGCCCGGTCGTCGTCCTGCCGGACGCGCCGGACTACAGCTACGACGAGATCGTGGCGGCCTGCGTCTACAACGCCGGACAGAGCTGCGCCGCCCCGGCCCGGGTCATCACCCTCCAGGAGAACCACGACGAGGTGGTCGAGCGCCTGGCCGAGGCGATGGCACGGCGGCCCGCTGGCACACACTTCGGCCCGCTCAACAATCCCGACCAGGCGGCCCGGTTCGACCGCCTCGTGGAAGCCAGCGCCGCCAAGGTCCGCCATGTGGCACCGCTGGAGGTCACCGCCGCGGAACAGGGCGGCTACTGGCGTCCGGGCCAGATCCTCGCGGGCGTGGCCGAGGACGATCCGGCCGTCGTGCAGGAGGTGTTCGGACCACTGCTCACCGTGCAGGCCGCCGTCGGCGTGGACGACGCGGTCCGGCTGGCCAACGGCGTCGACCACGCGCTGTCCGCCAGCGTCTGGAGCACCGCCGGCGGTCCCGCCCTCGCCCTCGCCCAGCGGCTGGACTGCGGTGAGGTCTGGGTCAACTGCCACCTGGAACAGACACCGGAGCTGCCGCACGGCGGCCGTGGGAGTTCGGGGCAGGGCACCGACCTGAGCGTCCTGGCGCTCGCCGAGTACCAGCGGTCGAAGACCGTCACGGTACGGCTCGACTGACCGGAACCGGCGCCGTCCCGACTGCGGAATTTCCTCAGTTGACGAAGCCGGCGGGCCGGCCCGGAGGCCGGGCCGGCCGGCTCCACCGCAGAGACCTCAGGAGGACGACAAGCTGTGACAGAAGGTCATGGTCACACCTGGCAATGGGGTGTCGCCGAACCCGGTGACGCCCCGGAGGTCCACGCGTTGCTCGGCGCGTGCGACACGTATCAGGCGGAACAGTCCGGTACGCCGGTGCCCCTGCGCCGGCCCGAGCGCACCCGGGAACTCGTCGCGTCCGCCGCCGTCCATGTGCTGCGGTCCGCCGACGGCATCGCCGCGATGTTCACACTCGCCTGGGACGACTCGACACCCGACGGATACCCGCCCGCCGCCCGGCCAGCCCGGCTGAGCCGGCTGGCGGTGCGGCCCGAACTGCTCAGCACCGGCTCCATGGCCGGTGTGCAGTGCGTCCGCAGGGCGATCGAGCTGGCCACCGCACGGGGCGCCGACGTCCTGCGTGCCGAGGCGAACCCGGATCTGGCCCAGACCCGGGCCCTCCTCGGACACCTGGGGTTCCAGCAGCACGGCCCCGTCGAGTCGGACGGTGACCGGCGCTGGGTGCGGCTGCAACGGCAGCTCTAGGTCCTGTCGTCAGACGTGTGACGACAGGGCCTAGTCCGTCGTGTCACCGGTCGCCGGCGCGGGCCGCAGGCCGGCGACCGCTCGGCTGATGCTGCGCACGCTTCGGAACGTGTCCCACTGGATGAGCTCTGCCGGGAAGGTGACCGACAGCTCTTGCTCCAGATCGACCAGGAGCGCCACCACCAGCAGGGACTCCAGTCCGGCGGCGGTCAGTTCGGCGTCCGGGTCGGACAGCGCGGTCGAGGACTCGGGGGGCAGGTGCCGCCGGGCGATGTCGGCGACGCGGGTCATCAGCTCATCCATGCGGCGGAGTGTAGGGAGGGGGCCCGGCGGCGGACAGCCGCGCCGGGACCCGGTCCGGGGACGCTGGCCCGGTCTTCCGGCCCGTGCGAGACTGCGGCCATTCCTGGTGCGGGACGGGCCGACGGCACACGGCGGACCACGTCGTACCGCGCCACCCCCGCCATACCGCGTTCCAGCCGGCCGTTCCGGCCGCGGATGGCCGCTGCCCGCACGCCATCGGTGCGTACATGACGCATCGTCAGACAGGAGACGACCACCTTGATGCACGGTGAGATCGCCGAACAGCCGGACGCGCCTCATATGCGGCGGCGGCAGGAGCTTCTGTGCGGCAGTCACCGGTTTCCCGAGCCGGGGCCGGTGACCACCGCGTCCGCGGCCGGCTTCCTGCCGGCCGGCGTCCCGGGCCTGCTGGCCGACCTGGCCGAGCGGGGCTTCGCGATGCGGCAACTGGACCGTCCGCTGGACACGTGTGAGTTCCGCGCGCTCGGCGACGTCCTCGGTTCCCCGATCCCGGAGACCGACGAGCAGGTGCGGCCGTTCGTCGAGGACGGCGTCGTACTGAACCTGATCAGTCGGCACACCGAGACCGCCGACGTCGGTCTCCAGCCCTTCGCGACGAACTACCTGTCGTTGCACACCGAGGGCAGCGGACGCCCGGTGGCGCAGCAGCCGCGATACCTCGTGCTGATGTGCCGCGAACCCGGCGACGGCGACGGAACCGCCCAGACGGTGCTGACGCCGATGGCCGGTGTCGCCGCGCGGCTGGCACCGGAGCACACGCGGACGTTGGCCCGCACCTGCTACCGGCACACCGGGGGCGACCCGTGGATCGCCCGGGACCAGGACGGCCGCACGGTCTTCTCGTTCCGGGACTTCATGGGCCAGACTCTGCGCTGGACGCACGACGGTCACGCGACGGACGCACGGACCGTCGACGACGCCCTGCGCGCACTGCTCGACGCCATGTACCACCCCGACGGCATGGTGGCGGTGCGCTGGCAGCCCGGCCTGCTCGTCGTCTTCGACAACACCTTCTTCTTCCACGGCCGCACCGCACGTGTCGGTCCCCTGAAGGAACCTCGCCACCTCATGCGGCTCCGTGTGGCGACGGCGCGGCCCGCCGGAACCGAAGAGCCGATCGACCAAAGGAGAGCGGAACATGTCTGACAAGGATCTCGGACTCGACGACCTGGTGCAGCTCGTCGCCGAGGTGATCGGCGGCGCGTCGGTCACCGCCGATGACAACTTCTTCGACCTGGGCGGCGACTCGCTCCACGCGGCGCAGCTCGCGCTGCTGCTCGACGAGAGGTGGGACCAGTCGGTCGACGTCATGGTCATCATCACGGCGGACACGCTCCGTGACATGTACACGGAAATCGTGGAGGGCCGGGCGGACAGCTTCACGCCCGCCCTGACCTGACGCGCCGACACAGCACCCGTTCCGCGAACCGCCGTACCGGTCAGTCCCGTACCCACAACCATCGGAGTCGCAGTGCAACTCTTCTCGCGCATCCCCGATCCGCGGCCCGCACCGGTGCCGGCGGAGGCCGCGGCGGCCGCCCGCCGGGCGGAGGACTCACACGCGGTCCTGCTGCCCGGCGTGGACGAGCGCATGCTCGATGTGTACCGCCATGCGAAGGACCCGGGGGACCCCCTGGAACTGCGCAACCTCTGGCTCGGCCGGGTGGAGCACGAGCTGGGCCGGCACAGCGGCCGGCCGTGGCTGGCCGACCAGTGGCGCTCTGCCTCCCGTCGCCGCGATGTGACGGCCGACGAGGTGCTGCGCTCCCGGGCGACCGTGCGGTTCGTCAAGGAGCTGTTCAACTGGTACTTCCGCGACGACCTCTACGGCGAGCTGGCCTCGCCGGACCTGCTCGTCATGTCCAGCGGCGCGGTCCAGGAGGAGCTGTGGGGACTGCCCGAGACGCTCAAGGAGTGCATTCGGTACGCACTGGAGCGTGACTGGTACGGCTACTCGGACTCGCGCGGCCGTACCTCGGCCCGGGAGGCGGTCGCGGCCTACGAGAACGCCCGCATCGAAGGCGCCTCCTACACGGCCGACCGGATCGCCCTCACCATGGGCGGCACGTTCGCGGTGAGCAGTCTCGCCGACTTCATCCTGGAGAACTCCGCCGGCCGGGCCCTGTGCGGCATCCCCAACTACCCGCCGCTCGTGGAGACGATCGCCCGCCGCCGGCCGGTCCAGCTGGTACCGCTGCCGTCCGTGGACGGTGTCACGGACCTGAACCCGCTCATCGAGGCGCTGACCCCGTCCACCCCCCTCGTCATGCTGCAAACGGTCGGCAATCCCACCGGGGCGGCGGTCCGGGAAGCCGACCTGGCCCGGCTGATCGCGACCGCCAGTCCGACCACGATGATCGTCCTCGACGAGTGCCACGAGTGGCTGGGACCGGTTCACCGCGCATCGGCCCGGCGGGCCGCGCCCAACGTCGTCCGGGTGTCGAGCCTGTCCAAGGCGTGGTCCGCGCCGGGGCTGAAGGTCGGCTGGATCACCGCGGACGAGCGGTTCATCGGTGAGTACTACGAGTACGCGTCGACGTCCTTCGGCGGACCGCCGTCCTTCTTCTACACCGTGGTCGAGTTCCTGGCCTCGATGGAGCGCTGGCTCGTCGAAGGACTGGACGAGCCCGGACCGGCGGAGCTGGCCGGGTTCGAGCCGGGCTACGGACTGGACCTGGACCGGCTGGGCCGCGCCTACCGGTCGTACCGGCAGGACCGGCGCGGCCGCGAGGGGGCACTGACCGTGCTGCGCGACGCCGCGGTGGCCCGCCTGGCCGACACCAGCGCCGTGGTGCACCGGCCGCACTACTCCATCAACGCGGCGGTCGAGTTCCCCGGTTGGGACGACTCCTACCGCTGCTTCCGCGACCTGCTCCGCGAGACAGGTGTCTCGGTCTACCCCGGGATACTCAACTTCTGCCTCTCCGGAAACGTCAGCCGGATCACCACCTCGCGTGGCTGGGCAGACCTGTCCACGGCGCTGGACCGCCTGAAGGACCACCTGGAGGCGACACCGTGCCTGGTCCGCTGACGTCCGCCGCCACGGACACCCGGGACGACCACGCCAGGGCGCACACCTACCGGGGTACGCCGTTCGGCCCGCCCTGGCCGCTCCACGACGACATCATCAGCCGCCTGACGCGGCACGCGGCATCGCGTGCCGGAGCGCCCTGTCTCACCACCGTCGCGGCCGACGGGACCGAGACGACGCTGTCCTACCGCGAGGTGGACACGGCCGGCCGGCTCATGGCCGACTGGCTGCGCCGCACGGCCGGCCCGCCGCCCGGCACGGTGGTCGGCCTGATGCCCCGCAACGACGCCGCGTCGGTCGTGGCGATCCTGGGGCTGCTGCGGGCCGGGCACCCGATGCTGATGCTCAGCCCCGACGACCCGCCCGGACGGACCCGGCAGCTCCTCGACGCCATGGACGTCACACTCCTGCTGCGGTCCCCCGCGGTCCCGGCGGCGCCGGGACTCGCCTCGCTCGCCCTCCCCGGCGTGCCCGAGCTGACCGGCACACCGTCCGAGGTGACCGGGAGCGCACCGGACCCGGCCTCGGACGCCTTCTTCTTCGGCACGTCCGGCTCGACGGCCGCCGCCAAGCTGGTCGCACAGTCCCGGTACAACGCGACGGTCAACGCGACCGCGGTGACCGGGCACCACCGGCTGAAGCCCGGGGACCGCATCCTCGGCTGCCTGCCCCTGCACCACGTCAACGGCCTGCACTTCACGGTGCTCGGCACGGTGGCCGCGGGTGCCCACCTGGTCCTGGCCCACGAGTTCGACCCGTTCCGCTACCCCGGACTGCTCGCCAGGTTCCGGCCCCGTCTGGCCAGCGTCGTCCCCAGCGTGCTGGAAGGGCTCGTCCACACCTTCCGCGGCCAGGCGCTGCCCGGCGAATTCGAGTACTTCGTCTCCGCAGCCGCGCCGCTGACCACACGGACCGCCCGGGAGGTGCGGCGGAGGCTGGGCGTGCCCGTCATCCAGGGGTACGGGCTGACCGAGACCACGAACTTCTCCGCGACGATGCCGCCCGACCTGTCCGCCGAGTCCTGCCGGCGGCTGCTGTACGACGCGGAGATCCCGTCCATCGGCACGGCCGTCCACGGCAACGAGATGGCGGTGCTGCGCAGCGACGGCAGCCGCGCCGACCCCGGCGAGATCGGCGAGATCTGCATGCGCGGTCACAACGTGATGAGCCGGTACGCGGGCAACGAGGAGGCGACCGCCGCCGCCTTCCTGGGCGGCTGGTTCCACTCCCAGGACCTGGGCTACGCGGTCCGGGACGAGGACGACGGCAGGGAGTTCTACTTCATCACCGGACGCAGCAAGAACATCGCCAAGATCGGGGGCGAAAGCGTCTCGCTGGAGGAGATGGAACGGCTGCTGCGGGCCGTGCCCGGCGTACGGGACGCCGCGTGCGCCCGTCTCCCGCACCGGCTGACCGGCGAGCAGATCGCGGCGGCGGTCGTCTTCGAGGGCGAGGAGCGTCCCGATCTGCGGGCGCACCTGGCCGCCTCGTTCGCCGCCGCCGTGCTGCCGCGGCGCTTCGTCGAACTCGACGCCGTACCCCGCACGGCCACCGGGAAGATCCTCAGGCCCCAGCTGGCCGAACTGCTGTCCTGACGACGGGCACCGCACACCGCGCCACCCCGTCCTCGACACCCCACCTCACCATCCGGATCCGGAGGGATCAGTGCCATGAGTTTTCCGCTGAGTGCAGAGCAGCGTGCCCGGTTCGACGAAGACGGCTTCCTCGCCCTGCCCGGGCTGCTGACGAAGGAGGAGGTCGCGACGATCATCGACGTCGCCGACAGCGCCCACGCCCAAGGGCTCCGAGAAGGCCACGGGGGTGCCGAACGCACCGTGCACGACTACGACATCGCCGCCGTGAACCCCACGCTGTGGGAGTTCGGCGCCCACGAGCGGATCCTGGACGCGGTGGAGTCACTGATCGGCCCGGACATCCAGATCCACCACTCGAAGATGGCGTGGACGCCGGACGCGGTGGGCAAGGGCGGCGTCCGGTGGCACCAGGACTTCGCCTTCCTGCCGCACTCCAACACCTCGCTCGTGTCCGCCTTCATCTACCTTGACGACACCACCGTGGAGAACGGCGCCATGAGGGTCGTACGGGGGAGCCACAAGGAGGGCCTGCTCGACCACACCGACGGCAACGGCATCTTCCTCGCCCACTGCCAGGAGAGCCGGATGTGGGCGGACGAGAGCCGCATCGCCGCCATCGAGGTGCCGGCCGGCAGCGTCAGCATCCACCACTGCCTCGCGCTCCACTCCTCCGGGCCCAACCACGCCGGCCGGCCCAGGCGCGGCCTGATCTTCCAGTACCGCGCGGCCGACGCGGTGCAGCTCGGCGGTGTCGTCTTCCAGGACACCGGCCGGACCGTGCGCGGCTCGTTCCCCGGGCGTGCGCGCTGCGAGGCGGTCTCCTTCAACCTGCCGTTCAACGTCTGGCCCGGCGAGACCGACCGGAACTTCGGTACGTACGACCGCCTCCTCGGTGACGAGGTCAGGCGCCGCGGCCTGAACCCCGTCCCCGCCGCCGTGGCCGGCTGACCGGCCGGCCCATCGAGGAAGGACGATCCGGTGGACTTCTCATGGTCACCTGAGCAGCAGGCGCGGATCGACGACGTCGTCCGCTTCGGGTCCGAGCAACTCGCCGACGACGTCGAGCGGCGCGACGCGGAGGGCATCTTCTGGCACGAGGGCTGGCGGCGGTGCGGACGGTTCGGCCTGCTCGGGCTGCCCAGCCCGGCCGAGTACGGCGGTGCCGGCGCCGACCGGCTCACCGTCATGGCCACCCTGGAGGCGCTCGGTTACGCCTGCCGGGACAACGGGCTCCTGTTCGGGATCAACGCCCATCTGTGGGGCTGCGTGCTGCCCGTACGCGAGTTCGGCAGCGACCGACAGCGGGCGCGCTGGTTGCCGGGGCTCTCGGACGGCTCGCTCATCGGCGCACTGGCCATGACGGAGCCCGGATCCGGGTCCGACGCGTACCGGCTGTCCACCACGGCGGTCGCCAAGGAGGGCGGTTACCTGCTCAACGGCGTCAAGACCCTGGTGACGAACGCCCCGATCGCCGACCTGATCGTGGTCATCGCACAGACCGATCCGGCCGGCGGCATCGGCGGACTGTCCGCGTTCCTGGTCGACCGGCACACGGCCGGCCTCCAGGTGAGCGAACCGGTGGCGAAGATGGGCCTGCGCACCGTGCCGATGGGAGAGCTCACCCTCACCGACTGCTGGGTGCCGGCCGACGCCCTGCTCGGACACCTCGGTGCCGGCATGGCCGTGTTCAACCTGGCCATGGACTGGGAGCGGGCCTGCATCATGGCCAGTGCCGTCGGTGTCATGCGCCACCTGCTGGAGCGCAGCACCGCGTACGCCAGGGAACACGAGCGGTTCGGGCAGCCGATCGGTGGGTTCCAGGCGGTGGCGCACCGCCTGGTCGACATGAAGCTGCGGCTGGAGACCTCCCGCCTGCTGCTGTACCAGCTGGGCTGGCAGCGGGACGGCGGCCGGCAGTCGCCCGGCGAGCCCGCCCTGGTCAAACTGCACCTGAGCGAATCCCTGGTGCAGTCGAGCCTGGACGCCTTGCAGATCCACGGCGGCAACGGCTACCTGGCCGCCTCGGGCCTGGAGCGACAGGTGCGGGACGCGCTGGCCGGCCGGTTCTACTCCGGGACGTCGGACGTCCTGCGGAACATCGTGGCAAGGAGCCTCGGCCTGTGAGCGGTCTGCTGCACGAACTGCTGGCGGACGCCGCCGCACACGACCCCGACGCCGTCGCGGTGGTGGACGGCGACCGCGCCGTCAGCTACGGCGAACTCGACGCCGGCGCGAACCGGGTGGCCCGCAGCCTGGCCCGCGAGGGCATCGGCCCCGGCCACCGGGTCGGCCTGTACCTGGAGAAGTCCATCGAGGCGCTCACCGGCCTCTACGGGATCCTCAAGGCGGGCGCGGCCTACGTGCCCGTGGACCCCGACGCACCGCTCGCCAGGGTGGGCGCCATCCTCGCCGACTGCGGCGTGCGCACCCTCGTCACGTCGGGGCGGCTGCGCGACCAGTGGTCCGCCCTCCCGGCGGTCGGCGTCTCACCGGCGCTGGTGCTGGTCCTGGACGAGGAACGCCCCGACAGCCCGCCCGGAGTCAGGGCGGTCGGCGCCGAGGCGATACGGGAGCTTCCGGCACGAGCGCCGCAGGCTCCCGTGACCGAGAGCGACCTCGCCTACGTCCTCTACACCTCCGGCTCGACCGGTACGCCCAAGGGAGTCATGCTCTCGCACGGCAACGGCCGCGCCTTCGTGGACTGGGCGGCCCGGACCTTCCGGCTGGACATGACCGACCGGCTCTCCAGCCTGGCCCCCCTGCACTTCGACCTGTCCGTCCTGGACGTGTTCGCCGCGGCCAGGGCCGGCGCCGCCGTCGTCCTGGTACCGCGCCGGCTGGCCGCGTTCCCCCCGCTGCTGACGCGGCTGGTGGCCGAACAGGGCATCACCGTGTGGTACTCGGTCCCGTCCCTGCTGGTCATGCTGGCCGCGCGGGGCGGTCTGTCACCGGGTGACCTGCCGCAGCTGCGGACCGTGCTGTTCGCCGGCGAGGTGTTCCCGGCCCGGCACCTGCGCCGTCTGATGGGGCTGCTGCCGCACGCCCGCTTCGCCAACCTGTACGGCCCGACCGAGACCAACGTGTGCACCTGGCAGGAGGTGACGGACCCGCCCCGCGACGACGAGGACATCCCCATCGGCCGGCCGGTCGACGGCACCGAAGTCCTCGTGCTCGGCGACGACGGCCGGCCCGCCGGCCCCGGAGAGGTCGGCGAGCTGCTGGTGCTCGGCCCCACCGTGATGCAGGGCTACTGGGGTGACCCCGAACGCACCGCCCACGCCCTGGTCACGCCGCCGCCCGGGACGAGACACCCGGGCCCGGCCTACCGGACCGGCGACCTGGTCGTCCGGGGCGCCGACGGGGTCCTCGCGTTCCTGGGGCGGCGTGACAGCCAGGTCAAGAGCCGTGGCTACCGCATCGAGCTGCGCGAGGTCGAACGCAACCTTGAGGAGCATCCCGGGGTCGACGAGTGCGCGGTGGTGGCGGTGCCGGACGAGGTGGCCGGCTGCCTGCTCGTCGCGTTCGTGGTCAGCCGGACCGCCGCCACCCGGCAGCAGCTCGGCGCCTTCTGCGCGTCGCGGCTGCCCGCCTACATGCTGCCCGCCCACATCGAGCTCGTCCCGGCGCTGCCCCGCACCTCGACGGACAAGGTCGACCGGCAGGCCCTGACCGAGCGCTGGACGCGCCGGGACCAGAGGCCATCACGACAGGAGGTGAGCCATGAAACAGCCGGAAGGTGAACTGGCCCGGGCGCTCTTCGAAGCGATCGGTCCGCAGCGCCATCTCGGTGTCCAGCTCTACGTCTCGGTCCGCGGACGGCCGGTCTTCGACCTGGCGGCGGGCCGGCGCGACGACGGGACCGCGCTGGACCCCGACGACCTGCTCGTCTGGTTCAGCGCGGGCAAGCCCCTGGTCGCGGCGGCCGTCTGCCGGCTGTGGCAGGACGGACTGATCGACCTGGACGAGCCGGTGGCGACCTATCTGCCCGCCTTCGCGGCGGGCGGCAAGGCGGCGATCACCACCCGCCACCTGCTCACCCACTCCGGCGGGCGGATGTCGGCCCCCGGACCGCCGGGCAGCGGCATCGCCGATCCGTTCGCGGTGGACTACGAGCCGGCGATCGGCCTGGCCCTGGCCGCCGAACTGCATCCGGAGGACCGGCCGGGCGAACAGCCGTCGTACTCCGCCTCCGTCCTCACCTGGCTGGTGCTCTCCCAACTCGTCCGCCACCACACCGGCGCCCGGTTCGACGACGTCGTCGCCGAAACCATCGGCCGACCGCTCGGGATGGAGACGCACTACGGCTTCACCAAGTCCGAACTGCGCGAGCTCGGCAACCGCGTCTGCACGTTCGTCGCCCCGCGCACCGGCCTGTATCTGAACGACGCCGACGCGCGGGAGGGCGCAGCGATCCGCGAGGTGCTGGCCGGCGGCACCTTCCACCGCACCATCGACCCGGGCGCCGGACTGTGGGCCAGCGCGCGTTCGCTGGGCCGCTTCTACGAGCTGCTCTGCGCCCGCGCGGTCGGCGGCTCGTGGGCACCGGCCGACGGGATCCTCGACGAGCGGACGGTCGCGGAGATGATCAAGCCGCAGCGCCCCAGCTTCTTCGAGGAGGCGCCGCTGATCGACTTCGGTCTCGGCCTCACCCTGGAGACCCGGCGCCTCGGCCCGCAGTACGCGTATTTCGGCAGTTCCTGCTCGTTCGCCACCTTCGGGCACCAGGGGCACGGGGCGCCGATGGCGTTCGCCGACCCGCGGCACGACCTGGTCGTCTCCTTCAACGGCAACGGCCTGCCGGGCCGGGTGCTCGGCAAACGCATCTGGCAGCGGATCTCCGACGCCGTCTACGAGGAGCTGGGCCTGACCCTGCCGGACGAGCCCGCCCACGACGGCGGTCCCCGGCCGGTCCCCCGGCGCCGGCTGGACCTGCGTCCCCCGTCCGCGCGGGCGGACCACGGCGATGCGCCGACCGGCGCGGCCACCCCCAGGAGGTTCGAGTGACGACGACGGTGACCGACGCTCTGCAAGCCCGGGTGCGGGACCGGCTGGCCGCCGCGGTGAACCCGCGCGGCCGACTCGGGGTGCAGTTCTACGTGTCCCGGCACGGTGAGCCGCTGTGCGACGTGGCGGTCGGCGAGTTCCGGCCCGGTGAGACGCTCACCACCGCGCACCGGATGCGCTGGATGTGCGTGAGCAAACCGGTGCTCGTGTTCGTGCTCGCCCGGCTCCACGACCGCGGCGAACTGAGCACCGGCACACGTGTCGCCGACGTCATCCCCGAGTTCGCCGCCGGCGGCAAGCAGGAGGTGACGGTCGAGCACCTGCTCACCCACACCGCGGTCTTCGCGCAACGCGACTTCAAGGCATGGCGGATGAGCAGGGACGCCGCCGTGGAGTTCGTCTGCGGCTGGACGCTGGAGGACCCGGCAGGCACCCGGGCCTGGTACAGCGGCGTGGCCGCCTGGCTGATCCTGTCGGAGGTCGTCCGCCGGGTCAGCGGCCGGGACTACTTCGACCTGGCCCGGGAGTGGGCGCTGGATCCGCTGGGCATGACCGCCACCACGGATTTCGGCGGCGCCGACGAGGCAAGGCCCTCCGGAGCGCTCTTCCAGCGCCCCGAGAACGGCCCGCTGATGCGCATCCCCGAGCCGCCCCGGGCCACCCCGTGGCCCGGCACCGAGATCTGGGGACCCGCGCGTGAGCTGGCGCGCCTCTTCGAATGCGCGGTCTCGGGCGGCGTGGCGGACGGCCGGCGGCTGTTCTCACCGGCCGCCTTCGAGCACTTCTTCACCCCGTGCCGGACCGGACTGCGCGACGGCTACTTCAACGACCTGGAGCTGGACTGGAGCCGGGGGCTGTGCGCCGATCCCGTCCTGTTCGGCGCGCCCGCCGGCGCCCGGGTCGTCGGGCACACCGGATACGTCACCGCGCTGGCCCTCGGCGACCTGGACACCGGCCTGGTGATCTCCTACCTGTCGAACACGGCGGTCCGCGAACCGCTGCTGCACACGCTGGAGAACGAACTGGTACGCGACGTCTACCAGGCGGTGGGGCGATGAGCGCGACGCCCGTCCCGGCCGCGGCGGACACCGCCGTCCCGGTTCCGGGCAGCGAGTGGACCCTGTGGCCCCACGTCATGGTGCGCAGCGCCGGCTTCCCCCTCGACGCGGTGGACCTGCTGGCCGACACCACCGTGGCGACGGCCGCCGACCGCGTCGCTGCCGGCCTGCACGGCGATCCGGAGTCCGACCCGGCGTTCCGGCGGGCCTGGGAGGACCACCTGCGGCGGCGCCGGACCGCCCTGGCCGACGTGCTCGACGACCCGTGGTTCCAGCTCGCGGTGTCCTGGCAGAACCGGCACGTGTTCGACCTGGCACTCGCCCCGCTGCGTCACAAGATCGATCAGGAGGGGGCCCGCAACAGCAAGTGGCGGCAGCGGGAGCGGACGCTCACGCGCTACTGGCAGCGCTACTGCACGAAGAACGAGTCGATCGGCTTCTTCGGCCCCACCGGCTGGGCGCGGCTCCGGCCCGGCGGCCCCGCCCTCGACGTCACCCCCGGCCCCGGCCTGGTCGACCGCGCCGAGGTCTTCTTCGAGAGCTGGGTCGTCGACCTGCTCGGCCGGGAGCTGGAGCAGGAGGCCGACCTGCGCCCGTGGCTGGCACCCCGGCGCGCTCCGCACATCGCGCTGGCCGCGGAGCACGTGGTGCTGCCCGGCGGACGGGGACGCCACCGGGTGGACCCGCTCGCCATGGCCGCGCTGGCCGACGCGGACGGGCGTACTCCGGCGGCGGAACTGATCGCCCGCCTGGCCGCGCGCTTCGGCGTCGGCACCGACACGGTCGACGCCGCGCTGCGGGAACTCCAGCGGCGCCGCTGGCTGATCTGGAGGCTCGACCTGTCCGCGTCCGTCCGGCCCGAGGCGGAACTGGCGGCCCTGCTGGAGCGCGCCGACCCGGACAAGCGGTGGAAGACCACCGTGGTCCTCGACGGGTTGCGGACCGCCCAGCAGGAGCTGCGCGACGCCTGGGCCGACGGCGCCCGCGTGCGCGCCGCCATGGCCGCGCTGGACGAGACGTTCACCGTCGCCACCGGCCACCTGGCCGTCCGCAACGAAGGTCAGGCGTACGGCGGGCGCACCCCCACCTACCTGGAGTGCGGCCGGGACGTGGCGGTGGACCTGGGCGGGGAGCTGGTGGCCGCGCTGGCCCCGCTCGGCCCGGTCCTGCGCAGTGTCCGGTGGCTGCTCGCCCACATCCGCCGGGGCCTGCTCGGCCCGGTCCGCGAGGCCCACCGGAAGCTGGCCGCCACCTGCGGCACACCGAGCGCGACGGAGCTCTGGACGGCCTGCATGCCGTGGCTCACGGGCCGCCTCGACGCGCTGGTCGCGGACGCGGTCGCCGAACTCCAGCGGCGCTGGGCCGGCCTGCTCGACGTACCGCCGGACGCGACCCGCGTGACGTACCGCCTCGCGGACATCGAGGCCGGCGCCCGCGAGCGTTTCCCCGCCGACGAGGCGGGGTGGACCGAGGCGCGCTGGTGCAGCCCCGATGTCATGATCGCCGCCGCCGACCAGTCCGCCGTCCGCCGCGGCGACTTCCGGCTCGTGCTCGGCGAGGTGCATCCCGCGGTCAACAGCCTGGACTTCGCGTGGGCCCATGCCACCCGGTCCCGGCGCGACGAGCTCATCGCCTGCCTGGACGCGGACCACCCGGCCGGCCGGCTGCTGGTCGCGCTGCCCCGCGAGGCACGGCCGAGACTGACCGCGCGCTCCCACCCGGTCCTCGTCCGGGAGACCGACGACGTGCTGGTCCTCATGCCCAACATCCCGCTGCCCCGGCGCGGGCGCGTCCATCTGGGCGCCGACGTGCCGGTGGTCGCCGACGGCGACGGGCTGCACCTGTCGGTCGCGGGCAGGCGGTTCGACGCGCTCGACCTGTTCACCGGCCCGCTGCGCGCCGCGGTGATGCAGGCCTTCGACATGTTCCCGTCGGACCGGCCGACACCCCGGGTGACCATCGACCGGATGGTCGTCGCGCGGCGGCGCTGGACGTTCGCCCCGGACACGCTGTCGTTCGCGGACGTACCGGGCGAGGCCGGCCGGTACGTCTCGGTCCGCGCATGGCGACGCGACAACGGGCTGCCCCGGCACGTCTTCGTCAAGTCGCCGCTCGAAGTGAAGCCGTTCTACGTCGACTTCGACAGTCCGCCCTATGTGGAGCTGCTCGTGCAGACCGTGTCCGCGGCACGCCGGGACGGGACCGGCGGACACCTCGTCCTCTCCGAGATGCTTCCCGGGCCGGACGAGACCTGGCTCCGGGACGCGGCCGGCCACCGCTACGCGGCGGAGCTGCGCCTCGTCGCCCACGACACGCTCGCCACCATCCCCGCCGACGGGAGCCCCGAGACATGACCGGCAACGTCGTCGTCATCGTCGACCCCTACTCGTCCGGAGTCGCCCTGGCCGCACCCCTGCGCCGGGCCGGGGCCGTCACCCTCGCGGTGACCTCGGTGCCCGAACCGGCGCCGTACTTCCACGCGGCCTTCCGGCCGGACGACTTCGCCGCGACCTACTCCGAGCGCGTCGGAGTGCCGGCCCTCGTGGACGCGCTGTCCGCATGGCGGCCGACGGCCGTCGTGGCCGGATCGGAGAGCGGGGTCGAACTGGCCGACACCCTCGCACGCGCACTCACCCCGGACCGGGCCAACGCGGCCGGCCTCGACGGGGCACGGCGGCACAAGGGCGCGATGATGCGGGCCTTCGCCGCGGCCGGGCTCCCCGCCATCAGGTCGGTCACCGCCGGCGACGCCGGCGCGATCCGCCGCTGGATCGCCGATCAGGGCCTTGAGGGACAGGACCTGGTGATGAAGCCGGTGCTGGCCGCCGGCAGCGAGGGACTGACCCTGCTGCCCGGGGGCGCCGGTCTGGACGAGGCGCTGGCCACGTCGCTGGCGTTCACCAGCGCGCTCGGCGTCCCGACGCGAGAGGTGATCGTCCAGGAACGCCTTCACGGTCCCGAGTACGCGGTGGACACCTTCACCGCCGACGGGCGGCACACGGTCACCAACGTCTGCCGCTACCGCAAGGTGCCGAACGGCGCCCATTTCGCGGTCTACGAGAGCATGGACTTCCTGCCGTTCGACGCGCCGGACAACGCGGAGCTCATCGCCCACGTCCGCGCCGGACTGGACGCCCTCGGGGTGCGGTTCGGCTTCGCGCACACCGAGATCATGGCCACCGCGGACGGCCCGCGCATCATCGAGACCGGCGTCCGGCTGCCCGGCGGCGGGCTGCCGCGCGCCTGCGCGCTGGCCAACGGCGAGAGCGGCATCGACCGGCTGGTCGCGTACCTGTCCGGCGGCGCGCCGATCCGGGCCGACTACGAACTGCGCCGGGCCGTACGGGCCGTGTACTTCATCGCGTCCCGTGCGGGCACGGTGACCAACACCGACGCCTACCGGCGGATCGGCGCCCTGCCCAGCTGCCGCTACCTCAAGGTCGGCGTGTCCGACGGTGATCACGTCGAGCAGACGTCGCACCTGCTGTCGACGCTGACCCTCGGCTGGGCCCTGCTGGCCCACCGCGACGCCGGCCAGATCGAACGGGACCACCGGACGCTGCGCCGGTACGAGAGCGAGGTGCTGGTGGACTCCACCGCGAACCGGGGTGAATGGACATGACTCAAGCCGCCATCGAAGTGGAGGGTGTGGGCCGTACGTTCGGCGAGGGCTGGCACCTGCTCACCGCCCTGTCCGACGCCTCCTTCCGCTGTGACTTCGGCGAGACGGTGGCGCTGCTCGGCAGCAACGGCGCGGGGAAGACCACACTGATCAAGATCCTCGCCACCCTCCTGCTGCCGTCCTGCGGACACGCCCGCGTGGCCGGCCACGACGTCGCCCGGGAACCGGAGCGGGCCCGCGCCGCCGCCAGCGTGGTGTTCGGCGGGGACCGGGGGCTGTACGCACGGCTGACCGGACGTGACAACCTCCGCTTCTTCGGCATGCTCGCCGGGCTGCGCCGCCGCGACATCCGGGGCCGGGCGGACAGCGTGCTGGAGCAGGTGAACCTGACCGCCGCCGCGGACCGGAGGGTGGAGACGTACTCCAAGGGCATGCGGCAACGGCTGCACCTGGCGATCGGCCTCATGGTCCGGCCCCGGGTCCTGCTGCTCGACGAGCCCACCGTCGGGCTGGACCCGCTGGAGGCCCAGCGCCTGCGCGAGGGCATCACGTCGCTTCGCGACGAGGGCGTGGGCATCCTGCTGACCAGCCACTACCTGCTGGACGTGGAGCGGCTGGCGGACCGGGTGCTGCTGTTGTCGGGCGGCCGGATCGTGGAGGACCTCACCCCGGCCGAGCTGGTGACGAAGTCGGGGCACGCCGCGACCGTCACGGTCCGCGGGCACGGCCGCCTGCCGGCGGTCGACGACCTGCGGCTGCCCGCCTCCGTGGTCGGCACCGAGTTGCGGGGCGACGGGACCTCCTGGGAACTCGACCTGCGCCTGCGCGCCTGGAGCGCCGAGCTCTTCGGCCAACTCGGCGTCGTCTTCTCGGAATCACGCGTGGACGACGTGCTGGTCCGCGAGACCCGACTGGAAGAGGCGTTCACCGCCCTGGCCGCGCGGCTGCAAGCATGAACGGGCCGCTCGGTTCGCTCGACGTGGTCGTCGCCAGCGCTCGCCACCAGATGGCCGTGTTCGTGGCCTCGTGGCGGTGGTCCGTCCTGCTCGGCATCATCCAGCCCGCGGTGCTGCTGTCGGTCACCGTGGGGCGCACCCACCGGACCGGCGAGGCCGAGGCGACCAGCGCGGTCGTCGGCATACTCCTGGTCGGGTTCTGGTCGTTCACCGTGTGGGCCAGCGCGGGCATCCTCCAGCGCGACCGCGCCGACGGCACGCTGGCGGCGTGCCTGACCGGAGCCCGTGACTTCCGCCTGGTGCTGATCGGCCGCTCGCTCGGTGCCAGCCTCGTCTCCGGGCTGCTGATCATCGTGACCCTCGCCTGCGGGCTGGTCGTCCTGCGGCAGCCGATAGCCGTGGCCAGCCCGCTGTGGACGCTGGCCGGGCTGGCCGCGCTGTTCGTCTCCGGGCTCGTGATGGGGGCCGCGCTGGCCTGCGTGTACCTGCTGAGCCGGTCCGGCCCCCAGATCTCCAGCGCCCTGATGTATCCGGTCTTCCTGCTCAGCGGGCTGCTCACCCCCCTGACGTGGCTGCCCGTCCCGCTGCGCCCGCTGTCGGGGCTGATCAGCCTGCACTGGGCGAGGGAGTTCCTGGTCGGCGCGAGCTCCGGGACGCCCCGCCCCGGGGCGCTCGCCATGGTCCTCGTCCTGACCGCCGGATACGCGATCGCCGGCGGCTACGCCTACCGGCGCGTCGGGGACCGGGTACGAGCGAAGGGAACCCTCGACCTTGTCTAGCGAACGGGTTTGGGCGTACGCCGAGACGGCCCGAGTCGGCCTGCGGGACCACCTGGCGGCCAATCCATGGCGCCTGAGCGTCCTCACCAGCTGGCCGCGGGGAGTGCTGCAATGCCTGATGTACACGCTCCTCGGTGCCGTGGGCACCCAGGGCGGCGAGTCGTTCGCGTTCGTGGGTGCCGTGGCGCTGGCGGTCGCCCCGCCGGCCTCGGTGGGCGTGGCCACCGTCCTGCTGACGGACAGGACGATGGGGACGTACACCCGGCTGCGGCTCGGGCGGCTGCCGACCGTCGCCGTCCTGGGACTGCGTTCCCTGCCGTGGCTGGCCGAGGCGATGATCACCATGGTGCTCAGCGCCGTGTGCGTGGGCGCGGTCATCGGGCAGTTGCCGCTGGGCGTACGACTGCTGGCGCTGTGGCCGGTGTTCCTGCTGATGGTGACGACCAGCATGGCCGCCGCCCTCGCCCTCACCGTCCTGGGCGTCGGCCACGACCTGGAGATCATGCTGGGGAACTCCCTCGTCTACCTGATCATCGCCGCCGGCGGCATCGTGGGGCCGGCCGCCCGCGTGCCGTGGCTCGACGACCTCGGCGTGGTACTGCCCGTCCGCAACGGCCTGCTGGCCCTGCGCGCCCTCCTCGCCGGCCGGCCCTGGCAGGGACACCTGCTGGCCGAGGTCGCGGTCGGGGCCGCCTGGGCGGTGGCGGCGTGGCTGGCCCACCGCTGGCACGAGAAGCGCGCCCGGCACGACGGCCGCAACGCTTTCGACTGATGAGGAGAACACCGATGCCGCAGCCCTGCCCCATCGTGAGCCGCGTGGCGGCCGTCGCCGCCGCGTACCCGACCCGGTGCGCCGTCGTGGACGAGAACGGCGACCGCCTGTCCTACGACGGGTTGTGGGAACGGGTCCGGTGGTGGACCGGGCGCCTGGCGGCCCTCGGGCTGCCCCCGCACACCACGATCGCCGTGCTCACCGACGGTGCGGGGGAGACCCCGGCCGTGTTTCTCGCGGCGCGCTCCGCCGGCCTGGTCCCGGTGCTGGTCGACAGCCTGCTGCCGCAGGGCCGGGTCGCGGACGTCCTCGCCGCCGCACGCCCCGGCGCGCTCGTCGACGTGGCGCGCCGGGACATCGCACCAGGGGTGCCGGCGCCGCGGGTGCTGGCGGCGGAGGCGGGATACGTCGTGTTCTCGTCGGGCAGCCAGGGCACGCCGAAGGGCATCGTCGGCCAGGCGGCCGGTCTGGTGCACTTCGTCGACTGGGAGAGCCGGGAACTGGGCGTCGCCCCGGGCACCCGCGTCGCCATGCTGACCTCCCCCGCGTTCGACGTCGTCTTCCGCGACATGCTGCTGCCGCTGTGCACCGGCGGTGAACTGCACGCGTCGGGCCCCGCGCCCCGCTCCGCCCCCCAACGGGTGCTGCCGTTCCTGGCCGAGCGCGGTGTGGACGTCGTGCACGCCGTACCGAGCCTGGCCGCCCGCTGGGCCGAGGCCGCCGACGGGGTGGCGAGCACCGCCCTGCGCTGGACGCTGTTCGCCGGCGAGCCGCTCCACGACGTGCACGTGCACCGCTGGCGCCGGGTGGCGCCGCGCACCGCGGTGATGAACCTCTACGGGCCCTCGGAGATGACGCTGGCGAAGTTCGCGTACCGGGTCCCCGATCCCCCCACGCCGGGATTGCAGCCGGTGGGCACCGCCCTGCCCGGAACGGTCGTGCGGTTGCGCCCCGAGGGCACCGACGCCTCGGACGGCGGGCACGTGACCGGTGTGGACATCGAGTCGCCGTTCGGTTCCCTGGGCTATCTGCCGGACGCGTCCAGCGCGCAGGACCGGGCCCGGCTCCGGCGCGAGGGCGGGCGCACCGTCTTCCGGACCCAGGACCGCGGCCACCTCGATGCCGCCGGGAACCTGGTGATCGCGGGACGGCTCGACTCGCTGGTCAAGCGGCGCGGGGTGTTCGTCGACACCGCGCGCGTGGAGGCAGCCGCCGTCGAACACGGAGGGCTGCGGGCGGCGTGCTGCACCCAGGCCGGTCCGGCCGACGATCCACGCGTCGTCGTCGCGGTGGAGAGCGAGGAGGGCCGGGAGACCGGCGGACTGCTGCGGGTGCTGCGCAAGGTCCTGGGCGCGGAGGCCCCCGATGCCGCGTTCGCCGTGACCAGGCTTCCGCTGCTGCCCAGCGGGAAGGTCGACCGTCGCGCGGTGCGCGAGTTGTACGAGAGCCGGCTCGTGCGGGGATAAGCGGCGGGGCGAGGTGACCGAAAGACGGCCATGGTGATCGTACCGAACCCGTCAGTGCGATTATGGTGCGGTATTGCATCGCGCTGAGTCGCGGATCGCGGGACGATCGCACGGGGGATCAATTGAAGAACCGTAAAGGTGCTCTGATTTTATCGGCCGGTCCGGGGAGGCTTTCCAGTGAGGTGTCGCGGTGACACCGAACGAAGGTCTGGGAGCGCATATCCGGCGACTGCGCAGAGCGGCCGGTCTCTCTCAGGAGGCGCTGGCACGGCCCAATCTCTCTCCGAGCTACATCTCCCTCCTGGAAGCCGGCAAGCGCCTCCCCTCGCAAGAGGTTCTCGCCCAGCTCGCCGAGCGGCTCGGCTGTACTCCCCGTGACCTCACCGGCGTGATCCCCGAGCCGGATTCGGTGAACCTGGAGATCGAGCTCTCCTACGCACAGCTCGCCCTGCGCGACGGTGACTCCAGGACGGCGCTGGACGCCTTCACCGCCCTGCGGGCCAAGATCCCGGCCGGCGAGGAGCGGAAGGGCCTGGGGTTCGCGACCGAACTCGGCATCGCCCAGTGCCTGGAGCAGCTCGGGCAACTGGAGCAGGCCGTCCGGGGCTTCGAGTCGCTGCTGGAGCGGTGCGGGGAGCAGGGGCGCGGGGTGCTGGACCGGCTCGGTGTGGCCATGCTGCTGTGCCGGTGCTACCGCGCGCTGGGGGAGGTCTCCCGCGCCGTCGACGTCGCCGAGCGGGCCCTGGCCGACGCGGACGCGGCCGGCCTGCCGCCCACGGTCGCCCAGCTGGAGCTTCTCTCCGCGCTGATCGGCGTGTACTGCGAGCGCGGTGACCTGCACCGGGCGAACTTCCTCGCCGGCGAGGCGATGAGCCGCGCCAAGCTCATGGACGACCGCAGGGAGCTCGGCGGCGCCTACTGGACCGCGGGCACCGCCCTGCACCGGCGCGGACGGTCGGGTGAGGCCCTGGAACTGGTCAGGAAGGCCGTCGCCCTCTTCGCCGAGGTCGATGACGCGCGGGCCCTGGCGCGGGTGCGCAACGCACAGGCCATGGTGCTGCTGCACGCGGACGACCCCAGCCCCGAGACGGCCAGGGCGCTGCTTGAGCAGAGCGCGGCCACCCTGCGGGCGCTGGGCGGCGGCCTCGACGTGGTGGACGCCGAGACCGCCCTCGGGCGTGCCGAGGTGATGCTCGGCCGGCCCGAGCAGGCGATCCGGCACGCCGAGACCGCTCTCGGACTGCTGGGACCCGACCACCCGCTGGAGAGAGCCCGGGTCCATCTCGTCCTCGCCGCCGCCCACCTCCTCCAGGACGATCACGAAGCCGCGCAAGCCGCCTACGGGCGCGGCGCACTGCTGCTGGAGGCCGCCGAGGCCGGGCGGCAGGCCGCTTTCGCCTGGGCGGAGCTGGGCGAGATCCTGGAGAAGAGCGGAGAGAGCGAACGGGCCGTATGGGCCTACCGCAGGGCATACTGACCCCGCCGGAACGCGGAACAGATCCTTCCTCTCCCAAGCGCCCCATCTGCTCGGTATGGGGCGCTTTCCGCTGTCTGCCCGCACATGCGAGACCGCGCACGCGGAACCGCTTTATTGACTGACTATATTGACAGAACTTAACTGCCCTTCTACGGTGATGCTCGGTAATGTGCCGATGCCCGTATGCGCAGAGCATCGCCGCCGGTTCCGTGAAGCCCCCGCAAGAGGCGATGACATGGAGCCGGAGACGTGTCGTGCGGTGGCGGAGTGCCTGGACCGCGCCGAGCGGGCCCGGACGGTCGAGCACCCGCTCGGTTTCCGTCAGACATGTGCGAACCGGGACGCCGGCGGCACCCGGTGTGCTCCACCGGGTCGACGAGGGACTTCGGAACAACCCGACCGGAGTGGTCATGAACGACATGCGAACGCAGCGGGACCTCGGAGTCCTGCTGAGGAATCACCGACGGCGAGCGGGACTGACCCAGCGGCACTTGGCCGATCTCACCACCGTGAGCGTGCGCGCCATACGCAATCTGGAACAGGGCAAGGTGCTCTCCCCCCGGCTGGACACCGTCCGGCTGCTGGCGGACGGGCTCCGGCTCGGTGCCACACAGCGCGACGCGCTCCTGGACGCGGCACGGCGGCGTCCAGGAGCGGAGGGCCCCGACCTCGCGGACACCGCCGACGCCTCGACGCCGTGGGTCGTCCGGGGCCCGTTGATCGGCCGCGACTCCGAAGTGAGCACGCTCACGGAACTGCTGAGACAACCGGAGCGCCGGCTGGTCAGCGTGGTCGGCATCGGCGGCGTCGGCAAGACCCATCTGGCGGCCGAGGCCGTGCGCCGCGTCGCCGCGGACGGCAAGCCGGTCGTCTGGCGCACCCGCGGCCAGGGGCTGCCCGCCCAGGACTTCCCCCACCGGCCCGCCGGGGACGAGTGGGTCCTGGTGCTGGACGACGCCGAACTGTCAGGCGCCGACGTCCCCCGGCTGATCGCCATGATGCGCGCACACCCCCGCCTGCGGGTGCTCCTCACGGTGCCCGGCCCGTGCGGCATCCCCGGCGAGCAGATGCTGCGGCTGGCGCCCCTGCCGGTACCCGGCCCCGGCGCCGAGAACGACGTGGCACTGCTGTCCGAGGTGCCGTCGGTGCAACTGCTGTGCGCGCACATCCGGGCCGGTCATCCGCGGTTCCGGCTGGACGCCACCGACGCGGCGGTGGTCGCGGAGCTGTGCCGGCGGCTCGACGGTCTGCCGGGGGCCCTGGAGTTCGCGGGCCGCTGGACGCTCGTACGGTCCCTGGCGCACCTGCTGGCCGTGGTGGAACACGATCCGTTCGCCCTCACCGCCCCGCCGATGTCGCCGGCCACGACACGGGACCTCATGGTCCGGCTGCGGCGGACCCTGGGCGGACTGAGCCCCGTGTGCGCCTCGTTCCTCGCCACCATGGCGAGGAGCCACCGGAGCTGGTCGATCACGGAAGCGGCGGCGGCGGTCGCGACGACCCCGGCCGAGGCCGAGGCGTTCGTCTTCACCCTGGTGACGTACGGCCTGGTGCGGGCGGAGACCTCCGGCACGGACGAGCCCCGCTTCTCGGTCCTCCACCACGTCCGGCATCTGTACGCCGAGGCGCGCCGCGACCGTCCCCGGTGGGGCGCGACCGTGGTGCGCCGCACCGGATCGGAGGCCCGGAACCGGACGGTGGCCGTCGGCGACGGCTGACCGGCCTTCCCCGCCCGCGGCGGCGGGGTCAGCGCGACGCGCCCACCGGTGCCGTCAGAGTGAGCACGGCACCGTAGTCGGAGCCGTGCCACTCGACGTCGCGGACCGACCAGCCGGTCCCCGCCGTCATCTCTTCGAGCTCCGGCACCGACATGAACAGGTAGTCGAACCAGTCCGTCACCAGGGTCCGGTGACGCAGCCGCAGCCGCATCTGGCCGCTCATCCGGCCCTGCCGGCGGTTCGCGGCCAGGTACTCGCCGTGCAGCGCCCCGTCCAGCCGATAGGGGTCCACCCCGGTCCCGACGATCCGGGCGCCCGGACGGGCCAGGCCCGCCAGGGCACGCAGCAGTTCCGGGCCGCGCGTACGGTTCTCCAGCAGACCGAGGTTCTTTCCCAGCAGGAGGAACGTGTCGAAACGTTCGTCGGCGGGCACGTCGTCGACCGTGCCGAGGATCGTCGCCGTCACCCCGCGACGGGCGCACACGTCGAGCGCCTCGCCGGAGACGTCGAGCCCGACGACCTCGCCGCCGTCGCGCTGGAACGGAACGGCGAACCTGCCGGCTCCGACGCCCACGTCCAGGACCCGCCCGCGGATGCGGCCGTAGGCCCAGCGGTCCAGCGCGGACCAGGTCTCCGGTCCCTCGAAGAACCCGACGGCGTCGAAGGCGCTGATGTACCCGTCGTCGCGTTCGCAGATCTCGTGGAACCTGCCCTTCGGGAGCCCCGCCGTGTGGCAGTCGAGCAGGAGTCGACCCCACGCGTCTGCTGTGCGGGGCGAGAGCAGCGGTGCTGTTGTCATCAGATCAGTCCTTTCCGGGGCGGCTGGCGCGGTGGCGGGGGGCGCCGGAGGACCGTCGGGTCCTCCGGCGCCCTGCTCCGTTCGGGGACGCGCTACGCGACCGCGTTGCGCAGGCTCAGCGGACGCATGTCGGTCCAGGTCCGCTCGATGTAGTCCAGGCACTCCTCCTTCGGGCCGCTGACGCCGACCGCGCGCCAGCCCTCCGGAACGCTGCGGTCCGCCCACCAGACCGAGTACTGCTCCTCGTCGTTGACGACCACGAGCCACTGCTGAGAGGTGTGCTGCTGCATGACGTTTCTCCGATCGTGTTCTTCAGGGATGGGACGGGATGGACGGGACGGGAGGGAAAGAAGGTGGAACGTCTTCAGGGGCGGCTGGAGAGGACGGCGGCGGGCGCGAGGATGTCCCGGAAGACCGACAGCGCGCGGTCGACGCCGGCTTCGCTCACCCCGGCGTGGGTGGCCGCCCGGATGCGGCCCCGGCCCAGCTCGGCGAGGCGTACGCCCTCGTTCCAGGACCGCTCGATGAACTCCGCCTGCGTCAGGTGGGGGGTGTCGACACGGAAGAAGACCATGTTCGTCTCGACGGGCTCCACCACGACACCCGGCAGTGCGGCGAGCCCTTCGGCCAGGCGCCGCGCCGTGCGGTGGTCGTCGCCGAGCCGGGCCGTCATCTCGCGCAGGGCCACCAGACCGGCGGCGGCCAGCACCCCGGCCTGCCGCATGCCGCCGCCCAGCATCTTGCGGATGCGGCGGACGGACCGGATGAAGTCGGCGCTGCCGACGACCATGGAGCCGACCGGCGCGGACAACCCCTTCGACAGGCAGAACTGCACGGAGTCCGCGTACCCGGCGATGACGCGCACGGGCACGTCCAGGGCGAGGGCGGCGTTGAAGATCCGGGCGCCGTCCAGGTGGACCGCCACCTTGCGGGCGCGCGCCAGCGCCTGGACACCGGCCAGGTACTCCAGCGGCAGCACCCGGCCTCCGCAACGGTTCTGCGGGTTCTCCACGCACAGCAGTGCGGGCAGCGCGAACTGCGGGTCTTCGGGGTCCTCCGGGAAGGCCGCCTCGATGTCGGCCAGCGCCATCGTCCCGTCGGCCGCGTTGGCCACCGGCTCGACGATCACGCCGCCGCAGTAGGAAGCTCCGCCGGCTTCGTAGACGTAGATGTCCGACTCGGCTCCGGCGAGCGCCTTCGTCCCCCGGGGGCAGTGGGCGAGGATGGCCGCCAGATTGCCCATCGTCCCGCTCGGCATGAAGCAGGCGTCCTCCTTGCCGAGGAGCGACGCGGCCAGTTCCTCCAGCTCCCGGGCCGTGGGGTCCTCGCCGTAGACGTCGTCCCCCAGCGGTGCCCTCGTCATCTCCTCCAGCATCCGTGCCGTCGGCAGGGTGAAGGTGTCGCTGCGCAGTTCGACCACGGCCGCCGCGGAGGAGGCGCGTTCAGTGCTGGTCATGAAGGTCGTCCTTCGGGTCGGTTCCGGTGGGCAGGGTGGTGTCGTTCGTCCGGCCCCGCACACGGGCCACGGCGTGTGCGAGCCGCTCGTCCGCGTCCTCCCAGCCGCTGATCTCCCGCGCGAGCCGGGCGTGGTGGTCCTCCCAGCGCAGCGCCAGCGGCTCGAAGCACCGCTCGAACGAGGTGAGACCGGGGCCGCCGCCGAACTCGGCCGCCCGCCACACCGCCTGCGGCCGCAGGTCGGCGGATCCGGCCGGCAGGTGACCGTGCGCCTCAAGCGCCGTCCACAGCGAGTCGGCCCCGTTCTCCACGACGGCGAGCGCGGCCTCGCCGACCTGGTGGTGAGCGCGCCGGAACGGCACGCCCTGGCGCACGAGCCACTCCGCGGTCGCGGTCGCGTGCGTCAGTCCGGCCGTCGCCCTGGCCTCCATCGCCTCCGGCACCGGGCGGGCGCCCTCGTAGGCCATGCGCAGGATCTTCACCGCGTCGACGGTGGCGTCGAGGGCCGGCCTCACATGCGTCATCGCCTCCGTGCCCACCGCGATGGAGTTCGTGAACGGTGTGCCGCGCATGGCGCTCGCGGCGGCCGTCAACCCGCCCAGAGCGGCGGCGGACTTGCCCTGCACATGCTCCAGGACGAAGGCGTTGCGCTTCTGCGGCATCATCGAACTGGACCCGACCAGTCCGTCGGGAATGGTCAGGAGCCCGAACTCGGCGCTCGACCACATCAGCAGGTCGAGCGCCGCCCGGTCGAGCGTGACCCCCAGCACCACGCAGGCCGAGAGCATCCGCAGGGCGGTGTCCCTGGTCGCGATGGCGTCGACCGAGTTGCGTACCGGCTCGCCGAACCCGAGCAGTTCGGCCGTGCGGGCGGGCTCGATCGGGACGGTCGTCCCGCCGATCGATCCGGCGCCCAGCGGACAGCGTGCCAGGCCCTCGCCCGCCTGCGCCAGCGCCCGGGCGTCCCGTTCGAAGGTCTGCGCCAGCCCCAGCAGGTAGTGCCCGTAGGTGACGGGCACGGCGGCCTGGAAGTGCGTGTAGGCGGGCATGAGCACCTCGCGGTACTCGTGCGCCCGGTCCAGCAGCACCCTTCCCAGCTCGCCCAGTTCCGCCGACAGCCGGCGGTACGGTTCGCGCAGGGCCAGCTGGAGACAGGTCACCCCCAGGTCGTTGCGGGAGCGGCCGGTTTGCAGGACGCCGCCGGTCTCCTCGCCGAGCGTCTCGATCAGGTGGGCCTCATAGGCGAGGTAGAGCCCGCGGGGCGCGGGCCGCTTCTCCAGCGGTTCGAAGTCCCGCTCGCGCAGCTCCGTGATCGCCGACAGCAGGGCGGAGGCCGTCTCCGCACCGATGATCCGGCGCTCGGCCAGCATGACGACGTGCGCCAGGTCGACATGGGTGATGCGGTCGAGGTCGCTCTTCCAGGCGGGCCTCGGCGGTTCGCGCCGCTCCAGCAGCATGCGGCGGATCTCGGGGTGCGCGGCGGTGCGCAGACGGCCGGAGTCCGTCATGCCAGGGCCTCCTCACGAGCGGTCAGCACCGGGCGGACGCGGCGTACCCCCGCCTCGGCGGCCTGGGCCGCCTCGGCGGCGGACGCGCCGCGGGCCAGCACATGTCCGATGCGGTCCCGGAAGTCACCGGCGACGGTGATCTCGGCTCCGGGCTCCCGGTAGGTCTCGACGTCGATCACCCCCGCCACGGCGGACGCCTCCGCCACGCCGTCGATGCCGCGCAGCACCCCGTCGCCCTCGGCCATGACGAAGCGGATGGCGGCCCCGCGGCTGTGGGTGGCGTCCACGGTGGACGACCGGCCGCTGAACGCCTCGACCGTCTTCAGGATCAGGTCCACCCCCGTCGCCTCCTGCACCAGCCGGGGAATCCAGCCGCCCGCCAGCCGCGGGTTCGCCTCGATCAGGACGGGGCCGTCCCGGCCGACCCGCAGCTCCACGTGGACCGGGCCCAGACCGAGGCCGAGCACCCGCACGGCGTCCGTGGCGGCCGTCGCGACGGCCGTGCGCTCGGCCGGTGGCAGACCGGCCGGGAAGTCGTGCCCCGTCTCCACGAACAGGGGAGGCGCTCCGAGGTGTTTGGCCGTGATGCCGACCACGACGCCGTTGAGGATCTCCGCCGAGTACTCCGGGCCGGCGACGAACTCCTCGACGGTGACCCGGCGCGGCACCGGCCGGCCGCGTTCGTTGTGCCCGCGGGCCAGGACCGCCTCCGCGTGCCGCGCGGCCCGCGCCGGGTCCGCGCACAGCTGTACGCCCAGACTGCCGCTCCCCGTGACCGGCTTGACCACGACCGGGTAACCGATCTCCTCGGCCGCGGCCAGGACCTGCTCGACGGTGTCGGCCACGACGAACCGGGGCACCCGCACACCGCCCTCGGCGAGCCTACGGCGCTGCACGCCCTTGTCCCGCACCGCGGCGAGGTCGGCCGGCGCGTTCGCCGGCAGTCCCAGGGCGGTGGCGGCGGCGGCCGCGGTTTCGACGTAGTAGTCCGAACTGGTGGCGACGCCGGCGACGCGCCGCTCGGCACCGATACGGCGGCACGCGGCCACCACCGCCTCGACGCTGTCGGTGTCGGCCGGCACGACCTCGGCACCGCCCACCGAGGCGTACCGCGACGGATCCGCCGCCAGCAGCACCGGATGGAGGCCGAGGCCCCGGGCCGCGACGGGGAAGAGCCGGCCGGTCCCCGTGGTGTTGCTCTCCACGAGGACGAAGGCGTCCCGGGTCATGCGCTGACTCCTTCCTTGAGGGCGACGACGTCCTCACGCGTGCGTCTGTTCCAGGCGAAACGTGACCAGTCGCCGGCGACCTCGGCCGGATGGTCCAGGGTGCGCGGCCCGTCGGGCCACGGCGCCGTGAGGTGTCCGTTGCGCCGCAGCCACACGTCGTTGTGGACGGTGTTCGTGTAGCGGTGCCCCTCGTCGGGGAACAGCGCCACCACCCGCAGGTCGGGGTTGCGCCTGGCGTACCACTCCGCCACATGGTGCGCGGCACCGCTGGTGGGCCCCATGTAGAGGCAGTGCTCGGCGTGCAGCCGCCGTGTCGCCCTGAACGCCACCGACGCGTCGAGCCAGTGCACCTCGTCGAAGAGCGTGTGCTCCAGGACGGGCGGGACCAGGCCGTTGCCCAGTCCGCGCAGCTGCCGGGACCCGGCCGGGGCGCCGAACAGGACACTGCCCGGCGTGTCCACGCCGATCAGCTTCATCCGGGGGTTGAGCGCCCGCAGGTACGAGCCGATACCGGACGACGAACCGCCCGACCCGACCGGGCAGACCAGGGCGTCGAACGTCCCCATGCTCTCCAGCAGCAGCTCGGCGACCGCACCGTAGGACACGGGGTTCAGCGGGTTGTCGTACTGGCCCGGCGTGAAGTACGAGCCCAGCCGCGCCTGGATGCGTGCCACCCGGTCCAGACGCGCCTGCTGTACGCCACGGGCGTGCAGGGCCGGACCGGAGACGATGCTCACGCGGGCGCCGAGCGCCTCCAGCCGTCGGCGCAACGGGGGTTCGATCGCCGGGTCGCCGACGAGGACGAGCGGGATCCCCTTCAGCCGGCAGACCATCGCGAGACCGAGCCCGAACGTACCCGAGGTCGTCTCCACGACCGTGGTCCCCGGGGTGAGTTCGCCCGTCTCGATGGCGCTCGTGAGGATGAACTGCGCGGGCAGCAGCTTCATCAGGTGGAAGGCGGCCCCGTACACATTGGGCCCGACCTGGATGACTTTGGGCAGGACGTGGCCGTCGACCACGCTGGTGAACGCCCTACGACTGGTGTGCAAAGGGGACATGGCTGTCGCTCCCGGCGGTGTAGCGCCAATGGTCGGTGATGCGCAGTTCGGCGAGCCGGCGGGCGGCCAGCGCCGTCCGCTCCTCCACCCGCGGCCCGTGCGGCGCGAAGAGCAGGGCCGCCACCGTTCCGCTGTGGGCGACTTGCACGCCCAGGGCCCCGGACTCCTCGGCGATCTCCAGCAGGCGGTCGAAACGCGGTACGGGGAGGAACCGCTGGTTGATGCGCGCGCTCGCCGTGGAGATGCGCCCCAGCTCGGCGTGGTCCGCGTGGGCGACCGCCCGGCGCAGCAGACCGCGCAGCGCGCGGAAGCACTCGATCTCCCAGGCGTTGTAGCGTGCCGGTGGCAGCGCCAGGGTGTCGATCTCCTCGTCCGTGACGGAGAAGCCGAGCACCCCCAGCGGTGGCACGGGCCGGTGGAAGTCCTCGATCACCGCGCCCTCGCGGTGGGCGAACAGCAGCATGCGGTCGGCGTAGATCAGGGGGTCGGTGGCGGCCTCGGCGGCGACCGCGATCCGTGCGATCCGCTCCGGCGGGAGGCGCCGGCCGACCGCGTCGAGCACGGCGAGGATCGCCGCCGTCACATCGCTGGTCGAGGAGCCGAGCCCGCGGCCGACGGCGACGTCGCCACGCAGCTCCAGCTCTCCGCCGTAGGCACCCATGCCCAGTTCCTCAAGGGTGGTGCGAGCGGCCTTGAGCGCCTTGGTCTTCCACGAGGGGGTGACGGTGAGTTCGGTCTCCCACCGGTCCAGCCGCACGGTGGCGTTGCTCGCGAAGAGCGGGCAGGGCAGGGTGACGAGGCCGCGGCGGAGTCTGCCGCCGTCCTCGAACACCCCCTGGAGCAGTTCACCGTGGTGGCTGGGCGCGGTGCCGGTGCCCAGCAGCGGGCCCTGTTCCAGTGCCGAGGGCACCGACTCCGCCTGTACCGTGCCATGACTGCCCTGCGGTGACAGGACGTCCTGGCTGTGCACGCCGATCTTCACCTACGCCTCCTCGAACATACGGGTCTGGGGACTGAGGTACTGCCATGTCACGTGTCCGCGGATGAGGGCGCGGTGTCCGCCGGGCCGAGGCACGTACGGACGATGTCGGTGATCCGCTGCGCCAGCTCACGGGCGTGCGGCGGGTGCACCATGTCGTGGTGGTTGCCCGGCACCGGCACGGTGCTGACCCGGCCGCGGGTCAGCGTCCGCCAGGCGTCCGGATCGACGCGGGGGGTCTTGAGCGTCGGATGGTCCTCGGAGACGGTCAGCAGATGGATGTCCGCGGCGATCACCGCCTCGGGGCGGTAGCGCTCGGCCGCCACCCCGTTCGCACGGGCCACCTCGACCATGCGGCGCACGGCCGTGGACTCGATCCGGTCCGGCAGCCTGCCGTCCTGGTGGGAGTGGCGCACCAGCGCCGCGATGATCTCGTTGTCGTCGAGCGCGTCCAGCTCGTGCGAGGGCAGTCCGGCGTCGGCACCGAACCGGGACAGTACGTCCTCGTCACCGACGAGGTCGGCGGACCCGGGAACCGGCGAGTCGAGCAGCACGAGCGCGCCGACCCGCCCGCCCGCCCGCTCCACGCGCCGCGCCATCTCGTACGCCACCACACCGCCGAACGACCAGCCCCCGAGCAGCAAGGGCCCCTCGTGACCGGTCCCGGCGATCTCGCTCAGGTACCGGTCCGCGATCTCCTCCACCGTGCGCAGCGGCGCCGCGTCCGTGTTGTAGCCGACCGCCTCGATGCCGTAGAGCGTCACCTTGCCCTCCAGCTCCCGTGCCAGGCCCATGTAGGAGCTGACGCCGCCACCGTGCGGGTGGACCAGGAACAGCGGGGGACGGGATTCGTGCGAGGCGGCGGCGAGGGGCACCAGCAGCCGCTCGGACACGGCGGACAGGTCCGGCAGCGCCGCGCAGAGCCCCTCGATCGTCGGCGTCCGGAAGAACGTGCTGAGCGGCACGCTCACGCCGAGCTGTCGCCGCACCGCCTCCACCAGCTCGAACGCGGTCAGCGAGTTGCCTCCGGAGGCGAAGAAGTCGTCGCGCACGCCCACGGGGGACCGGCCGAGTACGCGCTCGCAGATCGAGGTGACCTGGAGTTCCAGGGAATCCCTGGGGGCGACGGGCTCCGCGCTCGCCTCCGGCTCCGGTTCGGGCAGCTGCTTGCGGTCCACCTTCCCGTTCGGGGTCAGCGGCATCTGCTCCAGACCGACCAGGGCGGCCGGCACCATGTACTGCGGGAGGCGGTCCCGAAGGAAGGCCCGCAACCCGGCCTCGTCCGGCTGGTCACGCCACGACACGTAGCCGACGATCCGGCGGTCCATGCCGTCCCCGGCCGTGATCACGGCGGCTCGGGCCACCGCGGGGTGACGCTGGAGCACCGCTTCGATCTCGCCGAGTTCGATCCGGTGACCGCGGATCTTGACCTGGGTGTCCTCCCGCCCGATGTATTCGAGCGTTCCGTCGGGGCGCCGGCGGGCAAGGTCACCGGTGCGGTACAGCCGCTCCCCGCTGCCGAACGGATCGGGTACGAACCGCTCGGCGGTGAGCCCGGGCCGGCCCGCGTAGCCGCGGACGACCCCCACGCCACCGATGAGGAGTTCACCGACGGCACCGACCGGCACCAGCTGCATCCGGTCGTCCACCACGTGGACCCGGGTGTTGGCGATCGGCCGGCCGATGGACACCGGCTCGCCGGAACCGCCCCCGGTGACCTCGTGCAGCGTCGAGTACACGGTGGTCTCGGTCGGGCCGTACACGTTCCACAGGCGGGAGACCTTCGGCGCCAGTTCCTGGGCCAGCCGCGGGGACATCGCCTCGCCGCCGGAGACGGCTTGCAGGTCCCCGCCCGACCAGCCGCTCAGCAGCAGCAAGTGCCAGGTGGCCGGGGTCGCCGCCAGCATCGTCGCCCCGGAGGAGGACAGAGTGCGCGCCAGCGCGTCCCCGTCCGAGGCGGTCTGCCGGTCCACGACGACCACGCGCGCACCGCGGCACAGGGGTACGAACAGCTCCAGGACCGAGATGTCGAAGGCCATGGTGGTGACGGCGCACACGACGTCGTCGCCGGACAGCTCCAGGGTGCGGGCCAGGTCCTGGACGAAGTTCACCAGCCCGCGGTGGGGGACCATGACGCCCTTCGGACGCCCGGTCGAACCGGACGTGTAGATGACGTAGGCCAGGTCATCCGGCCGCAGCGGTGACCGCGGCGGTACCGCAACGGTGGTCGCCGGCTCGCCGACGTCGATGACGCGGACGTCCGCGTCGAGCCCCAGCTCCGCCACCAGCCGGGGCCGCCCCAGCACCAGCCGGGCTCCGCTGTCCTCCAGCATGAACGCCAACCGGTCCGCTGGATACGTGGGTTCGAGGGGGAGGTAGGGGGCACCGGCCTTCAGGACCGCCAGCAGGGCCACCACCATGTCCGGGGACCGTTCGACCAGCACCCCCACCGGGGCGTGCCGGTCCGCCCCCGCCGCCCGCAGCACGGAGGCCAGCGCGGCGGACCGCCGGACGAGTTCGGCGTAGCTCATCTCCTGCCCGTCGGGGCCCTGCACGGCGACGGCGTCGGGCGTGCGCGCGGCCTGCTCGTCGATGAGCTCGGGGAGCAGACGGGCCGACTGCGGGCGCTCGGTGTCGTTCCACCGCGAGAGCAGCAGCCGCTTCTCCCCGGGGGTGAGCAGGTCGAGATCGGCGACCGGGGTGTCGGGCCGGCGCACGGCCTGGGCGAGGATCTGCCGGTAGTGCTCGGCGAACCGCGCGACGGTCTCCGGCTCGAACAACTCGGTCGCGTAGGAGACCAGCATCTCCATCCGCTCGCCCTGCGTCACCACGGTGACATCGACGTCGAAGCGAGCGGTGTCCGCCTCGGCCGGCAGGGGCCGGACCGACACCCTGGGCAGCCGCAGCAGTGACGTCTGCTCCTGGACCAGGTTGAACATCAGCTGGAACAGCGGGTTGCGACTCAGGTCGCGCTCCGGCTGGAGTTCCTCGACCAGCAGGTCGAACGGCACTCCCTGGTGCTCGTACGCGTCCAGGGTGGTCCCCCGCACGCGGGACAGCAGGTCGGCGAACGTCGGGTTCCCGCCCAGGTCGGTGCGGAGCAGCACCGTGTTGACGAAGAACCCGATCAGTCCCTCCGTCTCCTGGAGCGTCCGGCCGGACATCGGGACGCCGACCGTCACGTCCCGGCTTCCGGAGTGCCGGGACACGAGAGCGGCGAAGGCCGCGAACAACACCATGAACGGCGTCACGCGGTACCTCTGCGACAGCTCCCGCACGCCGGCGGTGACCTCGGGGTCGATCACGTGGGACAACCGCGCGCCCGCACCGCCGCGCACCGCGGGCCGCGGGTGATCGGTGCGCAACTCCGTCGCACTCGCACCGTCCAGCGTCCGCTTCCAGTGGTCCACCTCGACGGCCATCTCCGGGGAGTCGAGCTGCCGCGCGGCCCGGCTCGCGTAGTCGGCGAACTGGATCGGCAGCGCCGGCAGCTCGGGACGGTTCCCGGCGAGGAACGCGGCGTACGCCTGCGACAGTTCCGACCAGAGGATCTGCATCGAGGCGGCGTCCACGGCGATGTGGTGCACCACCACGGTGAACAGGTGACGCTGCTCGGGCAGTTCGGTCAGACGCGCGCGCATCCAGGGCCCGGTGGCCAGATCGAACGGCCGCCTGATGTCCGCGTCGCTCAGCCGGTGCGCTTCCTCGTGGGCCGGGCCGACGGCCAGGTACCGCAGGTCGGTGCGCTGGAGACGGATCACGGACGCCGGCTGGACACGCAGCCTCGGACCCCCGGCGGCGTCCTGCACCACGCGGGACCGCAGAATGCTGTGCCGCTCCACGACCAGCCCGAGCGCCGCGTCGAGCGCCTCGACGTCGAGCGGGCCGGAGAGCTCGAAGACCTGCGCCATGTTGTACTCGACCAGCTCGGGGCGGAGGTGTTCGAGCAGCCAGACCCGTCGCTGGGCCGCCGACAGCGGCGCGTCCGCGCCGCTGTCGGCGCCGGCCTCCTGCCGCACCGCGGCCGGGCCCCTCTCCACGATCGGACTCGTCGTCATCGGGGCGTCCTCTCGTCGGTCGCGTCGGGCGCGGGCACGAGATGTGCGATCGCTGC
>NZ_KQ948374.1:124506-140633 GCF_001514055.1 Streptomyces corchorusii | reverse complement strand
TCGTGCCTGCGTGGGCAGGGTGAGTATTTCGGCTCCGTCGTCGGTGATGGCGATGGTGTGCTCGCTGTGCGCGGTCCGGCAGCCTGTCGCGCTGCGCAGCGTCCAGCCGTCGGCGTCGGTGACGAGTGTGGCGGTGTCGGCCATGACCCAGGGCTCCAGGGCGAGCAGCAGTCCGGGGCGCAGCTTGTATCCGCGGCCGGGCCGTCCCATGTTCGGGACGTGTGGGTCCTGGTGCATGGTCGAGCCGATGCCGTGCCCTCCGAACTCGGTGTTGATCGGGTAGCCCGCCTTGCTGAGGACTGTGCCGATGGCGTGGGAGAGGTCGCCGATGCGCGCCCCAGGCTTGGCGGCGGCGATGCCGGCGGCGAGTGCACGTTCGGTCGTCTCGATCATCGCGACACTCTCCGCCGGCCTGGCCTTGCCCACCAGAAAGCTGATCGCGGCGTCCGCGGCCACCCCGCCCCTGGCTACGGCGAGGTCGAGAGTCAGCAGATCCCCGTCTGCCAGCGTGTAGTTCCGAGGCCGCCCATGGAGCACCCCGTCGTTGACGGCCGTGCAGATGTAGTGCCCGAACGGGCCGCGCCCGAAGGAAGGCGCGTAGTCGACGTAGCAGGACTGCGCTCCCGCCTCGGCGATCATCTCCTTGGCCCACTGGTCGATGTCCAGCAGGTTCGTCCCGACCGTACTGCGCTGCTTCAGCGTGTGCAGGATGTTTCCGACCAGGGCGCCGGTGTCTCTCGCCCGCTCAAGCCGCGCGGAATTAAGGATCTCGATCATGGGGGACCTCTCATGTGCGTCCAATAACTATCCCGGTCTAACTGTACCGGTATTAGAATGGGTCCATGGTCAGGTTGCCGCTCACCCCCGCCGAGGTAGAACGCGGACAGCGCCTTGGCGCCCTGCTCCGCCGAGCCCGGGGCTGCCGCTCGATGCTGGACGTGGCGCTCGCTTCGCACATCTCGCCGGAAACTCTGCGGAAGATCGAATCCGGCCGTGTGGCTACCCCCGCCTTCCCGACCATCGCAGCGATCGCCGACACCCTCGGCCTGTCTCTTGACGCCGTCTGGGCCGAGATCAGCCAGGCGGAGCGAACCGTCGAGGATGGGTCGGTCTTGCCTGTCACACGGCACCCGTCGCTGGCTTCGTAACACCCACTCCACATCACGTACGCATGAGCCGGCGAGCTTGTCCGTTGCCTCGTCAAGATCACCGGTGCAGAGCTACCGGCAAACGGCGATGTGCAGGAGACTGGCCAGTGCGATCGCCACCGTGGCCCGGCGCCCAGGCCCTCGTAGCGACTCGTCTCGTCAACGAGCTCATCGTCGAGAAAGGAGGGGCTGACCGGCACTCTCGGCGCATCCGAAGCCTCGGCCGCGATCGGCGAAATCCTTCACAGGTTGATCTTCGGCTCATCAGAGGAGGCCCGCTCGGCCCCAAGGGACATCGGAGCAGCTCCGAAGCAACTCCTCGACCTCCTGGCGAGCAAGCAGCCCCCGGAGGAGCGCTGACTCCTGCCGGCGATGAGCGCGGTGTGCCACCGCCGCCGGGTCGTCAAAAACCTGACCGCCCTCGAACCGGGCACCGAGCCGGGCCTCCTCGTCGCCGAGCCGCTCGTCCGCACCGAAGTCAAGATCGGATATGCCCGGGTCTCCACCGGCGGGCAGAAGCCGGAGCGGCAGCTCGACGCGCTCACCGCCGCCGGATGCCGGAAGGTCTTCGCGGACAAGAAGTCCGGCAAGAACGCGCTCCGCCCCGAGCTGAAGCCGTGCCACGCCTTCCTCGACCCCGGCGACACCCTCGTCGTCCCCTCGCTCGACCGCTACGGTCGCAGACTCCAGGACCTCATCAACATGGTCGCCGAACTGTGAACACGTCGGGTCGGCTTCACCTCGCTGCACGAGAGCCTCGACACCACCACCCCCGGCGGCCGACTCGTCTTCCACGTCTTCGCCGCTCTCGCGGCCTCGGCTCGGTCCGCGCAATGCCTCCGGACGAGCGCGACGCACAAGACCTCGACACCGGCACGGCGTCGGACCGGACAGTCGCGGCCGCTCAGCCGGGATCTTCTCTGACCCGACCGTTCGGCAGCGGCCAAGGCGGCGATGCGTCCTGGCATCTGGTCCGGTGAAAGTGATGTGACGTACCCTCACAGTGGCGGCCTGCGCATCGGAGGTGCACCTGATGGAAGGCCTGTTCGCCCTCATCTTCTGGGTAGCCGTGTGTTGCTTGGCCTGGCCGAGGATCAAGGCATGGCTGCAGGACAAGCCTCCTGCGAAGTCTCCCGTCCCGGTCACCCGGCAGAAGCCGTCCTCGCCCCCCGCTCCGCGCCCGCCCAGCACGGCGCCGAAGGGGAAGGGGAAGGGGAAGTTGAACGAGAACGGTGCGGCAGCGGCGGCGTCCACGGGATCCAGCGCCGCCCACCACATCCCCGACCAGGACATCGGCGGGGCCTCGCAGCCGACCCACCATCACACTCACCACTCCGGCGGTGGAAGCAGCCACGGTGCCGGGCACCACCCCGCGCACCACGACGGGAGCGGACACCACAGCACGCACCACGACGGGGGCGGCAGCGACCACAGCGGCGGCCACTTCGACGGCGGCGCGTTCTGACACCTGCCGGGGCCTTCGGACTGCGGCGTTTGCCGCAGTCCTGGACGAGCCTTGACACTGTGATCAAGGGGGGAGCCCCCGAGGCCCGGGGCGGAGCCCTCCGGTCCCCCTACCCCGGCTCACCGGGCCGGACGGGCCGGTGGGCATTCACCGGGGAGGCCATGATCAGGCTGGACGGCTCCAACTGACAGGCATCAGCAGGTGATGGTCTTGCTGTAGGACCCGTCACCGGCCGCGCGCCGCGGTGACACACGCCTGCCGCGACGGGTACCGCCGACGCCTCGGAGGTGGTGAGTGGTCCCCGTACGCGCATGCCCAGGACCGTTGCGCTGCCCGCCCTCGATGACGTGGGCCTCCTGATCTCCGGCGCGGAGGAGTCCTCGGCCCGCTCGCCCGTCCACGCCGTGGAGGCGTTCGGCGCACCCCGGCGGACCGGGGCTTCGCGCGGTTCCGGAACCTGCCCGAAGCCCCTCACCTGCGACTATCCACGCTCCGACGTCTCTTCGCGGGGCGGTGCCGTCGAGGCGCGTACCACGAGTTCGGTGGCGAGTTCGATGTGGTGGGACTCGACCTTCTCGCCGTTGGCCAGTCGGAGGGCGGTGCGCAGGGCGGCACCGCCCATCTCCCGCAGTGGCTGGCGCACGGTGGTGAGTGGCGGTGAGGCCATCTGGGCGAGGCTCGTGTCGTCGAAGCCGACCACGCTCAGGTCTTCGGGGACGCGCAGCCCTCGGGCGCGGGCGGTCTCGATGACACCGACGGCGATCTCGTCGTTGCCTGCGAAGATCGCCGTCGGCGGCTCTTGCAGGTCCAGCAGCGCCGCGGCGCCGAGCAACCCGGTCTCGTACGTGAATTCTCCGGGCCGGACGTAGGCGTCGGGTACCCACGCTCCTTCCGCCTCCATGGCGGCACGGTAGCCGTGCAGGCGGGCCTGGTTGCATACGGCCATGGCCGGTCCGCCGAGGTAGGCGACGCGGCGGTGGCCCAGGGACAGCAGGTGCCGGGTCGCGGCCAGGCCGCCGGCGAAGTTGGTCGCCCCGACGCTGTGGACCCGGCTGTCCGGCAGGTGCAGCGGGTCCAGCACGACCAGCGGCAGCCCGGACCGGGCCAGTTCGTTCAGGTGGGCCGTGGTGTACACGCTGGTGACCGCGATGACGGCGCGGCGTCCGGCCGAGACCAGGTCCCGGGCCCAGTGCGGGGCATGGGACGCCTTGCTGATCACCACCGAGGCCCCCGATTCGGCGGCGGAGTCGATGATGCCTTCCAGGGTCTCGGCCACGTACGACTTGAGGCCGCCCTTGAACTGCACCTCGATGGTCGGGACTTCGACACCCTCGGTGCGACGGAACACGGGTGCGAGGTAGTGGTGCTGATGCAGCAGTTCCTGCACCCGGGCGCGGGTCTGCGGCGCCACGTCACCGCGACCGTTGACCACTTTGGACACGGTCGCGACGGAGACCCCGGCCGCTTGGGCGATGTCCGCCAAAGTGATACGCCTGGCGTTCGGTCGCATCGGTTCCTCTCAGCTGTACGTCCACCGGTGTGGTGAGCCGCCGGTCGGGCCGGCAGCCCGGGTGGAACCGGTCAACCGTACGGCAACCAGACACCGGGCTCGTCCGGCGAGGTGCCGACGAGCCCCTCGGCCTCGACACGTCCGGCGATGCGCAGGGGATCGCGGCCGGTGCACGCGAGGGCGGGACGGGCACTGCCGGTGCAGCACGACCCGCGCCGAACAGGGTGTCAGCCGCAGCCATCGCACCGACCGGGACCAACTTGTTTCGAAACCCTTTCGGTCCTGGCTCAAGGTTTTCGAGGGCCATCGCCGCCCAGCTTCAGGCAGCCGACCGCAGTTTTACAGAGCTCTGCACGTACCTTGACACGGCGTCAGCCCGAAACCTAACTTGCACGCACAGAGCTCGAAGAACGCTGTTTCGAAAATCTTTCACCATGACTCACGAGAAGCCGGTGGCTCTCGAGTGCGGAGAAGAACATGGCGCTCTCCCGACGAACCCTCCTCGGCCTGGCCGCCGGCGTGCCGGTCTCCGCGGCGCTGGCGGCCTGCGGCTCGTCCGGCCCCGGCAAGAGCGGCGGTGGGGCCACGTACTGGTACCTCAACGGCCAGCCCCAGGAAGGCGTCAGAGCCGGCGCCGTGGACGCGTTCAACGAGGCCCACCGCGAGGAGCAGGTCAAAGACACCACCTTCCAGAACGACGCGTACAAGACGAAGATCAAGACCGCCATCGGTGCCGGGCAGGCGCCCACCATCATCTGGGGCTGGGGCGGCGGGACGCTGCGCACCTATGTGGAAGCGGGCCAGGTCGAGGACCTCACCTCGTGGTTCGACGAGCACTCCGAGGTCAAGAAGCGGCTGTTTCCGTCCTCGTTCGGAGCGGCGACCGTCGACGGCAGGATCTACGCGATGCCGTGCGAAACCGTGCAGCCGGTCATCCTCTTCTACAACAAGAAGGTCTTCGAGAAGGTCGGCGTGGAACCGCCGAAGTCCTGGGACGACGTCATGGCGCTGGTGCCCAGATTCAACGCGAAGGGCATAGCGCCGTTCTCCCTCGGCGGCCAGTCCCGGTGGACGAACATGATGTGGCTGGAGTTCCTGTTCGACCGCATCGGCGGTCCCGAGGTCTTCCAGGCCATCATCGAAGGCGAGAAGAACGCCTGGTCCCACCCGGACGCCATCACCGCGCTGACCAAGGTGCAGGAGCTGGTCAAAGCCCATGGATTCGTCAAGGGCTTCTCCTCGATCACCGCGGACTCTAACGCCGACCAGGCGCTGCTGTACACCGGCAGGGCCGCGATGATGCTGCACGGCGCCTGGTCGTACGGCATCCAGCAGGCCGATGGCGGGGACTTCGTCTCCAGCGGCGCACTGGGCTACATGACCTTCCCACCCGTGGAAGGCGGCAAGGGCGATCCGAGCGACACCGTCGGCAACCCCGCCCAGTACCTGTCCATCTCCTCGAAGGCCGGCGCCGAGCAGAAGAAGATCGCCAAGGACTTCTTCGCCAAGGGCGTCCTCCAGGACGAGGAAGTGAAGAAGTGGATCGACAACGGGTCGGTGCCGATCCGGCTGGGCACGGAGAAGCTGCTGGCCGCCTCCAAGAGCGCCGATTTCCTGCAGTTCACCTACGACATCGCCAGCAAGGCCAAGGTCTTCGGCCAGTCCTGGGACCAAGCGCTCAGTCCGACGGCCGCCGAGACCCTGCTGGACAACATCGTCAAACTGTTCCAGCTGTCCGTCTCACCGCAGCAGTTCGCCCGCAACCTGAACGCGGCGACCGGCAAATGACCTCGCCCACCGCCCGTCCGCCGCGTCGCGAAGCGCGCGGCATCCTGCCGTGGCTGGCGACACCGGCGCTGGTGCTCTTCGTCGGCTTCGCCGTGGTTCCGCTCGTCGGTGTCTTCGCGCTGAGCTTCACCACGTGGGACGGGATCGGCGCCATCCACCCCGCGGGGCTGACCAGTTGGCGTACGGTGCTCACCGACCCCGGACTGCCGCACGCCCTCTGGGTGACGTTCTTGGTGATGGCCGTTTCCTGGGCCGTCCAGACGCCGCTGAGTATCCTGCTCGGCACGTTCCTGGCAGGCCGCCAGCGCTACCGTGCGGTGCTGGGCGTGGTGTACTTCGTCCCCCTGATGCTCAGCTCCGCGGCGATCGCGATCGCGTACAAGGCCCTGCTGGACCCGAACTTCGGGCTCGGTGCCGGGCTGAAGATCCAGGGGCTCAGCCAGGACTGGCTGGGGCGGCCGGGGCTCGCGTTCGGGGTCGTCGTCTTCGTCGTCTCCTGGCAGTTCATCCCGTTCCACTCCCTGATCTACCAGGGTGGTGTCCAGCAGATCCCCAAGTCCCTGTACGAAGCGGCGCAGTTGGACGGAGCAGGTCGGATCCGGCAGTTCTTCAGCATCACGCTGCCCCAGCTGAGATACACCGTCATCACCTCGTCCACGCTGATGGTGGTCGGGTCACTGACCTTCTTCGACCTCATCTTCGTCCTGACCGAGGGCGGCCCCGGCGACGCCACCCGCGTCCTCGCGCTGGACATGTACAAGCGGGGATTCCAGGCCAGCCTGATGGGACCGGCCAGCGCCATCGCCGTCATCCTGGTCCTGGTGGGTCTGGCCCTCGCCCTGCTGCTGCGCCGGCTCGGAGGCCGGGACGCCGGCGCGAGCCAACTCGAAGGGGCCTGACATGACCACCACGCTCACCGAGCCGCGCCGACCGCGGAAGGCCACCCACCGCGAGTGGCAACGCCACTCGCGTCGGACGGCCCGCCGGCGCAACTGGGCCGGCGGCCTTGCCGGATGGCTCTGGCTCGGCGTCGTCGCCGTACCCCTGTACTGGACCCTCATCACCAGCCTGAAAGCCCAGAGCCGCTACTACGCGAGCAACCCGCTGGTGCCTTCGGGCGACCCGACACTGGACAACTACCGGCTGGTCATCGAGTCCGACTTCCTCCGCTACTTCCTGAACAGCGTCGTGGTCACCGCCGGCGCCGTGGTGCCGGCGGTCGTGTTCTCCTTCATGGCGGCCTACGCGATCGTCCGCGGCTGGCGCATGCGGGTCCTTCGCGCCATGAACGGGCTGTTCCTCATGGGCCTGGCCATCCCGCTGCAGGCGACGGTGATCCCGGTCTACCTGATCATCATCCGACTGCATCTGTACGACAGCCTGCCGGCGCTGATCCTCCCGTCGATCGCCTTCGCCATCCCCCTGTCCGTGCTGGTGCTCGCCAACTTCATCCGCGACGTGCCCGAAGAGCTGTTCGACTCCATGCGGGTCGACGGCGCCACCGAATGGACGACACTGTGGCGGCTGGCGGCACCGCTCACCCGGCCGGCCATCCTCACCGTGACCATCTTCAACGCACTGACCATCTGGAACGGATTCCTGCTGCCGCTGGTCCTCACCCAGAGCCCTGGCCGCCGGACCCTGCCGCTCGCACTGTGGACCTTCCAGGGGCAGTACGGGGTCAACGTCCCCGCCGTTCTCGCCGCCGTCGTCCTCACCACACTGCCCGTCCTGGTCCTGTACGCGTTCGGCCGCCGCCAGCTGCTGAGCGGTCTGACCGCCGGATTCAGCCGCTGACCGACGCCGTGACCGGTGCCCGGTCCGTGGCCCGGGACGTCCGGGGAGCCCCGGGACCGAGTCCGGCAGGCACGTCCCGGCCCCGACCGGCACCTCATCCACCGGCCCGGACCGGACGGCCTGCGTCACCCCTGGGAGCACCAGCGGTCTCGTCCCCCGGGCGCGGCGGATCCGGGCCGATGCCGGAGCCTGCACGCGATCTGCCCCGCCGAGTTCCGCCCGTCTACCTGTTCGCCCGTCGCGCCCCGGTCGAGGCCCGATGGGCGTGGGAGGAAAGGGAACGCCATCGTGGCCGTAGAGAACACCCCCGCAATCCCCCTCTGGAACGACACCACCGCCTCCGTCACCGCGAGGGTCGACGCCCTGATCGACGCGATGACCCTTCAGGAGAAGACCGCCCAGTTGTACGGAGTGTGGGTGGGAGCCTCCGACCAGGGCGGTGAGGTGGCCCCCCATCAGCACGACATGGAGGAGGCCGTCGATCTCGACGCGCTCCTGCCCACCGGACTGGGCCAGCTGACCCGACCCTTCGGCACCGGTCCGGTAGACCCCGCCCTGGGTGCGCTCTCCCTGGCGCGCACCCAGGCCCGGATCGCCGCCTCGAACCGGTTCGGCATCCCCGCTCTGGCGCATGACGAGTGTCTGGCAGGCTTCGCCGCCTGGGGAGCGACCGCCTACCCCGTTCCGCTGTCCTGGGGCGCCACCTTCGACCCGGACACGGTGCGGCGCATGGCCACCGCCATCGGCCGCGACATGCGTGCCGTCGGTGTCCACCAGGGACTCGCGCCCGTCCTGGACGTCGTGCGCGACGCCCGCTGGGGCCGGGTCGAGGAGACCATCGGCGAGGACCCCTACCTCGTCGGCACCATCGGGACGGCATACGTGCAGGGCCTTGAGTCCGCCGGGATCGTCGCCACCCTCAAGCACTTCGCAGGCCACTCGGCCTCCCGCGCCGGCCGTAACCTCGCTCCCTCCTCCGTGGGCCCGCGTGAGCGCGCCGACGTTCTGCTCCCTCCCTTCGAGATGGCGATCCGTGAAGGCGGCGCCCGGTCGGTGATGAACGCCTACACGGACACCGACGGCATGCCCTCCGCGGCCGACGAGGACCTGCTCACCGGGCTGCTGCGCGACACGTGGGGCTTCGACGGCACTGTCGTCGCCGACTACTTCGCCATCGCCTTCCTGAAGACCCTGCACGGCATCGCAGCCGACTGGGCCGGTGCCGCCGGCGCGGCGCTGCGCGCGGGCATCGACGTCGAACTGCCCAATGTCAAGACGTACGGCGCCCCCCTGGCCGAGGCCGTCGCCGACGGCCGTGTTCCGGAGGCGTTGGTCGATCGCGCCCTGCGCCGGGTACTCACCCAGAAGGCTGTGCTCGGCCTGCTCGACCCGGACTGGAACCCCGTGCCGGCCGCGCTCGACGGCGCGGACCCGGACGACCCGGCCGCCCTGCGCGGCCGGATCGACCTGGACGGTCCGGAGAACCGCGCTCTGGCCCGCACGGTCGCCGAGGAAGCGGTCGTGCTGCTGAGCAACGACGGCACCCTGCCCCTCGGCAGGCCGCGCCGCATCGCCCTGCTCGGTCCCAACGCCGACGAGCCCACCGCCGTGCTGGGCTGCTATTCCTTCCCCCAGCACATCGGCGTCCACCACCCCGCGACCCCACTGGGCATCGCGCTGCCCACGCTGCGCGAGACCCTCGCCACCGAGTTCCCCGACGCCGAGGTCACGGTCGCCCGCGGCACCGGAATCGACGACGGAGACCTCTCCGGCATCCCCGAGGCCGCCCGGGTGGCACGCGAGGCCGATGTCGCCGTGGTGGTACTCGGCGACCGTGCCGGGCTCTTCGGGCGGGGCACCAGCGGCGAGGGGTGCGACGTCGAGACGCTGGCGCTGCCCGGCGCGCAGCAGCACCTGCTCGACACCCTGCTCGACCTGGAGACACCCGTGGTCACCGTGCTGCTCGCGGGACGACCGTACGCACTCGGCCGCGCCGTGCAGGAGTCCGCGGCGATCGTGCAGTCCTTCTTCCCCGGTGAGGAGGGCACGCACGCGATCGCCGGGGTGCTCAGCGGCCGTACCAATCCCTCCGGGCGTCTCCCGGTCAGCGTGCCGCGCGGGCCGGGCTCACAGCCGGCCACGTACCTCGGGGCGCGGCTCGCGCACGCCAGCGAGGTGTCCACCATCGACCCGACACCCGCGTTCGCCTTCGGCCACGGCCTGTCCTATACGCGGTTCGACTGGACGGACCTGACCGTGGACGTCCAGGAGGCCCCGACGGACGGCGACTTCGTCCTCGCCTTCACCGTCCGCAACTCGGGCGGGCGGTCCGGAACGGAAGTCGTCCAGGTCTATCTGCACGACCCGGTCGCCTCCGTCGTCCAGCCGGTGCAGCGCCTCGTCGGCTACACCCGGGTCGGCCTGGAGCCGGGCGAGGCCCGGCGTCTGCGTGTCACCGTCCCGGCCGATGTCGCCTCCTTCACGGGACGCGACGGCCGGCGCGTCGTCGAACCGGGCGAGCTGGAAGTGCGGTTGTCCGCCTCCAGCGCGGATCCGCGCCTGACGGCCAGGGTCACGCTGACCGGAGCCGAGCGCCACGTGGATCACACCCGGCGCTTGAACGCCACGGTGGGGCAGGAGCCGGTCGCCCAGGCGTGAACCGGGCGAGCGCGGCGCACGTCGCGGCAGGGGCGGCGCAGCGCACCCGGACCGCGGGGCCGGTCATGTGGTGGCCGGGCCCGCCGGTTCCGGGGACTTCGTCATCTCACAGCACGCCGCGCCGCGCGAGGTTGCGCATCAGCGCTCCTACCCCGAACGTCCACGGCGCGGCCTGCTCGCTGGGGACGACGGTGTTCACCAGAGCGCCGAGTCGCGGGCTGGAGATCCGCACGACGTCGCCGTACTCGTGGGTGAAGCCCGCGCCGGGCGCCCGCCGGTCCTCGGTGGGGGCGAACAGCGTTCCGGTGAACAGCACGAAGCCGTCCGGGTATTGATGGTGCGCACCGTGCGTGGCGGCCACCAGTTCCGTTACGTCGCGGCTGATCTCGCGCATGGAACTGCTGCCGTGGAGTACGTAGCCGTCCGTGCCGTCGATCCGCAGGCCGATGTCGAGCCCCCGTACGGTGTCGAGGTCGAAGCCCTCGTCGAACAGGCGGATGAAGGGGCCGATCGCGCATGAGGCGTTGTTGTCCTTCGCGCGGGACAGCAGCAGGGCGCTGCGCCCCTCGATGTCGCGGAGGTTGACGTCGTTGCCGAGCGTCGCGCCGCGTACCCGGCCGTGCGAATCCACGACGAGGACGACCTCGGGCTCAGGGTTGTTCCACACCGAGGAGCCGAGCACTCCGATGTCGGCGCCGGTTCCGACCGCGGACAGTACCGGCGCCTTGGTGAACACCTCCGGGTCCGGCCCGATCCCGACCTCCAGGTACTGCGACCACAGTCCTTCGGAGGCCAGCAGTTCCCTGGCCCTGTCCGCCTCCGGCGATCCGGGGCGGATGCCGTCGAGCGCACCGCCCACCACCTGCTTCAGGCGGGCCCGGACCCCGGCGGCCTGCGCCGGATCGCCGCCCGTGCGCTCCTCGATGACGCGTTCCAGCAGACTCCGCGCGAAGGTGACACCCGCGGCCTTGATCACCTGTAGGTCGACGGGGGCGAGCAGATGCGGAACGTCATGGCGGCCGGCCGGTGCCGCCAGCAGTTCGTCCAGGCGCCAGGTGTGTCCGCCGTCGGCCTCGCGGACGACTGTCACCGCGTCGTCGCGTTCCATCAGGTCGGAGACGGTGGGCGCGATGGCCGTCAGGTCGACGACCTGATCGCCCCGGACCGCGGCCACACAGGGTCCGTCCCATTCCGGGTGGTGGACGCGCGCGACGAGGGCGGCTCGACCGACGTCCTCCGGCAGGACGGAGGCGGCCGTGAGGACCGGACGAGGGCGGGCTGCTGCCGATTCCACGATCGATGCTCTCCTGGATTCGAGGGATACGGTCGACTGGCGCGGAATCAATGGGAGTCGCGGGGGACCTCGTGTCCACGGCATCCGCGCAGGAAGCCGAAGTCGGCGCCCTGGTCGGCCTGTTCCACGTTCTGGGTGTAGAGCCAGGTGTAGCCGCTGGTGTGCCGTTCGACGGGGGCCCGCCATGCCTCCCGGCGCCGCGTGAGCTCGGCGTCGTCCACGTCCAGGCGCAGGGTGCGGTTCGGGACGTCGAGGACGACGGGGTCCCCGTCGCGCACCAGGGCGAGCGGTCCGCCGACGGCGGCCTCGGGCGCCACGTGCAGGACCACCGTCCCGTACCCGGTGCCGCTCATCCGGCCGTCGCAGACGCGCACCATGTCCTTGACGCCGGCCTTCAGCAGCTTGGCGGGCAGCGGGACGTTGGAGACCTCGGGCATGCCGGGGTAGCCCTTGGGGCCGGCGTTGCGGATGACGATGACGGTGTTCTCGTCGATGTCGAGTTCCGGGTCGTCGGCCACCTCGTGGTAGGCCTCGGGGGAGTCGAAGACGCGGGCGGGGCCGCGGTGGGTGAGCAGGTGCGGCGAAGCGGCGGACTGCTTGATCACGGCGCCGTCGGGGCACAGGTTGCCGCGGAGGACGGCGGTACCGGTGCCGGCCGGCTGGAAGGGGGCGTCCAGACTGGTGATGACGTCGGAGTCGAGGCATTCGGCGTTCTCGGTGTTCTCCGCGACGGTGCGTCCGGTCACCGTGATCTGTCCGCCGTGCAGCAGCCCGCCGCGGAGCAGTTCGGCGATGACGGCGGGCAGCCCGCCCGCGTAGCAGAAGTCCTCCATGAGGTACTTGCCGCTGGGCATCAGGTTGACCAGGGTCGGCACCGCGCGGACCAGGTCGTCGAAGTCCCGCAGGCGCAGGTCGACACCGACGCGTCCGGCGATGGCGGTGAGGTGGATGATCGCGTTCGTGGAGCCGCCGATGGCCGCGTTGACCCGGATGGCGTTCTCGAACGCCTCCCGGGTCAGGATCCGCGACGGGCGCAGCTCCTCCTCCACCATCCGTACGATGCGCTGCCCCGCCGCCTGCGCGGTCTCCATCCGCCGGGCGTCGACCGCGGGCCAGGCCGCCGAGCCCGGCAGCTGCATGCCGAGCGCCTCGGCCATGCAGGCCATCGTCGAGGCGGTCCCCATCGTCATGCAGTGCCCGTTGGAGCGGGCCATGCACCCTTCCGCGAAGAAGCACTCCTCCTCGGTCATCCGGCCGGTCTTGAGGTCCTCCTCGAACTTCCACACGTGGGTGCCGGATCCCACGTCCTGGCCCCGGTACTTGCCGTTGAGCATCGGCCCGCCGGTGACCATGACGGCGGGCAGGTCGACGCTGGCGGCGCCCATGAGCATGGCGGGGGTCGTCTTGTCGCAGCCGGACAGCAGCACGACACCGTCGAGCGGATTGGCCCGGATCAGCTCCTCGACCTCCATGGCCATGAGGTTGCGGTACAGCATGGCGGTGGGGCGCATCAGGGTCTCGCCGGTGGCCATGGTCGGGAACTGGAGCGGCAGGCCGCCCGCCTGCCACACGCCGCGCTTGACGGCCTCGGCGACGCGTGTCAGATGGGCGTTGCACGGGGCGAGTTCGGAGGCGCTGGTCGCGATACCGATGACGGGACGCCCGTCGAACACCTCGTGCCCGAGTCCCTGGTTGCGCATCCAGGAGCGGTACAGCATCCCGCTGCGGCCCTGTGCGCCGAACCATGCCTGGCTGCGGCGGCTCGTCTTCTGACCGTCGGTCATGTGGTCACTCCCGTGGCTCCGGCGTCGTCCGCTTCGCGATGGGGCGTTGTCGGGTGAGGCCCCGCGGGCCGTACCCTGTGACGCAATCATTAAATGATTCGATGATTGCGTCCAGAGGGCGGGCAGAGATCGTGATGCACTTCCTGACCATGCACCAGCGCGTGGTCGACGAACTCGGGCGGCGCGTCGTGGGTGGCGTGTGGGAACCGGGGAATCCCCTGCCGGTCGAGGACGCGCTCGCGGCCGAGATCGGTGTCAGCCGAGGTGTTGTGCGGGAGGCGGTCAAGGCGCTGGTGGCCAAGGGCATGCTGCACGTACGCCCGCGCACCGGCACGCGCGTACTGCCTCCGGAGCACTGGAACCACCTGGACCGTGACGTGCTGCGCTGGAAACAGGCCGGGGACGGCGCGGCCCTGCTGCGCGACACGGGTGAACTGCGCCGGATCGTCGAGCCCGAGGCGGCCCGGCTCGCCGCGCACCGGGCCGGCCCCGACGATGTACGAGTGCTGTACGACTCCCTGGCGGCCATGGAGGCCGCGGCGGCGGAACCCGGCCGCCGCGGTTACGTCGAGGCCGACATCGCCTTCCACCGGGCGTTGCTCGACGCCAGCGGCAACCGTCTCCTCGGCTCGCTGGGCCGCGCTGTCGGCATCGCACTGGAACACAGCTTCCTCATCAGCACCCAGACCCCCGGCGCGGTGGAAGCCTCGCTGCCGGGTCACCGCGCCGTCGTGGAGGCCGTCGAGGCCCGCGATCCAGCGGCCGCGGCGGCCGCCGTACTGGCCATCATCGAAGCCGCCGACAGAGAGATCACCCAGTCACCCGGAATGCCGAGCGGTACGCCGGGCGACGTTGTGTGACCCGTCACGGCCGCGACCCCGCGGTGCCCTCGGCAGGGGCACGGAAGCGGTCGACGCCGACGGTCCTCGTCAGACCTCCGGCAGGCCGACCGCGGGCCGCGCCGCGGGACTGCCGGCCGAGCGGCGGGAGAGGCCCGGTTGGGACAGCTAGGAGCTCTCTTTCGGATCACTTGGTGGCGGTTCGATTTCAGGGCCTGCTGAGTCCGAAGGAGCTGCTGCCTGCGACGATGTGCTGGTGAGCTATGACCTTGCGGTGTGGGACGGCGACCGTCCACTCGACGACGGCCAAGCGGGCTCGACCTACGACGAGCTCTTCGAGCGCTACCTAGAGTCGGACGATGTCGTCGTACCTCCGGTGCCGCGCATCGTGGCCTACGTGGAAGCTCTCGTCGCGCGATACCCGGACGACGAGGGCAGTGGCGTCTGGGCGTCACCGCCGGTCATCGAGGAGGCATCGGGGCCGATGGTGTACCTGCTCATGTCCTATGGCAGGGCTGAGGAGGTGTCCGAGTACGCCTCTGCGCTGGCTCGCGAGCATGGACTCGTCTGCTTCGATCCGCAGGCGGAACGCCTCCGGCCGTGAGTTGCCTGTCTCTCAGCGGGCAGACCAGAGGAAGATGCCGGCGATGTGGAGTCCGGCCAGGAAGATGGTCGCGGTCTTCTCGTAGCGGGTGGCGATGCCGTGCCACTGCTTGAGGCGGTTGATGCACCGCTCGACGGTGTTGCGCTGCTTGTAGGCATCACGGTCAAAGGCCGGTGGTCTGCCGCCTTTGCTGCCGCGTCGCAGCCGGTGGTTCCGCTGGTCCGCCGGGATGGGGATCACCGCCCGGATACCGCGTTTGCGCAGGTGGGCGCGGATCGCGCGAGATGAGCAGGCCGTGTCGGCCAAAACCACGTCCGGCCTGGTGCGCGGACGACCGCGCCTTCGGGGAACACACAGGCGGGCCATGACGTCAGTGAAGGCTGGCGCGTCGCCGGCCTGTCCGGCGGTGAGGACGAACGCGAGCGGCCGACAGCGGGCATCGGCAGCAAGGTGGATCTTCGTGGTCAGTCCGCCGCGGGAGCGGCCGATGGCGTGGTCGTCCGGCTCGTCGACCGGAGCCCCTTTTTGCGGGCCCCGGCCGCGTGCTGGTGAGCCCGCACGATCGTGGAGTCCACCGACACGGACCGGCTCAGATCCTCATCCGCGTCGGCCTGGGCAACCAGGGGCAGTGAACACCCGCTCCCAGGTGCCGTCCAAGGCCCACATGCGCAACCGGTTGTAGACGCCCCGCCAGTTGCCGTACCTCTCCGGCAGGTGCACCCACTGCGTGCCGGTCTGGAACTTGAAGGCACTCACGTAGATCACCTGGCGATGATCCCGCCAGCGCCCACCCCGCTTCGGTGTCCGGTCCGGGAGCAAGGGCTCGATCCGCGCCGACTGGGCATCAGTCAACGGCACACCCAGACCAACGACCGACTGATCCAAACGAAACTGCCTAGTACTCCAGCCGTACATGTGGATCTTCATTCACAGGCTCTTACCTGTAAGGATCAGCTCCGGGGCTCAGGTGCCGGCTACGAGCGAACCAATGGCCGAGTGGGCATGCCTCAGGCCGTCAGCGGTTCCCGGTCGTCAGTCAGGTGGCGTCGGCGGAGGCGGGTGAAGGCGGTGGGGCTGGGGCGGTGCGGGAGAAACTCCTTGATCCGCTGCGCGCATTCACGTGGGCTTGCCGCGCTGGTGTCGCACTCCAGGTCGTAGTCACCGTGGCCGTGGACCAGGTCGTACTGGTGCGCCGCGAGGCCCGGCGGGCGGTCGCCCCTGGCCAGCTCGCGGCGGGCCA
>NZ_KQ948374.1:119634-123855 GCF_001514055.1 Streptomyces corchorusii | reverse complement strand
ACACATGGGGTGTGATCGAGTCGGTGGGACCTGGTGCGGAGACGGCTGCGGCCACGGGTGATCATCGTGAGGTGTGTGGACTGACGATGAAGCGGTGGCCGCAGTTCACAGCGTAGTGCCTGCCCGCTGGCGGGCGATGTTCGAGGTCCTGATGGAGCGGATCGCGGGACGATTCGGCCGGGTCGAACCCCGGCCTCGAATCACATCAGGCGGGGGCGGAGCGGGCAGGGGGGGTGTCGTCTGTGCGGGCCTCGGTGTCGTCCTCGCCCGGGGCGGGCCGTCATTCTGGCGCGGCGGCCGCCGTCGCGGAAGTACACCTCCTTGAGCCCTCGGCCACGATCCGCTGGAGTTGCTGGTCGCTGGCGCCGGCCTCCTGGGCGTCGAAGAGACGGGCGGCGTACTGCGGGGGCCAGCGCCACGGTCAGGTGCCGCAGCCGGGACTCGTCAGTGGAGCCGATCGGCGCGGTATAGCCAAGCCGGGCCCGGGTGTCGATGACGATGCCGCCCGTGGACCTCGCTGATGCAGGTCCAACTTCTCCCCGCACCGGCACGCCGAGGTCCGGACCTGGGCTTCCGACAACGACGTCGAACTGGTCTTCCTGCCCACCTACGGCTCCTGGCTGAACTGGATCGAGTCGGAATTCGCCGCCCTGCGCTACTTCGCGCTCAACGGCACCGACCACCGCACCCACGACGAGCAGAACACCGCCATCGCCGCCTACATCCGCTGGCGCAACACCCGCGCTCAGCCCAAGACGAGCTTCGCCTCCGACTCACCCATCCGTCAGTGGACGGAGTACCCAGCCAACGTCGCATGACGAGCCACCAACTGCCGCTGTTGAGCCAACGGCCCTGGCGGGTTTGAGTACCGTCCGGGGTCCAGCATCCGCCCCGTCACGGTTGCGGTGGGTGTGCTCGCAAAAGCCACCCCTCGCCACCGGCAAACTCAATGCCCTGGAAGGAGGCCCCGACGGTCACCTGGTCGAATCCGAGTTCCCGGTGAAGGTCGAGCGAGGCGCGGTTCTTAGCGGAGATGAAGCACCAGACTGCCGAATCCCGTTCCCAGATCCAATCCATGCGCCGCCGGGTCAGCAGCCTCGCTATGCCACGACGTCGCCAGTCAGGAGCCACCGTGACACCGGTCAGGTAGTAGCCGGCCGGGGCACCGTCCTCAACGTGCTCGGGCAGAAACGCCGCATTCGCGTACCCGACAGCTTCACCGGATACCTTCGCGGTGATCACCAAACTGCGCTCACTACAAAGCGCCCGATGAATGCGGTCTGCCCATTCGCCCGCCGAACCACCGCGCGTCCGGGTCTGCAACAAGGCCAGCATCGGCACGTCGTCCCCGGTCGCCTCCGCCACCACCGCGGTCACCGGAGCGTCGCGCTCGGCCGGGTGCGGAAGGTAACCGGCGAACCGCAAATCCATCCTTGCCATGTCGCCCCTCTCGCCCGCCCGGCGCTGTCCCGTTCCACCACGCTATCGCGGCTGGCGTGGGGGCGATGCCCGGTCAACGATGCGAGCCAAGCCACTACAGATAAGTGCCGCATCAAGCAACGTTGGCCCCGTTCCGGCAGGGCCAGCTCCTTGCTGTCTGCGAGCCGGATCAGCCGTAGGTCCCGGGATCGGTGAGACCCTCCACGAAGTCCTGAAAGCTCGCAGCCAGGGACAGTTCGAGACCGGAGTCGGCGTCGAACCACCCGACCGTGGGGGTCGGACCCGTCCGGTAGTCCAGCCCGATCCAGCAGGGCCCGTCACTGCTGAGAAGTACCAGCGAAGTGGGCAGGCCCCACTCCTCGATCAGGTACGCGCTGTCGAGCAGGGACAGAGTTCGGTCACGCTGCCCGATCCCCATCAGGTACTCGAAGGGCACGTGCTCGTCGGCCCAGGATGTCGGGGCCGAGGTCGGGAGGCACGAAGCCCTGCTGCCACCCGTCCGCCGTTCCGCTGGCGAAGCAGCCCCGGCAAAGACGCAGGCAGGGCCGCGTTGAGAGCCTGTTCTGCTTGCTGAACAAGCTGAACGGTCACCGGCGGCTGCACACCGTACTCGGTCGAGCCGTCCCAGAAGGCGTCCAGAAGATCCTCGAAGCGGGGCATGGGCGGCATGCCACGAGGTCCGTCAAGACGAAAGGCCATGCCGGGACGTCCACCACAATGAGCCGGTGGCCGAGCGTGTGCAGGTGCGGGAAGTGGATGACGACGAGGGGCGGCGGCTGCTGCGGATCGTCCGACGGGGCTGAGGCTGCCCACGATCAGGTCCCAGTTCCCGGAGCTCGCCGAAACCGCCGGCCGCGAGCAGATGTCCTACCTCGGCTTCCTCTCCGAACTCCGCCTGGCCGAGTGCGATGAAGCCGCCGACGAGAAGCAGCTGACTAAGACCATCGCCCGCTACGGCCGCGTCGACCTGCTCTGCATCGACGAACTGGGCTACATGGAACTCGACCGGCGTGGCGCCGAACTCCTCTTTCAGGTCCCGACCGAACGAGAGGAGAAGAACAGCGTCGCCATCGCCTCCAACGAGTCATTCTCCGGCTGGACCAAGAACTTCACCGACCCCCGCCTCTGCGCGGCCATCGTCGACCGCCTCACCTTCGGCGGCAACATCATCGAGACCGGCACCGACTCCTACCGCCTCGCCACCACCCGCGCCCAAGCGGAACGAGCAGCCGTCTGAGCGCAGTCCGCCTGCTCTATCGAACTGGCCCGCACTCATCGACGATCACGGTCGGCTGTGACAGGAAGACCTCCCGGCCGACGGGGCCATAGGCGATGTTGAACGTGTCCAGCCAGTACGACCAACCGCGGATCCCCAGGGCGCTGGTGAACCGGTAGTTCAACTGCCAGCGGACCCACTGCCCGGCAAGCAGTCGAACTGCCGGCGGCCTGCGCGGCCGAGGAGGCAACCCGAAGAGCGGCTCCACACGAGCGAGCACTCGGAGCCGATCACCTTCGTCCCGCAGGCTGACACCGACCTCGCGGAAGTCTTTCTGGCTCGAACGTGGCTCGAAGCCGTCACGCTCGGACATCTGGACGAAGTGGGCAAACCCGGAGGGCACCTGGGGCGACGAGAAGCCGACCGGCGCCGCGTTCCTGCGGACAGCGGCCTCCCCGCCCCGAGACTGCTTCGTCCAGGACGTCTTGATCCACTGCACCGTGATATCCACCGCACCTGCCCTTCGCCGAGAGCCTACGGTCAACATCTGCTTGACGTCATCCAGGTTCCGGCGCAACTGCCTGCTGCCAGTACTCAGCAACATTCCACAGAGGTGGAGACCCAGACCGCTCTCCGGAACCGCCTACAAGCGCTCTCCGGTCTCACCTACGCAGCCATCCAGGATCTGCTTCGCGTAGGTGGGCGAGATCGCCGTGGTGACGCTGCCCTCGCGGCCGTCGTCCGAGCTGCCCGTGCAGGTGAATCCGAAGTACGCGGTGACATCCACCATCATGCCGCTGGAGGTGGCCGCCTGGTGCCGTACCTGTGCTCTGGCCTGCGGCTGCCACTCGGATTCCGTCTCCTCCACCAGGGCGGCTCGGGGGCGCTTCTGCGGGGTTGTCAGCGTCCCGGCGCGGTAGCGCTCCACCGTGTGACGCGAGACACCCAGGCGCTCCGCCAGGGCCTGCGTCGACCCCTTCGCCCGCGTGAGAAGGAATTTCACCTGAGCCTTCGCGGATTTCGGCGCGGGTCGGGTGAACACCTTCCGCTCCGCCCGTGCGAGGGCCTCCAAGACCTTGCCGCGGCGCGGGGCCGGCTGCTGCGAGTCGTTGATCGTCATGGCCGCAGCCTCGGCCGTCTCCCCTGTGGACAGAGTCCGCGGTCATGCAGGTCATGGCGGGTGCTGCTGCCGGCGGTGTCTACGCCCGGCGCTCCGCGCGGGATGCCATCGACCGCGAGAGCATCCCCGTACGCGGGGAGCACAGCGTGGACACGTCCTGGGCGAACTTGGCGTCGGGACCATCCCCGCACGCGCGGGGAGCACACCTTCACCCCGGTGGGCGCCGGCTGGCTTTATTCACGAGAACGGGTTCTGGTCCACTGCTTGTGGTGTGGTGACGGGTTGTCAGGAGGTAGGGGCGTGATGGTTCATCGCCGCGGCGACAGGCCACGGTGCCCGAAGCTTCGCAGTGGTCTCCCGAGGGGGATGGGGAGCAGGGCTGGGCGCACCGGACCCGCGTTTTGAGGGGGAGTGCGTGGTCGTTGTGGTCGCTGCGGCCCGGGCA
>NZ_KQ948374.1:117830-119060 GCF_001514055.1 Streptomyces corchorusii | reverse complement strand
TGGGGGTCACGCGGTTCCCGGAGACACCGGTACCGGAGACCACCGAGGCGCCGGCCGAGCCGGTGCCGTGAACCTTGGCGGCGGGCGCACCGGACGGCTTGCTGTGAGCCGTGGCGGTGGGCTGGGGGGTGCCGGTCGCAGCGCTGGCCGCTCCCCCCGCCGTCGCGATGGCTGTGGCGGTGGCCGCGATGAGCATGATCGGGCGGATACGCATGAATCAGTGTCCTTTCCTGCGGGCGTCCGGTTGATGCCCGCACCCCTGTACGCCCCTCGGTGCGCGTGCGGTCGCACCCCGGACACGTGGTCCATGTCACAGGACGTGGGCGCGACCTGGGGACGGCGCTCGTGCGTACAGGCTTGAGCGGCGCGAGGCTCCGCCCGGGAGGCACGGCTCCACCGCCGTGGTCGAGGAGTGCTTCCCGGCGAACCGCCTGTGATGCGAGCCGATCGACAGCACCAGGAGAAAAGCCGTTGATGACGCCACAGGAGTTCGACGCGTTCTACGCAGCGTCCTTCTCCCGCCTGACCGGGCAGCTCTACGCGATGACCAGCGACTGGTCCGAAGCACAGGACGTGGTCCAGGAGGCCTTCATCCGCGCGTGGGACCGAAGGCGCACGTTCGACCCCGACGATGCCGCGGAAGCCTGGATCCGGACCACCGCCCGGCGGCTGGCCATCTCACGTTGGCGACGTCTGGCCCGGGGTCTGCATCTGGCCGGACGCCACCACCATGAACCCCGCACCGTCGAGCCGCCCACTGAGGAGTACTTGATGCTGGTCATCGCGCTCCGCGACCTGCCCGAGGCGCAGCGCAGCGCCATTGTCCTGCACCACATGTGCGACCTTTCCATCGAGCAGGTCGCGGCCGAGACCGGCGCCAGCGTCAGTGCCGTCAAGAGCCGCCTCGCCCGCGGGCGGACCGCGCTGGCGGCCCGGCTCGGCGACCAGCCCCCGACCAGCGAGGAAGGACGACTCCATGTCTGATCCCCTCCACGACACCCTGGGCGACCGGCTGCGGCTGCTCGGCACGCAGATGCCGGCACCGACCCTGCCCGCCGCGGAGATCCGCCGACGCGCCGACCGGCGCCGCCACCGCCGGCACGCCCTGGGCGCGACCGCGGCCTGCACCGCTGCAGCCCTGTGCCTGGCTCTCCCGTCCGTGCTGCACTCACCCGGCGCACGGCACGGAGCAGCCCCCACGGACACCTCCTCCGTGTCAACTTCCCCCCG
>NZ_KQ948374.1:106523-117117 GCF_001514055.1 Streptomyces corchorusii | reverse complement strand
TCTACCCGGGCCGCAGCGACCACAACGACCACGCACTCCCCCTCAAAAAGCGGGTCCGGTGCGCCCAGCCCTGCTCCCCATCCCCCTCGGGAGACCACTGCGAAGCTTCGGGCACCGTGGCCTGTCGCCGCGGCGATGAACCATCACGCCCCTACCTCGTGACAACCCGTCACCACACCACAAGCAGTGGACCAGAACCCGAGAACGGGAGGCACCCGCCCGCGGAGGGCACGGCGCGACGGCTACTGCGGCCTCCGCCCGTAGCCAGCGCTTTTGCCGGGGCCGCCGTAGCGCGGTCGACGGCGGCCCGCCGGCCACCACTGCGGTGCTGTCCGTTCTCGGCTCTGGCACAACTTCTGTGACGCCATCACTGGCCGTCACGACAACGGGGTTCTTTTCCGCAGGAGTTGGAAGCAGCGGCCGAACATCTGTGCCGGGGTGCGGCCGACGCCTGTGGTTCGGCGCCTGCCCATGGACTTAACCCTGACCTGCACCGCTTCCAACTCCTTCGCCGTCCGGCTGAGTACGCGTACTCAGGTGTTGGCTGCCAGACTCCTCCATGCTGGGGCGCGAACGCCGTGGTGGACCGCCCGCACCGGTGCGTCGGCCAGGCCGGCCAGGGCCCAGGGCAGGGCACGGATGCGGGCTTCGTGCTCCCGCCAGTCGTAGGAGCGGGCCCAATGGGAGATCAGGTCCGCGAGGCGGTCACCGTCGACACCGCGCGACGTGTTCCGTGCTGATCATGCTCGGTCGTCCTCTCGTTCGCTCGAAACATCTCTGATGTCCGTGTCCCGGCGATGTTCCCGGGACGCCTTCTCCGGGACAACTGCCCGGAGGGTGTGAACGGCGACGGATGACCTCCCTGGCCCGGACCGAGACCTTGTGTCAGCACCGCGTTCACGGGTTCAGCGGCTCTCGCCGTCGTCCGTTCCCGCGTCCTGCAGCAGCGCGATGAGTGGGGTTGCGGCCCCGCCGGTATCGCTCTATGAGCCAGTCCTTCAGGGCGGCCTCGTGCCCGGCCGTGATGCCGCGCAGGCGGGAGGCGCCCTCAAGGAAGGTGCGATCCTGACGATCTTCCGGTCGATGGCTCGACGAGTCCCACGACGATCAACGACCATGGGTCGCCCGCGAGGTCGGTGCCGTTGTCGGTGGCTTCACCGCGGCGTACATGATGCTGACCCGCGAGCGCTGGCAGCTGATGAGCAAGGGGGCCGCTGCACGGAAGCCTTCCATCGGCCGCTCGCGCTGGCAGTGCAGACCGGCCCGCCCCGCTAATCGGCGCGGAGAAGTGGGACGAACGCAGCCTCGTCAAGCCGGGCAAGAACTACGGCTGGCCGATCTTCCCACCGTACGGACGGACGCCGGGACACCGGCGGGCGCGACCTGCGCGGACACCGGTCTCCGACCACAGGCTCCCCATGGCCGACTGGTCGCATGAGCGATGACGAGCAGCAGCCGGCCCCGCGCCGCGGCAAGGTCCTGGAGGCCCTCGCGCGGGCGGAGCGGAAGGTGTTCACCCGGCCCGCGCCGAAATCAGCGAAGGCTCAGATGGAATACCTCTACACGCGCGCCAAGCGGTCCACGAAGGCCCTCGCCGAGCGCCTGGGCATCTCGACCCGCACCGTGCGGCGCTACCGCGCCGGACAGCTGACGACACCCCGGAAACGCCTCCAGGCCGTGCTGGTGGAGGAGGCGGAATCCGAGTGGCAACCGCAGGTCAGAGCACGGGCATGCGAGAGGCGGCCACCGTCAGCGGCATGATGGTAGAGGTGACCGTGTACTTCGGATTCACCTGCACGGGCAGCTCGGACGATGGCCGCGAGCGCGCCATCACCACGGCTTACCCACCTATGCGAAGCAGATCCTCGAACTCCAGGAGGCTGGTGCGACGGAAGAGGACCTGCGTCCGATCGTCGCCGAGGCCATCACCGAGTCGTATTTCACGGAATGGGGCACCCGCGCCGCTGGCCTGCGCGCGGATTTCACGCAGGTATCACAAATAGAGTTCCGGTTCTGGCCCGGTCGAATTCGGGACCTGCTAGAAACGTATCCGGCGGGCCGCCGTACAGCGCTCTGGCAGCGGCTCGTTCCTCAATCCGCATCACGAAAACGAGGCCGACGATGACCGCGCCCCGGCGCACCGCCCGCAGTCCGCTCGCCCTGCGCGTCACCGCGCCCCGCGAGCCGGTCGACCCCGCCCGCATCAGCCGCCGCGTCGTCCGGTGTCGGGCGAAGGGCATGGACGCCGGCGCCATCGTGGCGGCCCTCGAGGACGCGCGGTTCGACGCGCGGCACGAGGACCCGGCCTACAACACCCGCGGCCGGGCGGAGCTCGCGGAGTAGGAGCGCCTTGCCCAGCTGCTCGCCGCTGCGGCACCGGGCACCGTCTACGACCCGGACGTCGACGACGTCGTCCAGGCGAGCTCGCCGCCGACGCCGTGGCCGCCGCCGCCTGGGAAGCCGAGCTGCGCAAAGCCGCCCGGACCGCGGCCCACGCCGATGAGCTCCAGGCGCTGCGCGAGCTCGGCACGCTGGAGCAGACCGAGCCCCGCGACAGGGACGGAGCCGTCCGCGATGAACTCACCCGGCGCGCGGGCGGATACGTCCAGGCCGAGGTCGACGCCTGGCTCGCCCACGCCCTCGCCGCTCACCTCGGGCACTACCGCGACCCGGCCGCTCGTGAGGAAGCCGCCGGCCTCCTCACCCCGCCGGTCCTCGCGCACGCCGCGCTGCTCGCCGAACTCGCCCGCCTGGTCCCCACCGCCGCGCCCGGCGAGCTGGCGTTCGCGGCCCGGCTCGCCACCGCCGAACCCGAGGCCGCCGACCTCGCTGCGCTCCTCACCCGCGCCACCGAGCCGACCGGCACCGAAGGGAGCCCGGCATGACCCACGACCAGGAGCCGGAGGTCGTCGCCGTATGGCACACCGCCAGCGCCATCGGCCGCCGCTTCGAGAAGCTGCTCGCCGACGGCACCGTCTACGTGTGGACCGAGCCGCCGATCGGCGAGACGTACTACCCCGGCGAGGACGCCCCCGACTACAACCCGATCTGCCACTGCCCGCGCACGCCACGCGCGTTCTGCGTGGAGTGCACCGGCTGCGCCGACTGCGAGCAGTGCCGCTGCCCCAGCCCGGCGCTCCTGTGATCTCACCCTCGCGCAACCTCCCAGACCTCCCAGATCCCCGGGCGAGACCTGTGACAGATAGGGGAGCCTGGTGCCTGAAAATGCCCGATACGCCTGTGATGCCTAGGGCGCGGGGAGGCCGTTTCCACAGGTAGACGCGTTCCTGGGAGATGGCCTGTGACCCTGTGGCATAGCTGGGAGGTAGAGCCCACGATAATCTCGGATGGTGACTGTCACGCTGTCACATCCAGGGGGTGTCACGCACCTCCGTCCGGTCTGTCACGGCGGGTATTACGCGGCCGGTTTGGCCCGGAACCACGGGCCCGGACCCCGATCCGGGCCTCTTGCCTGATCAGCGTGACACGGCTCGCGCCCGGTTATCGTCCGCTCCTGAACAGTCCGGCCAGGCTGACCTGTGCCAGTGAACGTTGATCGATTGCCAGCGAAAGGCGATCAACTGCCTTCTGTGCCAGTTAGGGCTGGCTGTCTGTGGGCTTGCGACAGTGGAGGATGACCGCAGACGGCGACGATCACCCTGCTCGACGGGTCTGTAGTGTGCGGCAATGACAAGAAGCGAGCGGCTCGCGGAGCAGTTGGACTGGTACTGGCGCAAGAACCTGCGGCCACGGCTGGACGGTCTTACCGACGAGGAGTACTTCTGGGAGCCGGTGCGCGGCTGCTGGAGCATCCGCCCACGTGGTACGTCGGCCGCACCGGTGTCGGAAGGTTCGGGGGAATGGACGATGGACTCCGCGTCCCCTGCCCCGGTGCCGGCGCCGGTGACCACGATTGCCTGGCGGCTGGCGCACATCATCGTCTCGTGCCTTGGCTATCGGGTCGGATGGTACTTCGGCGGCCAGGACGTCGACTCCCAGACATTCGCCTACGCGGGGACCGCTGACGAGGCGCTGAAACAGCTCGATGATATGTATGGGAGATGGAACGCGGGGGTCCGCAAGCTCTCGGACGCTGACCTGGACAATCCGCCCACCGTGGGTCCCGAGCGGTTTCCCATGGAGAACAGGGTCCTGCACGTCAACAGGGAGCTGATCCATCATGGCGCCGAGATTTCCCTGCTGCGCGACCTCTACCGCTGGCAGGACGGAGCCGTACCGCACCGAATATGACTTTCGGTAACCGGCGATCGAGCTTCGGAAACTCACGTAGACTCCGTGACGCTCCATGGCTGCTGCCGCCGAGGGCCTCACGATGAACATCACCAAGGCCGCATCCCACCGCGCTCAACCTTCGGCGAGACTACTCAACCTTCCCTACGTTCTTCTTCGGGACACGACAGCGTCATCTTCCGTCGCCGATATGCCCTCTGGCGGCAGCGCTGGGAGCATGTCTAGCGCTGTGACCTGCGGCTTCCTTCTAGCATAGGGCCTGAGCAGACCGGGCAGCGCGATGATTCAAGGGATTCGTTGCGGGTCGGGGCGAGGGCGTCAGTCCTCGCCCAGACCGTTTTGGGTGGAGCCACAGGTCCCGGCCGGGACGTCGGCGACGGCGGTGTACGGGGTGTGCGGGTTGGCCGCGAGGGTGGCCAGGGCCTGGACCCGGCGGTGCTCGTAGTGGCGTTCCAGGAGCTGGGCCGGGGCGGCCAGGGCGCGTTCGGCGGCCCGGTGCCAGTCGGCCGAGGTCCACCGGTCTTCAGCGTGGTCGTCGGCGCTGCGGAGTGCGGTGCGGATCGCGCAGTGGAGGTGGTACGGCCAGATCGCGTAGGGATCTTCGGTGGCCATCGGCATCCAAGGCCGCGAAGGGAGCTTTGGTCACGGCGTTAGCGGCTGCGGCTATCGGCATTGCGGCGCCGATGTCGAGCGCGTCCAACGAGTCGACGTGGCATGAGGGGTGCCGGGGCTACTGGTACAGCACGTCCGGTCACGGCTACTGCTCCAACGCGACGAACGGCCCGTCCTACGGGTACTGGACGAATTACGACTGCGACTTCGAGATCGATGAGCAGCACCACGACAACCTGTACAGCGGGTACGTGGGCAAGTACGACACTTACGAGTGCACGTTCGAGATCAACAAGACGACGGTCAGTCCGTCGTCTGTCTGAGTAACGCTGCGGTGGGCCCGTCGTTCAGACGGTCCCACCCTGCAGTTCTTTGGGGATTCCACCACCAATGACGACTGATTCCATCGTTCGATTGACATCCCTTACACAGGGGTATAGCGGTCGGCGTATCATCGAGAACCTCGACCTTTCCATCAAGCCCGGTGTCACTGGGCTGTTGGGTCCCAACGGAGCAGGCAAGACGACGCTGTTCCGCACTCTCGCCACGATCGCGCCACCGCAGAGTGGGCAACTGGAGCTGTTCGGCAGCCCCGTAACCAACGAACGGACAGCACGGCGAGTCCGCCGCCGCATCGGCTACCTCCCTCAGGACTTCGGCTACTACCCGGCGTTCTCCATCGCCGACTTCGTCCGCTACTGCGCGTGGCTCCGTGAAGTCCCCTCCAAGCAGGCTGACTCGGCGACCAAGGAGGCACTGGCGGCCGTCGGGCTGGCCGACCGGGCTCGCGACCGCATGAAGTCGCTGTCCGGCGGCATGCTCCGCCGAGCCGGGATCGCCGCCGCGATCGTCGGATCACCCGCCCTGCTCCTGCTCGACGAGCCCACTGTCGGCCTCGACCCCGCGCAGCGCCTGGACTTCCGCAAGCTCATCCGCTCCCTCGCTCGTGCAGGGGCGGCCGTCGTCCTCAGCACACACCTGGTGGAGGACGTAGGAGCCGCCTGCGACACCGTCTTCGTGCTGAGCGACGGCCAGATACGCCACAGCGGCACTCCCCAGCAGTTGGCGGAACTGGCTACGCCGACCGCACCAGGAGACAGCCCTCTGGAACGCGGCTACATGGAGGCGCTGGGCAACAGCCGGCCGAGTCAGGAAACCCCATGCTGAACGCATACCGCATCGAACTGCGCCGCTCCCCCCTCCTCACCGCCTTCCCCGTGATGATCGCCGTGGACCTGTTGGTGCTCTTCGGACGGTCCCGGTACTGGGTCGGCGTGTGGCCCGAAGCCAGTGTGGCGGCTCAGGTCACCACCCTCTTCCTAGGGCCCGTCCTCGCGGGAGTCTCCGCCTGGCAGGCCGGACGGGCCTCCCGCGCGGGAATGCCCGAGAGCCTGCTCGCTGCCCCCCGGCCGGGCTGGCGAATCGAAGCCGCGCGGCTGTCCGCCACTCTCACCCTCGGCTTCCTCGCGTACGCGGTCGGAGGTCTCACCGCAGCGGCCGTCTCGTTCGCGGACGCAGGTCCCGGCTTCCTGTGGCCGTCCTACCTCCTGCTGGGCGCCTCGACCCTGACCGTCTTCGCATCCGTGGGACACCTGGCCGGTCGCTGGTGGCCCTCCGCCGCATTCACACCCGTCGTCTGCTCACTGGGCTGTTTCATCAGCATGCTGGCCCTGCCCTTCAAGTTCAACGTTCTCGCCGGGCCGCCTGATACCCACCTGCGCCCGCTGCCGGTTGCCGTCCGGCTCCTGTGGGCTCTCGCCCTCGCGGTGCTCGCGGTGACCGCCCCACCGTTCCGTAGGAGCGCCGAGCGCCAGATGCCCCGCTGGGGAACCCCTGCTCGCATTCGAGGTGTCGCCGTCGTCTCGGCAGCCACGTCCTTCCTCGCGCTCGCTGCCGTGCCGGCCTCAGGCGAACTGCGTGAGGAACGACCGTCATCAGCGATTGCTCCGCTGTGCGACCGTGCCGATCACAACGCTCCGCGAGTGTGCGTGTGGCCAGAGCACCGAAAGTACCTGCCCGAGCTGACCCGAATGGCCCAGCGGCTGAACCAGCCAGTTCAGCCCTGGATGAAGGCACCCGACGAGTTCCACGAATTCGGATTGCGACGGACCAAATGGGGGGACCGCGGGTTCGATATCACCGAAGGGCACGTACGCACAGCCGCGATTGCCATGGCCGACCAGGTGTTCACCGAGTCGTTCGGCCTCTGTCAGCCACCCCGCAAAGATCGGCAGTCCTGGCAGGCCATGGAAAACATCAGATTCTGGCTTGAGTACCGCTCCATGGGCCAGGACCCGGCCGTCGCCGACAAGGGACTCCACCTTGAAGGAGTAGGAATCTCGGCCGCTCAGCAGGAGGCAACCAAGGCCGACCGGATGCCTTCAGCCGAGCAGCGAAACTGGCTCACCCAGGAGCGCAGCAAGATCGACCTGTCCTGGTGTAAGCCCGATGAACGCTACTGACCTGCTCCGCTATGCGAAAGTCCACCGAGGACTGGCCATCCTTGCGGGAACGGCCGCCGTTGCCCTTGTCTCAGCGTTCTTCGGAGGTACCCCTATAGCACTCCCCTCCATCGGGAGCGGGGGAATCAGAACAGGCGTGCCCTTCCGGCACGAACTGCCACTCCTGTCGGCCGTCTTCCTCACCGCTGCTCTCGACGGACCGATGTCCACACAGGACGAAATGGGTGCGCCTCAAATGCACCGCTTCCGCGCCGCGTACTGCACCGTACTCACACTGATGGCTTGTTCCGTCTCCTTCGGTGCAGAAGCAGTCGCCATGGGCTATGAAGCAGGAGTGGTCTTCGTCCGCTCCTTGTTAATTTGGTTCGGCCTTGCCCTAATCTCTGTCAGATTGCTGGGGCACCAACTGGGCTGGGCCATTCCCCTGGGGTCGGCCTTCTTCCTCATCTGGTACCCCCGCAGCCGGTGGGACTGGACGGCCCACCCGGCCACCGACCTGTTCAGCTGGGCTGTCGCCGCGACCGCTTTGTTCGTGGGTGTCGGTGCGGCCGCAGCAACTGAGTGGCGGAGGAAGACCTTCCTCCGCCACAGATAGCCCCGCCCCGCCCTATGTCCACCTCAACGACCCGAACCCGCAGTAGTCACATCATTGGTCGGCAAGTCCTGGGCGGGCACGACAGCTCGGCCGCGGGCACGGGTGCGTGGAGCTGGCGTGGCTGCCAAATAAACAACCCCGGCCCCGCTTCTCTGTCCGTATGAGCCTCGCCGACCTTCGCGCTGCACGGCCTGTTCCCAACGACGACGGGGGCACCGAGAAGGCGCGGGAGAAGGCGTAGGAGAACGCGGCCGGGGAGGAATAGCCGAGCAGCGCCGACACCTGCGTCACGGACTTGTGGCGCAGCAGCGGGATGGCGGCCAGCAGTCTGGCCCTGGCCCGCCAGGCTGCGGGGACCATCGCGCGCACCGTGGCCTCATCGAGGGCGCGACCGGGCCGGCGGCTGGACACGCTCGTTCACCGGAAGCCCTTACTTCGCCTCGTCGGCCTACTGGCTCACCGAGATCGAGGACCGCAACGGCAACCGGATCGTCTTCGGGACGGCGCCCAGCTCGCCGAACAGCACACCGACGGCATATCCCTGACCTGGGACTACCTGGGGCAGCACCCTCTGGCCCAACGCGAGACCAAATCCGCGGACCAGCAGCAGGCCACTCGACCGGCGCTTCTTCGCCATCGTCACCGACCTCACTGGCGCCCCCAGCGAGCTCATAGCCCCCGACGGCACCCTCGCCTGGCGCGCCCGCAGCACCGCCTGGGGCGCCACCCAGTGGAACCGCGACTGCACCGCCTACACACCCCTGCGCTACCCGGGCCAGCACTTCGACCCGGAAACCGGCCTGCACTACAACGTCAACCGCTACTACGACCCCCACCTGGGCCGATACCTCACCCCAGACCCCCTCGGACTCGCGCCCGCCGCCAACCACTACGCGTACGTCCCCAACCCCTTCACCCTCACCGACCCGCTCGGCCTGGCCGGCTGCACCGCCGACCCCACCTGGGGCGGCAAGGTCGTATGGGTACGCGACGAACATGGCCGCCCCTACGAGATGCACGCCACCATCACCCAGGACATGCTCGGCGAGGGAACCGATGCAAATCCCTCGATACGGCCGCCCGGTTTCGTCGACGGACGCGTACACAACCAGGCACGAGGCCACATGCTGGCCAAGGTACTCGGCGGGTCAGGCGACCACCCGGATAACCTGTTCACCATTACCCAAAGGCCAACTAGCTCCCCCGAAATGAGAGATCTGGAGCTACAGATCCGGGACGCCGTCCGGGGCAGCAGCGACCGCCCCGGGGAGATCGTCCAGTACAGCGTCTACCTTGAGTACGCTGACAACGAAGCAACCTCCGTGCCCAGCCACGTCTACATGGAAGCGGACGGTAGCCGCGGCTTCCGCCTCGACCGAAACTTCCCCAACCCCGACCAGGCCACACAGATGATCCGACGCAGGGACGGAATCGAATGACCCCCCTCCAACGCCTCACCGAGCTTTGCCCACCGCCCGCCCCTGTGCAGCCACCAGTGGACTGGGAAAGCGTCGAATCCGTCCTCCAACTGCGGCTTCCCGAGGACTACAAGCAGCTCACCGCTGCCTACGATCCCGGACGCTTCGCCAACTTCCTGTGGGTCTACGACCCACGTCACACCTCCGTCCACGTCAACCTGCTCGGCCCGGCCCAGGACCGCACCCGCGCGCAGGTACGTGACGACTACGCCCGGGGAATCTACCCGGCCCCCGTCGATCCGGAGCTCTTGCTTCCTTGCGGTGGCACGGACAACGGCGAGGACATCTTCTGGATCACCGATCCAAAGGACGATCCCGACGCCTGGACCATCGCCGTCAATGAAGCACGCGGACCGCGCTGGTATACCTTCGACGGAGACCTGACCCAGTTCCTGGTCGCCGTACTCAGCGGCACCACGACCGTCCCGCAGTTCCCCGGGGGACTCTTGCACGGTGACATCGACTTCAAGCCCTCACGCCTCGACCAATGGTCCCCGCCCCTGCCGCCTGAGACCACGCCCGTCAGCACCGACGAAATCCGCAACTGGGCGCGCGCCAACGGGTACGACGTACCGATGCGAGGACGCATTCCCGCCGAAGTTCGGCACGCCTGGGAGCAGGCGCGCAAGAGCGATTGATCACCACGGAGCGGCGGGGGTCAGCGAGCAGCGGATGCCTCGGACGTGACGGCCAGACCGTGGGCCAAGAGTCGAGGACAGGCAGGTCTGTGCTTAGGCAGTTTCGTTTGGATCAGTCGGTCGTTGGTCCGGTTGTGCCGTTGTCTGATGCGCAGTGGGGCGCGGATCGAGCCGTTGCTCCCGGACCGGACACCGAAGCGGGGTGGCCGCTGGCGAGACCACCGTGAGGTGATCGACGCGATCGCCTACAAGTTCCAGACCGGCACCCAGTGCGTGCACCTGCCGGAGAAGTACGGCACCTGGCCGGGCGTCTACAACCGGTTGCGGATGTGGGCCGTCGACGGCACGTGGGAGCGGGTGTTCACCGCCCTGGTGGCCCAGGCCGACGCGGACGAAGACGTCAGCTGGGCCGTGTCCGTGGACTCCACCATCGTGCGCGCTCACCAGCACGCTGCCGGGGCCCGCAAAAAGGGGCCCCGGCCGGCGAGCCGGACGATCACGCCATCGGCCGGTCCCGCGGCGGACTGACCACGAAGATCCACCTCGCGGCCGACGGCT
>NZ_KQ948374.1:0-105858 GCF_001514055.1 Streptomyces corchorusii | reverse complement strand
ATCAACCGCCTCAAGCAGTGGCGAGGCATCGCCACCCGCTACGAGAAGACCGCGACCATCTACCTCGCCGGACTCCACATCGCGGGCATCTACCTCTGGTCCGCCCGCTGATCCAGCTCATCCAAACGAGACCGCCTAGTTGAGGCTGGCGTCTGTCTCCGAGTCTTTCGGGCGTTGTTCCTGAGGTTGGCGAAGGGCAGAGCTCCTCCATGGAGTTCTTTGAACTCGTCGATCAGATCCTGCTCGGCCTCACCCGGGTCATCCTCGGTCATCGGCCGCCAGGCAACGAGCAGTGCATCCGAGTCGGCCAGTTGCCAGATGTAGCGTCCGCCCCAGTGGCCGGCCAGCAGACCGGTGCCGTGGCGTCGGTAGTCGGCAAGCCGCTGATCCAGTCCGTCCTGACCTGCGGCCTTGCCGATGTACACGATCGTTGCCCGGTCCACCCAGGCGGCGCGGAGTTTGTCGGCGGTCACGGACGGGTCGCGGCCCTTGAGGTGCCCAGCAGGGTTGGTGGGGAGGAATGACGGGGGCGAGGTGTCCGTGCGGATCACCACGTAGATTCCGTGCCCGGTGGGGACGTTGCTGCCGGGCAGTTCACGAAACGGCACGAAGCCGCGGAAGCCACGTGTGGTCAGGGTCCTCTGCGTCAGCTCGGGTGTCGGGCTCATACCGGGCGCATCTCACAGTCGTCGGCGGTGGGTGACGTACCGCAGCCGAGCGGGGGAAGGTCAACGACCTGCCCCCGCTCGGGCTTGGCGCACATCACAGCTGCTGACGGCCGTTCGGGGGTGGCGCGGTCCGGTGTGAAGCCAACGGCCTACTGCTCGGTGATGATCTGCACGGACCCGCCCCGCTACGGGTCCGCGGGCCTCCCGCCCGCCGAATACCCCAACGCATTCCGCGTCCTCGTCTCCGTGTTCGCCGTCGCTGACACTCGCCGCCGCGAGACGTACTGCAAAGGCGCCTGTGGACACGCATGGCACCACCTGCCGATGGCAACCGAGCAGCCGTAGCACCGGCCGTCGCGGCTCGTCCTCGACTAGGGAGAACTCAACGACCCGCCCGCGCACAACCCCCGGCCGCGTACAACGTGGCGAGCGCCTTCCTCCTCGACGGCCCGGGCCGGCGGGTTGAGGCCGGATTCCTCCCACCCCTCAGACCGCTGCGCCAACCTGGTGCGGGCCGTTCCTGCTGAGGTCACCTCTGTCCGACCGACGTGTCACCGTCTCCAGTGAGGAGCCTTCAACGAACCAGCGTCCGCTCAAGTCCCGTCCGTGCGCCTTCCGTCCGGCCGCCTTCTGCCTGGGCGAGGACCTCGCCGCGCGGCCCTTCGCGCAGCCGTAGCAGCCGCGGTGACTTCCTCCAGCGCCCGCCCGGGGCCCCCTCCGTCCTGCCCAGGCGATGGGTCGTGTAGCGAAGCCTCGGATAGATCATGTTGCACCACCGGCTCGCCCACGGCTACGAAACCAAACCCATGCGCTCCGAGAGCATGATCCGCCTCGCGGCGATTTCCGCCCTTGCCAAACACGTAGCCGGCGAAGCATTCCCAACTTGGTGAAATATACCGCAAATATGCACTAACCACTTGAACCAGACATCCTCTAAGCGCCCCCGCCGGACGGACCGCGCCGTCCGGGGCGCCCGGCGGCGGACGGTCCGTCCGTGGTCGTGCTACCACGGACGGACCGGCCTTTACCCGCGTGCGATCAGCGGGGTGGCGTCAGCGCAGGCCGAACGCTCGGATCACGGTCTGGTGCACCGCATTGCCCGCCGAGTCCTCGGCGCTCGCCCTGAGCGACACGAAGGACGCGTTCTTCGGCGCGTCCAGGCGGAACCGTCCGTCATGGTCACCGGTGGCCCTGTGCCATGTCGTGCCGTCGTCGTAGGACAGCTCCAGGGTGACCGCGCCGACCCGGCCGGCGCCGGCGGCACCCGGCAGTTGTGCGGCGGTGGCGGACAGGGTGTCGTGCCTCCCGGCCCGCCCGGCCGGGTCGGTGGTGACCGTGTAGTCGATCTGCAGCAGTGGCAGGACCGTGTCGGAGCCGTCCGACGCCGCCTTCGAGGTGAAGTCCCACTCGGTGCGGGTGCTGGAGGAGTACGGGGTGAACGGAACGTCGCGCTTGCCCGTGACCACCAGCCGGTACGGCAGCTTGCCGGCGCTGGGTGCGTCGCCCGATACCTGCGTGAAGGTTCCGGTGCCGAGCTCCTTGGTGCCCTGGTAGAGGGTCTGGCGCTGCTCCGCCGCGCCGTCGATCTGGTTCATGCCGACGTGGTCGCGGCTGCCCCAGGCCGGAATGTCGATGTACAGGTGGTCGCCCTTGCGCGTGGGAAGACTGTAGACGTCGTTCAGGTAGGGCCGTTCGATCGGCTTGAACCATTCCTCGGACTGCCTGCTGCCCGCCCGGTAGGCGGTCTTGGCCCCGGCTTCGAAGACCATGCCGTCCGCGTAAGCGCTCTGGCTCCAACTGTTGAACCCCCCGGTGGAGACCCAGTCGGTACGCTTGCCGCGCACCGGCTCAGGCATCAGCTCGCCGATGGCCCAGTTGTTGTAGGCAGGCCAGTCGAAGCGGAACTCGCCGCCGGTCTTCCCCGGAGCCGGGCTGTCGAAGGTCTCGTCGACCCGGGCGAGGTTCCTGGAACTGCCCGGCACCACCATGCGGTCGGGGATCTCGTTGTGCCAGGTCCAGCTGAGGTCGTAGACGTACGGGCTCACGGGCGCGGAGTCAACCGTGACGGAGGCGTTGCGGGCCCGGGCCTGCTGGACGAGCTTCTCGCCCTCGTCGGTGCTGAGCAGGCCCACGTCGAGCGGGACGGGTGTCGAGCCGAACGGCGCGTTGTAGCGGCGGAAGCCGCGGCCGTCCACGTTGTTCACGACCAGCATGAGTTCGGCGCCCGCGGCTGTCGCGGCGGCCGCCTGGTCGATGTCGGTGACGTCGTCGTTGCGGCGTACCACCACGGCCTTGCCGTGCGCGTCGAGGTGCGCGTAATCGCTGCTCGCGCCCTGGCCGGCGAAGACCAGCGGGAGTTTGGCACTGCCCTTGGGCAGGGGGGTGACGCCGTCCTGGCGCAGCACATCGGTGAAGTCGGTGGTGCGGGTGGAGACGGCCAGCGCGGGCTTCTCCTTGCGCCAGCGGGCCGCCAGGTAGAAGTCGCCGTGGGTGACCTTGTGGATGGTCGGCTGGGCCCACAGGCTGTCGTAGTTCGTCTGGGTCTCCATGTAGTCCCGCCAGTTCTGGCCGCCCATCATGCGGGTGTAGTCCAGTCGCTGGTAGGTCGTCTCGGTCCGCTGAGGGGCCGTCATGTCGATGCGGCTGATCCTGGACGCGTCAAGGCTGACGGTGGTGTCGCTGTCCAGGTAGACGTCAGGGTCGCCCAGCAGGGCCATGCCCCACGAGTGGGGGCCGTGGACGCCCTGCACCGTCTTGAAGGAGAGCACCGAGTACACGTCCTTGGGCAGGTACATCTGCCCTGTGCCGGAGGCGTCGATCTCGACGAACGCCGGGGAGTCGTCACCGGACCTGAGCAGTTCGACCACGCCGGACATGGGCCGGCCATGGGCGTCCTTGAACGTCATGGTCAGTTTGTGCATGACGTCACCGAGGGAGACCGCGGTGTGCGCCGCGACCTTCCCGGCCGCGGTTCTCGCGACGACCTGGCCGGTGTACCGGCCGTCGGCGGGGGCGGCCGAGCCGTCGATGGTCACGGTGACACCGGCGCTGCCGTGCGCGGGCACGACCACCTGGGGGGCGGAGAGGCGGAACACGCCGGCCGGGGCATGTGCGGCTTCGACGGTCACCGCGAGGGTGACCGGCGTGTCGGTGGTGTTGGTGTAGGTCACCGGGCGCCGCACGCCGCCGGCGGGATTCTGCGGGACCTGCGCGGCGTACGCGGTCGCCGTGGCGAAGACTCCGGCGTGCGCGGCCGCGGCGAGGTCGAGGCGGCCGCTGCCCGCCTGGAAGGCGTCGTACTGCGGGGTCTGTCGGGAACTGCTGGTCAGCAGGTCCTTCAGCTGGCTTCCGGTGAGGTCCGGATGAGCGGCGGCCATCAGCGCGGCGGCGCCCGTCACGTGGGGCGTGGCCATAGAGGTGCCGCTCATGGTCTGGTAGGCGCCCGCGTCGTTGCCGTCGAACCGGGAGTTGGCCGCCAGGATGCCGACGCCGGGCGCGGTGATCTCCGGCTTCAGGGCTCCGTCCACGCGGGGGCCCTGGCTGGAGAAGTCGGCCACGGAGTCGCCGGAGTCGACGGCGCCCACGGTCAGCGCGGTGCTCGCCGCGCCCGGTGCGCCGATGGTGCCGGGTGCGCCCGCGTTGCCGGCGGCGACGACGAACAGAGCGCCCGTCTCGGCGCTGAGCTTGTCGACGGCCTGGCTGAGGGGGTCGGTTCCGTCGGACACCTGGGCGTCGCCGAGACTCATGTTGATGACCTTGGCGTGCTGGTCGATCGCGGCCCATTCCATGCCGGCCAGGACCCAGGAGGTCTGTCCGGAGCCGGTGTCGTCCAGCACCTTGGCGATGTCGAGGCGGGCGCCGGGGGCGACGCCCTTCTCCCTGCCGGCGGAGGCCGCGCCGGTGCCGGCGATGATGGACGCGACATGCGTGCCGTGGCCGAAGCGGTCGTCCGTGTTCTCACCCGGTACGAAACTCTGCCGGCTCGCGACGCGGTCCACGAGGTCGGGATGTCCCGCGTCGATGCCGGTGTCGAGGACCGCCACATCCACGCCTTGTCCGGTGTTGCCCTCCGCCCAGACCTGAGGCGCGCCGATCTGCTCGGTGCTGTCGGCGAGGTCGGCGTGGACGAGGCCGTCCAGCCAGATGTGCGCGATCCCGTCGGCGAAGGCGGCTGCGGTGTCCTGCTTGCGGGCTCGGTCGGTCGTCGCCGTCCCGGCCACGGACTTCCAGAAGTCAGCGGCGCGGGAGCGGTCCGCGGTGAGGGCGGCGCCGCGTATGCCGTCGAGGGTGCGGACCCGGGTCGCCCCGGCGGGCAGAGCAGGGGCCTTGGGGCGTGTGCCGGCGGAGTGCGTGTAGGAGACGATGAGCGGCAGCTGGTCGCGGTGCGCGTCGTCGTACCCGTCGGCGATCATGTCCGTGATGTTGAACAGCTGCCGGTCCAGGGTGCCCTGGGCGACGAAGGGCAGTACGGACTCGGGGAACACGTAGAGGTCGTCGCCCGATGTCAGGATGCGGGTCTGTGCGGGGCGCCCGCCGGCACCGCGGACGCTGACGGAGCCTCCGCCCTTGCCGTCGGTGCCGGGTCTCCGCCGGGTGGTGACCACGTCACCGGTGATCAGTGTGACGGAGTGGTCGCCCGCGGGCACCCGGTCGGACACGGATGCGGTGGACGCGGCGTCGAAACGGGCTGTTGAGGGCGCCGAGGCAGTCGCGTCGTAGGGGCCCGCCAGCGCGAGTACCAGAGCGCCGGCCGCGACCGGCACGCTCCAGCGTCTGCGGTGGTGTGCTTTCACAAGGTCTCTCCCGGGTCTACGGTCGGGCAGAGCACCGTCGTCCTCTGCCGTCCACGTTGCGCCACCTGACCGGTCGTCGGCATCGAGGTGGCTCGGATCTCTCGACAGGCGGCGTGAACGTTCAGAGTGAAGGCTTGTGAAGGAGAAATGTCTAGATCAGACTCGTGTCGTAGATCGCCAGTTGGCGATTCGCGTCACGCGCGTCCCGAGGGGCCGTCGGGCGGTGATCACGGGAGGGCGGCCGGTGCTGAGCACGCTGGGGATCAGCGAGTTCGACGAAAGGGTCTACCGGGTCTGTCTGACCAGGTCGGGCGGGACGGCCACCGAGATCGCCGAGAGCCTGGGCACCACGCCCAGCCGGATCCGGCGCACGATCTCCCGGTTGGTGGAGCTGGGCATGCTGCGGAAGGAAGGGCACGGCCAGTACCGTCCGGTCAGCCCGCACACCGCGTTGAGCGCGCTGCTCGCCAGACGCCGGGCCGAGAGCGAGGCGGCGTTCACCGCGGTGTGGGGCGCCGTCGAGGACCTGGCGGACGAGTACCGTGCCCGCCGGCTCCGGGAGGATCCGACCGGACTGGTGGAGGTGATCACGGGCGAGGCGGAGATCACGTTGCGCGTCGCCGAACTGATGCAGTCGGTTCGCACGCACTTCTGGGTGCTCGATCGGCCTTCCTATCTCGGCCACTACAGCACCGAGTTGGAGGAGGCCCTGACAATGGACCTGCTGGGCCGCGGCGTCGACATCCGGTCCGTCTACACCCCGGAGGCGCTGGCGCTGCCCGGCCGTTTCGAGCTGATCACCCACCTCGCCCGGATCGGCGAGCAGGCCCGCATCCTGCCGGCCCTGCCGTTCAGACTGCGCATCATGGACCGACGCGTCGCGCTGGTCGCGCTGGTCCCGGGCCGTTACGACATGATCGCCGTGGTCCACAGGTCGGGGCTGCTCGACGCGCTCCTGGAGTTGTTCGACTCCTACTGGCAGCGTGCGCAGTCCGTCGTCGCCACCGATCCGGCGACGGCCGACGGGCCGAGCGCTCAGGACCTCCTGCTGCTGAAGATGATGCAGGCGGGGTACAAGGACCAGGCGATCGCCCGGCAGTTGGGGACGAGCGCGCGCACCGTGACCCGCCGGATCGCGGCGATCGCCTCCGGGCTCGGCCTCGACACCCGCTTCCAGGTGGGGGCCGAGGCCGCGAAAAGAGGCTGGATCTAAGAGAGCATCTGATCGGTGTTCACGCCGATGCGGGCGGGATGTCCGTTTCGATTCGCCAGGTTGGTGCGGATTCTCCAGTCAGCTCGCGGGACATTTTGTCAGCCATCGCCCAGTGGATCATTGTCCGGGATCTCTGCGGGAGGGCTTCGTAGTCCCGCGCCAGGCGACGGTGTTGCATCAGCCAGCCAAAGGTCCGCTCGATCACCCACCGCTTCGGCAGCGGCTCGAACCCCCTCGCCCGTGGCCGCTGCACCACCTCGACATCGATGCCCAGCCGGGCGCCGTGGTTGAAAGATGCTGTTCTGGTAACCGCCGTCGGCCCAGACCTTGGTCACGCTGGGATGCGCCGCGGCCAGGTCATCGAGCAGAAGTCTGCCGCCGGTGGTGTCGTGCACGTTCGCGGCGGTGACCAGGACGGCCAACACCAGACCGAGCGTGTCCGTGATCAGGTGCCGCTTGCGCCCTTTGATCTTCTTGCCGGCGTCGATGCCCTGGCTGGTCTCGGCGACGCATGCCGAGGCCTTCACACTCTGCGCGTCCACCACGGCCGCAGTGGGCTCCGCGCTGCGGCCGTGAGCCCGCCGGGCCTCGTCGCGTAACAGGTCGTGGACCTGCTGGGTGGTGCCGTCTGCTTCCCACTTCGCGTAATAGTCGTAGACGGTCTTGTACGGCGGGAAGTCCTGCGGCAGGTACTCCCATGGGATGCCGGTGCGGTTGACGTAGAGGATCGCGTTGACGATCTCCCGCAGGTCGTGCACCCGAGCTGCCGTGCCGGGTCCGGTCCGTCTGGCCCGCCAGGCGGAGAAGACCGGCTCGATCAAGGCCCAGCGGGCATCGGACACACCACTGCGGTAGGGACGACGAGCACTCACACTCGCCTGACGACAGCCCACACCAGCCGTCACAAAATCATCCCTAACTACCAACTACTTAGATCAGATGCTCTCTAAGCCGGCGATGCCCAGAGCGGTGTCGGGGCGGCAGCGGCTGCACGCGCTGGTGCCGTCGGCCAGCAGCCGGCGGGCCTCGTCCGGGCCGATGGGCCGTTGCCGTTTGCCTTCCATGTAGCAGGTGCCCTGGTGGACCTGCACGGGCGGCCGGCCGACTCCGATACCGAGTTCGACGATCCAGTCCGGCGGCTCCGGCTTCGCCCGCCGACCGCGTTCCTGTTCGGCTTGCCGTTGCACCAGCTGCGCGATCTTGCGGTCGATGCGGGCCAGCCACATCGCATGCCACACCCGCATTCTGTGGAATCGGCTTTGTCAAGCGTCCTCGGCAGCGAAGGGCACCCCATGGCTCGACGCAGTCAATCCGTGGTGGCTACTCGGGACGCCACCAGCCCTGTCCGACATGCCAGTCCCCGATCCAGCCATGGAAGCCGCCCCCGAGTTGCGCGGACGGGGAATCGGTGGAGGGAGCTGCGCATCCGTCGCGGAGCCACCAGACCTGGCCGCGCTGCGGACCGGTCACTGCCAGCGTCCAGTACTCACCGGGCCGGTCGCTGCCCAGCAGCACCGAGCCGCACTGGTAGATCTGATGCAACGTGTCGGAGTGCAATGCGTGGTCGTAGTAGTCGTACTCCCACTGCCATTCCTCTTCGAGCGGGAAGGGCTGGGCGAGCCCGCGCACGGCTGTGCCATCGAACGGCTCAGGACTCATCCAGCAGTCCGCTTCCCACCTGACCCAGCTGGCCGGCTTCTCTCCCAGGGGCAACAGACCGCCTTCGTCAGGGGGTCCCTCGTCTGTCCCGTTCGCGATCTCGGCCACGAAGGTGCGATATGGCTCAGGCAACACCACACCCTGCCGGTCCTCCCAGGAGCGGAGCGCCTTCCACCAAGAGGGCGATGGCGGACCTGTGCGGGAATGCGTCCTGGAGGAGAGCCAGCGCATCCGGGATCGCGTCTTCCATGTCTTACAGGTATCACCCGCCACCGAGACCCCGACTGCGGCCGGCAGAACACAGCAGTTCCGACGTCAAGCTCAGGCTTTCGGCGTCTGCCCCTGCCGGACCTCGACGATCGGCAGGAGCTGTGCCCGCAGGACGTGACGGGTGAGGTGACCGGTCGCAGGGGCATCCTTGCCCGCGCTCAGAGCCTCACCCGGACATCAGACCCGATGCCGGGTGAGGCTCTGGCCCAGCCGCGCACCCGCACTTTTTCGCCTCGCACTGACCGGTCGGTGGAGCAGCCCAGCGCGGTTGTCGCCCACGAGCAGGGCGCTCGTCAACGTGCGGTGGCCGCTTTCACCCGTTGTTCGGGTTGCACCAATGCGGTGAGCGGGGGGCTGCCCGGGTCGGGGTGGTGAGCGGCGGTGCTCAGCCCTTCTGGAGCCACAGCTTGTAGGTGCTGCCGCTCCAGCGGCAGTCCCAGCTGTAGACATTCGAGTAGTTGTCCCAGTACCACGACCCGCGTGTGTTGCAGGGGTCGATCCGGTTGAAGGTCTCGCCCGTGTTGACCCAGTAGAGCTGGGCCGAGTTAGGCGTAGCGACCGACGGCGTGGCCGCGGGAGCGGCGGCAGCGGCAGGCAGAGCAGTTGCCCCGAGTGCCAGCGCGGCGCCGAGCCCGGCGCTCACTAACGCACTGCGAATGCGCATGACTGTCTCCTTGCAGGAGGAGGTTGTGTGAAGTGGATCGTCCGAGCAGTCCGGCCGACATGCTTCCGAGCCATCGTTCGGAGACACCGAACGCCACGTCTCTTGATGGATCGGCTGGACAGTCGGAAGCTACGTCGGCGGCACCGAGCAGGTCAACGTCGGTGGCTGTCCCGGACAGCTGCAGCCCTGTCCGGCCTGGTGAGCGCGCTGTCCGACCTCTGTCCGGGACAGAGTTTCGAGCGAGGTGCTGGCCACCGCCATCCTCGACCGTCTCCTGCACCACTGTGTAGTGATCACCATCAACGGCCCAGCTACCGGTTCAAGAACCGCCTCAAAGCCAAGCTCCTGAGCGCACCCGCACATGGTGCACAGCTGAGTTCCCGGGTTCTCGGCGACGTTCAGCGCGTGCTCCAGATCGAGCAGTGGCGCGCCCTGCGGGGCTTCCTCGCAGTCCGGCGCGTGCAGCACGCCCCGGGCCGGGCCCCGCCCCTCGCGCGCGTTCGCCAGCATCCAGCCCGAAGGCCGGCGCTCCCCGAGGACCTCGCGGACCACCGACGTCGGCGGCACCGGTGGAAGAGGCTCGGTGGGGACTTGGTCGAGTCGACGCCGTCGACCGGCCGCACGTGCTCGGGAGCCCGGACCCACACCCGGTACTCCGCCGCTTCCGCCCCGCCGTTTTCAAGGTCCCGGTACGACGGCAGCCCCACCAGGTACAGCCAGCCCGTCTCGGTCTGCCGCCGCCTCCACAGCTGCGCGACGACCTCCTGTTCCGGATGACCGAGCACCGGATCCGCAGGCAGGACGACCCGCACCGGCACCGGCTGGGCCGCGTCGTCGGAAGGCGTGGTCACGGTCCCACGGTAGACACGCAGCCGGGCCCGGACCTCCGGGGGGAGAGCGCGCGGCGCCCGGCGGCCGGGCGCTCGGGCTTCGGCTCGGCGGCGGCCGGGACGGACGGCAGGCGTTCGGCGGCGAGCTGGGCGCGCGGCGCCGGCGGATCGGTGTCTGGCGTGCGGGACGGCTCGGCGGTGGGTCCGGCGGCGGTCGGTCATCGCCCGATCATCCCGGCGGGGCCGGAGTTCTTCTTCACCGCCTCGGCCACCCGCTGCGGCCCGGCCCAAGGCGCGCGTGTCGCGCACGCGCGAGGCGGTGAACTTCCGGGCGGGCGCGAGCACCAGGCCGTGCTCCCACAGGCGGTCCGCGACAGGGAGCCGGAGCGCCAGGAGCGGTCCAGGAAAGTAGTCGGCGCGCCGGATCGTCTGGAATCGAGGCGCTGAGCGACGCAGGACGCGACCGAGGGCGTGACCTGCTGCCGGTCCGTCCGGCAGGGAGTGTCACAGGGAAGTAGTCGGCGCCTCCGGTTCCCCTTGACCACCCGGCCTGATCTGCGGTTCCGCCTACCCGGCCGGGTCGGTGGAGGCAAGTTGTAGAGCAAGTTCAGAGGCAGGTTGTAGGGCAAGTTGGAGGGCCATTTGTAGGGCAAGCCCGCCGGGACGTGCCCAGTTTGCGCCGCCATGCCCTAGTACTGCCCTGCCCTGTCGAGACCACGCTTGATGACCTGATCCGCATCGCGGGCAGCCGGTGGGTCATCGAGGATCGGGCATGCAGCGGCCGGTGCGAGCCTGGTGTCGTCGTCGGCAGGTCCACCGGTGCAGGACGTGCTCGACGGGGGCGGACCGGTGCCCGGCGAGGCGGCCATGGTGGCGTGCCGGTGGCCATGACGTGGACGACGTGCGTCCGTGTCGGTTCGGAGGACCAGCCCTTGGAGAGCCGTAGGGTCTGGTTTGCCGGGCGACGGCATCGTCAGCCGACGGTATCCACGAGGAACTCCTGGTCCGGGGCCCCCGTGCAGCGCTGCTGAGCGATCTCGGCGCCGACCGCCCGGTCGTCGGCACCGTTGATGCCGAGGCACATTCCGTTCTGCACCACGTGAATTCGGTAGGCGTGGTTGCGGGAGCCGTCGACGGGGTCGAAGAAGAAGTGCTGGCTGGTGCGGTCCGCCGAGCAGCTCTCCCAAGGCCAGGGTTCCAGCAGCCCCTCGACCACATGTCCGCTGCCCAGCGCCGTGAGGCACCCGTCGCCGTACACCGGATGGCGCCACTGGATGTAGTACGAGCCTGTCTTGCCAACAGGGACAAGGGAGACTGCCGGCGGTGTGGCGTCGGCACACGGACGCTGGACGGCGACCTGGCTCCGGTAACGCTCCTTCCGGTCGTGGCCCTCGGTGATGCACAGCCCGGCGGCCAGGGCCGGCCGGATACGACTGCGTCCTGGTGCCGGGCCGTCGGCGCCGGTGGACGCGACGGGGGGCGAGGAGGAGGCAAGGCCCGGTGCCGCACCGGCCTCACGCGCCGCCGGGTCCCGGCCGCCCGCCCCTCCGGGCAGCAGCGCCCAGGCTCCCGCAGCGGCGAGCAGGAGCACGGTGACGACACAGACCGCGAGGATGCGCCGGTTCCTTATGCGTGGCAAGGCGGGCGGCTTCGCCGGTTGTTCGCACGTCGCGTCGAACGTCGGATTGTCGTCCGATTGGGCCGGGCCTCCGTCTGCGAGCTTCGACCGGTCGTGCCCGAACGCCGGCCCTTCGTCCCCGTGCGGCAATGCGCCGCCCTCGGGCGGAACCCCGTCGTCCGCGTGCGAGGGCTCGGCGGTGGCCAGCCGGTCTCTGGCCTCCAGCCAGGCGGTGGGGTCCTCGTCTCTCCCGCAGGCTCGGACGAACGCGGCGACGACCTCCGCACGCGGCAGCGAGTCCCGGCGCAGCGCGTCGGCGACCGTGCTCCGAGCGAGCACGTCCCCGCGCCGCTGCGCATGGGCCTCCAACTGGCGGTAGGTCAGCCCGGACTGTTCCTTGAGCTGCCGCATGCAGGCCACGAACTCCGCGACAGTGCACGCCTCCTGAGGTAACGGACGCGGTCTCCCCATGTCCGGACATCTTCGTCCGGTTCCTCGCGGTGGACAATCCGGGATTCTGCCAATTGCCGTACCACCACTTGGACCCCCCGGACACCGGCTCGGTCGTCCCGGACACGGCCTGGACAGATCCTTGACCAGCCCGGACAACCCCGCTGTGTCCGGGACAGCCGAAGCCCTTCCATCGGGCGGAGTCGGTCCGCCCAGACTGGATGCCCGGCCGGCCGAGCACGGCCCGAGGCCGAACAACTGATCCCTCCACGTGAACCGCCGGGGGGATCAACCGACGAAAAGACACCGCCAGATGAAGTCGATCCGCACCCTCGCCGACCGGATGCTGAACCACCTAGTGCCACGGGAGACGGCCGGGCATGCGAGTGGTGGTACCGCTGCATCCGTAACCAGCCCTGTTCCTCCTACAACGAGTACACGCAGCGCGTCTGGTCGGGCGCGAGTTCGTGCGGTGCGGCTGCACGTCGTAAGGCCGCTCCCGCCCCACTGCGGCCGTGCCTTGGGGGGGGCCCGGCCGTCCGACGCGCGGGAGGTGCACGACGCGCCAACCACCGGCCGCCTTCCGCCTGCCGCGAAGTCCCGCCGTAAGGAGCGCCCGTGTATTTCCTTTCCTCGACATGCCAAGGACTGCTGGCGCTCGTCTTCGCCGGCGCCTGCGTGAGCAAGGTGCGCACCGCGGCCTCGTTCGCGGCGTTCTCGGACACCGTCGTCACACTTGGGGGGGGCGCGGCGCCTGGTCGGCGGGTTGGCGGCGGGAATCGTCTCCCTGGAAGCCCTGACCGTCCTGTGCCTCGTCGTTCCGAAGCTGTATGGAGTGGGCCTCGCGGCGGCAGCCGTGCTGCTGACCGGCTTCACCTACGCCATCGCCCGTGCGCTACGGGACGCCACCACGGTTACGTGCCACTGCTCCGGCACGTCTGGCGACCGCCCGGCGGGACGGCCCCAGATCGTCCGCAATCGCGCCCACCAGCACGCCGCCGGCCGCCGCAAAATGGGGACCCCGACAGAGACAAACTGGAGGAGCCGGAACGCTCGGCGGCTCGGCAGGCACTCGGCCGGTCCCGGGGAGGACTGACGACCAAGGTGCACCTTTCGGCCGACGGCCGCGGCCTGCCAGCGAGGTTGGGTCAGCGCCCACTACTTCGTGGTCACCGCCCCACTCATGCAGTGGCTCTGCTGGCCCACAGAATCTCTCGCCCGCATCATCGAGCGCCGAGGTTAAACGGCAAGTTCAGAGCTTGTGTCTGAACTTCAGAGCCCGTTGGAGCGCTCCTCAGAACTTGCTGTGGACGCTGGCATGACACGGGTGGCCGTGTCCTTCGTTGGCTCCCGCGCGTTGCCAGAAGGACACGCCGCGCGCTGCGTGTCGGCGGTCTGGAATCCGCTTTCCCCCCGGCGGGGAGCCGGATCGCGCCCGTCGGTGAACCGGCCGGCGGAGGGCGCCCCGGGAAACGTCATGGCCCACTGATCCCGGGGCCGCTGCGGTCGGTTGTGCGGGGCCGGCCGGTGTGACCAGTGCGTCCGCCGCCCGCCTTCTCCAAGCTGTTGAAGTGTGTAAGGCTCAACGGGGCAGGGCCCGTTGGCCCTTCATGCATGGGCCGGTGGACCCCATCTTGCCGTAGTGCTGGGCGGGAGGATGGACGTCATCCATGACACTCCGGAAGCCCGGGCCCGGAACCCGGGGCGATATGCGCGTCCCCCGGCAATGGCCCGCATGGGCGTTACCGGGGGACGGTGTGTCGCTATCAGGTTCTCGCTGTCGCCCGGCAGAGGCGGGCGGTGCGCCTTAACCCTCCACGAAGGCCAGGATGTCGGCGTTGAGCACCTCGGGGTGCGTCGACAGCATGCCGTGGGGGTAACCCTCGTAGCTCTTGAGCGTGCCGTCCTTCAGCAGCTCAACGGACTTCGGGCCCGAGTCGGCGTACGGCACGACCTGGTCGTCCGTCCCGTGCATCACGAGGACGGGGACGTCGATCTTCTTGAGGTCCTCGGTGAAGTCGGTCTCCGAGAACGCCTTGATGCATTCGTAGTGGGCGTTCGTCGCGCCCATCATGCCCTGCCACCACCACCGGTCGATGAGTCCCTGGGACACCTCGGCCCCGGGCCGGTTGAAGCCGTAGAAGGGCCCGGCCGGGACATCGATGAAGAACTGGGCCCGGTTGGCGGCGAGCGCGGCACGGAAGCCGTCGAAGACCTCGATCGGAGTGCCTTCGGGGTTGCTGTCCTTCTTCACCATGACCGGCGGGACGGCCGCGACGAGTACCGCCTTGGAGACCCGGCCGGGCTTGGCCTGCGCCACGTAGCGCGCGACCTCGCCGCCGCCGGTGGAGTGCCCGACGTGCACTGCCCCCTGGAGGTCCAGGTGGTCGGTCAGCACGTTGACGTCGGCGACGTAGGTGTCCATGTCGTGGCCGGTCGAAGGCTGGCTGGAGCGCCCGTGCCCGCGGCGGTCGTGGGCGATGACGCGGTAGCCCTTGGAGAGGAAGAACAGCAACTGGGCGTCCCAATCGTCCGAGCTGAGCGGCCAACCGTGGTGGAAGACGATCGGCTGGGCGTCCCGCGGGCCCCAGTCCTTGTAGAAGATGACGGTGCCGTCCGGCGTGGTGACTGTGCTCATTACTGGTTCCTCTGCTTGTTCGGATGTTCGGTTGTGCATAGCGTCAGTCGACCGGTGTCCCGGTGAACGCCGGGGTGTGTCGGCCGGCTGTCGGGCCTGTGCGAGAAGTTCTCGCCTTCGGACGGCTCTCGGCCGGCCTGCCGCCCGAGCCGCGGGGAGCTCGCCTGGTGGAGCTCACCTGGTGGAGCTCACTCGGTTGCTTCGACTGCCTGCAGGATGATGTCCACGACCTCGTCGGGGTGAGAGAGCATGACCATGTGCGAGGAGTCGATCTCCACGAAGTCGATTCCGGCACGGCGGTAACCGAAGCGTTCCACATCGGGATTGATGGTGGTGTCGGAGCTGGAGACGACTGCCCAGGCGGGCTTCGTCCTCCAGGCTGCGGCGGTTGCCTTCTCGGCGAACGCCAGACCCGCCAGCGGGCGCTGTGACGACGCCAGCACGGCGGCGAGGTCCGGGTCCACGTCGGCGGCCACGACCTCGGGGAACTTGTCCACGTCGACGGTGACGTCGGGGTTCTTCTCGTCGTAGTCCGCCAGTGGCGACGGCGTGTAGACGAGGGCGGCGCCCAGTTTCGAGTCGGGGAAGCCGCCCTGGAGTTCGCCGAGGCTCTCGCCCTCCTCCAGCGCGTACCCCGAGAGGTACACCAGGGCCTTCACGTTCTCCTCGGTCCCGGCCATGGTGATCACGGCGCCGCCGTAGGAGTGACCGACGAGGACCACCGGGCCGTCGACGTTGCGCACGACGGACGCCACGTATGCGGCGTCGCCCAGCAGGCTGCGGTTCGGCACGCCCGGAGCGACGACCTTGAAGCCCTTCTTCAGCAACCGGGAGGTGACGGGGGCGTAGGAGGAGGCGTCGGCGAACGCTCCGTGGACGAGAACGATGGTGGGCCGGGTCATGGCGAGGTCCTCGGGTGAGCGATGGGCGGTGAGACCTTCGAAGATACGGAGTCATATCGCGGCGTCTTGTCTCTGAGCGCACGACGCCTGGCCCAAGAGCGCTCGCGCGGCATGCGCGAGACCGTCGCGTCATCGGCCGTAGCCGGCATCGCCGCAGTCAGCAGCACATCTAGGCGCCCGGTTGGCGACGTGTGCGTTCGACGTTCGAGTGCCGCGGAGTACCGCCACTCGACGGGGGACATCCCGTAGGCGGCCCGGAACGCCCGGCTGAAGTGGGCGGCGCTGACGAAGCCCCACCGTCGGCTCACCGCGGCGATGGTCCGGCTCGCCGCGTCCCGGTGGGCCAGCTCGCGTCGGCACTGCTCCAGCCGGCGGCTCTGTATCCACCGGCGGACGGTGGTGCCCTCGCTCTGGAAGAGCTTGTACAGGTAGCGCAGGGAGATCTGGTTGGCCCGGGCGATGGCCTCCGGGGTCAGGTCTGGGTCCGCCAGGTGACGGTCGATGTACGCCTGGACCCGCATCAGCAGCACGCGGGCGGCGCTCGGTGTGCCTGTGGTGTCACCGCCGCGTCGCTCGTCGGCCAACACCGTGAGCAGGTCCAGGACATTGCGGGTGATCAGGTCGCCGACGTGCTGCGGATACGCGCCCGCGGTGTCCACGAGCCGGGACAGGAAGGGGGACAGCAGGTTGCCCAGGGGCGTCGTGGAGTCGAGAGGAGATGCCGTGATCCGGCGCAGATCCGACTCCCTCAGACTCAGGAGGTGCCGGGGCAGGACGAGGGCCTTCGTCTGGAAGGTGTCGGGGAAGGTCAGCCGCATGGGACGCGCCCGGTCGTAGACGAAGAGCTGCCCGGGCTCGACATACGCGTCGCGCGCGTCCTGCTCGACCCGGGCCAGCCCGCTGCTCAGCAGCATCACGACCACGTGGTCGTCGCCTGTGGACTGCGCGATGAGGCGCGGTGTGCGCACGGTCTGCAGGGCTTCGCTGTCCACCGTGACGCCCCGTGTCCGGCCCGTTGGTGAGGCATGGATCGTGCCGGAGAACACCTCCTCGGCGAGCTTGACGTCCACGGCTCCGAAGGTGTGGGCCACGGCGTCGCGCCAGTAGGTCCGTCTTCGCTGCCTGGGCACCCCGTCCGTGGTGTAGAAGATGCCTGCGGGCTGCTTCCCCGTCCCCTTCACCGATACGTCCGACATCATCTCCGCCCTTCAGCCGGTGTGCGCTGCGGACACTGTGCCAGCGGGGCACGGGGTGGCGCATCGAGTGAATGCACTAGATCCGGGATAGGGGGTGGAGATACGGGGGACCGCGGGGCCTCATTCGAAGCGCAGGTCGGAGAGCTGCCGTTCGAGGGCGGTGACCTCGTCGTCGGGCGTCTCGGCCCGGCCGGCACCACTCAACTCCGCGGCCACCCGCTTGCGCAACCGTCGGTCCCGGCGCCACTGCCTGGAACGACATGCCGCCGAGCAATACACGGCCGTCGGCCGTGCGTCTGGCCGCAGCCGTTCACCGCAGCCCCCGCACACCCGTTCCCTGGCCTCCCCGGCGCCCTTGGACACCCAGCCAGCCTAGACCCAAAGCTATTCAAAACCGGGGATCGAAAACAGGCACTGACCGGCTCCTGACGGCACCGTCGTCCGGGGACGGCTCGGGGTGCTTGTTGGCCTGTATGACAGTGGATATCAGGGTCATTCGGGCCGGTCAGATGTACCGATACTACCTCCGCGAGACCGTCGTCGGCGACGGTCGTCGCCCGGACCGCATGCCGCTGCGCGAGGCCCAGGAGAAAGCTGGTGTCCCGGCCGGGCGATGGATGGGCCGCGGCCTGACCGTGCTTGGCCTGACGCCGGGTGAGGAGGTCACCGAGGCGCAGCTGCGGAACCTGTTCGGTGAGCGGGGCCGGCACCCGTACGCGGACCGGATCGAGGCCGACCTGCTCGCCAAGGGTGCGTCCCCGAAGAAGGCGTTCAAGGCCGGCGCCCTCGGCCGCCGGGTGACGGTGACCGGTGTCGAATTCGTCCTCCGGCCGCAGCCGACGATCTACCTGTTGTAGGCGCTGGGGGATGAGGAGACCCGGCGGGTGATCGAGGCCGCGCACGAGCGCGCGATCGAGCGGGTGCTGGCCTGGATCGAGGACGAGGTGGCGGTGATCCGGTACGGCAAGGACGGCATCCACCGGGACCGGCCGCCCGGCGGTCTGGTCGCCGCCCGCTTCCGCCACGACGAGGTGCGTTCCGAGCGGACCCTTGCTCCATGACCATCTGCTGCTGAGCGTGAAGGGGCAGCGCCTGGACGGGAAGTGGGGCTCGATCCACACCACGGCCCTGCACGAGAACACCGTGGCCGCCTCCGCTCTCTACAACGAGATCGTGGCCGCTGAGGTCTGCGAGGCGCTGGGACTGGCGACCGAGCCGCGCACCGTCACCCCCGGGCGTCGGCCCGTGATGGAGATTGCCGGGGTGCCGCACGAGCTGATCCGCTGGACCGCCCGGCGCAGCGACCAGATCGCCGCCTGCCTGACCGAGCTGGAGCACGAGTACGTCACCGCCGTCGACGACGACGGCGAGCCGCGGTTCCTGCCCGTGGTCTCCGAGCGGGCCCGCGCCAAACTGAACGGGATCGCCGCGAAGATGACGCGCCCACCGAAGCAGAAGGCCCGTCCCCTCACGCAGCTGCGCAGGGAGTGGAAGGAGAGCGCGATCCGCACCTCCAAGGTAGCCATCGACATCGTCAACTCCCTCGTCGAGCACGCCCGTGCCGCAGCTGCCGCGATCCGGGCCCGGGTCACCGCCGTGGTCGACGTCGCCCTGGCGGCCGTCGACGTCACCGCGACCGTGTTCGTGATGAACGACGGTGGCCGCTTCCATCGCCGGCACCTGCTCGCCGAAGCCCGCCGCCACCTTGCCCGAAGAGGTCGGCGACGTCGCGCAAGCTGCCGAGCAGCATGCCCGCCAGCACGATCAGGAAGGTGATGTTGGAGACGGCGGCTGCCGGGGGCGCCATGCCTGTGCGGTGGGTTCGGCGTAGCGGCGCAGGAGCAGGCCGATGGCGAAGGGAACGAGTTGCAGAAGCGCCATCGCCCGCACCAGCGCGCCGACGTCGAGGGAGACCTCGGCGCGAGTGTCGGCGGCGGTGAGGATGGCGTTGACGGTGGGGGCGAAGGTGAGGCTGCCGAGCGAGGCGAGCAGTACCTGCGTCGCCGCGCCCGCGACGACGTCGCCCTGCTGCCCGGTCGCCAGTTTCGCCCCGAAGGGGCCGCCCGGGGAGGAGGCGATCAGGACGAGGGCGATGGAGGCGGCCGAGGGGAGACCGAACAGAGCACCGATGCCCCAGCCGAGCAGCGGGATGACCACCATGTTGGCGGTCAGCGCCAGCGCCAGAAGCGGAATGTCGGCGAAGACTCCGCGCAGTGCCGGGACGGTGGCGCGCAGGCCGGCGGCGAACATGGTGGCCGCGATGAAGATGACGGTGACCGCGTTGAGGACGAGATGCAGGGCGTCCATGGCGTTTGTCCGCCCGGTCAGTCGTGGAGGTCCCCGAGCCAGCGCAGGGCGCTCAGGCTCGGCAGGAAGCAGTATTCGCCTCCACGGGTGACCGCGAACCGGGGCAGCGGGGCCAGGCGGCGCCGCACGGGCCGGCGGGGGATGGTGTAGCCGGTATGCCCGTCGGCGGCGCCGACGACGGGGTCCTTCGTGGCGCCGGCCCCGAAGAAGACGCCGTCGTTCATCCACTGCGACTGGACGAACTCGAACTGCCGGCCCAGGTGGGCGCCGATGAACGCGAACATCAGGCCGCGGTCGGCTCCGTCGTCCTCCAGCACGCCCTCGGGCAGCGGCGGTCCGTAGACGGCGCCGCGCCGGATCATGCGGTGCAGCCGCACCTCGCCGGCCACCGAGGCGTCGCGCGGGTTGGCCCGGCGGATGTGGCAGCCACCGGGGGTGGTGAATCCCATCGGGTCGTCCTGCTCGTACAGGAAGGTGTTGCGCCGGTGGGCGTCGGAGCCGAGCGCGGGGTCGTCGTGCTGCGGAGCGAGCGCCAGCGGGGCCCCGCTGCGCCAGCGCCCCATGATCTTCGCCGCGATCAGCTCCTCGTCCTCGGCCCTGGCGGAGTTGTCCCTCAGGTACCGCCTGAACCCGGCGACGTCCTGGTGGAGTTTGCGGAAGACCGCGTAACTGCCGTTGCGCCCGAGCACGGCCGGCTGCGGCGTCTGGACACCGCCGAGCTCATCGGGGTAGCCGAGCACGAACTCCCCGCTCCTCAGAGGCGCTTCCAGCGTATTGGACCCTGGGATGCCGCTGCCTTCGACAGCCGGATGGCTGACGCCGTCGAGATAGCCGAAGTGCTCCTTCTCGGTGGGCAGCGCGTAGCAGTCCTGCCTCCAGATCGCCGTCACACCGGGTAGGCGCCCATAGGCGAGACGGGCGCGGTCGATGGCCGCCTCCAGGTGCGGGGGGTCGGGCGCGACCGCCGTGATCACCACATGGACCTCGCGGGTACCGAGCGGTGCCTCCCAGTGCTGCGGGCTGCTGGCGCCCTCGTCACGCAGCGCCCGGGCGCGGGCTGCCATGCCCTGCCGGAACTCCCAGGCGAACGAATCCAGCGAGGAGCGCGGCACTCCCAGGGCCTGGAGGCCCCAGTAGGTGACGGCGATACTGACCCAGGTGTCCCCCAGGGGACTGGAGGTGTCGGCGGCGGAGGTCGCCGCTGCGCTCGCCCGCCGCATCAGCTCACGGCCCCGGGTGCGGTCGTCGATGCGGAAGGCCAGATAGGTCGCCGCGTACGGGGTGGGGCGTGGGCTGAGGACCCCGCGTTGGATGTCGTCGAGTTCGAGTGTGACGTGGGTGGGTGCGCTCACGTCGGCCTCCCTACGGCATCGCCTATGTAACGAGGTTGCGCCAGAAGTTCCTCAGGCTGTCGTCGGCGCCGAAGAGCGTGCTGAAGATCGTGGAGTCGGCCAGCAGAACGTCTGCCGCGCGGTCGCCGCCGGGGGGCATCCACAGGAACATGTTGAACTCGGCGTTGCCGTCCTCGGTGAACGGATGGGGCCGGGAGGTGTCGATCGGCTGCCGGGCCAGCACATGGACGGCCTTCGGCTCGTCGGTCGTCACCGCGTAGTGAGGCAGGTGCATGTGGAAGTTGAAGTTCGTGACCCCGTTCAGCCACCCCTTCTCGTCCAGGTCAGGGATGGTCGACAAAGGAGCGATCCGGTTGCCCTCACCGGTGGCGGGACGCAGCCCGTACCGATTGATGACCGGCACGCCCAGGCCCTTCATCAGATCCCTGACGTAGGTCGCGAACCGCTGCTGGCGCGGCACCAGGGGATCGCCGTGATGGCGGTACTCCACCTCCCGCACGGACAGATCGTCCGAGGCGCCGACATCGTGGTGGGGCCCGAGGACCAGGCGGGCGTCGTCCCGGCCGAGGAAGCCCCGAAGCGCCTCGATCTCCCCGGGCTGCGCCTCCTGTCCGGTGATCATGTGGTCCAGTCCGAAGACGAACAGGACATCCGTGTCATCGAGCACCCGCCCATCGAGCGGAGTATGGAATCCGGCCTGGTCAATGCGCTGGTACACCGGGACGGGATGCCCCGTGACCTCCTCGACGAAGTCCTGGAACGGCGCCCAGGCCCAGAAGAACAGCTCCAGCGACCCTGCGATGCCCTGCTGGAACCGGTAGGGGTCGGACCACTTCGGGTCCTCGTACGCGGGCCAGGCCACCCGCCTGACCTCGGTCATCGTGGAGAAGCGGTTGTCGAGCTCTGCCGCGTTGCGACCGGCCTCTGCCGGATAGCTCCACGAGACGTAGACGCTCACCCGCCGACCGTCAGGGGTGTACTTCCGCGGAATGTGCCGCTGGTTGTACGTCCGCGCGGTCCTGACCTCGCTCATTTTCGTCCAACCTCACTGCATCTGGTCGAGCATCTCCGACAGAGCGCTCTTGATCCGCAGAGCCTTCTTGATCTCGTCCGCCGTCACGTACGGATACTCTCCGTATTCGATGAAGCTCGGACAATGGTGTTCCCGTACGAAGCGCACGAACGCCTCGGGGTTGGTCCGCCAGTCCTCGGGGAACCCTTCGAGGTTCTCGAAGGTGGTGCTCACACCCGCCTTGCTGAACAGCGCGGCGGCGTCCTCGGTGTACTTGTCGAAGTCGGTGTCGAAGATGCCCTGGTACATGAAGCGCGTGTCGTCGTCGAAGAGAACCCAGCGCAGGTAGTGCAGTTTCAACGGCGCGAGGAGATACGGATCCTGCTCCAGCGCCTTGGCCAGGGTATGTCCGTGCTCCCGTATCGCCTCGGCCCTGCCCGGTTTCACGTCTGCGATGATGGTGAACCCGTAGCAGGCCGGAGTCCTCGGAAAGACGGGGCCGTACTTGCCCTGCTCCAGGTGGTCGGTCTCCTTGGGGATGGCGACCGCCCGCGGCTTGATCTCCATGTCCGCACCTCCGCATTCCACAGGCCGGAATCCACCTACAGCGTGGCACTGGACGGCTGGCCGCGCCCGCTGACTGGGCGGGGGCTGACGGGTCGGCTGCCGGCCAGTGAAGTCGTGGCGGCCTGCGCGGTGCGGACCACCGCGCAGACGGCCGATCATTGTTTCGGATCATGACGACGAGAACCTGACGCAACGGCTTCACCCGACCGGGCACCGGCCACTGCCGAGCCGTTACCGATGTCGTGCCGATTGCACGCCTTTTGCCCACGCCCAGGCCGTCAGCCGCCACTCGGTGTCCACCTTGCGAAGCGCCACCGTGAACCCCGAGCCGGTCTGAGCGACCCGCCTGTCCCGCAGGTCGAATGCCATGGTCGCGGGAACAACCACATGAGCGTACTCGCCGGTGACATCGACATGCCGCGGCTCACACCGCAGTCGGCCACAAAGAAGCAAGCGGGCCGCCGGCCTCGTAGCGCCCTTTCTGACGCTCTGGTCGGCGGCGTCCGGTCCGGACGGGGATGCCGACGAGGTGGGCCGCCAGCCCCCTTGGCTCGGAGTAAGCAACAGCCACAGGTGGCGTGCAGTCACGTGTCCGTGACATGGACCCGACGATTCCGGAACGGATGATCTTTAGGGTTGTTCTCGCTGGTCAGAGTAGCCAGCACCTCAGAAGCCGAAGCCGCCAGGAGCAGCCATGCGTACCGCACTCCGTACCGCCCTCGCCACCGTCGCCCTCGTCGGTACCGCCACTGCCTCCATCGTCTCGGCCCATGCCGCCAGTGCCGCCACATCGCCCGGACCGGCCGGGAGCAGCGCCTGCGTCGCCGCCACGACCATCCCCTCCGTCTTCGGCGGCGGCATGAAGGTCCGGCTGGTCAGCAGCGCCGACCACGGCGCGTCCGCCACGCTCCTGGATGCCAAGGGCCACGCCGTCGCGACCGTCAACCAGAGCCGGCCCACCGACCTGGCCGACGGACTGAAGATCACCGGAGTGCTCTCCGCCAAGCCGGTCTTCGGCCAGCGCAGCCAGGGCGGGTCCACCCCCTGGCAGTCCACGCCCTTCCCGGCCCTGTCCGCCGACTGCACCCTGCACGGCACGCTCTCGCGCACCCTGCGCCTCGACGCACGTACGACGGCCCAGATCTTCAAGGTCTCCGCCGACCACCACCAGGCCCGCGTCTTCCAGGACGGCAAGCTGGTGCGCTTCCTCGACGCGCACTCCCGCGCCGGCGCCGCTCTGTTCGGCAACCGCACGCTGGTGCTCGACCCGGTCGGCGGGACCGTCGGCTGGACCGGCGCCGAGACCGCCGTCAGCCCCCGGCTGGGCCGCTACAAGCTGGCCAACGGCGCGATCGTCAAGCTCGTCCAGCGCAACGGTGTCTACGGGGCGCAGCTGACCACCAGCCACGGCACGTTCCCCGTCTCGTACGCCAAGGGCCGCCCGGTCGTCCTCCAGGACAACGTCACGCTGGTCGTCCTGGGCGCCGACGGCACCCTCAGCAACCACATCTACAGCAAGTCCGTCCAGAAGACACCGGTCTACCTGGGCGCCTGAGCCAACCGTCTGAAGGGGCGCCGCCGATCCAGCGCGGCGCCCCTTTGTCGCGACAGGCACAACGTCTAAGTTCCGTCTCACACAGCACCGCGTCCGCCAACTCGAACAGCACATCGCGCCGAGCGGTCAGACACTCGTAGAACTCGCCCCGGAAGCGTGACGCTTCCGCGAACGCTTCCCTCGGACAGCATCAGGCAGCAGACTCACCCTCACGGCCTTCGTCCCCGTCACGTGCACCTTGGTCGGAGCACATGATCAGACGAAGGCCGTTCCTGCGTCTGGTGATTGCCGGGCATACGATCAAGTTCGACGGCCGTTCGAGGTCCACAGGGGGCGCAATGTCAGAGATCGCTCAGTGGCTCAAGGACTGGTATGCCGCACATGAACACGAGCTGCGCTCTCGTGGGATCAGCTCTGCGGTGAAGCGGCCCGTCCCAGGAACCCCGTCCCGAGGGCGGCCGAAGGCCACGGCAGTGAGTCTCACACTGGAATCAGACGAGCGCATGGGGACGGTGTTCCTCTGGGAATCGGGTGCCACTTCGCTGCTCTTCCTCGACTCCGGAACCGAGCGCACCTGGCAGGACGACGCGGTGCTCCACTCCGAGAGCGACCTGCCACGGATCCTGGCGCCCCTCGTGAAGCTAGTCGAAGCAGCTGCCGACGGTAGTTGAAGAACAAGCTCAGGCGTGGCCGGTGGCGTGGAGGCGGGGATGAGGGTGGAGGCTGAGGTAGAGGCCGGCGGTGGCGCGTGCGGGGGTGGTGGGCAGGGGCAGCAGGTGGCTTGTTCCGTGGCCAGCGAGTCCTTGCGGGGGTTGGCCGTTGACGGGTGGGCGCACGGTGCGCAGGAAGGTGTCGACGGGGTCGTCGGTCTGGCTGTCGCGGAGATCTTCGGCGCCGGTGATGATGTTGAGAAAGCTCTCGTGCAGGCGTAAAGGGGCTTGGTCCCGGCGGCTGAGCCGCTGTGCGGTGCGGAAGTAGCTGTCGCGGCCGTCGTGGATGCGGTAGAAGGCGCTGACCAGGATGAGGAGCCGTTCGTAGGCGTGCTGGTAGGCGCTCTGGTAGAAGGCGTGGGCGGCGTCTTCGTCGACGTCGCCGACCAGCATGCTGTTGATGGAGGCGGCGGCGAGCAGACCGCTGTACATGGCCAGGTGCACGCCGGTGGATAGCAGGGGGTCGAGGAAGCAGGCGGCGTCGCCGGCGAGGAACCAGCCCGGTCCGCTGAACGCTTCGCTGACGTAGGAGTAGTCGCTCTCGGTTTTCAGCGGCGCCACCTGACGGGCGCTGGTGAGCATGCCGGCCAGCAGCGGACAGCGGGCGATCGCCTCGTCGTAGAGGGTCTGCAGTGAGCCGCCTGCCGCCCGCCTGGCGTGGGCAAAGGAGCGTTTGTCGGTGACCAGGCCGACGCTGAGGGTGCCGTCGTGCAGCGGGATCGCCCACAGCCATCCGTCGTTGGGCAGCGAGAACACCCCGATCGCGCCGCTGGGGGCTGCGACAAGGGGCGCGGCGCCGCGCCAGTAGCTCCAGGTGGCGACGTTGCGGAAGGCGTCGTGGACGCGCCGGGTGCGCAGGTGCCGGGTGGCGAGGAGCCCTGCGCGGCCGGAGGCGTCGACGAGGTACCGGAAGCGGACGCGCCCCGCGGCTGTGCCCCGGCCGGCCCAGGTGGCTTCCACCGCCCGGCCGGCCGGGCCTCTCCCGCCGCCGGCCTCGAAGTCGACCCGTTGCGCGCGGGCCTCTTCCCTGACGTCGGCCCCCTGCGCGCGGGCGTGTTCCAGCAGCAACTGATCGAACTCGGAGCGGATGACCTGAAAGCTGTAGGCCGCCGGCCTGCCCGGTTCGTCGAAGCCCAGTGACCATTCCTGGCCACCCCAGCCGTAGAACGCTCCCGTCTTGCGGATGAACCCGTGCGCCTCGACCGTCTCGCGCGCACCCAGGACGTCCAGCACGGGCAGCAAGGAGGGCAGCAGCGACTCCCCGACGTGGTAGCGCGGGAACCGTTCCCTTTCCAGCACCCGCACTTGATGGCCCTGGTGGGCCAGGAGGGCCGCGGCGGTCGCGCCCGCCGGGCCGCCTCCGACCACCAGGACATCGGTCTCTTCACGCATCGGTACTCCTCAGCCTTCGGCAACCAGACGATTCCACCCACCGGCGAGCACTTTCTGAGACAGTGCCATCACTATGAGAAGTGAACCTCACGGTGGGGCCAGCCCGACAGACGGCACCGCGCCCGCATCAACCCGCGCTCCAGCCACGCTCACTGTGGGCGTCGAGGAGGAGCTCCTCCTGGTCGATCCCCTCACGCGCGAGCTCAGCCCCCGTGGACCGGAGGTGGTGAGCGAGGCGGCCGGTGAACTCGGTGACCGGGCCGGCACCGAGCTGACCCGCTATCAGGTCGAAGTGCGCACCGATCCGCACACCTGCCTGAAGGAAGCCGCCGAACAGATCCGCTCCACAAGAGCGGCGGCCGCCCGTGCCGCCGCCCGCCTCGGCGTGCGCCTCGCCTCGACCGGTACCCCGGTGCTCGGCCAGACGTCCCCGGTCCCGATCACACCCGGCGCCCGATATGCCCGCAGCGCCGCGCACTTCCGCGCTCTGGACGACGAGCAGACCGCGTGCGCCTGCCATATCCACGTCGGCCTGCCCGACCCCCGTGACGCCGTGTACGTCAGCAACCACCTGCGGCCCTGGCTGCCGCCCCTGATCGCCTTCAGCGCGAACTCCCCGTTCCGGGACGGTCAGGACACCGGCTACGCGAGCTGGCGGACCACCACCTGGGGGCGCTGGCCCGTCGCCGGCCCGCCCCCGTACTTCGAATCACCCGCCCACTTCGACGACCTCGTCGACACTCTCCTCAACACTGAGACACTCATCGACCGCGGCGGCCTGTACTGGGACATCCGCCCCTCTCACCACCTGCCCACCATCGAAGTCCGCGTCGCCGACGCCGCCCTGACGCCCGATGACACCCTGTTTCTCGCCGCCGTCGTCCGCGCTGTGACCGCCACCGCCCTCAGCTCTGTCCAAGCCGGAGAACCGGCCCCGCGCCCGGCACCGGAAGTCCTGCGTGCAGCCTGCTGGCGCGCGGCACGTGACGGACTGGCCGGCACCGGCATCGACCCACTCACTGGCCGCCTGGTCGCGCAGACCACGCTCGTCGAAAGGCTGCTGCACACCATTGCCCCAGCACTGCGGCAGCACGACGACCTCGGCCACGTACGCGAGCAGTGGCAGCGCCTGCGCGGTGAAGGGACCGGTGCCGACCGCCAGCGCGCCGCCTACCGGCAAGACTCCAGCACGCACGACGTCGTCGACTACATCATCTCCGCCACCTGCCCCCAGTAAGGCAGCGGTGATATGGGCCCCAGCGTTCAACAACTCGCGCAAGCACGGCCTGGCCGGCCCGGTGTCTTTCCGCTTCGGCCGTACCCACATGCAGCCCTGCGGGAAGCGACTGGCAATTTCCGCCGTGAAGTGGCCGTGGCCCGGACGGGTACCAGGCGCAGATGCGGCGGGCGGGCTGGGAGCGGGCGGCGAAGAAGACAGCCGAGCGTAAGGCCCGCCGCCCTGTCTGCGCTGGCTGCGGAGCGAAGTGCACCGACGAACGCTGGAAGGCGACACGCCTTACGAGGTCCCACACCTCTGCCTCGCCAGGTCAACTGCCGTGCGGATGCCGATGGCGTACTCCGACGGGCGCTCCCAGGCCGCGAAGTGACCGCCGGCCGCTTCCTCGGTCCACGAGCGGACGTCGAAGAAGCGTGCCGCGAACTCGCGCGGCGCGTTGACGAGGTCCTTCGGGAAGATCGTGAACGCCGTGGGGACGTCGATGCGTCCGCTCGGTTTCGCCGCGCTCTCGGCGTAGGGGGTGAAGGAGGTGCCGATGGCGCCGCTGACCCAGTACGCGGTGATCCAGGTGAGCAACTCGTCCCGGTTGAACACCGCTTCCACATCACCGCCGCAGTCGGTCCACGCCCGCAGCTTCTCCAGGATCCAGGCCGCCAAGCCCGCGGGCGAGTCACCGAGCGCCACTGCCAACGTGTGCGGCTTGGTGGCCTGTTCGTGCATGTAGCCACCCTCGGCGGCCTGCCAGTGATGACCGCGCCGGATGTACGCCCGCTCCGCGTCGGACAGGTCCTGCGGCGGGTCCACCAGGAAGCGGTACTGCGACACATCGGTCAGGTGCAGGGCGGTCACGCGGTCGGGGCGAGCAGCGGCCAGCGCCTCGGCCACGTCACAGCCCACATCGCCCGCGGACACGACGTACCGTTCGTAGCCGAGCTCGGTCATCGCGTTCGCGATCGCCTCGGCCATGTCCCCGGACGACATGCCCCGGGAGGCGACGGGCGCGGCGAACGGAAAGCCTGGCAGGGCCGGGACGATCACGTGGAGGTCGGACAGCAGGGGCCAGACCTTCTCGAACCGCAGGACGGAGTCGGGCCAGCCGTGGAGGAGCACCACCGCCACCGCGTCGGTGCGCGCCGCTCGCAGGTGGACCGCCCGCACAGGTGTGTCGGCCAGGCCGGCCAGGGCCCAGGGCAGGGCACGGATGCGGGCTTCGTGCTCGCGCCAGTCGTAGGAGCGGGCCCAATGGGAGATCAGGTCCGCGAGGCGGTCACCGTCGACACCGCGCGCCCAACCGAACCCGGCGGGGACGTCGACCCGGCGGTAGCCGCGCAGGCGTGCGCGCAGGTCTTCGAGTACCGACTCCTCCACGACTGGTGGAGCGGCGTGTCCCGTGCTGATCATGCTCGGTCGTCCTCTCGTTCGCTAGAAACATCTCTGATGTCCGTGTCCCGGCGATGTTCCCGGGACGCCTTCTCCGGGACAACTGCCCGGAGGGCGTGAACGGCGACGAATGACCTCCCTGGCCCGGACCGTGTTGAAGGAGGCGTGGTGGTGAAGGGGACAGTGTTTCCGGGCCTTACCTATTGCCTGCGGACGTTCTGGACGGTGGTGCTGGATGCGGTCCGCCTGGAGCACGGCGCCGACGTCGCCACAGTGACCATCGTCCGGATCCGCGAGGTCGTCGAGCGATTCGTCGCCGGCCAGGTGAAGCAGGATGCCCCGGAGGTCCTGGTCGTGCTGGACGCCGGATACGACCCACCTGGCATCGCCCACCTGCTGAAAGATCGGCGTCGGCCACCGGCTCGGCATCGGGCACAGGCTCGGCTTCGCCACCGAGATCCCGCACAGCTACGTTCAGCGGGCGGACCTGGTGGCGCGAGCGCCGGCGGCCGGGGTACCGGTGCTGCTGGTGGAGATCGACCGCCGCACCGAGGACGCCCACGACTTGGTGAACAAGCTGCGCCGGTACCGGAAATGGGGTCGGCTGCTGGCACCGGACGCGAACAAGCGCATCGCGGACCGGGTCCGCTCCCGTTCACCTGGACGGCACCGCCCACGCCACCCGCAAAGAGCCGGGCAGCACGGTCCGCCGGTCCATCATCTGGCGGAACCAGCACGCCGCCGACGAACGCCTCCGCGAGGTCGTGGCCAAGGCCAACGTCGTCTGAAGCGGAGTGGTCCTCGCGACTGTGTCACCGGCCGCATCGATCCCACTTCGTTCGCCGCTCATCAGGGCAGGCGGGCGTGTTCGGCCCGGCTGGCAGCGATCCGCTCACGCGCGAGCGTACGGGCCCGCTTGGTGTCGCCGCCGGTGAGTCGGGCGAGGATCGTCGCGAGCGGCCTGATCTGACCCCAGCCGCCCCAGTGGCCCTCGGGGATCTCGGTGGGGAATACCCAGATCCGGCTGGCGTCACGCGGCCAGGCGCCGTTCTCCGCGTCGAGGATCGCCTCGGTGACCTCGGCGATGACGCTCGCACGCTTCTGTTCGTCGAGCTGGCCCTCGGGGACGGACGGGACGACCTTGTAGCGAGGTGCGTCCGCGGGTTCTCCGCCGACGTAGATGCCGGCCGGTCGGTGCAGCCAGAGCCAGGAGACGGAACGGCTCACCGGGTCGGCGGGGTCGAATCCCTCGTTGCGGACGAGGATCTCGGTGATGCGGTTCAGCAGCGCCGTCTCGGCGTCCGGCTGGAGCGCGCCGTCGGGAATGTAGACGTCAAGCATGGGCATGGTCGATCTCCTCTATGAGTTTAATTCTTCAACTCAGGCGGGAGCCTATGAGGGCTGAGTACAGCTTGTAAACCCAGAGGGGTACACTCGGCCCATGGAGACGCGGCGAATCGACCCGGTGAACTGCTCGGTGGCGCGCGCCCTCTCGGTGGTGGGGGAGCGCTGGTCGCTGCTGATCGTCCGTGAAGCGCTGGACGGCGCGCGCCGGTTCGGAGAGTTCCACTCCCGCCTCGGGATCGCCAGAAATCTCCTGGCGACTCGGCTTGAGACCTTGGTGACCGCCGGAGTGATGCGCCGCGTGCCCTATCAGGAGCCCGGGGATCGGCAGCGCTTCGCCTACGAGCTCACCGAGCAGGGCCGGGCGTTGCGGCCCACGCTCGTGGCGCTCCTGGAATGGGGTGACACGTACCTCGCCGACCCGCAGGGCCCGTCGGTCATCGTCCGGCACCGGCCCGTCGACGATGCGAGCTCCTGTGAGGAGCCGGTCAAGGTCGTTCTTGAGTGCGCTGCGGGGCACAGCCACCTCGCCCCGGAAGACGTTTGCCGCACGCCCGGGCCGGGCGCGCGCTTCGTGGAAAGCTCCTGAGATCCCAGGACCCTACTCAGCAGCTCATATCGTGAGAAGCATGATCCAAGCAGTTGGGGTCGACGCCTGGGTCATGGGGCAAACGTTGGATGCTGTGGCACTGGTCAGGCGGACCAGGCCCGAACGAGCATCCTGGCTGTCCGGCTACCGCCGACTCTCACGGCGAACGTGCAGCCGGTCTCACCACCCGTCGTACCAGGTGGCGATGCGGGTCACGGTGACCTCGACGGTGACTCGCTCTACGGCGTCGAGGGCGGCGAGGTGGGAGGTGACGGCGGTCCCCACCTGGTCGTGGACGTTCTGGGCGACGTCCAGTGCCCGCCGGCCCTCGGCCAGGACGCAGCGCACCTCGATGTGCCATCCTCCACCCGGTGCCCGGTCGGCGCGGATACCCGCATCGGGCGATGTGTGGTGGGGCCTGGCGTCCGTCAGGGTGGGCGCGGCGGCTGCCGCGAGGCGACGGGAGAGACGGGGTTGCAGGCCCGTTACGCCGGGAACTGCAAGGGCCGCCTCGGCCGCGACGCCAGGGAGGGTGGTCGTGCGGTTGACGGTCATGATGGACCACTGCCGGGCGGGAGGGGCGGCTCCGGCTCCAGGATGTCGACGACGGTGATGTCCACGGCCGTCACGGCGAGACCCAGGTCCTGTACGGCCGAGTGGAGGACGGATCGGCGCACCTGGTGGGCCCGGTCGGGCAGCGGGCCGTCGAGAGTGGCGGCCAGGGTCATGATCACGTGCACGCCGGTGCCTTCGCCCTCGGGTACGAGCCGGCAGGTCGCGACCGCGACGCCGGGGATCGTGTCCGCAGTCTGCCGCAATACCTTTGCCGCAGCGCTTTCGGAGATCCGCAGGTCCCGGTCCGGGTCGGCCAGAGGCAGCAGCCGCCCGAGCCGTACCTCTGCTCTGACGATGTTCATGACGCGGTCGGCGAGTGCGTGGAGGCCGGGAGCTTCGTCGCGCAGCGCCCGGGTGGCCGCGTTCACCGTGGCCAGTCCCTCGACGGCCTCGCCGCAGTGTGGACAGGAGACGGTGTGCGGGTCCGCGTCCGGTGCCGCGTCCCGGGCCTGTTCCCAGGCCCGGCTGAGCAGTCGGCCGCAGGGGAGCACCTCATCACCTGCGAACAGGAGGATGCCGGCGGCTGGGCCGGTACAGGGCCCGTCGGCTCCGGGGGGTTCGGAAGGCCGCGCGTGCGGGTCGTCTAGCGCCATGGGTCCATCGCCTCCTGCAGGGATCGGCGCGCCCTGAACAGTCTGCCCCGCACCGTCTGTTCGCTGGTCCGCGTCACGTGGGCGATCTCTTTGTAGGACAGGCCCTGCACTTCTCTCAGGATCCAGCAGAGCCGCTGGCCGGCGTCCAGTTCGGCGAGCGCGTGAGACAGGGCGGCGGTGGCCGCGTGCTGCTCGGCGGACCGGGCGGGCTGGCTCCAGGCGTCTTCCGCTGCGGGCTCGACGACGGTGTCGAGGGAGACGGGCGGCGGCCGGCGCCGGCGCATGGTCAGGCAGCGGTTGACGGTGATCCGGTACATCCAGGTACGGAACTCCGCGCTGTGACGGTACTCCGGCAGTCGGCGCCAGGCACTGACGAAGGCGTCCTGGACCGCTTCCTCGGCGTCCTGGGGGTTGCCGAGCATGCAGCGGGCCAGGGAGAGGAGGGCTCGGCCGTGCCGTTGGACGAGAACCGCGAAGGAGTCCTCGTCCCCCTCGGCCGCCCGTACGGCCAGGAGCCGGTCCGGCAGGTCGCGTCCCAAGAAGTCGCGATTCGCCGATGGGGGTACAGCGCGTTCGGTCATGGCGCCCTCGCACACGGCTCGGACCGTCCAGGTACCCGACAGGCCGTTTGTGAGGCATGCCGCACTCGATGGGTGTGAGGTATCCGCCGCATGTGCGTGAGACATCCGCCGCCCCGCATGTCCAACCTTGTGACGGGCGCCGCACCGGTGTCCGACCTATCGATCGGGGCGACCGCCATGACGGAGAACACCACCAGCGTCGGCGGGGGCAACCGGCCGGATGCGAGCGTGAGCGCGCTGAAGGGCCGTACCGGGGCCGGGGCTCCGGCCGAAACACGGGGGAAGACCACCATCGCGGACGGCGTGGTGGCCAAGATCGCGGGCATGGCCGCCCGCGAGGTACCGGGCATCTTCAGCCTGGGAGCGGGGATGGCCCGCGCCTTGGGCGCCATGCGGGAACGCGTCCCCGGCGGAGGCGGAGCCGTCACGCGCGGGGTGAAGGTCGAGGTCGGCGAGCGCCAGGCGGCGGTGGACCTGGACGTCGTCGTCGAGTACGGCGTCTCCATCGTGGACGTCGCCGGCGACGTACGCACCAATGTCATCGGCGCCGTGGAGCGGATGACGGGACTGGAGGTCGTCGAGGTGAACATCGCCGTCGACGACGTCCATCTCCCTGACGAGGAACAGGCCGAACCGGACGAGGGTCGCGTGAGGTGACCCGCCACCGCGTCCGGTGCGACGCGGATGATCGCGCGGACGGCGACGTACGTACGTCCGCGAGACGGGTGAGTGCATGATGAACGCAGGAACGACGGGTCTCGTAGCGGGCATCGCCCTGGGCTTCGCCGGTTACTTCGGTGGCTTCTGGGCCTTTCTGCTGGTCCTCTTCCTGGGTGCTGCGGGGCTGATAGTCGGCCTCGTCGTGCAGGGCGACCTCGACGTCCGGACGCGGAGGCAGCGGTGAGGACCCCGCCCGGTTCCCCCGGCGAGGGGTCCGCCTTGCCGGCGCGGACCACCGGCTTGCCGCCCCCTGCCGAGCGGGGCGCCACCGTCATCCCCGACCGGGTGGTCGCCCGTATCGCCGCACAGGCCGCACGCACGGCGCAGTCCCGGCGCGCCGCCGTACCGCCCGACCGGGGCAGCCCGGAGGCACCCAGCGCCTCCGCCGCCGCCCGTATCGGTTCGGTGCGCCTGCACCTGGCCATGGATCTGCCCTACCCCACCGACATCCCCCGGGTGTGCGAGCGGATCCAGCAGGACGTCGCCCAGAAAGTGGCCCAGCTGACCGGCCTGCGGGTGGAAGAGGTCGTCCTCACCGTCCGGCGGCTGGTGACCGCCGCCGACACGAGCCGGGGGCGGGTCCGGTGACCGGCCACGCGGCCCGGCTCGCCGGGCACGCCGTGGAGGAAGGAGCCCCGCGATGACACCCGACCCCGGCCCTTCCGGCCGCGACTCCACACCGTCCGCATCGCGTGCCACGGTGCCGTTGGCAAAGGAGCCCGAACCAGGCGCCGACCTCACGTCCGGTGAGCGCGACGCAGGGCACCGGTCCCACCGGCCGTGGTCCGCGCGCCGCATCCCGGCCGCGCTGGTCGCCTCGGTGATCCTCGTGGCGGCGGTCGCGGCGCTGGTCGACGTCATCGCCGTACGAGCGGGACGCCCGGCGGCGGCCTGGCGACGGCACCTGGCCGACGAACTGGCCACCCGCTCCGTGGACGATGTGTGGGTGCTCACGGGAGCCGCCGTGGCCGCTGCCGTCGGCGTCTGGCTGATCGTCCTGGCCCTCACCCCCGGGCTACGCCACTGGCTGCCCCAACGCTCCCCCACCGACTGCCCCCGGCTGCGGGCCGCCTTGGACCGCGACGGAGCCGCCGGCCTGCTGCGCGACGCCGCGCTGCGGGTCCCCGGAGTCGGCGCGGCGCGCATCCGGGTGCGCCGTCACCGCATCAAAGCGCGCGCGGACGTCCGCTTCCGTGACCCCGGGCAGGTGAAGGACGACCTCACCGCCGTCCTCGACGAGGAACGCGACCGGCTGGCCCTCGCCCGTCCTCCTCGCATCGTCGTACGGGTGCGGCAACGCACCGGCTGACCGACAACCGCAGCACCGGGAGTCCGCCATGACGTCGCGATCCGCACTCAACCGCACTCTGCTGGCCCTCGCCGGACTGGTCATGCTCGGCGGCGGAGTGCTGGTCCTCTTCGCCGGGCTCGACCTCTACCGGCGACACGATCTGATCCCGCCCGCCGGCTGGCCCCTGATCACCCCGAACGACGTCCTGCTCGCCTCCGCCGACCGGGCCCGCTGGAGCGGCCAGGGCTGGTGGTGGTGGCCCGCGGTCATCGCCGCCCTCGCCCTCGCCGCCCTGCTCGCCCTGTGGTGGCTGCTCGCCCAGCTGAGCCGACGCCGCCCCGGAGGGCTGCCCGTCGGCGGCACACCACCGCAGGAGGGCGTCGAACTACGCGACCGCGCACTCAGCGACGCGATCGCGACCGAAGCCGGTGCCCTGCCGGGGGTCAAGCGTGCGGCCGTACGCATCACCGGCCGACCCGCCCGCCCCCGCACCCACGTCACGCTCACCCTCACCCCTGAGGGCGCGCCCGGCGCCACTCTCGGTGCCCTCTGCGAAGGCCCGATCAGCACCGCCCGTCGGTCTACCGGTCTCCCTGACATGCCTACCGACGTCCGCCTACAGGTCGCCCACCACAAACCACACCGCGCGGAGTAAGGAGGAAACCGTGATTCCGGGCTCCAACGGCGCCTCCCACCCGATGGCCGTCAACGAGACCGTGATCGCGATGCTGCGCCCGAAGCCGAACCTCGCCAAGCTCACCAAGGAGTCGGCCGAAGTCCGGGCAGCCGCCCATGCGGCCGTCGACGCGCCGCCCGGGATCGGCACCATCGCCTCGTACTGGACCGAGGTCTCGCTGCCCGCCACCGGCACGCAGAACGGCCTCGCAAGGGCAGTGCCCAGGCCGACATCGTCCTCACAGCCCCGCAGGGCAGGGCGCCGCTGCTGTTCAACGAGGTCGACAACTGCCACGAAACTGTTGAGCGGTCGATATGGCGCACCCGCTGGACGGCTCCGGCGACCTCGTCCGGTGATGCGGCGCACCCGCCAGCCGTACGTCGCAACGGTCCCTTGCACTGTTACGGGAGTTCCTGGTCGGCGCTACCCGCACGGTGCTGGACCTCACCGCACAGCTCGGGAACCGCGTCCTCGTGGTCGGCGGCGCCGGCGCACTGCGCAGCCCCGACGATCCCCATCTCCTGGTCGCCGACAACCGGCGTACGTGCCTGCCGAAGTGCAGGCGGTCGCCGCCGCCGGGGTGGCACAGTTGCGGACCTGCCAGGCCCACGTCAGTGCCCACTGGGTCTACCTCAGTCCACTGGCCCTGCTGGAGACCGGTGAACGGACTGGCCGCACACCGACCGGTACGGCTCGTCCCAGACGCGTCAAACACAGCCCGTCCAGCCAGCCGCCCTCCGCTCCAGCCGTCCTCGCGCCGCGCCCGCCGGGTGGTCGTCGGCGGACACGGCGTCAGCGGCGCCTGAAGGCCGTGGTCCGTGACCAGCGCCTCCAAGGCGGCGTCACCGCTCGTACGGCCAACCCGTCACGTCCCCGCCCGCGTGCACCAGGTCGAAGACTGGGTAGTGCCTCGGCCGCCGCTGTGCCAGCCTCAGCAGCGACCTGCTGGATCTGGAGGAACACCAGCTGGTGAGGATCGAGTCGGTGAGGGAGGACCAGCGGCAGGTATGGGTACTCACCGCGCGAGGTCACCGCGAAGCGAAAAGGCTCCTGGAGCCGAAGGGCATACGGGTCTCGGTGCTGCGCAAGCAGGAGTACGACCCGGCGACGGGGGAGCTGCTGGGCACTGGCTACGACGACCACGCCGCGGCGGTCACCTCGACGGCCCTCGAACTCCACCGCACCCGGATCGGCCACCGGCTCGGCTTCCAGACCGAGATCGCGCACCGGCTCGGCAACGGCTACGTGCAGCGGGCGGACCTGGTGGTGCGGGCGCCGGAGGCCGGGGTGCCGGTGCTGCTGCTGGAGACCGACCGCCGCACCGAGGACGCGCACGACCTGGTCGCCCGAGCTGAGCCGACACCTCGACGCGGGCGCCGACCACGTCGCCGTGCAGGTGATCGGGGTCGAGCCGGGTACCTCGGCAATGGCGCGGCGGCGGGAACTGGCCCAGGCGCTGCGCCCTGCGTGACCAGAACCGCACGGTGCGCGCAGATATGCATGAGCACCCGGTCAGTGGTCGAGCGAGTGACATACGCGGCGCACGCAGCAGCTCACCAGCCAGTCGCGCCTCGTCGTCGCGACCGGGGAGCGGCCCAGCCGTCAGGGATCCGGCCCCGGCCGAGGGCAACTGGTCGATCTTGGTGGGCCCCACCCTGCTCCTGCGCTTCTCGGCGCGGGGGCCGCTGGCGATCGACTACCAGGTCGTGTCGCCGCAGCTTGACCACTGAGGCCTGGTCGGGCGGGCGGCGGGGTCGACGGATGGGCGTGAGCACGCGGGACTTCCCCGGTCGCACCACGGCGCAGGGGCGGGTCGCCCCGGCATAGGACGCCACGCCTCCACGACCCCTTCGGGCGTGGAGGGCGATGTTGTGCCGCGGTCTTGGTGATACCGGCATCAAGGGTGCGGTGGTCGCGGATGAAGTCGGTGCCGACCCTCTTGACGCAGGCGGTGGGCGCCGCGCTCCGGGCTTGCTGACTGGTGGTGATCTCCCACAGGTTTCCCTGATGGGCTGCGGTCAGGAACTGCCTGTCGAGCGTGGAGACGATTCCTCAGCCCGGCGCCATTCAGGCGGCGGGCCGCGTGCGCCGGTGCCCTGGCGCACAGGCGCTGGCCCGGACGTAGTTACCGGTCCTGGGGTCAGCGGCGGTAGCAGTAGGAGTCGGAGGAGGCGTCGCCGCCCTGCAGGCGTGTCTGGTGCACGCGCAGGCCGGCGAAGTCCTCGCCGTGGGGGAAGAAGCGCCTGTCCACCGACAGCCCGCCGCGTGAGGTATCCGCGTCCAGCTTGACCATCCACGGTTCGATGCCCGCTGGATAGAACTGCTCGTCCCAGGCGGCGTACAGGGAGTTCGTCAGGTAGACGCGCTGCCCGTCGCGGCTGACCTCGACCATCTGGGCCCCGCCCGTCAGCGGCACGTCGGGCGCTGCGGGGTGCGGCCGGCGGGCGGTGATGCCGCCGAGCCGCATGGTCGCGGTCCGCCTGGGTTGCCGCGGGTCGCTCACGTCGTACTGGATGAGGTCGCCGGTGCCCCACGCAGAGACGTACAGCCACCGGTCGTCCACCGACAGGCCGATGTCGGTGATCAGCGGGGGCACGGCGCCGAACGGCTTGAGCGCCGGGGGCAGGTCCTCGGCCGGGGCGGGCTCGGCCGGGAGGGTGATCACCTTGGTGACGTGGAAGTCCTCGCCGTCGCGGTGCCACCGCCACACCGAGGCCGACAGGTCCTCGACGTCGACCACGGTGTTGGTGAACCCCCAGGTGGCCTCGGGGTCGTGTGCGGGACGCAGTTCCAGCACCATCTGGTGGGCGTCGCCGAGGTCGACCTGCTGCAGGTGCCGGCCGGTGCCGAGTTCCCAGAAGTGCAGGCGGTGGCCGTAACGGCGCCCCAGCAGCAGGTCGGGGACGAGACCGCCCTCGATCATGGAAGGGGTTCCCCACTCGCTGGTCACGGCGATGTTCTGGGCCAGGTGCCACCAGACGTCGTAGGCGAGATGCTGCGGCCCGCGCTCGCTCTCCCAACCGCGCAGCACCTCGAAGCTCTCGTGATCCAGCAGCGCCACGCCGCCGGGTCCGTCCGCGCCGTCCGCGCCGCCCAGGCAGGACAGGAAGACGCCGTCGGGACCGCAGTGCAGGGTGTGGGGGCGCGAGTACCCGGCCCGGGCGGCCAGTTCGCCGGGCTCGACCGTCTTGACCAGGCGGGGGCGGGCCGGATCGGGGACGGTGTCGAAGACGTGCAGCCTGGAGGAGCGCAGTCCGGGGACGAGGAGATAGCGGCGCGCGGCGTGGTGGTGACCGGCATGGGCCAGCGCACTCGAACAGGCGTTCCAGCCGAAGTGGTGCAGTTCGTTGCCCACGCCGGGCACCTCGGCGCGGGCGATCACCCGGCCATACGCCGCGGAGCCGGGATCGGTGCCAACGGTGAACAGCGCGTCCGGGCGCGCTCCGGCCGGGTCGAACCCGACGACGTAGGCGAGTCCCTCCCCGGGCGCGGCGACGGCGTCCGCCGGGGTGCGGTACAGGGTCGGATCCTGGTGGCCGTCGTGGTCGTGCGGGTGCTCGGTCGTCGTCATCGTGTGTTCCCCACTCGGCGAACACAGGGCCGAAAACCGGGTGAACCCCCGTCACGGACGGGCCGGCTCTCTTGTCCGCCGTCGATGTGCGGTGAAGGACGGATATGCCACTGATTCCGAGCGTTTCACAGTCCCCGGGGCCCTGCCACGGCGCCCGGCCGCGACAGCGCTGCGGGCCACCGAAAACCAGGGCCGATGGTCCGGGTGCCGGCGCACTCCTGGTGCCGACGCGGCTGCCGGCGCCCTCCTCGCGGGCGGCTTTGAGATCGCGCGGGCACGGCCTCGCCACGGATACCCCGTGGGCGGCCTGCGTGCCTGCGAGTGCTGCGCGGCCATGTACGGCGTCCCAGCCGCTGGAATGGAGCAGTGAACGGCGGTGACGAGGCGTTCCCGTCGGCCCTGGACCAATGGACGCCCGAGGACTGGCAGGAGTACCGCCGCCGCATCGAGGACAGCGAGGGCAGCGTGAGAGCGAGGGTGCCGCCCGTATCCGACGTGCCGGACGTGGTGTGCTATTGCACTGCGTGCCGGGCAGTGGCCGCCGTAAAGTGGGTGATCTTCTCTTCCTCAGTAGCGGCCAGGCTGGCGGAGAGTCTTCGCTCCCGCCTTTGCCGACCCTCGCGCCGGGCTGGGAATGCACGCGCCGCTCGCTGCTTATCACTGAGTGGACCAACTGTCCACTCAGTGATACTTTGAGTGTGTGGCTCAAGAAGGTGGACTCGCACTCGTACGTAAGGCCGTTGAGGTTCTGGACCTGCTCGCCGAGCAAGGTGAGGCCACGGCCGCCAGTATCGCCGAGGATCTAGGGGAACCGCGCAGCTCGGTCTACCGACTACTGAGTAGTCTCCAGAAACTTCAGATGGTGGAGAGTGGCTCGGGGCGGGGCGCCTATCGCCTGGGCTTCCATCTGCTCAGTCTGGGTACTGCCGTCGTGGAGCGCTTCGACGAACGTCGATTCGCCCGGCCCGTGATGGAGCGGCTGCACGAGCAGACCGGCGAGACCGTGTATCTGTGTGTACGCCGGGAGCGTCAGGCCGTCTGCATCGAGCGTCTGGACGGCCGCAGGGTGCAGTCGCTGGCGCTCAAACTGGGTGGCGCCCTGCCGCTGCACGCCGGGGCCGCTTCGAGGGCCCTGCTGGCCTTCGACGACCGCGCGGCGTGGACGCAGTACCTGGAGAGCGGACCGCTGCAGCGGTTCACTCCCTCCACCCCTGTGACTGGCGAGGAACTGCTGCCCGCTCTGGAGCAGGTCCGGCGGGACGGCATCGCGGTCAGTGATCAGGATGTAACCGTCGGTGTCGCGGCCCTGGGGGTGCCGATCCTGGACTACCTGGGCCGGGTGCGGGCCGCGCTGTCCATCAGCGGGGTCCGTGAGGCGATCTTGTCGGATGCCACGACTGCCTTGCGGGAACAGTTGCTGTTGGCGGGTGAGGAGGTGTCCAGGGCTATGGGCTGGAAGGCCGTGGACGGTGCGGTGGCGGACTTCGGCTGACGGCGGCCGGTGGGTGCTCCCGGGCGCGGCGCCCTCGGCGGGGCGCCGCGCGGTTCCGGGTCAGTCGTTGAACAGGAGGCGAGCTTCGGCCTCGATGCCGGATGCGTCCAGTCGGTAGTGCGCGTACAGGTGGGTGGGCGGCCCGATGAGACTGTACTCGTCCTGAATACCGTGCCGGCGCAGTTTGACGGGCAGTCCGTGACGTGTGACGACTTCGGCCACGGCGCCGCCCAGGCCGCCGAGGACGTTGTGTTCCTCGACCGTCATCAGTAGCCGTGAGCGGTGAGCCGCGGCCAGGACGGCGGCCTCGTCGAGCGGCTTGATGGTGTGCATGTCGATGACGCCGACGCTGTGGCCGTCGGCGCGCAGCGCGTGCGCGGCAGCCAGTGCCGGGTGGACCATCGATCCTGTGGTGATGATGGTCAAGTCGTCACCGATGCTGTGCGTGATGGCTTTGCCGATCTCGTACGGCACGTCTGCCGGATAGACCTCGGGGTCACGGCCGCGGCCTATGCGGAAGTAGACCGGCCCCTCGTGTGTGACCGAGGCGCGCAGGGCCGCGGCCAGTTGGGCGGTGTCGGCGGGAGCGATGACGGTGAGGCCGGCGATGGCGCGGGTGATGGCCAGGTCCTCGGTGGCGTGGTGCGATGTGCCGTAGAAGCCGAGGGTGATTCCGCTGTGGTGCCCGATCAGGCGGACCGGTAGCTTCGTATAGGCAGCATCGGTGCGGATCTGCTCGCAGGCGAGCAGTGCCATGAACGAAGCGAACGTGGCGACGTAGGGGATCAGGCCGGTGGTGGCCAGGCCCGCCGCGGTGGAGACCATGTGCTGCTCGGAGATGCCGAACTGCACGTACTTGTCAGGATGCCGCTGCTGGAAGCGCACCAGGCCGTTGGAGTACTTCAGGTCGGCGGTGCCGACGACTACGGGATGTCCCTCGTCGGCGAGGTCGGCGAGGGTGTCACCGAGTGCCTGAAGGCCGGGGGCCTGTTCCAGCAGGCTAAGCAGATGCCAGGACTCACGCTGCAGGCCGGGCGCGACCGGTTCGGTCCCGGCGGCGCCGGCCGGACTCGCGGCTGTGGTGCTCATCGCTCACCCCGCAGCTCGGCCATGGCGTTCGCCTCGTCCTGTTCGGCCAGCCAGCCGAGATGCCATCCGAAGTCGGTCTCCATGTAGGAGATCCCCTTCCCCTTCACGGTATGGGCGATCACGACCGCGGGACGGTCGCGTCCGGTGTCCTCGGCGACGGAGCGCAGTACTGGCAGCAGCGCCTGGACGTCGTGCCCGTCGACCTCGTGGACCTCCCAGCCGAAGGCGCGCCACTTGTCGGCGAGCGGTTCGATGCCCGTGACACCGTCGATACGGCCGTCGAGGGAGTGGTCGTTGCGGTCGACGATCGCGACGAGGCGGTTCAGGCGGTGGTGGGCGGCCCCGAGCGCGGCTTCCCAGACCTGCCCTTCGTGCTGCTCGCCGTCTCCGAGGAGCACGAAGGTGTTGTACGACCGTCCCAACAGCTTCCCGCCGAGTGCCATCCCGGTGCCGGCGGACAAGGCGTGTCCAAGGGACCCAGAGCTGAAGTCGATGCCGGGGATCCGGGTCATGTCGGGGTGGTCGCCGAAGGCGTTGCCGAGGCGGGTGTAGTCGTCGAGTTCAGCGGGGTCGAAGAAGCCCCAGTCGGCCAGCAGTGGGTAGAGCGTGGCGGCGGCGTGGCCCTTGCCGAACAGGAAGCGGTCGCGGTCGGGCCAGTCGGGTTCGCCTCGGCGCAGCCGCATCACGCCGTAGTAGAGCGTGGCGAGGATCTCCGCGCAGGAGAAGCCGGAGGCGTAGTGGCCGGTCTTGGCGATGGAGATCAGGCGTACGGTCTCGAGCCGCGCAAACAGCGCTCGCTCCTCGATTCGCTTGATCAGTTCCGTGTCCGTCGGCGGGGCCGACGTCGGTGCAGTCATGCGGTGTCTCCCGGTCGGTGGGCGATCGGCGGTGCGGGTCGCTGACCGGCGGCACCGCCATCGAAACCGCAAGTTATCACTCACTGGACAGGCTGTCCACGCCATGAGAATGTTCCTCCAGTGCGTCCGGTGATCAGCGAGACAGCCGAGGAACCGCACGCCGCGTGACCGGGGTTCACGCCCGACGGTTCACCGACGAACAGGAGCCGCATGCCCGACGAAGTCCCGACCTTGCACGCCGTCCCCGTCGCAGGCGGATTCACCTTCCTCGAAGGACCGCGATGGCACGGCGGGGAACTTTTCGCCTCTGACTTCTACAGCGAGCGCGTGCTCGCCTTCCGTACCACTGGATCACCGACCGCTCACCATCTGGCGCGCACGGTGTGCACCGTGCCGGGCCGCCCGTCGGGGCTCGGCTTCACGCCTGATGGATCACTGCTTGTCGTCTCCATGCTCGGGCGCCGCCTGATGCGCTGGAACGGCAGGACCCTGGAGACCGTGTCGCGCTTTTCCGACCTCATCGACGGCGTCGCCAACGACATGATCGTCACCGATTCGGGCTGGGCGTTCATCGGCAACTTCGGCAACACGGACGCCGCACCGCATTCCCTCCATGAGACCGCGCTGGTCCGGGTCTCCCCCGACGGGACCGCCGACCTCCAAGGCGGCGGCCTGAACTTCCCCAACGGCATGGTGCTCACCACCGACCGCCGACAGCTGCTCGTGGCGGAGACGTTCGCCGGGCGCGTCTCCGCGCTGTCCGTCGACTGGGACGCCGCGGGAGTCCCTACGCTCGGTGGCCGGCGGACGTGGGCCCAATTCGGCGACGCCCCCGCCTACCTGGACGCCGACCGTGCCAGACGCGAGCTGCCGGTGCTACCCGACGGACTGGCCATCGACCGCCACGACCGGGTCTGGATCAGCTCCTCGACCGGACACGGCGCGCGACTGCTCGCCCCGGACGGCACCCTCTTGGCTTTCGTCGACACCGGCGAGCTGAGCGCCTATGCCGTAGCCCTCGGCGGCGACGACCATCGCACTCTCTACCTCTGCTGCTCCCCGCCGCTCGGTACCGTCGACCCCGCCCGCACCACCGCATCGGTGCTGTACGCGGCCGACATCTCCGCCCTGCGGTAGCAGCCCCCTTCGACGCCCGTCCCTCCCCGGGCACGATCCCGAAAAGGAGCCGTCATGACCACCACCGTCCGCGCTCTGCGGTTCGCCGCTAAGGAGCAGGTCAGCATCGTCGATGCTCCGCTGCCCGAGCCCGGCCCCGGCGAACTCGTCATCGACGTGAAGGCCGCAGGCCTGTGCGGCAGCGACCTGCACTACTTCCACATGACTCACGAGGAGATGCAGCACGCCACACAGCCTCGATCGCCAGAGATGACGCCCGGCCACGAGATCGCCGGTGAGGTCAAAGCGGTCGGCCCCGGTGTGACCTACCCGAAGGTGGGCGACCGTGTCGCCGTGCAGCACTACTCCGGATGCGGCCAGTGCGCGTCATGCCGCCGCGGCTGGGACGTGCACTGTGAGCGCGGCGCACGCGTCTACTCGCTCAACCGGCCGGGCGGCTGCCAGGACGAACTCGTCGTCACCGCCAAGGACTGCGTGGTGCTGCCGGACGAGGTGAGCTTCCCGGTCGGCGCCTTCCTGGCCTGCGGTGCCACCACCGCGTATCAGGCGCTGCTGCGCTCGGATGTCAAGCCGGGCGAGACGGTCGTCGTCATTGGTGTCGGACCAGTTGGCCTGGCCGTGCTCGCCTGGGCGAAGGCCTACGGCTTGCGCGCCGTCGGCACCGATCCCAGCCCGCAGCGCCGCGAATTCGCCGCGCGTCTGGGCTACACGGAGATCCATGACTCCGCCGGCTTCGACATCGAGGCGGTCGTGCCGGGCGGTGCGGACGCCGTCATCGACACCTCGGGCAACGTCCACGGCCGCCGCACCGCCACCGAAATCGTCAAGACCTGGGGCACCGTGGTCTTCGTGGGCCTGGGCCCCGGCTTCGAGATCGACCCCGTACCGGACCTGATCATGCGGCAGGTGACCCTGCGGGGCATGTTCGTCTTCAGCGTGCCGCTGATGATGGAGGCCGCGGAGAAGGTCGGACACCTGGGCGTCGACCTTGACCCGATCATCACCCGCGTCTCACCCATCGAGGAAGGCCCCGAGCTCTTCGCAGACTTCGCCGCAGGAAGCGTCGGTAAGTCGGTCATCGGATGGGATTGAACATGCAGACGGCATCCGGGCCGGCGGCCGCCTCCGTCCACCCCGTCACGGGTGGTGCGTGGACGCTGGAGAATGACCTGGTCACCGCACTCGTCAACCCGGCTCGCGGAGGTGACGTGCTTTCGCTGGTCTGGAAGGCCACCGGCGAAGACATCCTGTGGCGCAACCCCCGCTGGGAACACCGCGTACCCGTGCATGGCGAGTCTGATGCGCAGGACGCCTCGTATTTCGACAACTACCCGGGAGGCATACAGGAGTTGTTTCCCAATGCTGGCCCCGCGACCACCGTGCACGGTGCCCCGCTGCCCTTCCACGGCGAGGCTGCGCGACGCCCGTGGACGGCCGAGGTCGTGCGGGCGAACGGCGGAGCGAGGCTACGCTGCACCACCCGGCTCGCACGTTACCCGTTCCGTCTGACGAAAACCTTCGCACTCGACGGCTCGGTCCTGCGTTTCCACAGCGTGGTCGAGAACCTCTCGGCCCAGAACCTGCCCGCGCACTGGGGCCTGCATCCCGCGTTCGACACCGCTACCGTGGCTCGTGCGGCCACGTTGTACGGCCCCTTCGACGGACTTGTCGCGCACCCGGAGCGTTTCGGTGACCGGCAGTGGACGCCCCCCGGCCAGACACGCAAGGCCCGGAGCGTGGCCCCTGGTGTGGGAGCCGTCGAACTGGCGCCCGGCGCCGGGCTGACAGCCGACCTCGGCTACGCCACCGTCTCCCGGGGCTGGTTCGGTCTGAGATCGCGCGGCTGCGGTCTGCTGGCCACGATGACCTGGCCGCACAGCCTGTTTCCCGAGCTGTGGGTGTGGCAGGAGTGCCATGCGCCCGGCAGCTACCCCTGGTGGGGGACCGAACACATCGTGGCCGTCGAGCCGCACACGACCTCACCGTTCATGCCGCTCGCCGAGGAGACGGAACACCCCGGTGTCCTCGACATCGCGGGCGGTTCGACGCTGAGCGCGCAGTTCACGCTCGGCGTCCACCCCATCGCTGACGACGAGATGCCCGTCGCTGTCGATGAACGGGGCGTCCCCGTACTCGTGGCGGCGTCGAAGGACTGAGAGGAGCCACACCATGACACGATTCACCGGCCGCGTCGCGATCATCACGGGCGCGGGAGCCGGCATCGGCCGCGCGGCGGCCGAACGCATCGCCGCCGAGGGCGGTCTGACCGCGGTCTTCGACATCTCCGCCGAACGTGCCAACGACACCGCCCGAGCCATTGTCGACGCCGGAGGTTCGGCTGTGCCCTTCGAGGTCGACGTCTCCGACGCCGATCAGGTCCAGGAAGCCGTGGACGAGGTGATGGCCCGACTCGGCGTGCCGTTCTCCCTCGTCAACAGCGCCGGCATCCTGCGTATATCACCCGCGCTATCCATGAGCGCGGCGGACTTCGACACAGTGGTCGGGGTGAACCTGCGCAGCGTGTTCCTCATGTCGACCGCGGTAGCCCGCCACATGGTCGCGGCCCGGCAGCCGGGCCGCATCGTCAACGTCTCCTCGATCCACTCGGTGATCTCGCTGCGCGAGGGCGCGGCCTACGCGGCCTCAAAGGGCGGAATCGAGGCCCTGACCTTCACGCTTGCCGGGGAGTGGGCCGAGTACGGCATCACCGTCAACGCGGTGCGTCCCGGGGCGACCTGGTCCGCCCTGACCACGCCCCTCTACACGGAAGAGGTCGTTGCCTCACTCAACCGCCGAATCCCGCTCGGTGCGGTCGCCCGCGCGGACCAGGTGGCCTCCGCCATCGCCTACCTCGCTTCGGAGGAGGCCTCCTACTCGACCGGAGCGACGCTCACGGTCGACGGTGGCTACATCGTCAACGGCGACATGCCGGACGCCGTTTACGGGCGGGCCACCTGATCGAACGACGCCGAAGCGGCCGGAACCCCGGAGGGGTTCCGGCCGCTTCGGCCTTTCGCGCCGACCCTGGTCAGAACACGGCGTCCGGGTCCCAGAACTCGTCCACGTTGTGGCAGTCGATGCCGGCCGCCTTCGTGTACTGCTGTTTGCCGAAGCTGCGCGGCGCCGCCTTGCCCGTGGCGATCCGTACGGCGATGTCGAAGGCTCGGCCGGCGGCGAGGGCGGGCGAGTTCAGGCCGGTGGAGACGTACTGGCCGGTGCAGCCGCCCCTGCGGATCTCCCGTAGCGCCTCCTTCTGGCCGTCCGCCGCCGCGGCGACCAGCGTCCTGGTGTTTCCCTGGTCCCGCAGGACCTGGAGGGCGCCCAGCGTCATCGAGTCGTTGAGGCCGAGGATGAGATCGACATGGTGATGCGCGGCGAGGACCGACTCGGTGGCGGGGACCGCGGCATCCTGCGAGTAGAGCGCGGGAGTGTCGGCGACGATCTCGTACGTGACGCCGCCGGCCCGCAGGCCGTCCAGAAACCCTTTGCGCCGGTCGGGGCCGACGACCTCGTCGTCCGGTCCCCCGTTGAGTATGGCAACGCTGATCGTCTTGCCCCGGCCGAACCGGTGCGCCGCGAGCTGGCCGGAGAGCTTGCCGATCGCGTAGTTGTCGGAGGAGACGGAGGTGACGCCCACTCCCTCGATGCCGGTGTCCAGGAAGACGAGGGGGACCTCGCCGGCCAGATCCTGGAGTTGCACCTTCTGTGTTCTGGGGCTCATCGAGTCGACGACCAGCACGTCGACGTTCTGCGCGACCATAGTCTGTGCCTGGTTCAGCTGGGTGACCGCGTCACCGTTGGCGTTCTGCACCTCGAGCCGGAAGCCTTCCTTCTTGGCCTTCTTCTCGGCGACATCGACCATGGCGGCGAAGTACGGTGCGTCCAGCTGCCGCTGCGCGAATCCGATCCTGACCTCGGTGATGCCCTTGGCCTTTCTGGCGCTGGCCGAGGAGGCATTGCCGCTCATGGTCGAGCAGCCGGCGAGGACGGTCACCGTCACCGACAGCACGGCCAGGGGCCTCAGCCGTTTGACTTTCATGGGTGACTCCCTGTGGTGAGTGGTGGTCAGGACCGAGCGCGGGTCGCCCGGTCGCGCCGGAACCGGACGGTGGTGAGAACCACTGCGAAGATGATCAGCGCGCCACGGAAGGCGTCCTGGAGGAACGTCGAGACGTTGAGGAGCACGAGCAGGTTGGAAATCACGCCGAAGATGAGCGTGCCGATGACGGCGCCGAGTACACGGCCCCGGCCGCCGGCCAGGCTGGCGCCGCCGATGACGACCGCGGCGATCGAGTCGATCTCGTAGCTGTTCCCGGCGGTCGGCGTGGCCGCGCCGACGCGGGCGGTGAGCAGGAAGCCCGCGAGCCCGACGAGTGCACCGGCGATCACGTATGCCGCGACCATCGTGGTCTTCACCGGCACCCCGGAGGCGTATGCGGCTTGCTTGCTGCTGCCCAGGGCGTACACCCGGCGCCCGAAGACGGTCCGGCGGGTGAGGAAGGCGACGGCGAGCGCCACGCCGATCCAGATGATGCCGAGCACCGGTATCTGGGCTGTCGCCGTGGTGGCCACCACGCGGAACGTGGGGGAGTGGGGCGTGATGGGCTGACCCTCCGTGTATGCGTAGACCAGTCCGCGGGCGAGTGCGAGCATGCCGAGTGTCACGATGAAGGCCTCGAGTCCTCGGAAGGCGACGAGGTAGCCGTTGAACGCGCCGATGGCGACACCCACCGTGATGGCTACGAGGGCGGCGAGCAGGGTGTTGTCGCCGCCGAAGAGGCCGGCACAGAGCACTCCGGCGAGGGCCACGACCGCGCCCACGGAGATGTCGATGCCGCCCGTGAGAACGATCAGGAACTGGGCGAGCATGACGATGCCGATCACCGCGACCTGCACGACCAGGTTCTGCAGGTTCCGGACGGTGAAGAAGGCGTCGGAGGTGAGTCCGGCGAAGAGGAGCAGTGCGAGGAGGATGTAGAGGGGGTACTGCTTTTTTGCCCACTGTCTGACGCGGGAAGGTGTCAGGCAGCCCGCAGCCGCGATCCGGGGGACCGCCGGGGGCGGGGTGGCCGATCTGGTCGTCGTGTCGTGGGTCACTGGACTTCTCCTCCGAGAGCGGTGCGCGTCAGGTCGTCGGTGCTGCTGGTCTGTGAGGTGAATTCGCCGGCGATCACGCCGTCACGCAGCACGATCACCCGACTGCACAGGCTGAGGGCTTCCTCGGCCTCGCTGGTGACGACAACGATCGCCTTGCCCTGCGCCGCGAGCCGGCGCACGATCTGGTAGATGTTCAGCCGGGCGCCGACGTCGATGCCCTTGGTCGGTTCGTCGAGCACGACGACGTCAGGGTCGCTCTCCAGTGCCTTGGCGATGCAGACCTTCTGCTGGTTCCCTCCGGAGAGTGAACCGGTGAGGCTCTCGCTCCCGCCCTTGATGCCGTACTCGGAGATCAGCTGTGTCACCCGGTGCCGCTCGGCGCGGAGGTTCATCACTCCGCCGACCGAGAACTTGCCGAGGGTGCCGAGCGTGAGGTTGCCGGCGTTGTCGAAGTCCCTGACGAAGCCCTCCCGGCTGCGGTCCTCGCTGAGATAGACGATTCCTTCCCTCAGCGCGGCCTGTGGCGAGCGTGGATGGATACGGCGGCCCCGGACCAGCACTGTGCCCGTGTGGCGGCGCTGGTGGCCCGAAAGGGACCGGGCCAGCGAACTGCGGCCGCTGCCGACCAAGCCGTAGATGCCGACGATCTCCCCTTCGTGCACGGAGAACGAGACGTCGGTGGCCGATCCCGATGACACCCCCCGCACTTCGAGCAGAGCGGTGGCGTCCGCGGCCACGGGCTGGGGCGGCTCAAGGGCCATCACAGCCTCCCCGATCATGAGCGTCATGATCTCGTCGGGCGTGGTGGCGTCCTTGTCGACGATGTCGACGAGAGTGCCGTTGCGCATGACCGCGATGCGGTCGGCCAGGGCGAACACCTCATGCATGCGGTGGGAGACGAAAACGATCGTGACTCCAGCATCGCGTTCCTTGCGCACGAGTTCTTCGACGTCCTTGAAGTGCTCCTCCGTCGTCGACGCGGTGGTTTCGTCCAGGAGGAGGATTCGGTGGTCGAGCAGCTGGGAGCGGCTCAGCGCCACCATCTGGCGGGGCCCGGGAGCGAGTCCTTCGGCAGGGCTGTCCAGGTCGACATCGCGCATCCCGACCGTGTCGAGTGCGGCGCGGGCCCGGTCGGTGCGGTCACGGTCGCGGACGATGTGCCATGGTTTACGGCGTCCGGCACAGCTGATGCTGTTCAGCCATACGTTCTCCTGGACGCTGAAGCTCTCGATGATCACCGGTTCCTGATGCATGAGCAGGACGCCGGCGTCGAGAGCTGCGGACGGCGTGGTGATCTCGCCGTCGTGGCCGTGAATGATCACGCGCCCCGTGGTGGGGCGTTCCTGGCCGGCGAGGAGCTTGGTGAGTGTCGACTTCCCCGCCCCGTTCGCTCCGCAGATGGCAAGCACCTCACCCGCGTAGCCGCTCAGGGTGACGTCGGAGACGGCGACGACACCGGGATAACTCTTGCCGACCGCGTCCAGTGTGAAGGTGGCCTCTCTCGGCTCCGGCACGGCGGATCTCACAGGCGCCGCTGCGCCCATCATGCTCAATTCGGTTACGCTCCTTCGCGATCGAGTGACCCGGTCCGCCCGGGGCTGCGCTGTGGCCCCGGAACGGAGCGGGGGAGTGGTGGGTTGTCCTCGCGACGCGTGACGGCGGGCGGGCGACGCAGGGGAGGCCTCGTTCACCAGTGCCGCGCGCGGTGCGGTCGTGCCGTCGGGGCCCGGTTCTTGTGGCCGTTCGGTGTCAGGCCAGATGCGTCGCAGAGTCCCGGTGTCCGGTGTCCGGTGTCGGGTCGGTGGTGGGAGGTCCTGACGTCACCAGCTGGGAGCCGACGGCCGGAACTGCGTCGAGCCGTTGAACGGGAGGACGGGCCCTGCGGAACCGGTGGCGACAGATCCGACGCCATACAGACCGTGCCACCGCGATGATCGTTCGGAAATGTGCCCCGCGGGGAGGGACGGTTCGCGCACGCACCCTCAGGACCGGGGGCACCAGTGGTGGCCAGGTCGTACCGTCGTGCGCCGCGCGGCGGCCCCTGTCTCAGGCGGGACCGGCGGCTAACGGGCTGTGAGGCCAGGTCGGCTCGGGATGTGTCGACGCCGACGGCGGCGGTGCGGCCATGGGGTCTCCCATTCTGTGGGGCGAGCGGTGGTACGCAGGCCTGACTCCGGCCGCGCCACCGTTCGCCGGAAGTTATCACTCACTGGACATAGTGTCCATGCCATGAGAATGTCTTGCCGGCAACGAACGTTCCCCTCATCGAGGGCTGGCCAAGGAGCCGCGATGCACCCTCCTGGCACCACGCGCAATCCGGGGCAAGATCCGCAGAGCCGCCCGCGGTCGACGCAGTATCAGGTGAAGACCGAGGCAGCGGAACAGACGTCGATCAACGAGTTCCCCCTCGGCCCACCACCGCCCGGCCACCTCACGGTCCGCGTCCGTGAAACCGGCGTGTGCGGCAGCGACGTGACCATGTGGGCGGGACGGCACGCCGTCCTCAAGCCGCCGATGGTCCTCGGTCACGAGACCTGGGGCACCGTGGAAGAGCTCGCGGGCGACCTCAGTCCGGATCTGCTCGGCTACGGCCCCGGCACCCCTGTTGTCGTCGTCCCGCCCGCCGGATGCGGCACCTGCTACAACTGTGTCCGCGGCCGCGAACAGCTCTGTGCCGACATGCGCTTCGTCGGTGCGCAGCTCGACGGAGGGATGGCCCGCTTCCTCACGGTGCCTCCCGCGCATGTGCTCCCCGTCGATCCTGTGGTGCCCACCGGTCAGCGGGTGCTCATCGAGCCGCTGGCGGTAGCCGTTCACGCTGTCGGGCGCGCCCGGCTCCGCCCCGACGATCAGGTCGTGGTCATCGGCGCGGGCCCGATCGGTGTTCTCTCGGCGCTCGTCGCCGCGACGCACGGCGTCGCCACCGTCGTGATCGCCGATCGGGATCCGCACCGGCTGGACCTGGCACGTCGGTTGGGCCTGCGGCACCGCGTGCGGACCACAGGCTCCGGGCTGCTCGCGGACTGCCGCGGGTCCATCCGCCCCGAGGGAGCGGATGTCGTACTGGACTGCGTCGGTGCCCAGGCCACGACCCGAATGGCCCTGGACACGGCGTGCCGAGGCGGCCGCGTGGTGCTCGTCGGCATCAGCCCCCCAGAGCTCACCGTGGACGGTGTTCAGCTGCAGCGCGGCGAACGGGAACTGATCGGGGTGCAGATGTACGTACGCGCCGACTTCGGCGAGGCGATGCGGCTGCTGGCCGATGGAATGCTGCCGGCGGTCGACGGTCTCAAGCGCTCCAGGCCACTGGCCCAGGCGGGCGTACTGCTCGCCGAACTCGCCGAACGGCCCAGCCCGGTCCTGAAGGAGACTCTGCTTCCCGGCTGAGCCCCCTGCCTCTTCCCTCCGCGGTCTGCGCCCGACCCTTTCCCGCAGCAAGGGATCCGACGATGAATCCTGTCAACGCCCCCTCCCCGGCTTCTTCCCCTTCCGCTCGCCCTGCCTCCTCCGGCTCCTCCCCGCGCACCGTCGCCTGGGCCACCATGATCGGTACGGCCATTGAGTGGTACGACTCCTTCGCCTACGGCATCGCGGCCGCACTCGTCTTCGACAAGGTCTTCTTCCCGGCGGGCACCGCTCCTCTGCTCGGTGTCCTGCTGTCCTTCAGCACCTACGCCGTGGGATTCGCCGCCCGGCCTTTCGGCGGCATCGTCTTCGCCCACTACGGCGACAAGACCGGCCGCAAGGCGACCCTCGTCGTCTCACTGCTCATGATGGGCGGTGCCACGTTCCTGATCGGACTGCTGCCCGGGTACACGTCCTGGGGCGTTGCCGCACCGGCCCTGCTCGTCGCTCTGCGGATAGTCCAGGGCTTCGGCGTGGGCGGCGAGTGGGGGGCCGCGGCCCTGATGGCCGTGGAGCACGCGCCCGCCCATCGCCGCGGCTTCTACGGCAGTTGGCCGCAGATGGGCGTGCCGGCCGGCATGCTCGTCGCGAACCTCGTCTTCCTCGCCCTGTCCGGCACCGTGAGCGACGCGGCATTCCAGGCCTGGGGCTGGCGCATACCGTTCCTCGCCTCCCTGGTGCTCATCGTGGTCGGGCTGGCGATCCGGCTGCGCGTTGGGGAGTCACCCGAGTTCACCGCCCTGAAGACGCGAGGCGCTGTAGAACGCCACCCCGTCGTGGCCGTACTGCGCTCCCAGCCCAAGGACATCCTGCGGGCCGCGGGCGTCCGCTTCGCCGAGAACAGCACTTTCTACGTCCACACCACGTTCGTGCTCACCTACGGCACCACCGTGCTCACCCTCGACCGTAACGGCCTGCTGATCGGCGTCATCATCTCCGCCGCGCTCGGCCTGGTCAGTCTGCCGCTGTGGGGGCTCGCCTCCGACCGCTTCGGCCGCCGGCCGGTGATGCTCTTCGGCTCGGCCCTGCTGGCCGTGATGAGCTGGCCCTACTTCTGGGCCCTGGACACCAGATCCCTCCCGGTCATCGTGCTGGTCACCGTGATCTGCGTCAACATCGGCAACCACGCCGTGTACGCACCCCAACCCGCCTACTTCGCAGAGCTGTTCGAGCCCCAGGTGCGCTACAGCGGTGCCTCCCTGGGACAGCAGACCGCCAGCGTTTTCGCGGGCGGACTCTCCCCACTCGTTGCCACCGCGCTGCTGAATGTCGGCGACGGCTACACCCTCATCGCGCTCTACATGACCGCGATGTGCCTGATCACCGTGGTGACCGCACTGGTCAGCCCGGACCCCTACCGGGACGGCCTACGCGCGGCCGCTCCTACCCCGACGACAACGGAGGCCAATCATGTCTGACCGTACGGTCCTCATCACCGGAGGCGCCCAGGGCATCGGTGCCGCGACCGCCCGTACCCTCGCGGCACGCGGCTGGCGAGTCGCCGTCGCCGACCTGCAGGCCGATGAGGCCCTGGCCCGCGCCAAGGAACTCGACGAGTCATCGCCCGTGGCAGACGGACACGTGGGCCTCAGCGTCGACGTGTCCGATCCGGAAGCAGTCAACGCCCTGGTCGCCGACATCGAGAGCCGCGCCGGCCGGCTCGACGCCCTGGTCAACGGCGCCGGGAACATCTTCCGCCAGGAGGCCCGCTCCTACGACGACCGGCAGTGGGAACGGCAGCTCGCCGTCCACCTCACGGGTGCGCTCAACTGCACACGCGCCGCATACCCGCTGCTGCGACGCAGCGACAGCCCGGCGGTCGTCAACATCGCGTCCGTGGGCTCCACCTTCGGCCTGCCCGGCCGCCTCGGTTACGCCACCGCCAAAAGCGGCATCCTCGGCTTCACCCGCACGCTGGCCGCCGAATGGGGCCCCGAGGGCATCCGGGTCAACGCCGTGGCGCCCGGCTATGTGGCCACCGACATGGTGCGCAGCGGCCTGGCCTCCGGAGCCCTGAACGAGGAGGCTCTCCTCCGACGCACGCCATTGCGCCGTCTGGCACGCCCCGAGGAGATCGCCACCGCCATCGCCTTCCTCCTTTCCTCCGACGCCGCGTTCGTCCACGGGACCACTCTCGCCGTCGACGGCGGGATCACCATCGACGGCACTTTCTGATCAACACACGCCGCGGCCGAAGCCGCGTCATCGCAGGAGCACACCTCATGGACCCCAAACCAGTGCGCCGCCCGGGCGATCTGACCGGCCGCACCGTCGCCGTCAGCGGCGCCAGCAGCGGCATCGGTCTGGCCGTCACCCGCCGCTTCCTCCAGGCCGGGGCCACCGTGCACGGGCTGGCCCGACGGAACGCACTCATCGAGAAGAAGGCCGACAACAGCGCTCCAGCGCCCGGCCGGCTGCACACCCATCGCGTCGACGTGTGCGATCCCGACGCGGTCGACCGCTGGGCTGCGACCCTGGACGGTCCCGTGGACACCCTGGTATGTGCTGCCGGGACGAACATCCCCGAACGCCGTCTGTCGCAGCTGACGCCCGAGAGCTGGAGCAAACTGATCGCCACCAATCTCAATGGCACGTTCTACCTGCTGCGCGCGCTGCTGCCGCGCCTGCGTGAATCCGCGGGCGACGTCATCATCGTCTCCAGCGTGGCCGCCGCCTGGCCCGACCACACCGGTCCCGGCTACCAGGCGGCCAAGGCCGGTCTGCTCGGCCTGGCCCGGGGTGCCGGGCTGGACGAGCACCGCCATGGCGTACGGATCTGCACCGTGCTGCCCGGCATCGTCAACACCCCCATCCTCGACAACAGACCCGAGCCGCCCCCGCAGGACCTGCGGGAGCTGTTCGTCCAGCCCGAGGACGTCGCTGAGGCCTGTCTGGGCGCCGTGACGCTGCCCCACCGGGCGTCGATCACCGAGATGACGATCGTGGCGACCAGGCTGCAATCCATGGGCAACACCCAGGCGGCCACGCCCCACCCCGCGCCGCCCGTCGCCTGACGGGCCGCCGCACCCGCGCGGTGCGCCTCACGCCTCTGCCCGCAACGTTGCCCGGGCAGGGGCTGTCGGCCGCAGACCAGGCGGCCTGAGGGTCGCTGAACCGCAGGTCGCCTTCCTGCGGCGGTCCGCCCACCGGGGCGGTGCAGGGTGCGCAGACACGGGCCTGGGAGAACGAGGGACACCCCATCGCCTGCGCCCACTTTGAAGGCGTCCCCTGGCATCGAGCCGCAGGCCGCGTACGACATCGGGACGCACCTGTATGACCTCATGCTCCCGGGAGCCCGTGCCACGCGGTGTCGCGGACACGCTCGCTTGGAACTCGGGGCGCTGTAGTCGCCGTTGTCCGGCATGAGTCGCCGTTGTCCGGCATGAGTCGCCGTGACGTCTCCCGGTGGACGCTCCCGGAGCCCGCAGAGCGGGGTGGCGTCATCACCCTCCTGTTGGCGGCGGGGAGAGGATACGCCGACTGAACCAGACGACTTTCCCTGTCCCGGCAGCACGTGCGCCGAAGCAGTCCGAGAGCGCGTAGACGAGGAAGAGCCCGCGGCCGCTCTCGGCGCCGGGGCCGGCCCGGCGCGGGCCGGGGAGCACGTCGCTGCTGTCGCCGACCTCGCAGACCAGAGTGTGCGAGGGGTGCACGCTGAGCCGGAGCCACATAGGGCCGCGACCATGCTGCACCGCGTTGGTCACGAGTTCGTCCACCATGAGGACCACGTCGTCGGCGGCTTCCCCGCCCATGTTCCAGCGTGCAAGAGCGTCCCTGGAGGCACGGCGCGCGTTGAGGACGCTCGTCGCCGTGGCAGTCAAGACCAAGGTCATCTCGTGTCGGGCACCGCAGAGGCGGGGTGGTCCTTGCGTGCGGTGGCCCCCGTGAGCGATCACTGGCGGTGCCGGGACTGCTGTCATGACTCCGAGCCTCCTTACGTCCGGTTCGCCTGGCCCCGAGCCGGTCCACTAGGGGACCGACTCGAATGTCGCATTCTCTTCGATGGCAGTCAACAGGTTTCGTAGAAATTTCTACTCCCCTTTAGATAGACCTCGAAGAACTTTCTTTCACGTTGTTGACATTGTCTCGAAACCTCTGCGACCTTCTTGGCAAGCGCCGGGCCGACACGCCTCTGCCCGGCCTGACCGGCCCAGGGAAACCCCAGGTCAGACGCCGGTCCCAGCCCCCCTTCCGCCCTGCCGCGAACCCGCTCGGCCGGTGGTCGGCCCCCGAATCTCATGCATCCGAAAAGAGGCATCCTCCATGGCATACCGACCCCTGCCGCGCCACCGAGCGCTTGCGCTGTCGTCCGCCGGTACCGGGCTCGCCCTGTTGCTCACCGCTTGCGGGAGCGGCGCCGGCTCTGCCCACGGCTCCCACGGACAGATCGTCGTCGGACTGATCACGAAGACCAACGACAACCCGTTCTACGTCAAGATGCGCGAGGGAGCGGAGAAGAAGGCGAAGGAACTCGGTGTGGATCTGAGAACCTTCGCCGGCAGCGGACAGACCGACAACAATTCCCAGGTCAGCGCCATCGAGAATCTGGTAGCCGCAGGAGCTAAGGGAATTCTGATCACCCCCTCCGACTCCAGCGCAGTGGTACCGGCCATCGAGCGAGCCCGAGAGGCCGGCGTGATGGTCGTCGCTCTGGACTCGCCCACCGATCCGTCCTCGGCCGTCGATGCCACCTTCGCCACCGACAACCGGCGCGCCGGCCAGATGATCGGCAAATGGGCCAAGGAGAAGATGGCAGGCAAACGCGCCCGGATCGCCCTGCTCAATCTCAGCGCCGACCGCGTCAAGGTCGACATCCTGCGCAACCAGGGCTTCCTTGCCGGCTTCGGTATCGACGTCGTTGATCCCGAACGCATCGGCGACGAGCACGACCCCCGCATCGTCGGTCAGGAAGTGACGGGCGCGAACGAGGAGGGGGGCCGCAGCGCCATGGAGAAGCTCCTCCAGAAGGACTCCTCCATCAACCTCGTCTACACCATCAACGAACCTGCTGCCGCGGGCGCTTATCAGGCTGTCAAGGCGGCGGGCAAGGCGAGGGACGTCACCATCGTATCCATCGACGGCGGCTGTTCCGGCGTCAAGAACGTGGCAACGGGGGCGATCGGGGCGACCTCCATGCAGTTCCCCGTGAGGATGGCTGCCGAGGGGGTCGCCGCCGTGGCCGAACACGTCAGGAAGGGCGGCGAGCCCTCCCCCTCGTCCGGGCAGGACCTGACCGACACCGGCGTCACCCTCATCACCGACGCACCCGTGGCCAGCCTGCCCTCGCAGAATTCCCACTGGGGCATGGCCCACTGCTGGGGCTGAGGCGACCGCCGCGCCCCGGCCCGTCGGCGTACCCCCTTCACCGGCCAGCGGGGTCGTGCGCCGCTCTCCGCATCACATCGCCGTTCATCCGCGCCTCCCACACGATCCAGGAGCTGACCATGGCACACGACACCGTCGCGCATCACGCCGCCGACCCCCCGGCCCTCCAGCCGCCGCGGCGCGGCCTGCGCGCCCGTGCGCAGGCCGCCCTACACTCTCAGCCGCTGCTTGGCCCCCTCATCGTTCTCGTGCTCGCCTCCACCTTGTTCACCTTGTGGGTCGGCCCTCGCTTCAGCGATCCCCTCAACCTTTCGCTGATCCTCCAGCAGGTGCAGATCATCGGCATGGTCGGCATAGCCCAGACACTCATCGTGCTGACCGCGGGCATCGACCTGTCGGTCGGCGCCATCACCGTCCTCGCCTCCGTCGTGATGGGCAAGCTCGCGGTCGACCACGGTATGCCCGTGCTCCTTGCCCTGTTGCTCGGTGTCGTCATCGGTGCCGCCTGCGGAGGAGTCAACGGCCTCCTGGTCACCCGGCTGCGGATCCCACCATTCATCGCCACCCTGGGCACTCTCAGCGTCTTCTCCGCACTCACCCTCGCCTACTCCCGGAGCGAGACCATCAGCGCCCAGGACGTACCGACCCTGCTCAGCTGGCCGGGGCATTCCGTCCGCATCCTCGGGACGGAGGTGACGTACAGCTCTCTGCTGATGATCGGCTGCTTCGCCGTCGTGGCCTACGTCCTGCGGTGCACGGCATGGGGTGCCCATCTGCACGCAGTGGGTGACAGCCCCGAGGGCGCGCGTCTCAGTGGAATCCGCACCGGCAGGGTGCTGCTCAGTGTCTACGTCGCGGCCGGGACCATCTGCGGTGTCGCCGCGTGGTTCCTCATCGGCCGGATCGGTTCGGTAAGCCCGCAGGCCGGCGAGAACCTCAACCTCAGCAGTATCACGGCCGTCGTCATCGGCGGAACCAGTCTCTTCGGCGGCCGGGGCCATGTCCTCGGCACTCTGCTGGGTTCCCTCATCGTGGGTGTCTTCAGCAGCGGGCTCGCCCTGGCCGGCGTGAATGACCTGTGGCAGGTCTTCACCATCGGCGTCCTCGTCATCGCCGCGGTGGCGGCCGACCAGTGGATCCGGAAGGTGGCCTCATGAACTCCGCCGACACGCATGCGTGTGTGCTCCAGGCACACGGCTTGGTCAAGCGCTACGGACACGTCACCGCACTTGCTGGCGCCGACGTCGAACTGCGAGCGGGAGAGGTCCTGGCCGTCATCGGCGACAACGGAGCCGGCAAGTCGACCCTCATCAAATGCCTGTCCGGTGCCGAGCTTCCCGACAGCGGAGAGCTCCGCCTGTTCGGGCAACCGGTGCAGTTCCGCAATCCCCTGGACGCGCGCGCCTACGGTGTCGAGACCGTCTACCAGAACCTGGCGGTCGCCCCCTCCCGGGACATCCCGGCCAACCTCTTCCTTGGGCGCGAGCGCCGTAAGCCGGGGCCGCTGGGCAGCGTCCTGCGTCTGTTGGACAAGAAGGCCATGCAGCGGGAGACCCGGGAACTGCTGACGTCGCTCGGTCTGCTGACCATCCAGAACTTCTCCCAGCCGGTGGAGACACTCTCCGGTGGGCAGCGTCAGGGCGTGGCAGTGGCCAGGGCCGCCTGCTTCGGCAGCAACGTGATCATCATGGACGAGCCGACGGCGGCCCTCGGGGTGCGGGAGTCGCAGCGCGTCCTGGACCTCATCCGTCAGATCCGCGACCGGGGGGTCCCCGTCATCCTCATCAGCCACGACATGCCGCACGTGTTCGATGTCGCCGATCGCATCCACGTGCAGCGATTGGGCCGGCGGATCGCTCTGGTGAACACTTCGGACATCTCCATGCCCGACGCCGTCGCGCTGATGACGGGAGCGCTGGACCCGGCAGACATCGACAGCCGGTCCACCGCGCCGAGCTGACCGGAGCATCCTCCGGTGCCCGGGGCCCCGATAAGGCCGGGCGACAAGCCGAGCGCGGGCGGCCCGATCAGAACCGCGATCACCGGGAGCCGCCGCCCGCGCCATGCGGACATCCCCATGGCCCCGGAGCCGGCGACGGTTCGCGGTGGACGCACTGCGCCCACCGCGAACGGCTGTCGGGACTGCCCGGGCGCCCACGGTTCGACCAGGAGCGGTCCGAGGGCCGCCCACGGTGTGCCACATGTACGCGCCTGGCCGAGGGACAGCAGGGTGGAACCGTGGGCCGCGGCCGAAGCGTTCGCCGCGGAACGGTAACTGCGCGAGACCCGTCCCCGCTGGCCTGCCCGACGAGGGCGGGTACACCCGTAGTGAGCCGGTGCTGCCGTCGGCGGCATCGAGGCTCAGCCCCCACGATCGTCAACTCGGTGACCGACGCAGGCGAAGACGGCATCACCGTGCTCGGGCGCTTCAGCGACGCTTCGCGCCGGACAACACAGTCCCGCGACCGTCACAAGCCCGGTTCGGGTGGCGGTCGGCCGTTGTTGTTCGACGACTGACTACCGCGAGCGCCAGACGGTCGGACAGCGACCACCAGGCACCTCAAGCTCGCCGTCCGCCACGAGACGACGGTGCCGGTCACAGTACTCGACGAGTGACTGTGACCGGCACCTTCCCCACAGGGCTTCAAGGGCGCAACTGTTCCGTGGAACGGGAACGGCGGATGCCCGCCTCGTAGGTCTCCTTGAGATGCTGAAGCGTGGCGTCGACATGGCGTGCGGCATAGGTGGCGTAGAGGATGTCGATGAGGAGGAGCTGGCCCCACTTCGAGGTGACGGACTCCCCGTACAGACCTGCTCCGGCAAGGGTGGACGTGAACAGGGGGACGTCGCTGAGCTGGGCGACCGGGCTGTCCGGGGCAGACGTGATCCCGATCGATGCTGCTCCGGTATGGCGGGCCAGCTGCATGGCCTCGACGATGGAGGTGGTCTGTCCCGAGTCGCTGATGGCGATGAGGACGTCCTGGGGTGTCAGGATGGTGGCCAGCATGACTTGCAGGCTCTGGTCTCGGTAGAGCAGACACTTCTTGCCGGCTCGGGTGAAGCGCATGACGCCTTCTTCCGCGGCGATGCTTGAGGACCCCATGCAGCAGAAGACGACCGAGGCGGCGTCGTGCAGGAGGTCGACGGCCTGGTTGATGGCGTCGCTGCTGACGCGTTCGGCCGTCTGGGCGAGGGCGTGTTTGCTGCTTCGTTCGATCTTGCCGACGATGGCGGGGGTGGTGTCGCCGCGGAGGATGCCTTCGTAGACGAACTCCTCGTCCCGGTCCTCGCCGGTGGACCGGGACGCGAAGGTGGCTTCGGCGAGGCCGAGCCGGAGCGAGTGGAAGCTGTCCATGCCGAGTTCGCGGACGAACCGGGAGACTGTCGACTCGGCCACCCGGCAGCGCGAGGCGAGCTGCGAGATGGTCATCGACTGGGCCTGCTGAGGGTGGGCCAGCAGGTACTCTCCGATCTGCCGCAGGGCGGCCGGAAAGTAGGGCATCTTGCTGCTGATGAGGCGCAGCAGGTTGCCGATCTCATCTTCCGGGACAGCCATGACTTCTCCGTGGTCTCTTCAGGGGCGGGCGGACAGCACCCGCAACAAATTCTCCACGGCCGCGCGGGTCGCGCGTTCCACACTCTCCTTCGTGTATCCGCCGATGTGCGGAGTCGTGATCACCCGCGGGTGCTGGTGGAATTCTCGCGGATCGGGGGGTTCCCGGTCGAAGACGTCCGTGGCGTAGCCGACGAGTGTACCGTTGTCCAGCGCCTGTCCCACGGCCTCGTCGTCGACCAGGGCCGATCTGGCGGTGTTGATCAGATAGGCCCCGGGTTTCATGGTCGTCAGCGCTTGCTTGTCGATCAGTGGGTGCGCGGTGGGCGGGCAGTGCAGCGTCACCACGTCGGCCTGGGCCAAGAGATCCTCCAGGCTTGTGAACGAGAAGTCGCCGGCCGGTGCGAACGAGGGATCGGGCACCGCGTCGAAGGCCCGGACCGACAGGCCGAGGCCCAGGCCGAGCCGGGCGACCCGTCGGCCGATCTGTCCGCATCCGATCACACCCAGAGTCCGTCCGGCTACCTCCCTGCCCTCCAGTCGTTGCCACCGGCCGGCTTTGAGTGCGGCGTCCTGCGCCGGGATATGGCGCAGCCCGGCGAGCATCAGCGTCACGGCGAGTTCGGCGACCCCCTGCGCGTTGGCGCCGGCTGCCGTCTCGACCGCTATCCCGAACTCGGCCGCGGCGTCCAGATCGATGGCGTCGGTACCGACACCGTTGCGGCTGATGACCTTCAGCACGCGCGCCGTGGACAGCACCTCTCGGCTGATCGGCTCCACGCCCGCCAGGTAGCCGACGCAACTGGGCAGGAACCGCAACTGCTCCTCAAGGGTGGGCTGACGTCCGGGGGCGGGGAAGAAGACTTCGTAACCGGCCGTCTCCAGGGCGGCCAGCGCGAGGTGGCCGCCCCGGGAGAGTGCGCGGGGTGTCACCGCGATCCTGCCGGTCACTGGGCCCACCTGGGGTTGTCCAGCACCGCCGGGGCACCGTCGCGTTCGACGACGATCTTGCGGAATCCCTTGGATTCGATGGTGCCGTAGTCATGGCCGGCGTGACCGGGGAAGGCGAAGAAGGTGATGAGCTGCTCGTCCGGAGAGGTGTTGATGCTGCGGTGGGCGTACCGGCCGGGGACGTAGACGGCTGTGCCGGGGGTCAGCTCCTCCCACTGCACGTCACCCTCGGGATTCTCCATCATCATGATCCCGCGGCCCCGCAGACAGTAGTAGATCTCGGCGGTGTCGAGAACGGAATGGAAATGGCCCTTGGTCATGAAGTACTCGTCGCCGACCTTGCCCGGGTAGACGATGCTCGTGCCGTAGGCGACTTCACCGGGGCTTTCCGGAACCCCGGCGTCGAAGAACTCGTAGACGAGGACATCCTCTTCCGCCAGCCGGCGGGCGGCCTCCCGGTCGGCGTACATGTCCGCCATCGCCGAGATCGTGCGGCGCAGGGGCGTCTTGGTCTGGGACAGTCCGTCGACCAGGCTGAAGTCGGTGACGATCGCGGGCCGGGTGGTGTTCATGCGTTCTCCTGGGAAGCGTCACGGGCGACACGGGACAGCCGCTCGAACGCGGGTCCGTGGGTGGGGATGTCGATGTGGAAGACCTCGGCGATGACCCGGGTCCAGCCGTGGATGAAGTACAGCCAGCCGTCGACGACGCGCACGTTGCGAGACTGCTGCTGGGCGCGTGCCTGGTCGAGGAAGACCAGGTCTCCGCGGTAGTTGAAGTCCCATGCGAGGCAGTCGCGCGGGAAGACGGCGGCGCCCGTCAGCGGCGAACCCGGCCGGTCCTTGCCCAGGCCGGTCGCGTTGACCACGACCGACTCCGGGGCGAGGGAGCGTAGTTGCTCGTCATTGCGCTCCGGCTCCGGCGCCAGGCGGTACTCGATGGGCAGCGTGGAGCCCAGGCGCTCGTGCACGGCGCGCATCTCCCTCAGGCGGGCCTCGCGGCGGTTGGTGACGACGATGCGGGACGGTACGTCCCGGCCGGCCCGTGCCCGATTGTGCAGGTAGAGGGTGAGAGCCAGCGATGAACCGCCCGCGCCCAGCAGGAGCAACTCGGCGCCGGTGGCGGACCAGTAGCCGTCGGGCACGACGGCCTCCAGGGACAGACCGCTGGTGACCGGGTCCATGGCGTGACCCCACAGTTGTTCCCCGCGCTTGGAGATGCTGCTGACCTCATCCAGCAGCCGGGTCTCCTCGCCGACCCCGTCGAACAGGTCACGGGCGGCCTTGAAGAGGTTGAGCTTGTGGGTGGTGACCAGCGCCCCGAGGGACTGCGGATCCTCCTTGATGAAGGAGACCACCTCGCGGTAGTGCTCCGGGGCGTCGTCCAGTGGAAGGTCGATGCCTTCGATGACGGCGTCCAGGTTCAGTTCCCGGGCCCAGGCCGGGAACACCTTCATGATGGACGACTTGGTGGTGGTGACACCGACGAAGTACATCGTCGGTCTGTTCGCGGGGGCGTGGCGACCCGTCATGGGGTGACCTCCGTGGGTTGCTGGGGGGTGAGGGGCCGGACGGCTTTGTGGACGCTCAGTGCTCCTCCCAGTCGCGGGCGCGTCCTACGGCCTTCTGCCAGCCCGCGTACAAGCGGTCGGCCCGGGCCGGATCCATCTCCCGTTCGAAACGCCGGTCGAGCCGGAAGGCGCCGGCGAGCTCCGCGTGGTCCTTCCAGAAACCGGTGGCCAGACCGGCGAGGAAGGCCGCTCCCCGGGCCGAGGACTCGATGACGGTCGGCCGCAGCACGGGCACGCCGAGGAGGTCGGCCTGGAACTGCATCAGGAAGTTGTTGGGTGTGGCTCCGCCATCGACCTTGATCTCGCGTACCGGGATGCCGGAGTCGGCCTCCATGCAGCCGATGACGTCCTGGATCTGGTAGGCGATGGACTCCAGCGTGGCGCGGATGATGTGCTTGCGGTTGGTGCCCCGGGTCAGTCCGATGATGGCTCCTCTGGCGTACTGGTCCCAGTAGGGCGCCGCGAGGCCGACGAAGGCGGGGACGACGTAGACACCGTTGGTGTCGGGTACCTGGCGCGCGGCGTATTCGGTGTCCTCGGCGTCGTAGACGATCTGTAGTTCGTCGCGCAGCCACTGGATGGAGGCCGCGGCCACGAATATCAGCCCTTCCAGGGCGTATTCGACCGTTCCGTCGATGCCCCAGGCGATGGTGGTGAGCATGCCGCGGTGACTGAACACCGGCTTCTCACCCGTGTTGAGCACCAGAGAGGCACCGGTGCCGTACGTCGCCTTGACACTGCCCGCGGTGAAGCAGGCCTGCCCGAACAGGGCGCCCTGCTGGTCGCCGACGGCGGCCGCGACCGGGATGCGGACGCCCAGCAGGACCGACTCGTCGGTGTGTCCGTAGACCTCACTGCTGGAGCGCACTTCGGGCAGGATCGCGCGGGGGATGCCGAGCTCGTCCAGCAGTCGCTGGTCCCACTCCAGACGGTTGATGTCGAACAGCATGGTGCGCGAGGCGTTGGTGTAGTCGGTGACGTGCGCGGCACCGGCGGTGAGATTCCAGATCAACCAGCTGTCGACGGTCCCGAACGCCAACTCGCCGCGCTCGGCGCGCTCCCGGGATCCCGGCACGTGGTCGAGAATCCACTTGATCTTCGTGCCCGAGAAATAGGCGTCGATGATCAGCCCGGTGGTCCGCCGGACATGGTCCTCCAGGCCGCGAGCCTTGAGCTCCTCGCACAGGTCGGCCGTACGGCGGTCTTGCCACACGATCGCGTTGTACACGGGCTCGCCGGTCGCCCGGTCCCACACCACGACGGTCTCGCGCTGGTTGGTGACGCCGATCGCCGCGACGTCCTCGGCGCCGCATCCGGCCTGCGACAGAACCTGCTTGGCCACGGTGATCTGGGTGTTCCAGATGTCGAGCGGGTTGTGTTCCACCCAGCCGGGACGGGGATAGATCTGCGGGAACTCCTGGCACGCCTCGGCGACGATGCCGCCGGCCTTGTCGAACAGGATCGCCCGGATTCCGGTGGTACCGGCGTCGAACGCCATGACATAGCGGTGGACCATGGTGCTACCTGCCTTCCGGCGGTGCGGTGCGCGGACCGGTGCCGGGAGCGGTGTCGAACACGTCACCGCCGAACGCGATCATCGCCTTCATGCCGGCTCCTGAGGCGGCGTACGCGAAAGCGTCATGGATCTTCTCCAGTTCGAAGACCTGGCCCACCAGGGGCGACAGGTCGACGCGCCGGTCGCCGACCAGTTGCAGACAGCGGCCGTAGTCGCCGTTCGTCGATCCGGTGGTACCGGTCAGTGTCAGGCCCTTGTAATGCACCTTGTTGGTGTCCACGGGTACGCTCCCCGCGGTGCCGAGACCCGCGAAGTAGTTCAGTCGCCCGTGTGTGGCGAGCAGGTCCACGGCCTGTGCCTGCACCTGCGGGTCGGAGACCGCGGTGATGACCACGTCCGCGCCGCGGCCGTCGGTGTGTTCCCGCACCACGTCGGCCAGGTCCCGCTCGCGCACACTGACACACACGTCGGCGCCGAGACGGGCGGCGAGATCGAGACGGGGCCGGCTCCGGTTGGAGATGATCAACTTCCGCGCCCCCGCGAGCTTGCCGAGCAGCACGTGGAAGGCACCGATCGGACCCGCCCCAGCGATCACCACCACGTCTTCCGGGCCCACGCGCAGGGCCTGCTGGCCGCTGTAGCAGCAGGAGAACGGCTCCACCAGGGCCGCTTCGGCGTAGGAGATGCCCTCCGGCAGCTCGAAGACGTTGCCCCGCTGCACGGCGAAGCCCGGTACACGCAGGAATTCCTGGAAGCCCCCGTCCATGGTGATGCCGAACGCCTCATAGTCGGCGCACATGTTGTTGAAGCCGTGGCGGCACATGTCACAGCGGCCGCAGCCCACGTTAGGGGTGACGCTCACCCGCATGCCCGGGTGGAATCCGGTCACCTGCCCGCCGACCGCCACCACGTCCCCGGCCACCTCGTGGCCGAGCACCCGGGCTTGGCCGGCCGGGAGCTTGAAGTGGCCGTGCTTGAAGATCCGGAGGTCGGTTCCGCACACGGAGGCGGCCCGCACCTGTACCAGGACCTCGTCGGCGCCGACGGCCGGCTCGGGCAGCTCCTCCACCGACACCGAGCCCGGCTCGTGCAGTACCGCCGCCTTCACCGGGCACCTCCGACGACTCCCGGCCAGGCCAGTTCGTCGCGGGCCTCCTGGGCGACGGCGAAGACGACCTTGTTGTACCAGGTGCGGCGCTCCAGCATGTCCTGGAACGTTCCCGGCGCCTCCTCCAGCGTGGGCGTGTGACTGATCAGGGGAGCCACCTGTAGATCCCGTCCCAGATGCCGTACGACCATGTCCCACTCGCTGCGCCCGGCAGGAGTGATCTTGGAATTCCAGGTGCCGTAGAGCCGCAGCTCGCGCCGCAGGACCGATGAGACCAGCGCACGGGGGACGGTCAGGTCCCCCGACAGGTCGCCCAGCAGCATGACCTGGCCCAGCGGGGCTGCCGCGGTGATCGCCTGGAGCAGCGAAACGGGCAGACCGCTGGCCTCCACGGTGCAGTCCACGCCGCGGCCGGAGGTCAGCTCACGGACGGTCTCCACGGTGTCGCCGTCGGAGGCGTCGACCACCGGAAAGCCCAGCTCCGCCATGACGGCGAGCTTGCGTTCGTCGACGTCGGCCACGTACACCTCGCTGGCGCCCAGGATGCGCAGCCACTGCGCGGCCAGGGCACCGATCGGGCCGGCTCCGATGACCAGCGCGGTGGCGTGCGCCGGCAGCCGGAACTTCAGCATGGCGTGCAGGGCGACGGCCGCGGGTTCCACCATGGCGGCGTGCACCAGCGGCACCTGGCGGCCCACGGGGACGAGGTTGGCCTCCGGGACGTGGAGCAGTTCCGCCATCGCCCCGTCACGCCGGGAGCCGTAGTAGTCGTAGCCGGAGCTGACCGTGTACTCGCCGATCTGTGTCATCGGATCCGCCGGGTCGGCCAGGAGTGGGAACACGGCCACGCGGTCCCCGGGGGAGAAACGGCTGTCCGCCGGGACCTCCTCGACGACGGCGGAGAACTCGTGGCCGAGGACGAGCGGATAGTGGTACGCCTTGCCGCGGCCGAACCGGAGCACGTCCGAGCCGCACACGCCCACACCGCCGACCCGGACCAGCACCGACCGGTCGCCGACGGGCTTCGGCTCGGGGACGTCCGTCCAGGTCAAAACGCCCGGGGACTCAAGTACTGCTGCCTTCATCGCGGTGCCCTCAGACTTCCATGCCGTAGCGGTGCGCCTTGTGCGTGGGGTACAGGGCGATCTGGGGAATGGTGACGTCGGGGGTGCGTGTGGCCACGTAGAGGGTGACCTCGGCGACGTTGTCGACGTCGATGCAGCTGGCGTGGATGCCCTCGGTCAGTTCCTTGTCGTCGAGCCATCCGTCCAGGTAGGCCGGGATGTCTCCGTCGTACAGACCCGTGTCGATGATCTCGGTCATGGGGGTCTTCACATGCGACGGGTTGATCACCGTCACACCGATGTTCTTGTCCTTGCCCTCAAGCAGGATGTTCTTGCTGAACCCCATCATTCCGTGCTTGGAGGCCCGGTAGGGGCTGTGCCCGGGGCCGGAGGCCAGTCGGGCGGAGGAGGACCCCATGTTGATGATGCGCCCGCCGCCGGGCTGGCCCTCCATCACGCGGAAGGCCTCGCGGCAGCACAGGAAGACCGCGGTGAGGTTCGGACCGATCGTCTTGTTCCACTCGTCCAGCGTCACCTCGCTCACCGGCGGGGACAGCGAGTCACGGCCCGCGCTGTTGACGAGCAGGTCCACGTGGCCCCACCGCTGTACGGCGTGCCGGAAGAAGTCCTGCACCCGCTTCTCGTCGGTGACATCGGCCTCGACGCCGACGCAGGTGCCGCCCTGGGACTGGATGGAGTCGACGACTTGCTTGAGCCGGTCGCCGTCGATGTCGACGAGCAGAACCGCTGCCTGGTTGGCGGCGAAGATCCGGCCGACGGCCTCTCCGATGCCCGACGCGCCGCCGGTGACGATCGCGGTCTTGCCGGCGAGCGCGGTGCCGGGAGCGGGTTCGTAGGTGGGGGTCATTTTTCCTCTTTCGGTTTCGTGAGCGGTGAGGCAACGTGCGCCGGAGCGCGTGGGGAGGGGCAGGAAGGTCAGGAGGCGGTCGCGGCGCCGGGTCGTGCGGCGGCGATCTCCACGGCGCGGCGGGCGTTGTCGGCGATGGCGGCGAAGTCGCCTTCGGCCAGCAGCGAGGCGCCGGCGATCCAGGTGCCACCGCAGGCGGCGACACAGGGGCGGCTGAGGTAGTCGCCGAGGTTGTCGGGGGTCACGCCGCCGGTGGGCATGAACGACACCCGGTCGTACGGCGCCGCCATGGCGTCCAGCAGACGCAGGCCGCCGGATGCCTCGGCGGGGAAGTACTTGACCAGGGACAAGCCCCGGGCGAGGGCCGCCTCGATGCCGGTGGGGTTGTTGACTCCCGGCACCACCGGGACGTTCAGGCGCAGGCAGTGGTCCACGACGTCCGGGTTGAACCCCGGGGCGACGATGAACTGTGCGCCCGCGTCGAGGGCCCGGTCGACGGTCGCCCGGTCCAGTACGGTGCCCGCGCCGACGAGCAGGTCGGGATGGCGCAGGCGCAGCGCGGCGATCCCGTCGCGCGCCGCCCCGGTGCGGAAGGTGATCTCGGCGACGGGCAGCCCGGCTTCCAGGAGCGTCTCGCCGAGGGGATCGGCCTGGCGGACGTCGGGCAGCGTCACGACCGGTACGACGCGTAGCCGGTGCAGGTGCTCCAGGAGGTGTGATGAGTTCATCGGTCCTCTTTCGCGGACGGGACGGCCTGGGTGAGGACGTAGGCGTGGCCGGGCCGGGGCACGGTCCACGACAACCGGGGAGCGTGGTCCTGCAGTTCGGCACGGGTGTCCTCGGGGTCGACGGTGTTGAAGTCGAACAGGCCGAAGTGGTGGCACAGCAGGTGCGGGATGCCGGCCGCCTCGCAGAGAGCGGCGGCCTCCCGCGCGGTGAAGTTGCCCGGGACACCGTTGGCGGTGCGGTAGGCGTCGCGGCCGTTGACGGGCAGCAGTGCCAGGTCGACGCACAGGTCGCGCAGCAGCTCGGCCTGTCCGGCGTAGGGCACGCAATCCCCCGAGTGGTACACCCGGATGCCGCCGATGGTGACGACGTAGCCGAGGAACCGGTGGTCGCCTTGTTCATCCTGTTCCAGCTGCTCGTGTGCGGCAGGCACCGGTTCGACGACGATGCCGTCCGCCTCGACGCGCTCGCCTGCCGTGGTGCCCGTGAGCAGTTCCGCGAGGACCCCGCGCTCCCGTGCGCGGGCTCGCTCGGCCCGTGGGACGACGAAGCGGGGGCGGTTGTGGAGCAGCAGCGGACGGATGGTGCCCGGGTCCATGTGATCGGTGTGGCCGTGGGTGCACAGCACCGTGGTCACACCGCGGATGTCCTCCGGGGCCACCGGGGCGGGGTGCATCCGCCGGTGGGGGAAGAGTGTGCCGCGGTATTTCCGCGCGAGCGTGTCGGACAGGTACGGGTCGATCAGGACGAGGTTCCGGCCGTGGCGCAGGGCGAACCCGGCTTGGCCGAGCCACCACAGCGTCACGTCCTCGGAGCCCGCGCCGTCGGGCGCGGCGAAGGCACCCGGCAGTGGGGAGACCGGCGCGGGCTGCGCGAGGACCTGGATGCTCCGCTCGCCCTGGTGGGGTGGCGGCGAGGCGGGACGGGCGGCTTCCGGGTTCGGAAGGCTGCACTGCATGGCGACCGGCTTTCCTGATATTTCTGCGGGCGGCTGGGGCGGCGCGTCCGGACGGTTTCCCGGCAGCCTCGCGGGAGGCGTGCCGGACGGCTTCTCGGATGCCTTTCAGGGGGCGGGCGTCGGAGCGCCTCTCACACGACGGACCGACGTGTGCCGCCGTCGACGGAGAGCGCGGCACCGGTGGTGGCCGATGCCTGCGGCGAACTGAGGTAGACGATCAGGTTGGCCACCTTCTCGGGTGTCGCGGCACGGCGCAGCAGCGAGGTGGGCCGGTGTTCGCGCACGAATTCGTCGACCTGTTCGTCGAGGGACAGGCCGGAGCCGGCGCCCAGTTCGGCCACGAAGCCGGCGATGCCCTCGGAGTTCGTGGGGCCGGGCAGGACGGAGTTGACGGTGACTGCGGAGCCGGCGCAGACCTCCGCAAGCCCGCGGGCGACGGCCAGCTGGGCCGTCTTCGTCATCCCGTAATGCATCATCTCCGGCGGGATCTGCAGGGCTGACTCGCTGGACACGAACACGATCCGGCCCCATCGGCGCTCGATCATGGCCGGCAGGTAGAGACGGGACAGCCGGATGCCGCTGAGCACGTTGACGTCGAAGTAGCGGCGCCATTCGGCGTCGTCGATGTCCAGGAAGGCCTTTGGTTCGAAAATGCCGAGGTTGTTGACGAGGATGTCTGCGGCGGGCACCTCCGCGAGGAGGGTCTCGGCACCTTCGCTGGTGCTCAGATCGGCCGCGACGGCGTCGACGGCGGCGCCGGGGACGTCGTCGGTGATCCGCCGCAGGGCCTTCTCCAGACGGGCCGTGTCCCGCCCGGTGATCACGGTACGCGCGCCCGTGCGGGCCAGGCCCAGGGCAGTGGCGAAGCCGATGCCCTGGCTCGATCCGGTCACGATCGCCGTCTTGCCGCTCAGATCGATGTGCATGAGGTATCCGCTCCTGCGAGGGGTGAGGTCGGGCCAGGGTGTGCCGTGGCGCGGCAGGCGGGTGGCGGCGCCGGCGAGGACGAGCGCCGGCCCGTTGCGGATCGGTTGGGTCCGGACGGGAGCGCCGGCCAGTGACGGTCCACTGGCGGGACGGTTGCGGTGAGGGCAGGCCTGGAGCGACCAGCAGGGGGGTGGGCGAGGGATCGGATCACGGCGGCGGTTCCTTCACTGCGGCGGGGCAGGTCGGCTCAAGGGGTGCCCAACGGCCGTGGGCTGCACGGGGAGGGCGGCTCATGCCCTCGGCTGCCCGTGGGCCGTTCCGGCCCATCGGAGCGAGGCTCTCTGCGGCAGAGCCGTGGTCGGTCCTGCCGTCGAGCAAGAACGTCGCAGACTCGTCGACCCCCTGTCAATGGAGTCGAAGAAATTTCTTCGACTCGCTTCACCTGAGCGCGTGGAAATTTCTTCGCCGGTTCTTGACACGTCTCGAATTCACTGCGACCTTGTAACTGTCCTGATGGCGCGGCTGCGGATGCCTCGATCGAGCGCGAGCGGTAAGGAGCCCGGAGCGCACCGGCACACGGACGTCGCGGTCTCATTTGGCTGAGTGGGCTGTCGGTCGTGCTGGTGATCGTTGAACGGCTGGTGCCGGACGAGTTGGGGACCAGTTCCAGCGGGTGGTGCCCGAGGCTCCAACTCGGCCTCAAGGTGGTGGTCGGCGTCGCCACGGTGACCGCGAGGTGCTGGCCGCGATCGTGTTCGTGGCCACGTCGGGCTGCACATGGCAGCAGCTCCCCACCGCTTCCTTCGGGCCGTCGGGTGATGGACGACATCGCCCAGGCGACCGGCCTGGGCAAGGGCAGCCTGTACGGCGCATTCGGCGACAAGGCCAAGCTGTTCCACCGCGTGTTTGGCGACTGGTGCACCACAGTCGTCGAGGTGGCCGAAGGACAGCTGACAGGTGGCCCGGACGCAGAGGCCTTGGCCCGGCTGTCGGGATACGTGCACCTAATGGCGGAGAACACCGCCTCCGACACCGAGCGCCGCGGGTGCCTGTTGGCCAAGGGTGCGGCGGAACTGGCCCAGCGCGACCCGACGGTCGCCGGACGGTCGGCCGAGACTATGACGGCACTACTGACCCTGCTGCGGACGGAGATCAGCGCCGGCCAGCGCCACGGCGACATCGATAGCGCTGCGGATCCGGAGCGGTTGGCGGCACTGCTGCTGACGGTGGTCCGCGGTATCGAGGCGGTAGGCAAGCCCGGCCTGGACCCGGAGACGCTGCGGAACATTGCAGACACCGCACTGGCAGTCCTGCCCATGCCCGGGGGGCAGAAACGCGCCGCAACCGGGCGCAGTCCGGCCCGCGAGAACTAACTTGGTGCCATCACGGCCACATGATCCGCCGGACAGTGCCTACTGGGTTCGGGACCCGTGCCCCGGCCCGGTGCGCTCCGCGCGCCGTCCGGGCGGCCGGGAATGCCCAGCGGGTGGGTGTGGTTGAAGGAGGCGTGGTGGTGAAGGGGACTGTGTCCCCGGGCCTCACCTATTGCCTGCGGGGACGATCGTTCGGCTGAAGCCCCGCAGAGCCTTTCGCCGCGTAGGCGACCACCCTTTCACGACCACACTCTTCACGGGTTCAGCCCCGGCCGCGGCCACGCGGCCGGGGCTGCTTCCTGCCCGGGGCCGGGGCGAGGGCCCGTGACGGGGGCGGGGTGCGCAGCGTCGCCACGGTCGTGGACGGCTACGAACCTGGACCTGGACGAGATCGAGTTCGCGTCGGTGGAGACAGCGGGCGAGCGACTGCCGCTGCTCACGCTTCATGAGGCGCACGACCTGCTGAACTGGCTGCGTCGTGTCACGGCCGAGGGCGGGGCCCATGCGCCGGACGCCGGGCGCTGGGCGAAGGAGATCGCTGCCCGTGTCCCGTCACAGGAGTGAGTCCCCGCCGCCTGGCGGTCGCGGCCGGCTAAGCCGGCGATGCCGAGAGCGGTGTCGGGGCGGCAGTGGCTGCACGCGCTGGTGCCGTCGGCCAGCAGCCGGCGGGCCTCGTCCGGGCCGACGGGCCGGGGCCGTTTGCCCGCCTAATTCTGTCCCAGCCCGTGGTCTTGGGGTCTTCACCACGGCGCGCCCGGCCCGAACGGTTCGAAGAACATGACGTCCAGCGGATGCAGGTCCCGGCCGCTCAGACCGGGGAAGCCGGATTCGGCGGGGCCGCCGCGCAACCACGTGAGCAGGGTTGCCGTGAAGCCGCCTGGCAGGGGCGGTCCTTGGTCGCAGTGGCGTGGGTTGACGGCTACGCGCCAGGTCTCGGGCGGGCCGTCCGCGCACCAGCCGATCTGGTCCCCGTCGATCGTCGACGCGAACGGCAGGAAGCCGCCGGGCTCGGGCCACGCGGGCATCGGATAGTACTGGGGATGGGAGGCGCGCAGTTGGCGGTATCCGTCAAGCATGCCCTCGACGGTGGCCGCGAGCCCCTGCCCCCGTGGCCGGTCCAGGGACAGTGGGGCGCTCATGTCCAGCCACCAGCTCCAGTTGCCCGCCCCGTACCGCTCCGCGAGCGCCACGAAGTCCGGCGGCAGCCGGGTGCCGAGCCGCTCGAAGACCTGCTCCCATGTGCCCTCGCCCAGATACGGCTCCAGGGGCGGTGGAATCAGCGCCATGACGGCGTCGAGACCCGAGCCCTCGGTGAGCGCCGCGTGCTGCCGCGCGTCCACGGCGGTGCCCGCAGGCGGTGGCGACCAGGGTGCGGCCCCGGCCAGCGGCGGCCAGACCCGTATCTGCGAGGACAGCGGACCCAGCAGCCCGCCGGGCTCGCCCGGGTGCGGCACGCCGGTGCGCAGCAGAGTGAACAGCAGTTCCAGGAACGGGACTTCGTAGTCCACCCAGGGCTCGCTCACCCCGACTGCCACATTCGTGGTCATGAGCGTGACCGGCCACTCGTCGGGGTCGTCCGACGCGCCCGTGTTCCAGAAGAGGTGGTCGCCGCTCCTTGTCGTGGCGAAGGCGAGCAGGCCGCCCTCCTCGGGCAGGAAGGGGCGCCGACGCGCGGTGAACATGCCGGGCCGGATCGCCGAGTGCCGGTGCGTCTCGACGATCCATGCTGCGTACTCGAAGCGGCCGTCAGCGCTGACGCACGGGGGGTGCAGCCGGATCGCCGCACCCGGGCCGCCTATCTCGGCCGCACCGTACGCCGACACGAGCGCCTTGTAGTCACCGGGCAGCGGGGTGCCGAGCCAGCCCTCGACCGCCGCCCAGTCGACGGCGGGCGCCGGGCCGGGCGGCGGTCCGACGAGACCTGTGAACGCGGTGATCCGCGCAGAGTGATCCATGGTGCCGAGGATGACATCCCCCACCGACATCGAGATTCGGACCTGGCACCGCTCGGGGGTCTGACCCGCCCACTGACTGACGCTTCGGCTGTCCTCGGGCTGAATGGCCCGGCTCCCGGGCGGTGCCACAGCGCGCGTGACCGGCCGGGCTACCGTGACCTCATTGCCTCGCCCAACCCCCGTGCCCCGCGCATCTCGTTGCCCGGAGCGGCTGCGGGGTCGGACCCGCGTCCATCGGGTCGGCTGCCCGACCCTCACCCACGGCCTGAACGACTTCCCGGTCGGCCTGCTGGCCTGGATCCTGCGTCGGTGGAAGAAGTGGAGCGATCGCAGGGGTGACTTCGTCGCCGACCGGCCGGTCGGCGACATCCTGACCTTCACCACCATCCACTGGGTCACCGAGTCCATCGGCTCCTCGATCCGCGCCTACAAGAACGCCCACCTCCATCCGCCGGAGCCGGTCAATGACGTGACCCCCTACGTGCAGGCCCCGGCCGGGTTCACGCTGCTGCTCGGGGACAACCGCCCGGGTGTGGACGGACACGGCCGAGGAGCGCATCGAGGCCTTCAGGGTCGGCGGCGGCCGGTTCTACGCCGACGTCCGTGGGGTCAACGTCCACGACAAGGGGAGCTACTTCGGCCCGTACGAGAACCCAGAGGCCTGGATCGACGACCTGCGGAACACCTACCGTGAGCTGCGCTGACCACAGCTGCGGCGGACGTACAGCCATCCCCGGTCGGTAAGGGCCAGCAGACCGGAATCCAGGCAGGCACGCCACATCGATCGCAGGAGGCACCCGGCCCAGGGCCGCCGTCTTCGTCACCATGCGTTCATCCTCCGAACGCCAAGCCGCTCGACGGATTGGTTATCGAACAAGCTATTGACTGTCGAGTAGCTGCTTGCGAGCATCACCTCGCTACCGAAGCTCCCGGACAATCCGCGCGTGGCTCCGCCACGACCCCCACCCGGACGAGGAGTTCATCCGTGTCAGTCATGGCATCGACTCATCGCTCGTACAGCCGTCTTCGGCGCCGCCCCTCCCTCACCCTCACGCTGCTGATGGCCCTGGTCGCCGCCCTCGGCCTCACCGTCATGGCGCAGCCGCCCGCCCACGCGGCCGGCACCCTTCTCTCCCAGGGCAGGCCCGCGACCGCCTCTTCCACCGAGAACGCCGCCTTCAGCGCATCGCAAGCCGTGGACGGGAACGAACAGACCCGCTGGTCCAGCGCGTTCACCGACCCGCAGTGGATACAGGTGGACCTCGGGGCGCAGAAGACCATCACCCAGGTGACCCTGCAGTGGGAGGCCGCCTACGCCAAGGCTTTCGCTCTGCAGACCGCCACGAGTGAGAACGGTCCCTGGACGACTGTCTATTCGACCACCACGGGCGCAGGCGGCGTACAGAACCTGAACGTCGACGCCACGGGCCGTTACGTCCGGATGTACGGCACCCAGCGCGCCACTCAGTACGGCTACTCGCTCTACGAGTTCCAGGTCTACGGCAGCGGGGGCGGCGGATCCGATCCCTCGGGCGACTTCTGGGGGACGACCGACGACATCCCGGCGTCGTCGGCCGTCATGAAGGTGAAGGTGCTCAACCGGACCAACGGCGCCTATCCCGACAGCCAGGTGTACTGGGACTACAACGGCGAGGTGCACTCCATCGCCGAGCGGCCCTACGTCGACATCGTCGCCGGCCCCGCCCAGCGCATGTACTTCTACGTAGGCGCCCCCAAGGGCCAGTACTACGACTTCATCGAGTTCACCACCGGAACGTCCAGCTTCAACGGGAACACCACCCGCGTGGACGCCTGGGGTCTGCCACTGGCCGTTCGACTGCACTCGCACAGCGGCCAGGAAATCCAACTCGGCGACACCCAGGACCTTTTCACCATGAGCCGCGACCAGGTGTTCCAGAACTTCCGGGACTCCGTGCCGCAGCCGTTCAAGGTGCTGGCTCAGACACAGGCTCCCTACCGGATCATCGCTCCGGGCAGCGACCCGAGCTTCCGCGCGGGCGGCGCGAACGCCAACTACTTCACCTCGTACGCGAACTCGGTCGGCGTCGGCGAGTCGACGTCGAACATCTTCGGGTGCGCCGGTTCCCTCGCCGCGAACGCGAGCCTGTGCGCGGCGCTGAACCGGCACACGGCGAACCTGCCCGCAAGCCAGCAGCAGGACCCGTCGAAGTTCTACTCCGGTGACCCGGCCAACTGGTACGCCAAGTACTGGCACGACCACGGCATCAACCACCTGGCCTACGGCTTCCCGTACGACGACGTCTCCGGGCAGGCCGCGTACGCCAGCATGGACAAGCCACAGTGGATGGAAGTAGCCGTGGGCTACTAGGGTCTGTCTCTTTGGTGCGGCTTGGCAGACGAGGGCGAGTTCGTCGGTTCGTGTGGCCAGGCCGCGCCACTGCTTGAGCTGGTCGATGCACCACTCGACGGTGTTGCGCTGCTTGTAGGCGTCCGCGTCGAAGCCGGGTGGGCGGCCTCGGCCTCAGGCGGTGGCCGATCTGGTCGGACGACTGCGGGATGACGGCTCGCGTTCCCCGGCGCCGGAGGTGGCTGCGGATGGCGCGGGAGGAGCAGGCCCGGTCGGCCAGCACGGCGAAAGGCCGGGTTCGTGGTCTTCCGGGGCCGATGCGGGGCACGCGGATGCGGGACACCACGGTCTCGAAGGCGGGGCCGTCCTCAGCCTGGCCTGGCGAGTTGGTGCGGTACTTCCACGCCACGGCCTGGACGTTCGGCGGGGGCCGGCCCACCGCCGTCCACAGACCGGATCATCCGGCGCAGCGTCCCCGTTCTTCCACTTCGGCATCGCGGTGTGGCTGGAGATGTTCTTTTCCCACTCGCGTCCGGCCGCGCACCGCCACCACACCGCGACCTGCATCTTCGGCGTTGCCTTCGTCGAGTCAGCCCCCGTACACGCTCTCGCGCCTCGTCCAGCTGGTAATCGCGACTGGAACGGCCGCGAGACCACGTCAGCCAACCCCGGCAGGGAAGTCGCCGTGTGGCTTCGAGGCCCGATACGGAGTGGTGGGTGCTCAGTGAAGGACGGTAAGCAGGCCCTCGACGCCGCGGCGGAACGCGGCGCCGACGCTGTCGACGCCGTCGAGGTGGGCGCCGCTCATGGCGCCGTCGCGCATCATGACGAAGTGCCGGGCGGCGTGTTCCGGTTTGCCGCGACGCGGTGAGTTCCCGAAGACCTGCGCGAAGAGTTCGGTGAGCGTGGCCGTGTACCAGGCTCGGTGATCGAGGATCACCTGGCGCACCCGGTCTTCGGGGTCGGGGTACTCGGCGGCGGCCTTGAGGAACGCGCAGCCGCGGAACTCCGGCGAGGCGAGGCTGTCGGCGACGGCGGTCCCGATCGCGCGTAGGGCGTCGGCCGGGGACGGTGCGGCCTCGATGGTGGCCTGCACGTCGGCCCGTATGCCGGTGTCGACGCCCCGCAGGTAGGCGATCACGAGGTCCTCTTTCGAGGGGAAGTGCCGGTAGAACGTCGCCCGCGTGGCCGGGGCCTCGGCGAGGATCCGCTCGACCCCGACCGCCCGGATGCCTTCGCGGTAGAACAGCCCGCTGGCCGTGGAGAGCAGCCGCTCTCGCGCCTCGGACCGAACCGGCTCTCCCGAGGAGCTTCCGTTCGGGCTGTCGTGCGCGGGACGTGTCCGTGTGGCCATGACCCCACCGTAGCAGAAAGAACGATCGGTCTTGCGGTCCCCGAGGAGTCGTGCCAAGCTCCGGACAGCAAGAGAGAACGGTCTTTCTACCAGGGGCCCGGCGGCCATGCCGTTGCCGGCTCCGCGTCAGCAGATGCCCAGTCCAACGGCTTTCTGTGGAAGGAACAGTCATGACCACGACCACTACTGCCCCTGCCACCGTCGCGTCAGCGCTTCGTCGGCTCTACCTTGTTCGGTTCGGGTTCGCTCTCATCTGGGCTGTCGTGCTCTTCTTGACCGCGTCGAGTATCGGGCCGGTGAGCGCGACCCTTCTTGTGATCTACCCGCTGTTCGACGTGGGCGCCGCCGTCGTCGACGCCCGCTCCTCTCGATCGAGCCGGTCCGCTCTTGGCCTCTACGTCAACATCGCGATCAGTGGGATTGCCGCCGTCGGACTGGTCTTCGCGGTCACCTCCGGCATTCCGGGGGTCCTGCGCGTGTGGGGGGTCTGGGCCGTCATGGCGGGCCTCGTCCAGCTCATCGTTGCTCTGCGGCGACGCGATCTCGGAGGCCAGTGGGCGATGATCGCCAGCGGCAGCATCTCCACGCTCGCCGGGATCTCGTTCCTCCGGCAAGCCGCTGCCCCTCACTCCTCGCTGAGCAATCTGGCCGGCTACGCCCTGCTCGGCGGCATCTTCTTCCTCGTCTCCGCCCTGCGCCTCGGACACAACGCCGACCGGAACACCGGCGGGAGCAACTGACAGAACCCCCCATGGCGAATGCTCCCGTTGAGCCCGCGTCCCCACCAAGGCGCTGCTGCGCAGCACGGCGGCCCTACGGCGGCCCGCCGGCTGCCCGGCGCGTGAAGCGGTGACCGGCGCCGTGGACCCGACCGCGGCGCTGCGCCGCCGCGACGGCTTCGCCTCCCGCCGTACAGACGTCGGACAGGCGTCCTGGACCAGGCCATCTCCTTCTTCGCCACCGGAACACGCAGCCCGCGGCCGCGCAGTCTGGACGAGGATCAGCAGGGCCGGGACGGCCTGAGGACTACGCGGCTGTTCCCGGCCCGGCTTCCCGCGGATCCCCGGCCGGCCGGGTCGGCCCGTCATCCGTCACCAGCCGGCGCTCCGGCGCCGTCGCATCCAGCTCCCAGTAGTACAAGCACTCCTCGCACCGGACCCCGTCGAGCAGAACCTCGTCCTCCCCGTTCGGGCAGTCCGTGCCATCCCCGCGCCCTGGGCACGTTTCCCTTGTAACCCCCATACGTCGACCGTGCGCCGCCCGGGCGGTGGCCGTGGAGAGAGCATGCCCAGCGCACAGGCGCTCACCGGCGACACCAGGTCCCACCACCCGCCAACAGCCCCAACAGCGACCCGACGCCTGCACCCCGGCGCCGGGTGGCAAACGTGAAAGTCACAAAGGAAAACGAGTTATCGCCAATTCCACGAACATGCGCAGACCGGGCGAATTACTGCCTGTGGGGCGATTTGATCCGATGTGTACGGCGCACTGCATGTGGGCTGAGCACCGAATAGGTACTCTGTGCGCCCTCCCGATTCCCCTGCGTGACAGAAATGATGAGCGCACCGCACATGAGCCAGGTGATCCGCGGTCCCCTGTGCCTCGGCCGGGCGGACTGGCGGTGAAGGAGGTCAGGGTGTTGCTTCTCATCTCCCCGGACGGTGTCGAGGAGGCTCTCGATTGCGCGAAGGCGGCGGAGCATCTCGACATCGTCGACGTCAAGAAGCCTGACGAGGGCTCTCTTGGCGCGAACTTCCCCTGGGTCATCAGGGAGATCCGCGACGCGGTCCCGGCGAACAAGCCGGTGTCCGCGACCGTGGGGGATGTCCCGTACAAGCCCGGCACGGTGGCTCAGGCCGCGCTCGGCGCGGTCGTCTCGGGGGCCACGTACATCAAGGTCGGCCTCTATGGATGCACGACGCCCGACCAGGGCATCGAGGTCATGCGCGCGGTCGTCCGGGCGGTGAAGGATCACCGCCCGGACGCGCTCGTCGTCGCCTCGGGCTATGCCGACGCCCACCGGATCGGCTGCGTCAATCCGCTCGCCGTGCCCGACATCGCCGCCCGCTCCGGCGCCGACGCGGCCATGCTCGACACCGCCGTCAAAGACGGGACCCGGCTGTTCGACCACGTTCCGCCGGACGTCTGCGCCGAGTTCGTCCGGCTGGCCCACGCATCCGGTCGGCTCGCGGCCCTCGCGGGCAGTGTCACCCAGGCCGACCTCGGCCCACTGACCCACATCGGTACGGACATCGTGGGCGTACGGGGAGCGGTCTGTGAGGGCGGTGACCGAAACGCCGGCAGGATCCAGCCGCACCTGGTCGCCGCCTTCCGAGCGGAGATGGACCGGCAGGCCCAGGTGCACGCCGCCGGCGTCCCGGCCGTGAACTGACCATCGGATGCCGACACCGGAAGCCGGCCGCACGCCCGGACACCGAGCCGCGCGCCTCGCCGTCGTCGACCCGGCCACCGGGGAGGCCTTCGACGAGGCCCCCGACCAGCAGCCGGACGAGCTGGACGCCGTGGTCGACCGGGCCCGGCGTGCCTGGACCGGATGGCGCGCCGATCCGGCCGCCCGCGCCACCGGGCTGCTCGCCGCCGCCGACGCCGTGGAAGCGGCCGGGGACGACCTCGCTCCGTTGCTCACCCGGGAACAGGGCAAGCCTCTGGCCGAGTCGTACGCCGAGGTCGCCCGCACGGCGGCCCGGCTGCGTTACTTCGCCGACCTGGCCCCCCGCACCCGCCGGATCGACGACGGCCGGCCCGTGCGCAGCGAGGTCCGCTGGCGTCCCCTCGGACCCGTCGGCGCGATCGTGCCGTGGAACTTTCCCCTCCAACTGGCGGCGGCGAAGTTCGCGCCCGCGCTCGCGGCGGGCAACACCATAGTCCTCAAACCCTCCCCGTACACCCCGCTCGCCACCCGGCTGCTCGGTTCCGTCCTCACCACCGCCCTGCCCGAGGACGTCCTGACCGTCGTCACCGGCCGTGAACCCCTCGGCGCCCGCCTCGCCTCCCATCCGGGAATCCGCCACGTCACCTTCACCGGCTCGGTGCCGACCGGGCAGGCCGTCGCCGCAGCGGCGGCGTCCTCGCTCGCCCGGGTCACCCTGGAACTGGGCGGCAACGACGCGGCCGTCCTCCTGGACGACGTCGACGTGGACCGGATCGCGGACCGGCTGTTCTGGGCCGCCTTCCGCAACTGCGGGCAGGTCTGCATGGCCGTCAAACGCGTCTACGCGCCGGCCCGGCTCCACGCCGACGTCGTCGAGGCCCTCGCCCACCGGGCGAAGACCGTCGTCGTCGGACCCGGACTCGACCCGGACACCCGGCTCGGGCCGGTCAACAACGCCCCTCAGCTGGCCCGGGTCGAGCGGGTCACTCGGCAGGCCCTGGCGGCCGGCGCCCGGGCGGCGGCCGGCGGCCACCGGCTCGACGGACCGGGCCACTTCTTCGCCCCCACGATCCTCACCGACGTCCCTCCCGACGACCCGGTGGTGACCGGGGAACAGTTCGGCCCAGTCCTGCCGGTGCTGCCGTACCGGGACCTCGACGAAGCCGTCGAGGCGGCCAACGGCACCGACTTCGGGCTGGGCGGCTCCGTGTGGGGCACCGATCTCGACCGGGCCGAGGCCGTGGCCGACCGGCTCGAATGCGGCACGGCCTGGATCAATCACCATGCCGAACTGTCCCTCGCCCAGCCCTTCGCAGGCGTCGGGAACAGCGGCGTCGGCGTTGCAGGCGGACCGTGGGGGCTCTACGGCAACCTCCGGCCGTTCGTGGTCCACCGTCCGCAGGAGGCATGACGATGAGGTTGCAGGCGGCTGTACTGCGCTCGTACGAGGACCCGTTCACGATCGAGGAGGTGACCCTGCGCACTGAACCCGCCGCCGGCGAAATCCTGGTCGAGATCGCGGGCTGCGGAATGTGCCGGACCGATCTGGCGGTCCGGCGCTCGGCCGGCCGCAGCCCGCTGCCGGCGGTGCTCGGCCACGAGGGGGCCGGGGTCGTGGTGGCGTCCGGCGACGACTCGGACGGCGCGATCGGCGTCGGTGACCACGTCGTGCTGAGCTTCGACTCCTGCGGGCACTGCCGGGCCTGTCTTGGCGCGGCCCCCGCCTACTGCGACTCCTTCGCCTCCCTCAACCTCTTCGGAGGACGCAAGGAGGACGCGCCGCGGCTCACCGACGCGACCGGGGAAGCGCTGGCCCCCCGCTGGTTCGGCCAGTCCTCGTTCGCCGAGTACGCGCTCGTCCCGGCCCGCAACGCCGTCCGGGTCGACCCCGCACTGCCCATCGAACTGCTCGGGCCACTCGGCTGCGGCTTCCTCACCGGCGCCGGAGCCGTGCTGAACACCTTCGGTATTGGCCCCGGCGACACCCTCGCCATCTTCGGCGCGGGAGCGGTGGGGCTGGCCGCCGTGATGGCGGCCACCGCCGCCGGCGCGCTGACCGTGGCCGTCGACCGGCACCCCCAACGGCTGACCCTGGCCGAACGATTCGGTGCGATCCCGCTGCCCGCGGCAACGGCCACACTGCCCGAGCAGATCCGGCGCCTGACCGAGGGCGGTGTGCAGTACGCGCTGGACACCACGGCCTCACCGCCGCTCATCAACGACGCGCTCCGGGCACTGCGCCCCACCGGCAGCCTCGGCCTGGTGGCACGGCTTCACACCGCCCTGCCGCTCGAACCGGGCACTGTGGACCGAGGCCGCAGCATCCGCCACATCTGCGAAGGGGACGCCCTACCCGGACTGCTGATACCCCGCTTGACCGGGCTGTGGCAGGCCGGACGCTTCCCCTTCGACCAACTGATCCGCACCTACCCGCTGGCCGACGTCAACGAGGCCGAACGCGACTGCGAGGCGGGCCGCGTGGTCAAACCCGTCCTGCTCCCGCAGCGAGGAAGCCGATGAGCGAGGCATACAGCACCGCAGACTCACCGCATCCGCCAAGCGGACACCCCGCAGTCCCCACTCCCGCCAACGGAGGAAACATGGCCGGCACGGCGCCGCAGGACACGGACGTGGAAGGTGTGGACGCAGGGGTGGGTCTGACCGCCCTCCTGGTCGCCGCGGCCCGGGCGATCGAGACCCACCGCCACGACAGCCTGGCCCAGGACGCCTACGCGGAACACTTCGTGCGGGCCGCCCCGGCGTGCGCGGACTGGCCGGTGCGCATCGAGCAGGTCCCGGACGGGGACGGCAACCCCCTATGGGGGCGGTTCGCCCGCTACTTCGGCCTGAGGACCCGGGTCCTCGACGACTTCCTCCTCCGGTCGGTCCGTACGAGCGCCCGCCAAGTCGTCCTGCTGGGCGCCGGGTTGGACACCCGCGCCTTCCGACTCGACTGGCCCTCCGACTGCGTCGTCTTCGAGATCGACCGGGCGGGCGTGCTGGCGTTCAAACACCAGGTGCTCACGGACCTGACAGCCAGCCCGAAGGTGAAGCGCGTCCCCGTACCGGTCGACCTGCGCGCCGACTGGGTCACCGCGCTGACCACCGCCGGCTTCGACCCGGCCGCACCGAGCGTCTGGCTGGCCGAGGGACTCCTCTTCTACCTGCCGAGCCCCGCCGAGACGTACCTCATCGACACGGTGGACCGGCTGACCACCGAAGGCAGCGCCCTGGCCTTCGAGGCCAAGCTGGAAAAGGACCTACAGGAGTACCGCGACAGCCCGATCTACACGGCGACGCGAGAACAGATCGGCATCGACCTGCTCCACCTCTTCGACAAGGGCCCCCGGCCCGACTCCGCGGGCGGCCTGACGGCCAAGGGCTGGTCCACCTCAATGCACACGCCCTTCGATTTCAGCCGCCGGCACCGACGCGGCCCCCTGCCCGAGCCCAACGACGCGCTGGAGGGAAACCGGTGGGTGTTCGCGCACAAACCCTCGCCCTGACACTCGCACCGCTCACGACGACGTCCGACCGGAGGATGGGGGCGGGGCCCGGACCGCAGGCCCCGCTCGGTGGGACGCGTCCTGACGGAAGCGGCGGTTCGGTCACGTCCAGCGGCGCCGTCCACGGCCGGGAGAGCCGCTGACGGACCGCGTCAGGCGGCCCGGTCAGTCACCAGCTGGTCGCCTGGGATCCCGGCCAAGTCCGGCGCGTAGTAGTCCTTGATGCCGGCGTTCCACGCAGCCACGGTGATGCGGTCCTCGGAGTCCGGACCGAAGGCGTCGAAGAGGGCGTGGATGTTCGCTTCCTCGAAGCCGATCGCCGTCATCAGCGATACGAAGAGGGGGCGCTCGATCAGACCGTCCCCGTCGGGGTCGCCGAGCGCGGAGAGGGCCTCGGCGAACTCGGCGATCGTGGGGCCAAAACGCTCTGGGTCGAGCACGAACGGACGGAACTCGTCCAGGGTGATCACACCGTCGCCGTTGGCGTCCAGTTCAGTGGCCAGCGTCGTCCAGTAGCGGCGGAACGCGGCCCGGATGGCGTCCTTGGCGCCATCGCCCGAGGCGGCCGCCGCCTCCAGAACACGGCCCGTCATCAGATCGAAGTCGCCGGAGTCGACGACTCCGTTGCCGTTGGCGTCGAAGAGGGAGAAGACCAGCTCGACCCGTTTGGCGGCCTCATCTCGCATTTTCCATCACCTGTCTTCTGCGACCCGACGATTCCGGGCCTGGGCCAATGAGGGCCTCTACTCGACCGTGTTGGGACACACGAAATCTCCTGCGACTGTCCTTCCCGAACTCAGCGCGAGTAGCGGCCACGACCTATGGAACCGTCATGGCGAGCGGCAGGCTGTCGATCTTCGCTTCTGTTGACAAAAGGACTGCTGAATGAGCGTATGTGACAAGTCGGATGTCCCGCCTGTGACAACCAGACTGTTCCGACCTGTCCCATTCCTCAGCTCATCCGACCCCGCTGATGACAACCGCTGCGCCTCGCCCCAACCGCATCGGTCCGGGCTCGCTCGCGTATCCGAAATACAGGCGAAGCCGTCCGGAGACTGACCCCGCCCGCCTGCATGCGCTCGTACGGAAGGACAAAGGCGCTCAAGGAAGCCGTTGCCCAGACGCTGAGTGTGCTGCGCAGTGCCTGCACAGCGTTCTCCGCTTGGCGGCCGGCTGCGAGTGCCGCTCTCGTTGCGCGCACCGCTGCCGCTTCCGCCCGCGGACGTCTTGGGTGAGGTGGGCGCGGACGGTCTCGCCTTCCGCTTAGACGTCGCTGTGACGTTGCAGATCCTACGGGTTTACGGCCGGGCCGCCAGGCGGTCCGAGGGGGGCGCCGGTGTTTCCGGCGATCTGCCGGAACCGGTGGTTGCCGAGCATGACCTCGCGGATCGTCGGCAGGGCCCATCGGCCGCCGATGTGCGGCGATCGGTATCCCACGCCGAGCGCGCGGCCGCCGCCGTCCGGGGCCGGGGTGTGCTCGGCGAGGAGCTCCCGCTCGCGCTCACCGACCTGCCGGAACCCCTTGCCATCGCTGAAGTGCTGCTCCCACTGATCGCGGGCTGTGTACGTCAACGTGCTGCTCCTCGTGCGTAGGGCGGTGGTGTCAGGGGCGTTGTGCGGCGCGGAGCCGGGCCAGCGTGCGCCGGCCGCGCTCGACGAGCTCGGGATCGCCGTGGGCGGCGCCGTAGGAGATGCCGGAGACGGCATCCAGGACGGACAGGACCGTGAGGTGAGCCTCTTCGTCCGGGGTGAAGCGGCGGCCGTAGCCGTCCATCACGGCCTGGAAGAGGTCGGGCCGGCCGTGCCAGGCGTCGGAGAGTCGTACGAAGTCCCGCACGGCCGGGCCTTCTTCCGACCGCTCGAAGTCGATCACGTACAGAGCGTCGGCGGTCTCGTCCCAGTGCAAGTTGCGGAGCTGGAAGTCACCATGCGTGGGCACCGTCATCAAGGGGGTCAGGCCGGCGGCCCTCTCGGTGGTGGCGCGGATGAACTTCTCGTCGCCGGGAGCGAGGTGGGCCAGGGCGCCCGCGAGGTGGCGCTCCAGCTTCCCCAGCGGCAGGCCGTCGGCGGCCGGCCGGGGCGGGGCGCTGTGGTGGATGGTCGCCGCGAGTTGCCCGATGCGGTGGAAGATGAGGCGCTGCTGCTCTGGCGGGTGGAGGGCGCCGTGCAGGGTTCGGCCGCCCACCGCGGTGAGCACGACGGCCCGCAGCGTGGGGTCGGCGGCCACCAGCCGGGGTGCGGCCGCCCCGAGGCCGGGGACCCAGCTGCGAAGGGCGTCCACTTCACGCTGGTGGAACCGGTCGTTCTGGTGGATCTTGACGTACCACTCGCCGTCCTCGGCGCCGACCGCCCGCCACACGCGGCTCTCCTCCCGCGCCCAGGACGCGTCCGTCCACTCGGTGATCCGGCCGACCGCCTGCTCGGCGAACGTGCGCACCGCCTGGTCCGGGACCGCGCCGCGCGTGGCGGGTTCATGGAGCAGGACCAGCCGGTCGACGGACCGGTCGTAGGCGATCGGGTCGCCGGGCTCCTGGAAGTGCACGGCCATCCGCGCGCCGGCCCGGTAGGCATCCAACCCGGCGCGGCAGTACGCCACCATCGGCTCCGGGAGGGCGTCGAAGGAGAACCACCCCATGGCGTCGCACACATGGGGCTCCCTGACCTCCGGGGTGCCCTTCCACCGATCCACCACGAAGAACACCCCGATCCTGGCGCCGCCGGCAGGGGCTCGGTGGTGCACGGTGACGGCCGCCCGGACATCGGCCCGGTCGATGACGACACCGGCCTCCTCCCGGGCCTCACGCACCAGGGCGGCGACCATGTCCTCCCAGGGGCCGTCCAAATGCCCGGACACGAGATGCCAGCAGCCAGCCGCGTACACGTTCCCGGCCCGCCGGGACAGCAGCACCTCATGGCCTGCCGCGCCGTCGCGTACGGCGATCAGGTGGACGTCGAGCGGCTCGGTGTGCCGCTGGGTGCCGCTCACGCGTCACCGCCGGGGCGGCGGGCGAGCAGCACGGTGAGCACCGCGTCCTCCTTCAGGACGCCGCCGTCGGCATGGTCCTGGAGCAGTCGGAGAGCGGCGGTCTCGAACTCGGGGTGGTGGCCGGCGAAGAGGGCGGGGCGGGGAAAGCTGGTGGTGCGCAGGTAGCCGAGGACGTCCTTGGGCGCCCAGGCGCGGGAGAGGGGGAAGCTGTGCTCGGCCACCTCGGTGAACGCCGAGTCGGGCAGGTCGTCTTCGGAGGAGCGGGCTGACCCGGCGTGGGTGCCGCGGGTGCCCGCGCGCCGGTCTTCGCCGAGGTAGCTCTGGATCAGCTGCCGAAGGGCGGCTGTCCAGTCGGCCTGGTGGGTCCAGAGGCTGCCGTCGCCCATGATGGCCACGACGGCGTGCGGCGCGGCCACCCTGTCGGCCATGGACAGGACCATCGGGTAGGCCATCCAGTGGAAGGACCAAGAGCAGGTGATCAGGGCGGGCGCCCGGCCGGGCGCGGCGGGGGCGAAATCGTGGGCGGCGCCGGTGAAGACGTCGACCGTGCACGTCCCGCGGACCGGTTCGAGTGCGGCGCGGGCCGACTTCAGCATCGAGGCGTTCACGTTGACCAGGTCGCTGTGCGCCAGGCGGTGCAGGGCGGTCAGCAGTGCTCGGGGCACCTGGCCGGTTCCGGTCCCCAGGTCCAGGAGGACGGGGGCGGGCACACCGTGCTGGGTGGCGGCCAGGAGGTGAACCGCGGCGTCCGGGAGGCCGGGACGGTAGCGGGCGTAGTCGGCGGCCTCGGGCCCGAACAGGGCATCGTCCGAAACCGCCGCAGAGGCCGGTCGGTCGGGGCGGGTCATCGTGCATCTCCAGTCTCGCCAGGGGAAAGCTGCCAGGTCAGTGCGCCGTTCGGGCTGGTGGCCCGCTGGCTGCCGTCGGCGTCGAACTGAAGCCGGAAGACGTCTGGTGCACCGGCCGCCCGCCACCGGCCGGCGACACCCTGGATCTCTGCCCAGATGTCCCGCGGCCCGGAGGTCGTCACGTCCCACCGGTGGTGGCCCACTGCGCGCACGCGCATCCACGACCGGCACTCGGGCGCGCCGATCGTCAGGTCCTCGGCGCCGAAGTCGCGTACCAGGCCCGGGTACAGGTGGTCCAGGGCCAGCCACATGCCGCGCGCCGTATCCTCCGGCGGTGCGAGCATGCTGCGCTGCGTCCACCCGTCGGCCGTGGTGATCTCCGCGCGGAACGTGGCGGACAGGAACAGCCGCTCGAAGCCGGCACCGGCCCGGTGCCCGAACTCGACCGCCCGCAGCTGGGCCTCTACGCTCCCGTCCTGTCGTCTTCCGATCACGGCCAGGCCCGGCCACGACGGCGACGACGTCCCGAGCGTCATCAGTGCGCGCCCGCCCGGCGCCAGCTGCTCCACCAGGGCCTGCGGCACGTGGCGGACGGCGAAGGAGACGAAGATCCGCTCGTACGGGCTGGCGGCGGTCCACCCGGTGGTGCCGTCCCCGGTCACCGTGGCCGGCCGGTAGCCGAGGTCGGACAGCCGCTCGCGGGCGGCCGCGGTGACGTGCGGGTCGATGTCGAGGGTGACGACGCCCTCGTCGCCGCACACGAAGCAGGCCGCCGACGCGGTCACCCCGGCGCCGGTCCCCACATCCAGCACCCGCAGCCCGGGCCGCAGGTCCAACTGCTGCAGCAGGTCCGCGGTCAGGCTCATCGTGCTCGACATGGCGGTCATCACGCCCCCGCGGCGCGGCCCGGGAACGCGGCCGAGGATCGGCTCGCCGTCATGCTGGATCGCGACGCTGTCCCCGCTGTGCAGGCGCTCCAGCAGCTCCTCCCGGTCGGCCGGACGGGAGAAGTCCAGCAGATCCCAGCGCGGCGGCGTCTCGTCGGGGGCGCTGCGCCGCACGTACGCCTGGGGCATCAGGATCTGGCGCGGCAGCGCGAGCAGAGCCTCTCGCACCGGTCCGGGGCCGAGCGCTCCGCTTTCCTCAAGCCGGGCGACCATCGCCGCCCGGGCCGCCACAGCCCCGGAAGTGTCGCCGGCGGGCTGCGCTGAAAGGAGGGGCGCGGCGGGCGCAGTGGGGTCGCTCAGCACGGTGCACTCCAGGGGATCGGGTGGGGGAGTAGCGGGCTTCGCCGCCGAGTTCGGCACCTTGTTCACGAGGCATCGCCTCCGAGTGCGCGGTCGGGCCGCGTGTCGTCCGTGCGCGCTGGAGTGGGCACGGCGGGAGGGGACGTCCGGGCTGCGGGCGGCGACGGCAGAGGGGCGGCGGGCGGGTCCGGCATGTTCCGTAGGGCGCGGATCGGAGAGTGGGCGAGGACGACGAGCGGGATCAGCAGCAGGAGGGTTCCGGCCGTCAGGGCGGACCGGACACCGATCCACGTGCCCAAGGCGCCGGCGAGGAGCGCGGCCACGGGCCGGGCGCCGGACGTCAGCCAGGTGCTCACCGCCTGCATCCGCGCCTGCATCCCGGCCGTGGTGACGATCTGGCGGATGGATCGCTGGGTGGTGCCCGCGGCACCAGCGCACGCGAGCTGCACAAAGAGCGCCGCACCGATCGTGATCTGCCAGGCACGGCCGGGGAAGGCGAGCAGCAACGGGAGCTGGGTGAGCGGGGTGATCGCGAGCGCGGCCAGCATCATCGGCCCCGGCCCGCACCGGCGGGCCAACGCCGGTGCGGTGAACGCTCCGGCGGCCGCGCCCAGCGCGCCGAGGCCCAGCACCACCCCGAACGCGGTCGCGCTCATCGCCAGGGACCTCAACAGGTACAGGGCCCAGAGGGTGTTGAGCAGCCCGAGTGCGAACGAGGTCGTGGCGTTGACCAGGGTCAGGGTCCACAGCCGGTCATCGCCGCGCACGTACCGCAGGCCCTCGCCGATCTCACCGCGCAGCCGGCGGGTCTCCGGGCGTACGCGGGCGGGTTCGGCGGTCTGGACGCGGGCGGTGCACACGGCGCTGATCAGATAGGAGGCGACGTCGCCGAGCAGGGCCCGGGCGGGCCCGAGCAGCGCGGTCAGCGCGGCGCCGAGGTGGCTTCCGGCGGTCGCGGCGACCGCGAACAGCGCGCCGACCCGGCTGTTGCTCCGCTGGATCAAGGACCGGTCGACGAGGCTGGGCAGCAGGCTGATGGCCGCCGCGTCGTGGAGCACGCTCGCCGCCCCCTGCACCACGGCGACGATCATGAGCTGCGTGAGGGTGAGGGTGCCCAGCGCCGCCGAGACCGGCACGGTGGCGAGGACCGTCGCGCTGACCAGGTCACCGGTGATCATCTGCCGTCGCTTGGAGTGCCGGTCGGCGAGCGCGCCGGCGTGCAGGGCGAGCAGCGCGGGCGGGAGCTGTCCGAGGAACGCCAGCCAGGCGACCTGGGCGGTGGTCGCGTCCAGGTGGAGCACGGCGAGCACCGGCAGCGCCATCTGAGTGATCGAGCTGCCGGCCACGCTCGCGGCCTGGCCGGTCAGGTACCGGCGGAAGTCCCGGTGCCGCCACAGCGAGGTGCCGGCGGCGGAGGAGGGCTCAGTGCAGGGCGGCACGGGGCACCTCCCTCGGCTCCGCCAGGAGCCCCCGCAGCACGTACCTGGACTCGGCCTGGGACTGCCGGCCGGGTCCGCTACCGGTGGGTGTGCTCACCCTGCTCACCAGCCCAGCTCGGAATAGGGGCGGCCTTCGGCAATGGCGGTGATGGCCGTGCGGGTGTAGGAGACGATCGGGTCCGGCAGCTCGTCCCGCGGCCACCACTGCCAGGTCAGGCACTTGTCGGACTCGCGCACCTCGGGGGTGCCCTCCCACCGGCGAGCCCGGAAGACGAGCTGCATCAGGGGCAGGCTGCCCGGAGTGTCGACGACGTGGACGACGTGCACGAGCTCCACGTCGGCGGGGCCGATGACCAGCCCTGCTTCCTCCCACGCCTCGCGGACCAGGCAGGAGAGCGCGGACTCCTGCTCACACCGCCCGGCGAGGTAGTGCCAGGTGTCCCCTGCGTATTTCGAGTCGGGGTGACGCAGGCCGAGAAGCACCCGGCCTTCGGCGTCTTCGAGGTGGAGGTGGACTCCGACGCCGTTCAGCACCACTCGGCTGCCCCCGTCCCACACAGGCGGGGCCGCGGCCGGCTTGTCGTCCGGGGAGTTCTCGGCCGCGTGCCGGCGAATCAGGTCACGGGTGGCGGGGCTCAGGCGCAGCCGGTCCAGTTCGTCGGGCGTGAACCAGCGCAGCAGCACGCCCTCGTGCAGCGCGAGTCGGTCGGGGTTGCCGTGCCACCGGCCGGCGAAGACCTGGACCGGGACGCTGAGGCCGTCGATGCTGGTCGCGGCCTCCACGGCGTAGGGCTTCACATCCTCAAGGCGTAGGTCGGGCACCTCCTCGGACAGCTCCCGCAGCAGAGTGCCCTCAAGGCTCTGGTCGTCGTGCGTGCGGCCGCCGCCGAGAAGGGCGAACGCCCCCGGCTCCCAGATGACGCCGGGCTTGTGGTCACGCAAGTGAAGCAGGTACCGGCCGGCCCCGTCGTGGATCAGCACGGAAGCGTTCACCGGCTCCGGTCGGCCGTCCAGGCCCGCCGCGAGGAGCTTCGCGCGCAGTGTCGGCGAGGTGACCTCCGGCTGCGGGAGCCACTGGGCGCCGGAGACCTCCTCGTCCTGTAGCGCGACCTTGGGCGGCTCCTCGCCGGCGAGGTAGAAGACGTAGCGGACGTCGTAGTGGTGGTGCGCCGGTTCCCCCTTGGACGGGCTGGCGTCGATGTCGTGGACGTCGATGTCGATCGGAGAACCGAGCAGCTGCCGGGTCAGGCACAGGGCGCCCGGCGCGATCCCGGCCTCCTCCGCCACCTCGCGCAGCGCCGCGGCGAGCAGCGTGCGGTCCCCAGGCTCGACGTGGCCGCCGGGAGTGAGCATGAGACCGTCGGTGGCCCGGTGCCGGATGTGCAGGACCCGGCCCTGCCGGTCCATGACGACGGCACTGCATGTGACGTGCCCGGGCAGTGTCGTCCGGGCGGTCGCGTCGCCGGGCCGGTCCAGCGCGGCGAGGAGCTCGGCCAGGGCGTCACGCTCGCCGGGGTGCTGGCCGAGGTACGCCTCGACGGTCCTGCGGATCGCGGTGGAGCTGGGTGGCATGGGCGTCGTCTCGCCTTCGATGTCAGGGGGCGGGCAGGCGGGGGAAAGAGGCTCCAGTGGTTCAGCTCGCCGTTCCGTGGCCGGACGGCTTGGCGCTTCGGGGGCCGGGTTCGCCGCCGCTCGACGGCGCGATTCCGTACTGGGGGGCCTCGGCGGTGCACATGCTCTGGGACAGGCCGCGCTTACGAAAGATCAGGTCCTCGTGGGTCTTGGCGCCGCCTGGTTCGACTGGCGTCCATGTGTTCCCCTCTCGTGGACGTGGCGGTGGCGTCGCCGTGCTCAACGACGCCGCACGATTTCGAGCACCTGTTCCTTTCGGACGCGTTGCGCGCCCTGTGATTCAGCGGTTTTCCGAGGGTGCGCAGTGCATCGACCCTTGCCGCGCAAGGGCCTGCGGCTCGGGGGAGGTTGGCCGAAACGCCGACGTTCAGTCGCTGCGGCGGCCGGCTGTCAGCCAGCCCCCGCCGCTGGGGCTTCGCCCTGTTCGCCCGGGGTGGACGGCAGGGCCCAGGCGCAGTGTCATGACTGCGTGGTCGGTCAGCCCCGCTTCGCGGGCTTCCTGGTGGTAGTCGCAGCCCAGGACGCGCTCGGCGTGGGGTGTGGAGACGAAGAGGTGGTCGAAGCGGAAGCCGTTGCGGCTGCGCCCGAACCAGGAGTGGGCGGCCTCGTCGGGGTGGAGCGGCGGAAGGTGTCGGTGAGGCCGGCGGCCTGGAACGAGTCGTAGACTTGGGGCCGCGGGAGGGCACGTACAGGCCCAGCACTCCGATGTCGTGGCCGCCGACGGTGACGCGGGCCGCCGGGGCGCGGCACAGCCCCACCCGATGCGGGCCTCCCGCATCCCCGTCTCGCGTTGGTCGGTCCCCGAGGGATGACCGTGCACACGCCCGCGAAGGCGCCTGTGCGCCTCTCTGACGGGCATTCCCCCCGTCCAGGCGCAGCAGGGCGCTCAGGGCGTGCTGACTCTCACTTCATTGCCTGAGTGTGTTCTCGTTCTGGTGTGTCCATGAAGACGGTTCGTGAGCGCTGACTCCTCGGCACGTGCCGAGACGATCATGGACGGCCTCGTGAGAACGCCCAGCATAACGAAGCGAGAGAGTCAGCAATCAGAGGCTGTCCGGGACGGCCTGCGGGACCGTCACCGGCCTTGCCCAGTCAATGCCCAGCGCCGCGAGCGCGGCGATCTGTTCGGCGTCCAGCGGTCCCCTCGATTTCGTGTTCGAAATCCATACGCCCAGTTTCACGGTCACCGGCTCGCCGTTGGCCGTGATCTGTTCGCTGTGCCCCCTCGGCACAGGTCGGTCGCCCTCGCGTTCCACCCACTGCGTGAGGGCCGCCAGGCCCCGCTGGAACGCCGCCTGCGTCTTGCTCCTTCGTCGTGCGCGCGGCCACCGGGGCGGGAGACGGCGCCTCAGCGGGCTGCACGCCCAGCTTCGCCAGCCGCTCCTGCGCATCGCCGCCAGGGTGTCGGCGGTGTCCATATGGTCGGGGTCCGGGATGACGTTCACCGTGAACCGGATGATGCTGCGGGCGATGCCCGGCACCGCCGTGGTGGGGGAGTCCCGCGCCCAGTCCCGCAGCGCGGACAGCAGCACGCACCCGACCTCGTCCAGCGCGAAGGAGTCCGCACACGGGTCGGTCTCCCCGTCCACGGCCGTGACGGGCCACATGATGTCCTCGGCCAGCCGCAGCAGGATGAACGCCAGCTCCGGGGTCGCTTCCGTCCGCCCCGCGGCATAGGCGCCGCCGCCCGTCTGCAGCGCCAGGAGGTAGTCGAATCCCTACTCCACCTGCTCGGGCGTCAGCGGTGTACGGGGTGGGATCAGGTACGGCATGGAGGTCTCCTCAACTGGACGGTCGCCGCGCGGATCACGGCGAGTTCCAGCAGCTTCGGGCGGTCGCCCTGTGGACAGAGGCCAGAGATTTCTCCCTGCTCCACGGGATGGGGCGAATTGCGACGGCCAGCGATAGTTGGCGGTTGGCCACTGAATAGTTGGCGAGTGACGCTCCGTACGCGGTCAGATCGCGTCGCTTGTGATCGTGTACGGAGATCCACGCTTCGCGGGGAGGCGACGGTGGTCTGCTTGTCGTCGTGAGTACGCGGGCAGGGGCCGTCGTGCGGTCCGATACGTGCGGGCTGGACGATCTCGTCGTTCCGTACGGGATCGAGGAGGCGGCAGGGGATCTGCTGACGCTGGGAGAATCCTGGCCCCGACGTTGGGCGACGACGTGGCGGTTTGCCGGGGACGAGGTGGTCTGGCCGGTTCGTGATCTGGCTGGGGTGCCGGTGTTCTCCTCGGAACCGGTACGACGGTTCACCTGGCGGGCTCGGCAACGGCACCGGCCGGGTATGCAGTTCATGGTCTCGACGCGCCGGCATCATGGGTTCGAGTCGCTGGAGGAACAGCGGCTGTTGCTCGCGCTGGACTTCCTGCGGGTGGCGGAGGTGTTGCCGCAGCCGTTCCGGCTGGGGTTCGAGCACGCTGCAGGACGTGCCGAGCACACGCCGGACTTCCTGGCCGTCATGCCCGACGGCGCCGGTGGCTGTTCGATGTCCGGCCGCGCCGGCTCATCGAGCACGCGGACGCGCTCAAGTTCGCCGCGACGGTGGAGGCGGCGGCCGCCTGCGGCTGGCGCTACTCGGTGGTGACGGGCTGGCGGCCGCACGCGATGGGGGTGCTGGACGCGATCTCGGCTCAGCGCCGAGACCTGGACGATCCCCTCGCGCTGCAGGCTCAGTTGCTGCTGGCAGCGGAAGGCCGGTCGGTGCGCTTCGGCGACCTGGTCGCGGCGACAGCTTTGCCGGTCGTGGCCCGCGCGCATGCCCTGCACCTGATCTGGCACCGGCAGCTCGGGGCCGACCTGGGCGAGCCCCTGCGGGACGCCTCCGAGGTCTGGCCGGGCGCAGGAGTCCGACGGTGACCGAAGGGGGGCTTCTTGAGCTGGCCCCGGGCTCGGGTCTGCTGCTCAACGGCGTTTGCTGGACGGTCGAGGAGGTCCTGCCTCAGACCGGTCTGGTCAGGCTGCGGGATCAGGGCGGGGAGAGGCGGGAGTGCTCGATCCGGTGGCTGATGCACCACCCGGATGCCCGGCCCGCACAGGTCTCCAAGGCGAGAAGTCCGGACCCTTCCGGGCAGCCGGCGGAGGCGGCTGACCGTCCGCGGATCAGAGAGCCGTTCGTGTTCGCGGGCGGTGTGATAGCCGAAGTAGGCGTCGAGGTCGCCGTTGCTGGTGACGGCGCGGGGCCCAGCCACCGGGAGGGCGCGCACCCCTCCACGAGCACGGAATGCGCAGCGCCTGGTCCACGGCCGGAGGCCGCTCCAGCGCTTCCCGCACGGATACTCGTCAGCGCTTCGTCGGCTCCGGTGGTCCTCGCCGTGTCCGGCTGCTCAGCCCAGCAGAGCGAGCAGCCGTCCCACGGCCTCAGCGACGGGCTGGCCCACCGCGCCGACGGCCGACGCGATCTGAGCGACGGAGGCCAGGACGAGACCCCGACTGCGCAACGCTTGGCGGTCTGGGGTGAGTTCGGGCAGGGCCTCCTCGACGGTGCGGTCCTGTTCCCGGGTGAGGTGTGGACGCAACTCGCCCAGGAGGCCCCTGAGTTCGTTTACGGCGGCACGGACCTCGACGTCCTGGGCACCGCCGACGGTGCCGTAGTTGATGCCGACGTTCTCGCGGCCGCCGTTCATGTTGACCACCGGCCCGTAGTAGTTCGACGCATCGCTCATAGTCTGAACCCCGTGTTTCCGCGGCCGCCGTTCATATGGACGACGGGGCCGTAGTTGTTCGTGTTGTTGCTGTTGAGCTGCTGCACGAGCGTCTTGAACTCGGCTTCCGGGTTGTCGATGGCCTGTGCTATCCGTTCGGCGATCTGTTGCAACTCGTCCATGCTCGGCAGGGTCAGGGTCACCCTGGAACCGCTGGCCGTCTCGACGGTCAGCACCGGCCTCGGCCTGAACACGTCCTTGAAGGCGAACCCGGCCGCGGCGATCACGACGACAATGAGCAGGTCCCCGAGGTGATCCCCGCCGTCCCCCGCGCGGTTCAGCCATGCGAAGAGCAGAAGAGCACCAAACAGCCCCGTGAGGAAACGCATGCACGCTTTGCCCCAGTCAGTCCTCGCCTTGAAGGCGTCGACACTGGTGATGTTGTGCAGCGGGAGTGCCGCTGTCCCCACCCACAGCATGCGGCGGCTGACCTTGAGAACCAGGGTTCGCTTGTCCTCGGAGCGTGCGGGTGTCGTGAGTAGTTCCGGCGGTTCCTGCGGTCGCGGCGGTGCGGGCGTTCTCGGAGGGTCGGGCGGCGATACGCCGAGGTTCCCTGTGTCGTTCATGCGCCCCCCGTGTCCTTGGCAGCTCACTGTGCGTACCGGGTGCACCATTAAGCACCTCCGGATGCCTCCATGGAAGACAAGAAGCTGCCATTCGGAGCGCCGTGCGCCGGTCCTCGGCCCCGTGCCGGTACACGGCGTGCCGGAGGCTCACCTCGCGCGCAGTCCCTCGCACACGATCTCGGTGACCCGCTCCAGCGCCGCCAGGTCCGCGTCCGTGCGGCCCTCCGTCCGGACCAGGCAGCCGGTTATGAGGGCTTTCACGTCGGCGTAGTCGATGTCGTCCCGTCGGCGGCGCTGAAGCCGTCCTCAAACTCCGCGGCCGTCTGTCGACGCCTACTTCACCTATCACACCGCCCGCGAACACGAACGCCTCTATCCAGCCCTGACCAGGCCACATTCAGACTGACCGCCTGATCCACGACCTTCACTTCAGAGGAGCAGCACCCAACGGCGATGGGCCCGCCAACTATCGCCGACCAAACTCGTCAACTACGTTCGACCACACGCGCGTCACCTGCGGGATTCCTCCGAGCCCCCGCCAACTATCGGCAGCCGTCACACCCCTTCAGGTTCATCACGATGCGGTCACGGCGGAGTGGTTCTTCAAGGGCCGGCGTCACACGAGAGCCGAGAGCCGCGCCTGTAGAAGGTGAACGGCGGGATGGGCCCGCCCCACCTTCCAGGAGCACCCTGTGGCGAGTACCGCAGACGAGCCCGAGCAGCCCCTTGACCGGACCGGACAGGCCGCCCCCTCCGTAGCCCCCTCCATCACCCCCTCCGCGCCCCGCCGCCAAGAGCCGGGAGTTTCCGCAGGTCCGCCCCGGCGAACAGGGGGCCGTCGCAGGTCCGACAACCCTCATGTCCAAAGGCGTCCTACTCACAGGAAGAACTCGACAGAGCCCAGGCGGAGGGAGCTGCTGCAAGCGCTGGGGATCTTCCAGAGGGCGACGCCCGATCAGTTGTGGAAGCTGCCCCGTCCGGACAACTGGCACGACAAGCTCACGCGGGACACCCTCCTGGATCTTCAGGACCACCACCTGGTGAGGATCGAGTTGGTCCGGGAGGACCAGCAGCAGGTGTGGGTGCTGACCAAGCGAGGCCACGGCGAGGCGAAGAAGCTGCTGGAGCCGAAGGGCATACGGGTCTCGGCGCTGCGTGAGGAGAAGTACGACCTGGTTACCGGGGAGCTGCTCGGCGCCAGCTACGACGACCACTCCGCGGCGGTCACCTCGACGGCTGCCGAACTCCACCGCGTGGGGATCGGTCACCGGTTCGGCTTCGCCACCGAGGTCCCGCACCGGCTCGGCAACGGGTACGGGCAGCGGGCGGACCTGGTGGTGCGGGCGCGGGAGGCCGGGGTGCCGGTGCTGCTGCTGGAGATCGACCGTCGCACCGAGGACGCGCACGACCTGGTCACCAAGCTGCGCCGGTACTGGGAGTGGGGCCGGCTGCTGGCACCGGACGCGCACAGGCTCACTGTGGACCTGGTCCGCTCACGGCCGGACGCGATCGAGGACGTCGGCCACGAGAAGCGGCTGTGGCGCCGGGTCTACCCGCCCACCGGCCGGGAGGGCCTGGTCCCCCTCGCGTTCGTGTTCGCCGACACCACCGCGGCGAAGGTCGACAACACGGTGAAGGTCATCGAGGAAGCCGGCCGCAGCTACTGGGCGCCGCGCCGGTACGAGACCTACTACCAAGAGGCGATCACAGCGAAGGATTACAGCCAGGCGGTGCCGGTCGTCGTCACCACCCTGGAGCAGCTGAAGGAGCACGGCGCGGATGCGGCGGTGTGGCGGCGCCTGGGGCGCAAGGACGAACAGAGCCTGACCGACGCGCTCGACAACGCCGACGGAGACGCTCTCTACCGCCGCCAGTACGCCCGCGCTGAAGCGGAGGATGAGCGGCGCCGTGCCGCTGAGCGGGAGGCGCGGCGGCCGGTGTGCAAGCGGTGTGGGAGGAAGTTCACCGACGAGCGCTGGGAGGAGACCACCGCGAGGACGGCCTGGAAGGCCGGTGACCTGTCAGTGTGCGGCACCTGCCACGCCGACGACGTCGCCCGCAAGGAAGCAGCCGCCGAGGCCGCCCGTCTCCAGGCCGCCACACCACCGGAACCGGAGCCGGATCACGGCCAGGAGTCAGGCAGGGGTCGCAGCTGGGTCCGCCGACGGCCCTGACGATATGTACCGGTATGGTGCGTGAGCGGGTGCGGTGGCCGTCCGTGGCGGACCGGGCGCGGGAGATCGTGAACGGGTAGCTGTGCCGCCTGTACCAGCGGGTGATCGACCGGTACTGGGACGCCGCCGCCTTCCGGGCGGCGCTGGCGTCGGAGAAGCAGCACGGGGCGGTTCTACGGCGCCTCGCCGCGGACGTTTGACCAGCGGACTCATCAGTGAACGGCACGTTTCTGCCGCATTCCGGCTGACCTCCTGTCTCGGTCACACTCCTGAGGGGAGACTGATCTGAATATGGGCATGAAGAAGTCACTGTCATCTCACACAAGGAAGAGAATGCGCATGGGCTCCCGGTCCGCGTTAGTTGCTGTTGGCGTTGCCGTGACCTTGGCGGTTCTTCCTGGCTGCAACGACAGCCACTCGTCACAGCCAGCACAGTCGGCACAGCCGACCCACAAGCTCGTGAAGCACACTTTTTACGGCTATGACCCTGAGGACCCCGACCTGCACATGCGTGAGGTTCTCACCTGGACGTCCCAGGATGACAACGGACCCATCGACGGGACGTACGCGATCCAGGAACAGGCGAACGGCAAGGGTCCTTGGACGCCAATGGGCGAAACGAAGTCCTTCCAGGGGACTCAGCGCGGTAACGAGATCGATGTGCCGGGAGGGCAGCTGGGCGACGCGATACCCGTGCATGGCACCCTGCAGCAGAACGGCCATCGGCTGCACCTCGATGGCGATTTGGGCATCGAGACGTACGACCTGTACGACTCTCCATCGGTCGCAGCAGCCGCCGGGAGGCAATGATCTGACCTCGTCCCTGCTTGCGTGGATGCTGCGCGAGTACGACGAGCAGGCCGCTATCGCGGCGATGAGTGAGCGGCCGGGTCCCACGGGGACCTGGCCGCTCTGCTGCGCAGGGGCGGCAGGATTCGAACCTGCGGCGTGCGGGTTTGGAGTCCGCTGCTCTGGCCGGGCTGAGCTACGCCCCTTCGGTGGCTGGAGCCTGGCACGGCGCTGGATCCCTCCGCCGCCGGATATCGGGCGGCACCCGGGCCACCCCGGTGCCCGTGAGCGCCTGAGCCAGCGCCCTGACCCCGGACGGCCTCCCCTCGAGTGAATCTTGAGCCAGGCTCCGTGTACCACACTTGTTGCACACGTTATGGTCGTCCTGACCGCTTCTGAGCTGCGAGAACTTGAACCGCACGCTCGCGACGCCCCGGAGAAGCGTCGGTTACTTCGACTGCTCCGGCGAGGACATCGAGCGGGACTGGGTGGCGCGGACGGGCTGTTGGAGCCACACCGAGCGGGTGCTGCTGACCTACGAGCAGGTACGCGCCTACGAGCTGCCCGCGACCGAGGGCAAGCACGGCGATCCGAGGTGGCCGGCCTTCGCCCGCCGCTACGGCTTCGACCCCCGCCGCCCGGTGCAGTGGGAGGTGGAGGTGCTGGAGCCGGCCGAACTCCGGCGCCTGGTGCTCGCCGCCGTCGACCCGTACATCGACCGTGACGTCCTCGCCCGGCAGATCGCCGCGCGCCTGCATCTGGTTCTGGCCACCGGCCTGCCGCCGGCCGCCGGCGCGGCGGTCTGCGATGCGACCGAGGCCACCACGACCGCGCACCGGCTGAGCGGGTCCAGGCGCAGCTGGCCGTGCACACCGGCCGGATCACCGACGCTGGCGGTGTCGCCGCAATCCTGCGTTCCCGCACACGGACCACGAGCACCGGCAGTTCGACCGTCCCGCCCGTCCCACGGGAGACCAACCGCGTTGGATGAGCCGCAGCTGGTGGCAGCCTCCGTGCATGCCGGACACGGACGCCATACGGCACAGTCAGACGAAGGGCGAGGGCGATCCCCTGGAGCCCGGCCCGCCTGCACCACGCCTGTACTCGCTGACGACGCGCTACACCGATCAGTTCCTTGACGGACAGGACGGCCCGGACCTGCTGTGCGACGATGCGATCGCCGCTCTGCACTTCGCTCTGACCGTCAGCAGTTCCAGCCCGCTGGCCATCACCTGCAGCGCTACCGCCGACGGCCGCACCTGGACACGACTGCCGCTGCAGGTCCTGCGCGCGGACGCGGTAGACGCCCTGCGGCAGGACGTGAAGCCTTCCATGTACGCTGTCGCGTTCAACAACCCCCGCACGACACCCAACCGCCCTCGTGCGGCCCTGAGCCGTCTCATCGAGCACGCCCAGGCGCGCTGGCTGGACTCTGTCCTGCGCGAGCCCGTCGACGAGTTCTCGGCATGGGTGCCAGACGCGACGGCCCCCGCGGACTGGATCCGCGCCGGCCGACTGTGGGCGGCCGTCTGGGGCGACCTTCCCAGCGAGTCCGTCCTGGACCAGCTCCCCATCCCGACCGGCACACCCTCTGCCGCCCTCGGCAGAACCCTGCTGCGCGCCGAGGCCACCGCCGTCCTGGACGCGATAGCCCTGGCCCGCACTCCCGCCACCGAGGACAGCCTCGCCGGCCTGCACGCCGCCTGGAAGCTCCTGCACGACCTCGACGAGTGGACGCTGGACCCGCGATACGGGCCCGGCACCGACGTGCGCACCTCTGCACACCGGCTACTGGACCGCATCGTCGCCCTCCACCCCGACACCGCCGCACCCCTGGCCGCCACCGCGGACCACCCTGACGCCGCCCGTATCCGAGCCGCCGCCCACGCCTATCTGCGCCACGTGCTTCCGCTGTGGCCGCACACCGCTGACTGGACGGACCAGGCCCGCACCGCATACCTGGAAGAACACCACGCACTGCGCACCACCAGCGGCGGGCCGCCGCCCGGCCCGCCCGAAACGCAGGCGCAGACGGTGCTGCGCGCCGTGCTCGCCCCCCTCACCGACCCAGCGGCGCTTACCAGGCATCAGGCCGCGGCCCTGTGGCGCAGCCACTCCGGCCGGGCCGCCGAGCAGGCCGCCTGGGACGCAACCGACCACACGAACCGCTTCGACGACCTCGCCCGCGCCCACACCACCGAGGGAACACCACGACAGAAGGGCGAAGCCATCGCAGCCGCCCAGCAGACCCTCACCGCTGTCACCCACCACCACGACGAGCACCTGACCACCCACGCCGCCCGCGGACACTTGCACGAACTGGCCGCCACCCTCCGCACCCTCGACCAGGCACAGCGCACCCTCCACGAAGGCATCTGGGGCATCGCCGCCGCACGCCGCGCCCAGCACGACCCCGCGACAGGGCCCTGGAACGGTCACGACGAGCAACGGGCCACCGCCGACCTCACCCCCGTCCTCACCGCCGGCGAAACCCGTATCGCCCACCTGCGCCAGAATCACCTCCACGCCACCCACGAAGCCCTGACCGACCTGATCCCGCAGCTCACCGACCTCCCGCCAGACGGCCACCGCCACCACGCGATGCGCAACCACCTGGCCTCCCTGGACCTGCTACGCCAAGACCTCAACGCACTGGCCTCGCTCATCGACACGCGACGGCGCACCTGCACCGAACTGCGCATCTGCCTGGACAAGGGCCCGTACTTCGGCCAGGACCACGCCACCGCCCACGACCTGGCCGCCGCCGAGAAAGACCTGCGGAGCCTGGAACGGCGCTACGCCGACACTCACACCGAATTCGCCCTGTCCGTCACCCTCGGCCGCACCCTCGACCAGGTACGCAACCCCCCGCCCCCGACGCAACGCCCGCCACCTGGCATACCGCCGGCGCCGCACCACACCCCTCCCGCCGCACCACCCCCTCCACACCGACAGGCCACGACCAGACCACCGCTGCGGCGCTACGCCCAGGACCTACCGCTCACGGCAGGACGACAGGCGCCTGACCGAGCAGTGGTCCGGGACCGGGGTTGTCTTCGGGGGCGAGCCGGCGACCGCGCGGGACGGCCCTTGTCTACTGTTCCGGTCGCCTGCCTGGTGGAGGTGGCAGTGCCGCGTGCAACGGGGCCGGCCCGCCGCCTGACGCGCCTGGATCAGATGCGCCAGGACCGCAGGGCCTCGGCGACGGCGTAGACGCTCAGCCGGGTGTCCCGGACCTTTCTGACGAGGTCGGACAGGGCACCGTATGGGGGGTCGATGCCTTCGCCGGACTGATCCATGTACTGAGCGGCCACGAAGGCGGCGAAGAGGCTGTTGCGGTGGGGGAGTGGCTCCAGGCGCACGATCGTGTGCAGGAGCGCGGCCGAGCGCCAGGCGGCATCCGGGTCGGAGGCCTCCAGCGTCGGCATCCGGGTCTTGTGCCGGGCGACGGCCGCCACCAGCGCGGAGTAGTCGGTCACGGTCACGTCTTCGTGCCCGAGGGCGGCCTCCTGGACGTCGAGGAGCCAGGAGACGTCGATGTGGACAACCATCAGGCAGCCGCAGCCCCGTCGCCGCGCTGAGAAGGCGGAATCTCCTCGGGGAACGCCTCGTCGAACTCCCCGCGCAGCCTGTCGGCCCAGGCGGTGGCGCCGGCGACGAACCGCTTGCGGTGCATCTCGCGTACACCGAGATCGTGCAGGTACTGCTTGAGGCTCTTGCCCTCGGCGGCGGCAGCGGCCCGGACGCCTTCCATTTCCTCGTCGGAGAAGGACACGTTCAGTGATGGCATAACCCGATGGTACCTAGTTGGTACCACACTCCTCAAGGTCGGTGAGCGTGATCAGAGCAGCCACACCATCACCGGCGCCTGGATGCGATGGAGGGCATCGGTGGCGCAGCAGCCGCGATGATGGCACCGAGGTGGGGTGACGCGCTTCCACCGCTCTGGTCGCGTCACCTCACCCTGCTGGCACCGGGCATGCCGACGCAGGAGTTTCGCGCAGCCACCTCCGCGCGCCCTGGCCCGGAAGACGATGGAGGCGTGGACCAAGGCGACGTCGCCGGACCGGCGCGGCCGTCACTTTCCGCTGCCTGAGCCCGGGGCCCGGGCCCACCGCTGTCCGCCCGGGCCACGCCTGCCCCGCCGCCTGGCACCGTTGTCTTTCTGGCCGCGACGCTCTCACCCGGGATCTGCGGCCCGGCCCGCCGCCGCGCGCCCGGCCCGCTTCGCCCTCCGGCAGCCGGCACCGTGCCCTCGCAGCGGCAGGGGACAGGACTACTGACCCGGTGCTCTGCCGACCTTGAGGATCTGTACGAGGACCCGGTGAAGATCTGGCAGCAGTGGGCACCGGACGTACGCGGCCACGGCGTCGACTCCGGGCATCACGTGGCCGAAGAGGCTCCGGAAGCACTCGCATCTTCCCTTGCGGACTTCCTGGTTGGACCGGACACGGCGCGCAGCCCAGCCAGCGCATCCCCCTGCTGCCTTTGGTCATCAGTTGAGATGACTTGTCAGCCCGAGGCGTGGCGGTCGTTGACAACAGCGCGTACGGCCCGGTCGCCGCGGGGGTCGGCCATCAGGCGGGCGAGGTCCCACCACCGCAGCAGCAGCGCCGGATAGTGCGGCGGGATCGCGTCCATGAACTCCCGGTCGAACCGTGCACGGACGCTCTCGTGGCGTAGGGCGGCGCGGATGTCGTCCATGGACGGCGGGAGGTGGCGGATGGCGGGCGGCAGCGTGGCTTCGTACTCGGGCGCCAGCTTGCGGCCGGGTTGGACCATGATGTTCCCGCCCAGCGCGGCGGCAACGTCGTCCTCCAGTTCCTCCTGGGCCTGCACGGCACGCTCCCACCAGTAGTCCCGGAAGACGGCGACGGCCTCGGGGTCGGACAGGTCGAGGGCGTCGCGTTGCCCGTCGAACCCCGCACGCTCATCGCCGGGCAGAGCTTCCCGGATCGCGCCGAGAGTCTTCGCGGGATGGCGCGGCGGCGCCTGGCCGAGGTGGCGCACCCACTGGTCCTTGTGTTCCCCGTCCAAAGGGGGTCCCCACACCAGGGCGCCGCCCCTCATGCCGGGCTTCTGCGGCCCGGACCCCGCCAAGGGGGCTTCCAGGCTGACCGCCATGAGTTCCAGGTAGGCGGGCAGCGACTCGTACTCCCGCTCGCGTTCCCCGAACCTGGTCCACTTGCATACTTCCCCGGTCTCGCCGTTCAGGTAGAGGCCGTAGACGGTGTCGTCGGGGTTGAAGGAGCAGAACGGTATCCATGATGGCTTCCACAGCACCAGGGCGTCCTCATCCTCGCCGTTCTCCTCCTGGAACCGCATCTGCATCCTGTAGACCTCGATCACGGCGTCGAGCGGTATCAGGGCCCAGTTGCCCAGCATGAGCCCCGAACCGGCCACGCCGTCCTCACCGGCGGACAGCCGCCACAGCGCCTTCAACTCCTGCGGAACGCTCACGCCGAGGGCCTCTTCGAGAGCCGCGATCTCGTCGTCGGAGGCGCCGGGCTTGAGGGCCGCGTACGACGGCGGGGCGTACTCGGCCAGCCATTCCACGATCCGGCTCCATGCCCGGGTGACTCGCACGTCTGCTGGTGTGTCAGTGGTCATAGCCACCACGTTCGCATTGCGCCCCGACCCATCACACAGCGGGGCCCGAGCGCCATACGGGGACCGTCAGACATGGCGGTGGCGAGCGGTGAGCGGCCACGTCCGCCCCCGTGCACAGCACGAGATCCTCAATCACGTCGTCGTGGAAGGCGTGTCGCAGAGGTGCCAGCCGGGCCGCCGGGGCTGGATCAAGGTGCGTGCCCGGGCCAGTGCGGAAGCGGTCGTCGCCTCGGTGACGGGCCGGGTGGCCGCCCCGTCGACGCTGCTGCTGGGCCGCTACGACGAGTCGGGCCGGCTGCGGTTCGTCGCGCGGACGGCACCGCTGTCGGCGACGGCCCGGCGGGAGGTCGGTGACCTGCTGTACCCCGGTGGCGCGGAGCACCCGTGGCAGGGCCGCCGCTTCCTGGCCGGGTGGGGCTCCTGCGAGGTGATCGAATACCGGCCGGTCGTGCCCGACGTGGTGGTCGAGTTCGCCGGGGACACCGCGGTAGACGAGGGCCGTTACCGGCATCCCGTCCGCTATCTGCGCGTACGCGACGACCTGCGCCCCCAGCAGACTGCCACCCAGGGGGTACGGGCGCCGGGGGAGGCCGCTGATAGGGCGTCTACTCCTCGTCGGCAGGCGCCTCGATCGGCAGGTCCCGCGGGGTCTCCGCAAGCCGGCCCCGCCAGTCGCCACCAACCTGGATCTCGCTGATGGCCTTGCGCAGAGCGGCCTCCAGGGGATACACGTCGGGCACGACTCGCTCGGCGATGCTGGCCAGGGTGGCCTGCATCGCTGGAGTGTTCAGCAACGCTCTGACGTGCGCTTCACCCATCAGCCGCAGACGCTCCGCGTCCGAAGGGAGCTCCGGCAACCCGGGGATGTCCTCCTCCGTGATGGGGCCCGGGCGCCTGGAGTCCAGGACGGTTATGGCCTGGTCGGCCGCCGTGCTCAACAAGACGCGTGTCTCCCAGGCGTACGCCAGCTGATCCCCGTCGCCCTGGAGCGGCTCCCTGAGCAACCACCGGACCCAGACCGTGAACCAGTGGTGACCGCCGACCTCGCGGCCGCTCACCTCCAGTACCTTGTCCAGCGCCACCGCCATCGGAGCCCAGCTGGACGTTCCCATCTTCCGCAGCCTGTAGGAATCACTGTCCTGGGCCAGCCGCACGCCGCTGATCGTCCGCTAGCGCTTGGTGGCTGCCCGAGCCGCATCCAGGACCACCGCGCGGGTCTCCTCAGTGTCCAGCAGTTCCCGGACGTCCTCGGCGCTGGCCTCTACCTCGGTGGCGAACTTGTCCACAACGCCATCGAGCGACGTGAACAGGAAGAACCGGTCCTCCATGCCGGCGATGTCCCGCTGCATTGGCTGCGGCAGCTTCCCGTCGCTGGAGTGGTCCGTGTCGTTGCTGACGAAGTACACGGTCTCTTCCGGGTGCTCGCGCGCGTACTCGACGGCCGTCAACCAGATCGCGGCATCGCGGGCGCCCGTCTTGTGTTTGCCGCTGTTGACGGTCTTGCACGGCTCGATCAGGTTCGTCTCCCGGTACAGGGCGTGCTGGTAGGCAGTCGGGGACGTCTCCAGGACTTCCGTGGAGCCTCCCGCAGCAGCACCGACACCCCGCACAGAGCCGCGACGACGATGCACAGACGCAACCAGGACAGCCGCCGCCGACGCGCCTCGCGCGCGGCGAGCACCTCGTCGACGATTTCCGCCACCCGGTCGTCGATCAGATCGCCGTACCGGTCGACGAACCTGGTTAACTCCTCGCGGGAGGCCGGGCCGGCCGCCGCGGCACTCTCGTGCGAGGCGCCCTCGGCCGCGGGCGCTCCATGCTCGACGCCGCCCCGGGCGGTCCGCGTGTCGCCCCCATGGTAGGCGGTCGCGGTCCCGGTGACTTCAACTGCCGTCTGCTGCTTCGTCATACGCTAGAT